>JBBQGV010000095.1:0-22263 GCA_038323375.1 Chitinophagales bacterium
AACATCGGAAGCGATCACAGGTGTCAGCGGCGTTTTCCTGCTGCAAGTGATCTCCAAAGCGACCCCGGGCCCGGTTGATCCTACCCAGATTACTTCGATTCGTACCAGAAACAACATGGCTTCCGGTATGGGTGCGCAAAATAACTTAATCGGCGCGATGAAAAAACAAGCCTCTATTAAGGACAAACGAGCGAAATTTTTCTAAGAAACGTGTCTGTCTCGATACCGCAACAAAAGTCATTCCGGGATTCCGGGATGACTTTTGTCATTTTGGGAAGGCGGCAGCAAGGAAAAATCGAATACGACATTAAGAGACTTATTGATAAAACGGTTCACCAAAGAACCATTACATTGGAATAATGAAATAGATTTTTTGCGAAAAGTATTGGAAAGTGATACCTTTCGCAAAAAATCACTCTTGAAATGGCAGAGCAGAACGACATATCAATCAATGGCTGGACAAAGTACTGGCCAAAGGTACCTATGGCTTCTCCAAAGATGTTTTACAACAGGAGCTGCCTAACTATTCTGACATTGCCGTTATATGAAAATTAGAGATTACAGGTATGTCGAAATCGCTAAAATTTGTCCCTTACGAAAACCACTCTGGATTTGATCCTGACTTGAGGACACATATACCAATTCTTCGCAAAAAGGATACCCTGATTTTGGATGAAGCCATTTCAGGGGAAGCTCCGAAAGATTTTATTAAGGTTTACGAATATGGACGCACACTGCGCAAAGACAATCCCAAAACATGGACTCCCTACATCGCCAAAGTCGCTCGGAAGTGGTACCCCAACGAAAGTATTACGGAACATTTACTTAACCGATTGGGGGTTGCTCTTGGGGTAATCGTGGCTAACTCCCGTTTGGTTGTAGACGATGAGTTTGGTCGGCTTCGATTTTTGAGTGAATATTTTTTACAGCGAGGAGAAAGACTCGAACACGGAGCAGAAATTTATAGTGGTTACCTGTCTAATGAGGCCCTAGTAGAAGAAATCGAAAAAGACAGGCGAACTGTTCGTAACTATTTTACGTTTCAATTTACAGAATGTGCCATACAGTACCGTTTTGGTCATAGCGACATAGCACAAAAGATCATTACCGACCTCGTAAGAATGCTTTGCTTCGATGCAATCACAGGGAACAACGACCGACACATCTACAATTGGGGCGTAATTCGGCATATTAAAGGCGGGCGAGCTCCGCGATTCTCGCCTATTTATGATTCAGCACGCGGGCTTTTTTGGAACGAGCATGAAGAAAAATTAGCTCGTTTTTATGAAAAAACACCCGATGGTATTACTAACCTGGAAAGGTACATACATGGTTCAATGCCTCGGATTGGCTGGGAGGGGGTGCCAAACCCCAATCATTTTGAATTGATAAGACTCGTATACCAGGATTACGCCCAATTCCGTTTTGTATTTGATGAAATGCTTACAACTAAAAGAGAAACATCTGCAAATATGCTGTTGGAAAAAGAATTCAAAAAATTATATTCTCCAACCCGTTACGATTTGATTAAAAACTGTCTTAATTTGCGTTTCTATACACTTCGTAACATCATTCAACAACCAAAAAAGGAGGAACGAACATGAAACTACCATCATGGCTACATCGCTGGCAACGTTCCGAAAACAGCAGTGATCGGAACGGTCAGCAACCCAAAACACTGGCCTTTACACTAATTTATGGGCACAACGAAATCGGAGTACTCGAACTTAGCAAAGACCAATGGCATTTTATTTATTCTGACTGGTTCAAAAATCAATCAGAGTTTGAACCGTTTGCTAACTTCCCGGATGTGAATCGCGAATATGTTTCAAATGACTTGCCGCCATTTTTTGAAAGCCGCCTGCCAGGAACTTCACAGCCGCAGGTAGAAGCTTTTTTAAAAAAGACAGCATCCATATTGTCCGGTAATGAAGGCGCAACCAAGGCAGCGTTGCTGAAAGAATTTGGCCGACGTGCCATTACCAACCCTTTTGAACTGAATCCAACTTTCTGAAACCAGCCAAGCCATAATCGAAAAGACCTTTCGTTTTGATATCGAAAGGTCTTTTTCATTCCAGGCCATCCTGACAGCTTGATCCGAACGTATTGCCAACTGTTTGCCCATAAACAACAAGACTGCATTATCTTTGCCAAAACCCAAACTTTGACAACATGACCGAACTAACCTGGGGTGGCAAATACAAAGACGGTAAAAAAGTCAGCCCCGTTCGCATTGCGCTCCCGTTCCAAACCATCGAAACCGTCAACGAAAAACGAAAGGCCGGGCTGCAAACGCACAAGCCGCTACCGAACAAGCCCAGGAAAGCGGCTGGAAAAATCGCCTCAGCAGGGGCGATAAAAATCCCCTGCCTCATTGGCACATCAGTTTTTTTGTACATCTTTGCAGCCGAAAAAATGGTTTCACACTCGTTCTAAAACGCCGGTCATGTCAGATATTCAAAATGTAGGCAGGAAAGGATATTGCATGTTGTATTTCTTCCTCTTCTTCTTGTTGTTCACCGTTTTGGTGATTGCTGTATACAAATACAACGGCAAGTTCCTGGGGAATTGAGGAGAAATTGATGTTTCAAAACCGGCCTGGGTCGGCTTCCTGCATCATCCGAAGAGCCGCTTCGTAGACATCTTCCACATTGGGTTTGGAAAAATAATCGCCATCGGAGCTGTAAGCGGGGCGGTGTGCCTGCCCGCTGACGGTGACGGGCATTGCGTCGAGGTGGTAATACCCGCCCTGTTTCTCCAGTACCTCGCGCATCATATACGCGGTGGCGCCACCCGGCACATCTTCATCCAAAAAGATAATGCGGTTGGTTTTGGTCAACGATTGACCAATCCGGCCTTCGATGTCGAAAGGCAGGAGGGTTTGTACGTCAATCACCTCTGCCGAAATGCCTTCTTCTTCCAGCCGTTCACAGGCCGCCAGGGCAATGCGGACGCAGGCACCGTAGGTCACAATACTCAAGTCGGTTCCTTCCCGCAACACCTCCGGCATGCCCAACGGCACGGTGTATTCCCCCATATTGTCGGGCAGGTGTTCCTTCTGGCGAAACGCGTTGAGGCACTCGATCATCAGCGCCGGGTCGTCCGATTGCAGCATGGTATTGTACAAGCCGGCTGCCTGTACAAAATTGCGCGGCGTGAGGATGTAGATCCCGCGCAGCCCGCCCAGCAACACACTCATCGGCGAACCGGAATGCCAGATGCCTTCAAACCGGTGTCCCCGCGTGCGAATGAGCACCGGCGCCGCCTGGATGCTGTTGCTGCGGTAGCGCAGGGTGGCTAAATCGTCGGAAAGCGCGGAAAAAGCGTAGAGGAGGTAGTCTAAATACTGTATTTCGGCAATGGGTCGCAGGCCCCGCATCGCCATTCCGATGGCCTGGCCAATGATGGTCCACTCCCGGATGCCGGTGTCGAAGACGCGCGCTTCACCGTATTTGGCCTGCAAACCGGCAAAACCCTGATTGACGCCGCCAATTTTGCCGACGTCCTCCCCAAATGCGTACAGATTCGCGTGTTTGTCTAAAGCCGCATCGAAAAAAGCGTTGATGATCTCGAAACCGTTTTTGATGGGCGAAGTTTCGGAATAAACCGGATGGATCACCGGAACGCGGAGAGCCGAATGAGGACTTTCGCTGTATAAATGCCTGCCATAACGTTCTTTTCCGCGCACCAACCTTTGCTGTACAAAATTGCGCAGGTCTTCGGCTGCTTCAGTATTTATGCCCCGCAGGGCATGGCTCATGCGCCGTGCAGCCCTCAGAATTTCGGAATAAACGGGGTTGCGCGCGGCTCGCAGCTCTTTGTAGATTTGCTGCATAGCCCCGTCTGCATTTAAACTGTCGGCTAAGCGGGCATAAATGTCGTCCAGGATTTGAAGGTCATCCATCAGTGGCGTCTCAAACATGGCCCAGGCGCGCTCCCGCGCTGCGCGAACTTCGGCTTTTGCGTCGGCTTCTACTTGTTTGAGCTCGTCTTCGCCGGCAAGGTTTTGCGCCAAAATCCACAGCCGAAACTGCCGGTTACAATCGTAGTCGGCTTCCCATTGCAGGCGTTCTGCTGATTTGTAGCGCTCGTGCGAGCCGGAAGTAGAGTGCCCCTGCGGCTGGGTCAGTTCCTCGACGTGAAAAACCGCCGGGATATGGGTTTGGCGCATTTTTTCGATGCCGTGTGTATAGGTTTCACAGAGGGTTGGATAATCCCATCCGTGGATACAGTAGATGTCGAAGCCTTCACCTTTTTCGTTGAGCCGAAAGCCTTCCAACGCCAATGAAATACTTTGTTTGGTGGTTTGATAGGATTTGGGCACCGAAATGCCGTAGCCGTCGTCCTGAACGGTCACCGCGAGCGGCACCTGCAAAACGCCCATCGCATTGACGGCCTCCCAAAAAACGCCTTCGGAAGTGCTGGCGTCGCCGATATTACAAAAACAAACCTCGTTGCCCTGGTTAGAAAATTGCGTTTCTCCGAGTTGTGCATCTTCCCGGTAGCGTTTGGAGGCAAAAGCCAATCCTAATCCCCGGGCCATTTGCCCGCCTGTGGTGGAGATGTCGGAAGAGAGGTTGTACATGTCCTTGTGCGGCAGCCATTCGCCATCGGCGGTCAGCATTGGGGTGGCGTGGTGGTTGTTCATTTGCCGCCCCCCGGAAAAAGGGTCATTTTCGCAGTCAGCATACAATTGTGCAAACAGGCTTTCAATAGAAGCAATGCCCAGCGCCAGCAACAGGGTGTGGCCACGATAGTAGTCGGCGCGGAAATCTCCGGGCTTGAAAGCCTTGGCCATTGCGATCTGGAAGAGTTCTTTGCCGTCGTCGGAAACGCCGAATTTGGCTCGTCCGTTTAGCACTTCTTTCCGGATGCTCAGGCTGATTTCACGGCTGACGCAGCAAATGAAATAGTCGTGGAGAACCGTTTTTTTGTCAAGGGGCAAACCCATATTGGCGTGAGATTGTGTGGATAGTAGTGCCCAAAATAGGAAAATCTTCGCAAGGTTAAGGGTTTTTGCAGAGAAAAGCATCGAAACAGCCCGAAAGTCAGGCAGTTCTGTCAACCGATTTTTTACATTTTACGACGGGAAACGCATTCTTACTCCGATAATTCCAACCACTTCATCTCTTTCTCTTCCAGCGTTTCCGTCACAACAGCCAGCTCTTTTGAAAGTTTTTCGATGTCGCTGAGGGCAATATCGCTCTGGTTGAACAACGCTATGATTTCCACTTTCCGGGACTCGAGTTTGGCGATGTCCTTCTCGATGCGGTTCAATTCCTTGCGCTCTTCCTGCGTGCGTTGGCGTTGAATTTGTTGGGGTTGCGCGGCTACTTCCTTTTGCAACTGTTCGGCCCGATCAACGCGGCGTTGTTCGCGTTCGCGTTCTTTCAGGTCTTTTCGGTAATCGGAGTAGTCGCCGTTAAAATCGCGGATATGCCCGTTGCCTTCAAAAATGAACATGTGATCCACGAGTTTATCCATGAAGTAGCGGTCGTGCGATACGATGATGACGCAACCCGGAAATTCGAGCAAAAAATCTTCCAACACGTTCAGGGTGAGGATGTCTAAGTCGTTGGTCGGCTCATCGAGGATGAGGAAATTGGGGTTTTTCATCAACAAGGTCAGCAGGTAGAGGCGCCGCCGTTCGCCGCCGCTGAGTTGCGAAACGTAGACTTGTTGCTGTTTTCGGCTGAACAGGAAGCGCTCCAGCATTTGCGGGGCTGTAATTTTTTGGCCTTTTTCCAGCGGAATAAACTCGGCAATATCCTGAATGACCTCGATGACGCGTTTGTCGTCTTTGAGCTGGATGCCATCCTGCGAGTAGTAGCCAAAAACGGTATTGCCACCCACGACGACTTTACCGCTGTCGGGGCGCAACTCTTCGGTGATAAGTTTCAGAAAAGTGGATTTGCCCACGCCGTTAGGGCCGAGGATGCCTACGCGTTCTTCTTTTTTGAATTTATAGGAAAAACCCTCCACGATGGGCATTTCGCCAAAGCGTTTGCCCACGTTGTGCAATTCCAGGATTTTTTTCCCAAGTCGCTGCCCTTTGATTTCGATCTGGATTTCTTTGTCCACCTGTTTGCCCGACACTTTCTCATCCAATTCGTAATAGGCGTCCACGCGGGATTTGGCTTTAGTAGTGCGCGCTGAGGGGGAGCGGTTTACCCAGTCGAGCTCTCTTTTCAGCAGCTTCCGTGTTTTGTCCAATTCCACGCCCTGCGTTTCCTGGCGGATGGCTTTTTTTTCTAAAAAATCTTTGTAGTTGCCGGTGTAGCGAATGAGTTCTCCATGCTCTAATTCCAGGATATTGTTGCAGATGCGCTCTAAGAGATACCGGTCGTGCGTCACCATCAGCAGGGTGATGTTCGGCTGGGACAGGTATTCCTCCAGCCACTCGATCATGTCAATGTCTAAGTGGTTGGTAGGCTCGTCGAGGATAATGAATTCGGGGTCGTCAATAATCAGTTTGGCTAAAGCCAATCGTTTGCGCTGGCCACCGCTGAGCGTGCGCACAGGTTGGCCCAATTTTGTGATGCCAAACTTGGAAAGGATTTCTTTGATCCGGGCTTCCATGTCCCAGGCTTTCAGGTCGTCCATTTTCGCAAGTGCTGCCTGCATTTCGGCTTCATTTTCCGAAAACAACAGCGCTTCTTCGTAGTGTCGGATGGCCTGAATAACCGGATTGTCCGAATCCAGCACCGCTTCCAGAATGGTGTGCGAATCAAAGAAAAAAGGATCCTGTTCCAAATAGCCGATTTTGGCGTCGCGACGCAACAGGATTTTGCTGTTTTCGCCTTCGGGTGCTTCCTGACCGGCAATCACGCGCAGCAGGGTGGACTTGCCGGTGCCGTTTTTGGCCACCAGCGCTAATTTTTGCCCTTTGCCAATTTGAAGAGAAATGCGGTCGAACAGCACTTTCTCTCCGTATGTTTTGCTCACATTTTCAAGCGACAGGTAGTTCATTTTTTTAAATTAAATTGACAAGTGTGCAAATTGGCAAACAGGCAAGTTGGCAAAAAGCAAGTTGGCAAATTTAATCTACACGCTCAGGTTGCCCCTTGCCCTTGCAAACTTGCATATTTTAAAAAAACGCTACATCCTCGTCTTCTTCCCCCAACTTTCCAATTCCGCCTCATTCCAGAGTTCCGGATAATAAACGATGCGTTGTTCTTTGGGCGGCAGGTATTGTTGCCAGTTGGTGCCCCCGGTTGCGGCGATCACATGCGGTTTGTTGTCTAAATAACGTACTGCCGAACGCAGGTGTACCAGCGGCCAACGAATATTGGCGTTGAAGTCGTAAGCGCGCAGGAGGTCTTTCAGTTCCTGATCTTCGCGGGTTTCCGGGTCAAATTTGAGGTAAGCCTGCCAGATATTGGAGGGCTTGACCCGGTTGGCCAGCTCGATGAATTCCGAAGCGTATTTTTGTTCAAATTGTTTCAGGGTCAGGGTTTTTTTGCCGGTAGCCAGTTCGGTAGCGCCTTTTTTCCAGTAGAGTGCGCCATACAGCGACTCTATGGGCGATTCGGGCGACAACGCTGATTTTTGCGAAAAATGAACCAGGTTGTATAGATCGGCGCTCAGGATTTCAATTTTCCGGTATTGCCCCGATTGAAAACCACTGGCCGGCAACAGGCTCATCCTAAATTGCAAAAATTCTGCTTTATCCATCCCATCTACCATAACATCGAACGAATCAATAAGATGTTCAAAGTAGCGGTTTACGCGTTGCAACTGGCGTTTAAAAAAAGTCAGGTTCTGTTTTTCATCAAAAATAAATTGTTCGATGGCCTGGATGATGAGTTTGAAATACAACTCCGTAATCTGGTGGTACAGGATAAAAATGCGTTCGTCAGGCAGGGGGGTTCGCGGATTTTGCAGGCTGAGCAGGGTGTCTAAGTGGATATAGTCCCAATAAGTCAGGTAATCGGCGTGCAGCAAGCCATCTAAGTAAGACAGCATATCCTGACCCATAGTCGTATACTTGGCTTCCAGCAAATCGAGCCGGTCGAGGATTTCGTGTGTAAATTTCATACAATCAAATTGTTAGGGCGAATCTCAAAATACGCGTTGGTAAAATTCGTGCCGAAGATAAGGTTTACTGGAAAATCATACCCGCGCAGCCAGCTTCATGCCCAAAATTAGGCAAATCATACAAATCACCAAGCTGAGCACGACGTTGCCCATCGCGGCAAACAATCCGCGCTGGTACAAGAAATAGGTTTCGTTGGTGAAGGTGGAAAACGTACTAAATCCGCCACAAAAGCCGGTCATGAGCAACATACGCTGGTCGTTGGACAACCAACCCCGGGCGCTCCATTCCACCAAAAAACCGAGCAGGATGCAACTGATTGCGTTGGCAAAAAAGGTTGCCCAGGGGAATACCGGAGGAACGTGCGCAAACATCCGGCTGATGCCATAGCGGCAAACGCTCCCCACTCCCCCACCGATAAAAACGAACAATAAGGTTTTCATACAGCAGATGGTTCTTTTTTGAGCAATACACTGCGGTGCAACCAATAGGTGGCTAAGGAGGCTGTTGCCAGCAGGATCAGCAATAAGGTATGCATGCCAATGCGGTCGTGCATCATGAAAACAAAGCTGATGAACAAGGCATTGGCGGCGGTCAGCACAGCGGTTGCGCGCATGTGGCTCATGCCGTAATCAATGAGCAGGTGGTGAATATGACGTCGGTCGGGTCGAAATGGCGAGGCACCGCGCATGATTCGCGTAAAAAAAACGCGCAGGGTATCGTAGAGCGGCAGGATAAGGATGCCTACAATAACTGCCGGCCCCGCTTGAAACTTATACGGGTTTGTGTTATCGAGCCGATGGTTGATCTCCAGGAATTGAATGGCCAGAATTGCACAGATGAGGCCGATCATTAAGGATCCGGTGTCTCCCATAAAAATCTGAGCCGGGGTGAAATTATACCTCAGAAATGCGATTACCGCACCTGCTGTTGCAAACGCAACGATGGCTAATTCGATGGCACCGGTCATAAAAAACCAGCAGCCTAAAGTTGTGATGATCAGGGTGCCGATGCTACCCGCCAGACCATTAATGCCGTCAACTAAGTTGAAAGCATTGGTAATGAGCAGGATGGTCAGCAAAGTAATGATGGCGCTGAGCCAGAGCGGGAGATCTTCATAAAAACCGGCAACGCCGTACAAACTGCTGAAAGCAATACCCGATTTGAAGACCAGAATAAAAGCGGCCAATAGCTGACCTGCTAATTTTTTTAAAGGCGACATGGGGTCAATATCGTCCTTGGCGCCGACGAGAAAAATGATGATGAACGCACAAAGAATATATTGAAGATCGCCAAAATCTCCGAACGGCGTCCACAAAACAATCGAAAAAATAGCACCTGCAAAAATGCCGATCCCTCCAAGGGAAGGCGTATTTTCCGTATGCGAGCTGCGTTCGGTGGGTTCGTCAAACAAGTGCTTGGTCCGGGCAATTTTGACAATAGAAGGTATAGCAAAGTAAGTTAAGCCAAAGGCAGTCAGGAAACTAAGGATTAGAAGGTACATGGTGGTGTACTTTTTTTGCTAGGAACATGGCGAAACGAAGTTCGGCGTAGCCAAAAAAGAGACCACCAAAACAGGGAAGTTACTTACGACACGTTCCTTAAATATCGAAGACAAAATTAACACATAGACGCAGAGTTGTTGTCATTCGTAGATTTTATGTGTAAGTTGGCAGGCTATTTTTATGTAGCGCCTGCATTGTGGGCGACTCATCACCGCTTGTTTTTATTTTGATCACCTACCCATACTTGCTTATGTGGAGTGTAATTAGCGCCTTTATCCTGAAAATAATCGGTTGGCGAACAGCCTCCGAAACCTGGCCCTTGCCGCCAAGTTATGTGCTCATCGTTATTCCGCATACCTCCAACTGGGATTTCCCTTTGGGCTTGCTGGTTCGAAGCTCGATGAAATTGAACGTCAAATACGCAGGTAAGGAGTCGCTTTTCCGCCCCCCGTTTGGTGCGTTATTCCGCTGGCTGGGCGGTTATCCGGTTGATCGCAGCAAACGTAGCAATTTTGTGGACGCCGTGGCAGACACTTTTCACGAAGACAAAAACTTTTCCCTGTGCATTGCACCGGAAGGCAGCCGCAGCCGGGTAGAAAAGTTAAAAACGGGTTTTTACTATATTGCCAAAGGCGCAGGGGTTCCGATCCTGCTGTGCAAATTTGATTATGCCAATAAGGTTGTGAGCGTAAGCGCCCCATTTTACACAACGGACGACGCGAACGCGGATTTTGCATTCATTGACAATTACTTCCGGGGGGTGAAAGGGAAAAATCCGGAAAGTGGTTATTTATATGGGACGTGGTAAGAGATAACTTTTTCCTGCTTTGGTATAATGTTTTGATTTTTTTGTCGGTATTTACAAACAAAGAACCCCGGAAAGGGGCATATTGAACACGTTATTCATTTCAAGACATTCATTTACCAAAACCCAAGCCATGACTCCTGCAACGGAAAGAATTCGCGAAATCCAGACACGCGGCTATGAATTTGCTTTGGGAACTTATATCGAACGTGGTTTCAATATTTTTTGGAAACAGCCAGGTCTTTTCATTGCCTTTACGTTGATCTACCTGGCCGTTAGCGGGTCCTCCAATGATCTTTCGATCATCGTTACCTTTGCCGCCAATACGCTACTTTTGCCTTGTCTGATGGCAGGCTATTTTCTTGTTGCGCACAAGATCAGCACAGGAGCGCCTGAAATCTATTTCGGTGATTTTTTCAAGGGCTTCGATCACTTCCGCAACCTGGCGATCGTATCTGCTTTAACCGGATTGATCATAATAGCTGCCGCCATTCCGTTTTTGCTGGTCATGCTTATTTCATTTTTTTGGGGAGCTGACGGATTGATTTTGGATTCGGATATTCAACACACCATTTCGAGGATATTTATCGAAGGAGATTTTATATTTCCATTCTGGGCATTGTTGCTCCTGATCCCCGCCATCTACCTGAGTATTGCTTACAGTGCTGCGCCTTTTTTCGTTGTGTTTTATAATATGGAACCCAGCGAAGCCATGGAAGCCAGTAGAAAGATCATTTCCAAAAGGTGGTTTACGATATTTTTGTTTTCCATTGCTTTGGGCTTTATCGCTGCAATGGGGGTGGTAGCGCTGTTAGTCGGTTTTCTGGCTACTTTCCCTGCTATCTGCTGTGCAGAATACGCGGCGTTTTCTGACATTATGCAATTAGAGCAGGAAGAAAACGAGGATGATGAGGTGCTGCGGCATTTGGTTTAACTTGCCCCTTGCAAACTTCCCTAATGCGCTTCCCGCCAATTTTCCCCAACCCCCATCTCCACCAAAATCGGCACCTTCAGGTTCGGCATGGCCTTGCTCATGCGGGTTTCGATAATGGGTTTGATGGCTTCTAATTCCGGTTTATACACATCAAAAACCAATTCGTCGTGTACCTGGAGGATCATCCGCGAACGGAAATTACCCGCGTTCAAGTCCTCGTGGATACCGATCATGGCAATTTTGATCATATCGGCAGCGGAACCTTGTATGGGCGTATTGATGGCAATGCGCTCCGCCAGACTGCGGTCGAGGGCGTTGTGCGAGTTGATGTCGCGCAGGTGACGGCGGCGGCCCATGAGGGTCATGACGTAGCCATTTTTCCGGGCTTCTTCCACCACGTGTTCCATATAGATCTTCAAGCCTTTGTATTGGCTGAAGTATTGGTTGATCAAATCCGTCGCTTCGGTGCGCTTGATGCCCAACTGGCGCGACAGGTTGGTAGCACCTGCACCATAAATGATGCTGAAGTTTACGGTTTTGGCGCGGTAGCGTTGCTCGCGCGTCACTTCCTCAAAAGGCACGCCGAACACCCGGGCTGCGGTGGCGCTGTGGATGTCCTGGTTGGCCTGGAAAGCTTCCAGCATGGCTTCGTCGCCACTGAGTTCGGCGATTAACCGCAGCTCAATTTGCGAATAATCGGCAGAAAGCAGGACGTGATCGGCGTCGCGGGGGATGAATGCCTCGCGCACTTTCGCGCCTTCCGGCGTGCGCACGGGGATGTTTTGCAGGTTCGGATTGTTGGAACTTAACCGCCCCGTGGCAGCCAGCGCCTGGTTGAACGAGCTGTGAACCCGGCCTGTGCGCGGATTCACCAAGCGAGGAAGAGCATCCACATAGGTAGATTTTAGTTTTGAAAGCCCGCGATAATGTAAAATGGTTTCAATGATGGGATGCGCGGCAGACAACTCCGAGAGCTTATCTTCGTCGGTGGAATATTGTCCGGTTTGCGTTTTTTTCCAGCGATACGGGATTTTCAGGCGCTCGAACAGCACCTCCCCCACCTGTTTCGGAGATCCGATGTTGAAATGAACGCCGGCTTGTTCATAAATTTCTTTTTCCACTTTCAGAATGCCGGTATTCAGTTCTTCCGAGTATTTTTCCAAAAATGCGCTGTTGATGTTGATGCCTTCGGTTTCAATGCCCACCAGCACCCGGATCAACGGGCGTTCGATGGTTTCGTACAGGGTTTCCAATCCTTCTGTTTTCAGGGTCGGCTCTAAGTATTCGCGCAACTGCCACGTGACGTCGGCGTCTTCGGCGGCGTATTCTTTCACTTTTTCCAAAGGCGCATCGCGCATGGTGAGCTGGCCTTTGCCTTTTTTGCCAATCAGCGTTTCGATGGAAACGGGCTTGTATTTCAAGAAGGTTTCCGACAGATAATCCATGTTGTGGCGCTGTTCCGGTTCCAGCAGGTAGTGCGCCACCATGGTATCAAAATAATGGCCTTCCACTTCCACGCCGTAGTTCTTCAGCACGATGGCGTCATATTTGATGTTCTGACCCGTTTTCCCAATGCTGCCTGATTCAAACAGCGCTTTGAATTCCAAAACCAAAGCCGTTGCAGCAGCGCGATCGGCGGGCACCGGCACATAATACGCTTCTTTCGCCTTGACGGCAAAAGACATGCCGACCAATTCCGCTAAGTTGGGGTCAATATTGGTCGTTTCCGTATCGAAACAAAAATGCTTTTGTTTTCCCAGCAAAGCCAGCAGCGCAGTGCGTTGTTCCGGGGTTTCCACTAAGTGGTAGTCGTGGGGCGTGTTGTAAATGTCGTGCTCCGCCACCGAATGGGCGGAAAGGCTGGTTGTCTTGACCTGGGGGACGCTGCTGGCGGCCGGCTGGTCGTCGAACAGGTTGCCTTGCCGGGAAACGGGTGCAGGTATCGGCGCGCCTTCTTCGTCTTCGCCGAGGATTTGTTTGGCTAAGCTCCGGAATTCCAGTTCTTTGAACACCGCAGATAAAAGGTCGCGGTCTAAAGGGTCGAGGTTGAAAGTTTCGGCGTCGAACTGAATGGGCACTGAAGTATCAATGATGGCTAATTTTTTAGACAATAAGCCTTGTTCGGCAAATTGTTCGACAATTTCTTTTTGCTTGCCCTTCAATTGATCGGCGTTGGCAATGAGGTTTTCTACCGTGTCGAATTGGTCCAGGAGTTTGGCCGCTGTTTTTTCGCCAATGCCCGGCAGACCCGGAATATTGTCCACGCTGTCGCCCATCAGGCCGAGCAGGTCGGCTACCTGATCCACGCGTTTGATCTGCCAGTTTTCCGTCACCTCTTTTTCGCCCCAAATGTCAATGCCGTTGCCCTGGCGGGAAGGTTTGTAGAGAAAAATATTTGGGGAAACCAACTGCCCGAAGTCTTTGTCGGGGGTCACCATGTACACGGTATAGCCTTCTTTTTCCGCTTGTTTGGCTAAGGTGCCAATGACGTCATCCGCTTCGTAGCCCTCGGCGGTCACAATCGGTATTTTGAACCCCCGAACGATTTGCATAATGTAAGGGAAGGCCGTGGTGATGTCTGCGGGTTGCGATTCACGGTTGGCTTTGTACGGCTCGTACATTTTGTGCCGGAACGTGGGCGAAGGCAGGTCGAAAGCCACGGCAATGTGCGTTGGTTTTTGCGACTGCATCAGGTCCCACAGCGCCCGCGTGAAACCCGTCACTGCCGAGGTGTTGATGCCTTTGGAATTGATGAGGGGCCGGGCAATAAAAGCATAATGCGCCCGGTAAACCAAAGCGTGGCCGTCAAGCAGGAAAAGGCGTTTGTCAGTCATGGTGAGCTATAGGTGTTAGATGTTAGACAGGTAATGATTATTCGGACGCTGGCCATGATTTTACTTTTTCACGAAAATCTTCCAATGAAATACCTTCTCCTTTACTTGATTTTTGTAGAGAAATTTCTACTTTATACAAATAGATAATTTCATCGAGCAAGGCATCAATTGGGATGCGATCCGGCATCTGATTGATGGCGTTTAACACGGCTTCCCTCGCAATATAATCTGTAGCGCTGGGCATAATTAGTGTCTGTCTATTTAGTCGGGTGTCTGTTCTTTAGCGTTCGGGAACAAGGCGTGTTTCGCCCCAAAAACGGGAGTTTACTCGCATAAATGACCGATTTTGGGGCGAAACACAACGCAGTTATCGGACTATAAAGACAGACACTAATTAGATTTTCAACAAAAATACAACTTTTATTGATCCAAAACATCAGCCAACCCTTCCTTTTCCCCTCCATTCCCCGGGAAAGACTCCAGCACCCAGGCATTGTTTAAATACAAAATTCCGGCTAAAAAAAAAGCAAGGATCAGAATGAAAAAACCAGCCAATAAAGCAATTCCTTCAACATCAGTGCGAGAAGTGTTGAAAAACGCGAGCACAAAAAGGCCAATGCAGCCAAAGATTGCCACCCAAAAAAGAACGATCAAAAAGGTCACTGCCCATTTTTTACGGATCAAAAGGCCAACCGCCGGCACCGCAAGTAAAAGACTAATGATGATAAATCCGTTACGCCCCCAGAGGCTATCCCGGTCAATTCGATCCTCACTCCGGTAAGCTTCTCCGTTTAATGCCCAGGCAACAAGGAGCAGGCTCAGCGCTATCCCCAGCGTCATGATGCCGAAAATTTGTATCAGGTTCAGGCGGTGTCTAAACATAAGAATCGGTGCTGATTAAAACTGGTCTAAAATATCCGGCATTTCTTCTTTGGGTTTCTCCTTTCTATGAAAAAGTGCCAAGACCTGGGCATTCGTGAGAAAAAGGATTCCCGATATCAGCAGGGTATAGATCAGTACGGAAAAACCAACTACTATCTTCAATGGGGTAGGTTCATTTTTTAATTCACCCGCCAGCCAGTAAATTCCCCATGCCAGGGTAATTCCGCCCAGGCACAGCATAACGAGAAAACCGGGGATAGCCCATTTTTTTAAGGCAATCAAGCCAATGCACAAGACGATCAATGTTATGGCAACTAAGGTAAAAGCATTTCTGAAGGCTACTATTGGGCTCGTTGAACTGTCCTCGTTTTGGGCAAGTGCCTGGTGAAGCCCCCGGGCTGTAATCAGCAAAAATATGCTGACCGCCATCATCAGGATCGCAAAAATATGCGTAGGCAGCAGGCGGTTTCGCATCATTTTTACAGGTATTGGTGAAAATGCAACAAGCCGGGGGTAGACAACCTGAAGTTCCAGCGAAGATAAAAATTATTTACTTTCTCAGACCCGCTACAAAAAGCGCAAAAGCATCATCCGACCGGATGACCGTCCGTCCGTTGCCCGATCTTTCCGGATAAGAAAACGAAACTTCAGTTTTTCCCGTTTGGGTATTGACCACATTGATGTTCAGGAAGTTGATGCGGTCTCCGAATATAGTCTCGTACTGGTATTTAATGACATAATCGCTCGGCTTGTCGTCGGTGAAACGCACCGCCATCATCTCGCTGTTGGGTACCTGGTAGGTGGTGTCGCGGGAGCTGACGATGGTTCTGCCCGCCGGAATGGCACCCCGGATATAATTGTCGGAAACGAGGTTAAATCCCTCTTTAAGCAAGTAGTTTTCCATGCGCCCCAGCAAAATGTCTCCGGAGTTCACGTTGATGATTTTAAACGTGGCGTCGGGTTTGAAACCAGGCGCTTTGTAAAAGGAATGAGCCTTAGAAGTCACAAAGCAGCCACTAAAGCTCCCAATCGCAACAAAAAAGAGGAAAGAATAGAGTGGTGTCTTCATAAAATTTGAATTTTGCATCCAAGTTAGCGTAATTCGCCGCCGCCTGGCTATTAATAAAGCGTTAAACTACCAGATCGGTGCGTTAATGTTCTTGGGAAGGGGTAAATTAAATGTGTTGAATTTTTAATGTTAATAAGCGGCGGAGCCTGAAAAATAGTACACGCGGGGCGGAGCCGACGCGCGAGCGAGTCTACTTTATCCTTTTTACTTTCTCCTTTAATCTTGATAAACAACATCATGTCCTACAACGCCAGCCACCTCGGCGATACCATCGTTGCCCTTGCTACTGCCCCCGGCATTGGTGCCATAGCCATCATCCGGTTATCCGGGCCGCAAGCCATTGGCATCGTAGACCGGGTATTTGCTGGCAAAGACCTGCGCGCGCAGGCTTCGCACACCCTGCATTTTGGTGCCATCCGCGACGAACAGGATCGCCTGTTAGACGAGGTCGTCGTGTCGCTGTTCGTCGCGCCGCGCTCTTATACCGGCGAAAACGTGGCCGAGGTTTCCTGCCACGGCTCGCCTTATATCATCCAGCAACTCATCCAGTTGTTTGTGCGGCAGGGCGCGCGTTTGGCTCAGCCCGGCGAATTTACCCTGCGCGCTTTTTTGCATGGCCGCATGGATCTCAGTCAGGCCGAAGCCGTCGCCGACCTGATCGCCTCGTCCTCCGAAGCGGCCCATAACATCGCCCTCCAACAAATGCGCGGCGGGTTCAGCAACGAAATCAAGCGCCTGCGCACAGAACTGATTGATTTTGCCAGCCTCATCGAGTTGGAATTAGATTTTGGCGAAGAAGATGTGGAATTTGCCAACCGCGAAGACCTGAAAGCCCTCATCCGCCGCATCCTATCGCTGATGGACACCCTGCTGGAGTCGTTCCAGCTCGGCAACGCCATCAAAAATGGGGTCAGCACGGTCATCGCAGGCCGCCCCAACGCCGGCAAAAGCACCCTGCTCAACGCCCTGCTCAACGAAGACCGCGCCATCGTCAGCGACATCGCCGGCACCACCCGCGACACCATCGAAGAGGTGCTCAACATCGGCGGCATCCCCTTTCGCATCATTGACACCGCCGGCATCCGCGAAGCCCAGGATACCATAGAAGCCCTCGGCGTGGCCAAAACCCTGGAAAAAGTGCGGCAATCAGCCCTGCTCGTCTACGTTTTTGACGTCATCCGCACCTCCCCGGACGAACTGCGCCAAGACCTCTCCCAACTCGTCCACGCCGACACCAAGCTCCTCGTCATCGCCAACAAAATGGACCTCAACCCTTACACCACGCACGAGCAATACGCCAATGATTGGCTACCCGCCGAAGCCTGGGTGCCCGTGTCGGCCATCAACGGCATGAACATCGAATACCTGAAAGAAAAGCTCCTGAACGCGGTGCTAGAAGGCAACCTGAATGCCGAAAGCACCATCGTAGCCAATGCCCGCCACTACGAAGCCCTGCTGAAAGCTTCCGAAAGCCTGCGCGCCGCACTGCACGGCATAGACACCGGCGTCACCGGCGATTTTGTGGCGATGGACATCCGCCGCGCGCTTACGTATCTTGGTGAAATCACCGGGGAGATTGGGACGGAGGATTTGTTGGATTCGATTTTTTCGAGGTTTTGTATTGGTAAGTGATGACACGCGAGGCAGAGCTTCGGCTTTGCTCAGTTGCCGCCGGCGTGCGAGCGGGGGGGATTGCTTTGATATCGCCTAATTTAGGTTGCGGACATGTTTAGATTTATTTTTTGTTGACAAAATGAACAAAATCATTATCTTTGTCAACAAAAGTAAATAATTTATGCCACAATCAGATAACTCTTTCGGCACCAGGCTAAAACTTGCGCGTAAAATGGCAGGTATGTCATTGCAGGATTTGTCGAATGTGCTGGGGAATAAAGTAACCAAGCAAGCCTTGAGCAAGTACGAGCAGGGAGATATGAACCCCACCTCTGAGGTACTGCTTTCCATTGCTAAGACCCTCAAGCTTAAGCCCGACTACTTCCTGAAAAAGAAGAGCCTTGAGCTAGGTCAGGTACAATTTCGAAAACGGGCAGCTCTACCCAAAAAGGAAGAGGATGCACTTGTTGAAAGAGTGAGGGATTATGTGGAACGATATATAGAGTTGGAAGAAATCCTAAATGTTCAAAGCGCATTTGTCAACCCATTAGAGGGTTTTGAAATTCGAGAAAAAGCAGATGTTGAAAAAGCTGCTATCAAGATACGAAAAGCATGGAATTTGGGCGATAACCCGATCTCCAATATCAGTGAAATGTTGGAGCTTAATGGCATAAAAGTCATGCAGATTCATGATGTGGACTCAGTAGACGGCCTCGCCGCTTTTACCTCTACTGGAATTCCGATAGTAGTAGTTAATAAAAAAGGCAAACCCATAGAGCGAATCCGTTTTACCATAATCCACGAGTTGGCCCATTTGCTTCTCAACCTTTCTGTGCTGGAAGGCAACCATAAAATAGAGGAAGAATGGTGCCACTTTTTCTCTTCCTGTTTCCTTATTCCCAGCCACATGCTTCGGAAAATGATTGGCGAAGGGAAACGCACCTACATATACATTGACGAGCTCATAAAAATCAAAGAATACTATGGCATTTCCATTCGTGCCATTGTTCATCGGCTGCGTTCCTTAGAAGTCATCACCAATAATTACTATCAGCGCTGGGTAGTGTACATAAGCAAAACCTATGGAGCAAAAGGTGAACCGGGAGAATACAAAGGCGAAGAAGCCTCTAAAAGCTTCGATTTGCTCATCGCACGGGGCTTGTCAGAAGGTATCATTAGTTTAAGCAAGGCAGCGGTGTTGTGCAATACTGATATTAATCATTTAAGAAACGACTATGTCAGGATCAGTTAAAGTGGAAAATTGTCATCAAGGATGCTTGCATTTTCTTCGATTTGATAGATTTGGGTCTCTTACCAAGCTTTTACGAATTACAGTTAGTAGTCGTTACCACCCCTCAAGTTCTGGCTGAAATAATTGATGAGGCTCAGCTTGATGAAGTCAATGTGTACCTTGAATCCGGGCAGCTTCAGCTTGATCATTTCGGTTTATTCGAAGCCATTGCTTTAATTATAGAAGGCAACCCAGGACTGAGCTTTACAGACGGTTCAGTATTGGAGGCAGCCACCAGAAGAAATGCGGCTATTCTTAGTTCTGATAAAAGTCTGCGCAACGAATCAAGCCGGCGCGGCATAACAGTGCATGGCCTTTTATGGGTGTTGGAAGAATTATATAGTCAAAAAATTATTGAGTTGAATGTCTTGAATGAGAAGCTTGAAGCCTATCCAATTATTAACAAGCGAGCCCCTAAGGTAGAGCTTGAAAAGTTACTTAGAAAATACAATTTTTAAATATGAAAGTACTGCTCATCAATTCGCCACTTTTTAGGCATAAAAATCTCTTATACGATGAAGACTCCCTGCCCCCTATTGGTTTAGGCTACATTGGGACTCAGTTACGGCAGCATGGCATTGAGGTAGAACTGATTGATGCCGTTGATCAACGCATCCCCTTAGATATTTTAATTGACCAAATCACAAAAGCTGCACCTGATTTTGTTGGTATCAACGTATTCACCACCAACTACGAATTGGTAAAAGATCTGATTGAAAGCTTTTCTTTTTTTACGCACATCGTTGTAGGCGGCTTATCCACTAAACAATTGTATAATCAGATACTCAATTGGAAAACGGCTAACCCGATTGACGTTGTAACAGGTGACGGCGAGTTAATCATGCTCGACATTGTTAGAAAAAGTGTGAAAGATAAGCCGTTTGTCCAAAAAGGAAACAGGCGTGTATTTCAAATAGACAAGACCTCTGGCTACCTTGTTAGCGATATTTCGGATATTCTTTTGGATCGAAGTTTGAAACTATTCAGCAGTTGAATATCCAGTTGCGGAAGACTACATTTGCCGTACAATAAATCTCAATGGCAATGACATCTTCTCCAATCTTGAACCTTCAACCAAAGATTTGCAAAAAAAGCTGTAAGACTTGCGGGTTGAGTGTTTTTCAAAGTCCTGTTTACGAACAACTTAGGCTTGCAGATGTCTTTTGGGTAGGCTTATCAGCAGTTAAGTTTAAAGATGAGGATGAAAAACTGCCCCTTTCTTCTCTTACCGCTTCGGGTTCATTGATTCATACAATTGAGCAGCCTTTTAGCCATAAAATGTCTTTTTATAAAACCAATTTGGTCAAATGTGCCCCAATGGAAGGTGGTAAATTGCGTTATCCGCTATCATACGAAATGGAGAAATGTTTTCCTAACTTTCAATGGGAGTTGGAAAAATTAGAACCTACAACGGTATTCTTGCTGGGAAAACAGGTTGCATCTTTCGTTTTAAAGAAATTATCTCCACATAAGCCTTTGTTTAGCGAAAGCTTTAACTATGCTTCTTTTGAGATCGGACCTATCAATTTTATACCTATCCACCATCCATCTTATATGCTCGTTTATAAAAGGAAAAACCTAAAACAGTATATTGAAAACGTTAGAAAGCATTTTCCAGTGAAAATTTTGTTATCACTGCCTGTCTGATTAGACATATGGTTACCTGGTAAGCTGCGTAACTATCTGACAGCAGACCTTATTTTGAAATATCATTATTACAACCCTACCTTCGGCAGCCCCTTCACAATATCCACCGTTTCCACACTCAGCCGGATCACAGAAAGCAGGACATCCAAAATATAGCGCGGATTGCCCACTTCCTCCGCCCAATCGTTCGGGTCGTTTTTGATGCCGGAATCCTTGTGCGTGGTTACGGCGTAGCGCTCCATGACCCATCCAATGGCCGACTTGCCGTTGACTTGATATTCGTAGGCAACAGCAGGGATGTTTTCAACCACTATTTCGCTGTTGACAAGGATTTTGCTTTTGTCGTCTTTCGAGGGGAAACGCATTTTCTCTACTTGAAAATGCCCGCTCTCCGCACCGCGCACCACCACCCCGATGGCTTCGGCAGTAGGGGCAGTTTTGAAATCATCGTACCCAAGATGCAAGCCAGCGAGAACGCGGCCGGCTTTGCTGAATGCCCAAAAATCCTTCGGCGACTCTACCAAAGGCAGCCGGGGCAGCATCTTTTTTAAATCCGCCGAAAAGCGCTCGCGGTACTCCGGACTGTGCAGGAAACCATATACGTAATAGAAAATGTCCTCTTTGCTCACGCGCTCCCCATAGCGCGACCGCGCTTGCGCAAGGATGAAATCCGACACCCCGTCACGACGGATGTGTTCGTTTTCATTAGTAGCGTCGAAAAGCGATGGAGAGGCTTTGGCGCGTTCTTCGTAGTAGTAGAGGGGGAAACATTGGGCATTGAACTGCAACTGCACATCTGGTATGCAGTCCGTCATTGAGCACGAAAAATCTTTACTTCCACCAATGCCTGATACGCAGATGACCCGGTTTTCGGTGTTGTGGGTGGGAAAGAATTGAGCAAACTGTCCTCGTCTGTGAGTCATTTTTTCTCCCAAATACAATTGCTGTTTGAAAAATGGGCGATAAATTCCAATCGTTACTCTTTTAGCCTCAAATTTCGCTATTTCCTTTTTTTCAAAACCAGTCAAAAGGCTACTTGTCCAACTGATTTTTCCTGGGTCTGTATCAATAAAGTTTTGAACCTCAATTTTTGAATTTCTTGCTCGAGCCTTCCAAAATTCTGAAACCTGCTCATTATAAAAATTGACCGCTTGCTCAGTATTTTTTTTTAATATCTCCTTTGATGAATTGTAATTCCAAGCATCGCGCCCTGTTTCGTTCCCTCTTGAATTGACCACGAAAATTGACTGCGATTTTAGGTCAAATTTTTTTTCTGATCCAATCGCTATAAACTCCCCAAAAGCATCATCCCTCAAATTTAACCAATCTCCATGCTCGTTGGGCTGCAAAATCTGCCAGTCCATTGCCGGGTTTTCCGAAGAGCCGAATTTTTGAATGATGCCGAGTTTTTCTTCCCGGTTGAGATAGTCGCCAATATCATGGTAATGAATCGTTGCTCGCTCGCTCGACGTTTCCGCTTTTTTCACCAAAAAAGTGACCGCAATAGGCGTTCGCGAGCCGGAGCCAAAAATTTTACCGCCTTCTTTTCTGGAAAGTTCGCCGCTGGTGCGTTGGTTGCCGCGCAAATTGAAAATGTAAATGGAAGAAAATTCCTTCTCCAAACATTTGCGAAAACCGTCGGCGGAG
>JBBQGV010000096.1:0-22153 GCA_038323375.1 Chitinophagales bacterium
AATAAGCGTCAATAGAAAACGAAACAAATGTGCTATGTCAGACTCCTATCGAGAAAAAATGCTCGGGTTTTAATGCGTCTGCCCTGCCCCTCTCCCCCTCTCACATCACCCACCTTGCCACCGGCGTCACCTCATGCCCGCAAAAATCTCCATCCAAATATTTGTAATACCCGGCCACAGCAATCATGGCGGCATTGTCGGTACAATATTCAAATTTAGGAATGTAGGCCTCCCAGCCTGATTTGGCCGCAGTGGTCAACAGCGCTTCCCGCAGCCCGGAATTAGCGGAAACGCCCCCGGCAAGCGCCACCTGACGGATGCCGGTTTGCTGAACTGCTTTTTTGAGCTTGTTCATCAGGATGCTGACAATGCGCGTTTGCACGGATGCGCAGATGTCGGGCAGGTGGTTTTGGATGAAAGCGGGGTCGCGTTCGATTTCTTTTCTCAGGAAATACAGAATGGAGGTTTTGAGGCCGCTGAAGCTAAAATCCAGACCGGGGATTTGGGGTTCCGGAAAATTGAAAACGGGCTTCCCTTCTTTTGCCAGCCGGTCAATGAGGGAGCCGGCAGGGTAATCCAATCCGAGTAATTTACCGGTTTTGTCAAACGCCTCCCCGGCGGCATCGTCTATGGTTTGGCCAATAATTTCCATATCGGAAGGGCTGCGCACCAGCATGATCTGCGTGTGCCCGCCGGATACAATGAGGCACAAAAACGGGAACGGCGGCTGCCGTTCGCCTGCAAAATGCGCCATGACGTGCGCCTGAAGGTGGTGGACTTCAATGAGTGGAATGTCTAAGCTCATCGCCAGTCCTTTGGCAAAAGAAACCCCCACAATGAGGGAGCCGATCAGCCCGGGGCCACGCGTGAAAGCCACCGCCCCGATTTCACTGCGCGAAACGCCAGCTTGTTTCAGCGCCTCATTCACTACCGGAACGATGTGTACCTGGTGGGCGCGGGAGGCCACCTCCGGAACAACGCCGCCGTACAAGCGATGAATTTCCTGTCCTGCGATACAATTGCTCAGCACTTTGCCGTCTGCAACGATTGCAGCAGCGGTGTCATCGCAGGAAGATTCAATGCCGAGTAGGATCATTTTTGTAATTCGTTGACATGACTGGTGTATCAAACGCAAAACTACTTCAGTTGGATCGTATGGCGGGTATTCCTTTAAAAAAAGCCGCATTTTTTTATTTTTCTCAACCACCAGGCACAGAAATTTTTGCATCTGACAAAAGGATTTAAGTTCATTCGCGGCATTTTATCAAAAAGCCGTATTATTGCGTCAAAACAAACCGAAAATGAGGCTTGCTATCAATCTCGTTCTACTCGCTATCGCAGGAGTCTTTGTATGGGTGCTCATCAGCGGCATCCGTGAACCCATTCAATTCGTCAACGAAAAGAATGACCGGGAAGATGCCGTCGTTGCTAAACTCACTGAAGTTCGCACCGCACAGGAGCTTTACCGAAGCATTAAAGGAGAATTTGCGGGGGATTTTAACAAACTCGCCATGGTCTTAAAAACAGACAGTTTCAAGATCGTAAAAGTACTCGGTGACCCGGATGATCCCAATTTTACGGGACAGATCACCTACGAAACGTATTACTCACCGGCGGTTGACTCGGTTAAGTCTCTGGGAATCAGCGTGGATTCGCTCAAGTACGTACCTTTTGGAGGCGGCGCTATTTTTGACATTCAGGCCGATACTATTACTTATCAGAAATCCAAGGTGGAGGTATGTGAAGTAGGCGTTAAGCGCAAAGTCTTTATGGGCCGATACGCCGATAAGAAATATGCGCGCTACGACAAGAATTACGATCCGGAGAAGCCGCTCAAGTTCGGTAATATGAACGCACCTAACCTTTCCGGGAATTGGGAAAACTAAGCGTAGATATCATAGAAGATACCTACCTGAGCAAATCGGCTGATGCCGGCAACAACCTGTCCATTCTTATTGGAATGGACAGGTTTGCTTATTTGATCCATACAGCTGACCATCAGGTGCTTGTTCTGCGGGAATACGAGCGGGAGTCCCGTGCGTCAACCCCAACAAAACAAGGGCAAAGCGCATTTCCCCTGCCTGACCTGGAAAAAATTTGCAAAGAAGATTCGCATCTCCATCAATCCTTTAACAAAATCCGCATCGGATGGGCAATCCCGTTTTTGGCGATGGTTCCGCTGCGACTCTACGATGCGGGGCACAAATCAACGTATCTGCAATACCTCACAAAGCCGGAGGGTTCGTGGGAATACGCAGCGGATGAATTGCCTCATTTTGCCTCCAGCTTAGTTTATGCGATCCCGTCCGAAGGGCAAGCCTGGCGTCTGAAACAATTTCCGGACAGCGAGGTACTTCATGCCACTACCGCTTTTCTGAATGGCACACACGCACTGCTCAAGGAGCGGCAGGGGGGCAGGCATCTGTTTATTCACACCTGCTTTGGAGAAGTCCGGCTGGCTTTGCTGGACGAAACCCATCTTTATTTCAACAATGCCTACTTTTTTCAAACCGCAAAGGACTTTCTGTACTATGTCCTTGCCGTGGTTGACGAATGTGAACTGGATCAGGAAACCACGCCGATTTTGTTGTCCGGGCATTTGATAGAAGATTCTGAAATATACCGTTTGTTGTATCGCTATTTTCGGAAATTGTCATTTGTTCCCAGTCCGGCGCAGTTTTTGCCTGGCCCTCAATTAAGTGCATCGCCGCAACATTTATACACGGATCTCTATTTTCTTGCGCTCCATGCAGTCTAAGGTCTAACATCTAAAGTCTAACAGCTATCATGCGCATTATCGGAGGGAAATTCAAAGGCCGGCGGTTCAGTCCACCCGCTGACAATTGGCCTACCCGGCCCACCACAGACTATGCTAAGGAAGGGTTGTTCAATATTCTAACCAATATTCTGGATTTTGACGAAGTCAAGGTGCTTGACCTTTTTGGCGGCACGGGCAGCCATGGATATGAATTTATTTCGAGGGGTTGTACGGATGTGACCTATGTGGATAAATTCCCCGCCTGTATAGCGTTTGTAAAAAAAACGGCGGAAACCCTGGAAATCGAAGACCTGATCAATATTGTGCGGTCGGATGTGTTTCAATTCATTGCCCACGCCATTGCCAAATATGATTATATTTTTGCCGGTCCGCCTTATGGTTTGCCAACGTTGGACAGCATTCCGGATCTGATTTTTGAAAAAGAACTTTTAACTGAAGGCGGCTTTTTTGTGTTGGAACATAACCCGCATCACAGTTTTAAAAACCACCCACATTTTTTCCAGGAGCGGAACTATGGGAAGACGATTTTTAGTTTCTTTAAAAAAGCAGCATGAACATTACCAATATCATACAACAAGGCGTCATCGAAGCGGTGCAGGAGTTGTACGGCGCGATGGTCGCCTCCGAAACCGTACAAATCACCGCTACGCGCAAGGACTTTGAAGGCGATTATACGGTGGTTACCTTTCCATTCACAAAGCTGAGCGGTAAAAAACCGGAAGAAATTGCTGCGGAACTGGGTGACTTTCTGGTGGAACGCATTCCCCACGTTGCGGGCTATAACATCGTGAAAGGATTCCTGAATTTAGTGATCAGCGACAGCTTCTGGTTAGATTTCCTGCACGCCATTTACGAAAACGAAAACTACGGAAGCCAGCCCTTGAACGGCGAAAAAGCGCTGGTTGAGTTTTCATCCCCCAACACCAATAAACCCCTGCACCTCGGGCATATCCGGAACATCCTGCTGGGATGGTCTACCTACAAAATTCTGGAAGCATCCGGCTGCGAAGTCACGCGGGTGCAAATCGTCAACGACCGGGGCATCGCAATATGCAAGAGCATGCTGACCTGGCAAAAATTCGCCGAAGGCGCTACGCCGGAAAGCACGGGCATCAAAAGCGACCACTTTGTCGGGCGCTGGTACGTGTTGTTTGAACAAAAATTTCAGGAAGAATACAAAGCCTGGCAAGCGGAAGAAGGCGCGGCCGTTTTTGCAGCCAAGCGCAAGGAAGGCCAGGACGAATCCGAGTTTTTTAAGGGTTTTAAAAACACCTATTTCAACGAATACAGCACACTGGGCAGAGAAGCCAAGGAAATGCTCCTGCGCTGGGAAGCCAGCGATGAAGCGACGCTGGCGCTCTGGCACCAAATGAACAGTTGGGTCTATGCCGGCTTCAACGACACCTACAACAGGCTGGGCGTCGTTTTCGACAAACTCTATTTTGAATCGGAAACCTACCTGCTGGGCAAGGATACCGTGGAACAGGGACTGCGCGACGAAGTTTTTTACAAAAAACCAGACGGCTCGGTATGGATTGACCTCGAAAACGCCGGCCTCGACCACAAAGTGGTGTTGCGCAGCGACGGCACGGCGGTTTATATGACCCAGGACATCGGTACGGCGCAGTTGCGCTACCGCGATTTTGGCGTCAACCGCATGATTTATGTGGTAGCCGACGAACAAAACTACCATTTTCAGGTCTTGTTTGAGATCATGAAGCGCCTAAACGAGCCTTATGCCGCCGGTTTGCACCACCTTTCCTACGGTATGGTGGACTTGCCTTCCGGCAAAATGAAATCCCGGGAAGGTACTGTAGTAGATGCGGACGACCTGATTGCAGAAGTCATTGGCGAAGCGCGCAAAGATTCTTCGGAGCGCGACTCCTTAGCCGATTTGCCGGTTGAAGAACAAAATGCCATCATTCAAAAAATTGGGTTGGCCGCCCTTAAATTCCACATCATTAAGGTGCATCCTAAAAAAAGGATGACCTTTGACCCGAAAGAATCGGTTGACCTGCAGGGGCAAACGGGGCCGTACATTCAAAACGCTTACGTGCGAATTCGCTCTGTGATCCGCAAAGCAGCGCAATTGGGCACGTTGGCCGCTGCGGCGGAATACGCCCAAACCGAACCGGCAGAAAAAGAACTGCTGGCGCAATTGTACGCTTTTCCGGATGTCATCGAAACCGCTGCAAAGGAATACGATCCTTCGCATGTTGCGGCGTTCTGTTACAATTTGGCCAAGCTGTACCACAAATTTTACCACGATCACTCGATTCTCGGAGCGGCGAATGAACCTGCGCGCGATTTTCGCCTCATGCTCAGCATCGCTACGGCGAATGTGTTGCGCAAAGGGATGGATTTATTGGGTATTGAGATGCCGGATCGAATGTAGGTAAGGTTTTTTAGGTGTCATCTGCTGAGGCACGAAGCAGGTGACATCTCAAAAAACCGGTTCCCGAGTCGCAAAAGTGTCTGTCTTTATAGTCCGATAGCTGCGTTATAGCAGGCAAACCTATAAGGTTTTAAAAACCTTATAGGTTTAAACCGCCCGAACTCTAAAGCTCAGACACGGGCTAAATGGACAACCAGTTATTAGTACAGCCCTTGTTCTTCATTTTTGAAAAACACTAACTCTACCTTTATATGAGCGAGACGAAACCGTCCCTGAACTTTATCGAAGAAATCATTGAAGAGGACATCCGCAATGGCAAACACGTCGGGCGCGTACATACCCGGTTCCCCCCGGAACCCAACGGATACCTGCACATCGGGCACGCCAAAGCCATCACGGTCAATTTTGAGCTGGCTCAGAAATACGGCGGCAAAACCAACCTCCGCATGGACGACACCAACCCCAGCACGGAAAAAACGGACTTTGTTGACAACATCAAAAACGACATCCGCTGGCTGGGTTTTGAATGGGAAGGCGAAGAGTTGTATGCGTCTGATTATTTCGAGCAATTGTATGGATACGCGGTACAGTTGATTGAAAAGGGTCTTGCTTATGTAGACGATTCCACCGCAGAAGAAATTGCTGCGATGAAAGGTGATACCGCCAAACCCGGCACTGAAAGCCCGTTCCGCAACCGCTCCATTACCGAAAACCTCGACCTGTTTGCCCGTATGCGCAACGGTGAATTCCCGGACGGCGCGCGGGTTTTACGAGCCAAAATTGACATGGCTGCGCCCAATATGCATTTCCGCGATCCGATTTTGTACCGCATCAAACACGAAAACCACCACCGCACGGGCGACCAATGGTGCATTTACCCGATGTACGACTTCGCCCACGGCCAGTCAGATTCCATCGAAGGCATCACCCATTCTTTGTGTTCGCTGGAATTCAGGCACCACCGTCCGCTTTACGACTGGTTCATCGAGCAGTTGGGCATTTTTCCTTCCCGGCAGATCGAGTTTGCGCGCATGAACGTGGCATACCTGATTACCAGCAAGCGAAAATTGATGAAGTTGGTCAATGAGCAGCTCACAACAGGCTGGGACGATCCGCGTATGCCCACCATTGCAGGCATGCGCCGCCGGGGTTTTCCACCGGACGCCATCCGTGAGTTTTGCAGGCGGGCGGGTGTGGCGCGCCGCGAAAACCTGATCGAAATCGAATTGCTGGAGTTTTGCGTGCGGGAAGAATTAAACAGAACCACCCCGCGCGTAATGGCCGTACTCGACCCGCTGAAAGTCGTTATTACCAATTACCCGGAAGGACAAACGGAAGCCTTGCAAATTGAAAATAACCCGGAAGATGAAAGCATGGGCATGCGCGAAATGCCCTTTTCGAGGGAATTGTACATTGAACGCGACGACTTCATGGAAGACGCGCCCAAAAATTATTTCCGCCTTGCTCCGGGTAAAGATGTCCGCCTAAAAGGTGCCTACATCATTCATTGCGACGAAGTGTTGAAAGATGCGGCGGGCGAAGTGACGGAACTCCGTTGCAGCTATTATCCGGAAAGCCGCAGTGGCAGCGACACGTCCGGTCTGAAAGTGAAAGGCACGATCCATTTTGTTTCGGCGCCTCATGCTTTGGAGGCGGAAGTGCGCCATTACAGCCGACTGTTCACCGACCCGCAGCCCGATGGACATGAAGACCGCGATTTCCTGGAGTTTTACAACCCTGATTCTTTGGAGGTCGGAAAGGCTTATGTAGAACCCAGTCTGAAAGCCGCTGAGCCTGGCGATCGCCTGCAATTTATGCGCAAAGGCTATTTCTGTATGGATCAGGATTCCACGCCGGATAAGCCGGTTTTTAACCTGACGGTAGGGTTGAAGGATGCCTGGGCGAAGGAGCAGAAGAAAGGGTAGAGGGCAGAAAGTAGAAGGTAGAAAGTAGAGGGAATGGATGGAACACGATGAAATTCCGTGCTTACCCTCTACCCTCTACCTATAAATACTGTCTCAGCAACGGCCCCAACTCCGTTTCGCTCTCAATTTGTTTGAGTTTTCCTTCGTGTACAAAGGAGATGCCGCCGGTTTCTTCCGAAACGACGAAAACCGCGACGGTTGTTTTTTCGGTGATGCCCACCGCAGCCCTGTGCCGCAGCCCGAACTGTTTGGGCAAGTTAGGGTTTTCGGATACCGGCAATACGCAACTGGCTGATTTTATTTTCCCATCTGTGATGAGCATGGCCCCGTCGTGCAACGGGCTTTCTTTGTTGAAAATGCTGATGATGAGCGGCTCGCTGATTTGCGCGTCAATGGCGACGCCCGAGCTGGTCAGCCCGTCAAGGTTGAGGTCTTTGGTGAGCAGGATAAGCGCGCCGGTTCGGGTACTCGACAGCCGAATCAAAGCTTCTTTGATTGCTTTTACATAGGTCTGCTTGATCTCGGAAGCCTGGCGCGGGCGGTCGTCGAACATACGCCGCAGCAGCAAAAACCGTTGCCGGAGCGTGGTATTCCCCAAAAAAAGCAAAAATCGGCGCACTTCCGGCTGAAAAATAATGATGATGATGATGACCCCCACATTCACAAACTGATCAAGAACTGCCGAAAGCAGATCCATCCCCAACTGGTTCACCAACCACCACACCACGTACATGGTGAGTACGCCGATAAAAATGTTGAACGCAATATTGCCCCGCAACAATTTATAGATCTGGTACATCAGATACCCCACGATGAGGATATCGAGGATGTCCCAGAGGCGAATCGGCAAAAAGCCGATATCGAAGAGGAGCAATATAGAAAGGGTTAGCGGCATGGACACAAAAGTAGGAAAAAATGGGGGAGATCAGCGCTTACCTGTTTTCCAGGGCAAACAACAACTTCTGCAAATACTGGCTGCTGGTCTCTTTCATGAAAAAACCGAAAGCCATTGCTGCCTTATCGAGCAGGTTGATGTTAAAAAAGGTGTAGTCGAAACCATGCTCGCGGCCGGAGCAGAGTTGTGCCCGGTTTTTGGCAATCAGCGCCAATTCGGAGGCGGAAAGGTTGTTGACACCCCCGGCATTGATGTAGCGTTTCATGCGACGCTCGCAAGCTTCCAGCGCCTGGTCTAAAATGTCGAGGTTGCGGGCGGCTTCCGCCAAAATTTTGCGTTGCAGGTTGAGTCCGTCTACGGCTCGCTCTTTGTCTGTTTTTATTTCCACGTCCGCTTTTTCAATCGAATAATAAGCGTCGTCTATTTCCAGGATGAATGCTTTCAGCGTTTCGAGGTGCAACAACGCCAGTTCCTTCATGGGTTCGATGAGGTTCCGGAATTTATGGGTCAACAGCGCGTGGTAGTCCTTTTCGTTGGACAGACTACCCTGGTCGTGGCTACCCCCGGTATTTACAAACAAAGACAACCATTCGCCTGATACTTCGTGGTCAATGACCCGGGTTTGGCTCATCAAAACCGAAAAGGCTTCGGCATTTTGTTGAAAAGCCGCGATTTTTTCCAGGATCGCATCAAGCGGGTCTTGCTGATTTTCCGGCGGCGGCGGCATGGAAAAGAGGGGAGCAGCCGCTTCGCTGTTGGGCAAAGGCTCCGGAAGATCTTCGTCGCCGAGTAGATGTTCGTATGGATTAGGCATTTGAACCTGCTGATTTACTGCACAAAATAAACGAAAACGACTCATTTGTCAACGGTTCTTTTTACAAGGCGTCCATTTATTGTTAAAAAAAGGCTGGACGCCTGCAAAATTCTATCCCCCCGTTCCTATTGCCTAATGTTCAAACTCTGCCTATCTTTGGACTTCTTTTTATCCAAAAACCGGTCCCATGATTCAAGCAACACGTCTTTCCCTCCGCGCCTTATGCATTGTTTTTTCGATTATAATTTTTTTTCCTGTACTTTCTGCGCAGGAGATCCGTCAGAATGAGCGGGGCGAAAGAATAATTGTCTATCCAGATGGTTCCTGGCAGTATTTCTCCGGATTTGGGGAACCCCAACCGGGCGTTGAACCCCAGCCTGTCCCGGCAAATACCCCCACCAATTATCCGGTTTTCAGTGGGGAAATTGAGCCGCTCGAAGGTTCGATATCCCTGACAGGAGAGGACATTTTTAAGATCGCGGTACGGCGTTCTCAATTGGCTAAAGATGCCGCCAATATTGCGCGCAAGCGGGCAGAAGAGGCGACCGCTTCGCGCGAAAAATTAGAGAAAGAGCTCCAGGCGGCGGCGGCGGGAAACGAAGAACTGCGCCAGCAATTAAGCGCCAAACTAAAAACGGCAAAAAAATTGGAACAGGATGCGCGGGCAGAAGCGCAGTTGGCGACTTCCGAAGCGACGACCGCCGAGCAGTTGACCCAAAAAGGCGGATATATTGAAGATTTTAAGGCGACGCAAAGCCGGCGAAAAAGCGCTCAACGTGCGGCGCGGCAGCAGCAATTGGCATCTACCGGATCGTACGAAAAGGGTGGCATGCCGCTTTCGGATTACTACTCTGCAGCAGATGGCACGGCGGGGGATCTCATCGCGAATCCCCCCCGCAAACCCTGCCTGATGGCTTTTGAAGGGAAGGATGAAGAAACCAATCAATTCCGCCGCGATTGTCAGAAACAATTGCTCTTTACTTATACCGATGAGCGCCTCCGCGTTTTCCTGAAAGACAAGGAATACCTGCGTTGCGAAGGTTATTTTACTTCTTTGGCAGGGTATCGCTTTTTAACCTTGCAATTTACCTTCGCTTACCCCAATGCCCGGGAAGCGTATGGTTTCATTGAAGAAGGCAGCATTCTGACCATCAAAATGCTGGACGGGGATTTCATCAACCTGCGTGCAGGGCGCATGGATCGCGGCAGCTATGACACCAAACGCGAAGTGCTCACCTACCGGGTACACTATCCGATAGACCGAACGCAGATGAATTTGCTGCTGCAAAGCGAAGCCGATTTGATCCGAGTTTTCTGGAGCAGCGGTTTTGAAGAATACGAAGTGTATCAATTGGATTTTTTTATTCATCAAATCGGGTGCATCGAAGGGAAATCGTAATATGGAAAATCAAGAACTTGAACTACACGTTCTCGGCCTGAGATTACCAACCGACCCGCGTTGGGTTAACTTAGCCGAAAAAGACCTGGAAGAAATCCTGACAGACCACGCGTATTGCGAACAAAAAGCCGCAACATCGTGCATCTCCCTCATTCAGCGATTCCCGGAAAGAACCGAATTAGTTCGGGAGCTTGCACCCATTGTGACCGAAGAGTGGGGCCATTTCCGGCTGGTGTTGGCAGAATTGGACAAGCGGGGATTGCAATTAGGCCGGCAACGCAAGGATGAATACGTGAACGAGTTGCTGAAATTCCAGAAAAAAGGCGGCACCCGGGAAGAAACGTTGTTGGAAAAACTGCTCACCTTCGCCCTCATTGAAGCGCGTAGTTGCGAGCGTTTCCGGCTTTTGTCGCTGCACATTGCCGACGACCACCTCAAGGCTTTTTACCACAAATTTATGGTCGCCGAAGCCGGCCACTATCGCCTGTTTTTAGACCTCTCCAAACTCTATTGCGGCGCTGAAACCACGCGCGCCCGGTGGAAAGAGTACCTCATTCATGAAGCCGGGATTATGGACGGGATGGAGGTGAGAGGGGATCGGATGCATTGAGGGGGGAAGGGACAAGTGGGCAAAGGGCAAGTGGGCGAGAGGCTACAAATCCCTCCTAAAGGAGTGTGAAAAAATGAAAGCAAGGTGATGGGAGTGCTTTACGAGTGATGAATGTGATAATGTGTTGCCTAACGGTAGGTGCTGATGACGTATTAGGCAAAAATCGTTTACCTAAACCTGATTATTTTTTCTTACTATATTAAGGGCTTTTGATGTTTCGCAATAGAATCCTTAATTTTACTTATTCTATCATACATAAAAAGTCACTGTTATGAAACACCAAAGTGAGGGTTGGGGAGAGCCTAACCTGGATGATATAGTCGTCCACGGCAAGAATTGATAATTTTTGTCCTTCACTTGGTTACGCGTAAGTTGCAGATAGTCTAAAGCTTATGCATCTTGAAGAGGCTTTGCATTTTAGCGATTCTTGACGTGGTGTACGATATTCAGGGGGTCATTCCGGTTCCGGAATGACCCCCCGCTCGTGCCACAGCTCTGTTACTTTCCAGCCGCACCATTTTTAAAAACGACAACTTGCCCACTGCTCATTTACACCCTCGACACCACCAAACAATGACTCACCGCCAAATCCGATTGATCATAAGTACGGTACTTCCGATGCAACCCTACGGAACCCAATACCTCCAAATCACCGGGGCGGAAACTGAGATCCGTGATCGGAATTCCGAGTTCAGCGTAGAGTTTTCGGTATTCACTCAGGCGGAAGCGGTTCTGGGGTTGGATGCTGTTGTCAATCCAGACCCAGGCGCGGTCGGAGAAGCGCAGGTAGTTGTAAATGGTGATGGTGCGGTCAAAATGCGCAAAATGATCGGACATATCTATGAAATGCGACAACACACCGCCGGGAACCGTAATGCGCTTAAATTCAAGCAATAACGCTTTCAGGATGACCGGGTAGACGTGCTCGAAGGTATTGTTGGAATGCACCAGATCTACCGAAGCATCGGGTAACGACAATTGCCGGGCATCCTGCACCAAATAGTGCATCTTGAGCTTTTTTAGCATGGTTTCAAACGAAAGTTGGTCGGCGGTGGCTGCGATCTCGCGCAGGAGGGCCAATCTCTCCGGAAGGGCTTGCACGTAGTTTTCCAATTGCCCGGAACCGGCGTATTCCAAAAATTGCCGGATCGTGGTTGTCAAATGGCCGGCATGGCTCAGGCGGCTGATGTCGGTGGTGTAGATGCGGTCAGCTCCCGACAGAAAAAGCGCAATGGGGACGACCGGATACCAACCGGTGCCAAGTTCAAGCGTGGTTTTGCCCCCGATGGAACCCGCTTGTTGCTGATAGGCAGCGATGTGTTCTTTTGCGTGAAGCAACCGATCAGAAAAATAGTCGTCGCTGAGGTGAACGCCTTTAGTGACGTACTTTTGGAAAAGGTAATTGAGCTGCTGGCTGTACGGCAGGAAGGAGATGGTTTTTTGGACAATTGCTTTTAAGACCCACTTCTTGAGCATGGACTATTCAGATGTTAGACGTTAGATGTTAGACGTTAGATGTTGGATATTAGACGTTAGACATTGACTTTGGTGAGTCTAATATCCAACATCTAAAATCTATTGTCTAAGAAAAGTCTCAAAAGTAGCGGATTAAAATAAGCTCACATAGCCCAAATGCACCTTTGGCGCGCCAAAATCGAGCGGGTTGTTTTTTCGGCTGCCAAAAGCTAAGCTGACGCCGAAAACCCCGGCGCTCGTCTCAAAAGTGATGCCGGCGCCAAATCCGTACGGGAAATCTACAGTAGAAGAACCGGGCAGCGTGTTGGAAGTGCGTTCGTCCACGCGGGCATAATCGGCGAAGGTATAGAGGTAGGAATTTTGTTGGAGCAGCAGGCGGTATTCTAAGGTCAAAACGGCATAATTGGTGGCGAAAACCAATTCTTCGTCGAAGCCCCGCAATAAACGGTTGCCGCCAATGCGGTACTGCTCGTTGGCGTAGATGCCCTGGTTAGAAATGATCCAGCCGGTTTGCAGGGCAGTTTTTAAGGTCGTGCGGCGGAACAAGGGAAAATAACCCTCGATTTTTCCCTCCAGCCGGTATTGAAAAGCGCGCTGTTGCAGGCTGTCGTAGAGGAATCCCAGGTCTATGTTTTCTATTTCCGGGTTGCGCCGGATGCGTCGAACGCCTGCATCGGCATGCAACAGCAGGCTCCAGCCGCGCCTCGGATTGAAGCGGTAATCCAATTGCCGGCGCACGTATTCTACCCCGAACGCGCTGCGGCTTACGTCGAGCGTGTCTGGCAAAGCCTGTAATGACAATAATTTGGCCTCGTCTATGTTCAGCAAAACCGAAGAGCGGTTGCTCAAAAACGCTTTTAGGTAATCGCCGCCCTCCAGCAGGTATTGCACGCCGGCGGTGTAGGCGACATCTAAATAATTCGTGTCCCGTTTGTACAAATTGAACTGAAGGTCAGCGCCGAAAGGCAGACCCAGCAGATAAGGGTAATTGAACTGGAGGTCGAGCAACTGGGTTTGCGGGCGCAGTTGTTCAAATTTGACGTAAATGCGTTCGCCCTGCCCGAATTGGCCGTTCAATTCACCCAAAAAAGAACCGGTGATCAGCATCCTCCCGGTTTGGGCGCTGTTGGGCAATACCCCGATCAGGAAGTCGAAACGGCTGGCGCGCTTTTGTTTCAACGCTAAGTTGATGACGGCGCCGTCTGCTTCAAAAGTGACGGTTGGATCAGCTTCCGCTTCCAAAAAAGGCAATTCGCGCAGCCGTTCGCGCAGGCGTAGCACTTTTGTGCGGTTGTAAGGTGTGCCGGTTTTCAGTCCGAGGTAGTTTTCCAGGTAGGCTTTGGAAATCCGCACATTCCCGCTCACTTTGATTTGTTTGACGGGAACAAAACGCCCGCGTTCCAGCATGACTTGAGCCTGCACCTGTCCTTCGCGGATGCGGATGCTGTCCAAGCGGATTTGTGCAAACGGGAACCCATTGTCTTCCACCTGGCGCAGCAGCGATTCCTGTAGTTTGGCGATCTGGCGAATGGAAAAAGGTTTGTTGCGGTACAAGCGTTCCCGAAATCCGACTTGTGACAACAAGGCTTCTTCCACGTTACCATTGCGCAACAGCGCCCACCGGTATGGGGCGCCCACGTGCAAAAATGCCGTAAAAATGCTGTCTTGCCGAAGCAGGGTATCCACCGAAGCTTCCAGAAAAGCCTGGCTTTGCAATTGCGAAATCACTTCTTTTAACCCCGTTTTCAGGCTCCCGCTGTCCGGAAATACCGGTTTAATCTGGACGCGTTCCGCCAGAAATTCCGGGGAAGAGTCGAGGCTCAGTAAACGCAACGTATACTGCTGTTGGGCGCTAACCCAAAGCCAGTTGGATAGAACGAAGCAGAAAACCAGCAGCGTTTTTTGAAATAATCGCATAAAATGGCCATATTACAAATAGGTACCCCACACCACTGTAGTTTTCTGCTACCCAGTGTCCGTCCATTTAGCCCCGTGTCTGCTCTTTTAGCGTTCGAGCGCAAAGCTCCGTGAAAACTCCTTTAACCCGCGAGACTCTGCGAAATTAGATAACCCGGAGGTTCACGGAGTAAACACAGCGTTCCACGGAGTTTCGGACTCTAAAGACAGACACTACCGCACCACCGTCACATCGCCTTTATATTCCACCACTTCCCCGTCAATAAACGCCACTTCCGCCAGATAAACGAAAACGCCGGGGTTCACAGGCTGGCCTTTGAACGTGCCATCCCAACCCAGTGAAGGTTCATTGGGTGGAAAATCTTTCCCGATGTAGACCAATCCGCCCCAGCGGTTAAAAATCTTGAGCGACTGAATTTGTTGGGCAGCCGGCCCCGTAAAGAGGGTAAATCCGTCATTGATGCCATCGCCGTTGGGCGAAATGCCATTCGGGATGTACACGGGGCGGTTTTTTACGACAAAAATGGTGATGTCGTCGAAGGCGACACATCCATCCTCATTCACCACAGTGATGGTATAAGTGGTGGTATTTACAGGATTAACTTCGGGATTCGGGCAGTTGGTGCAGGAGAGAAGAAAATCCTCCGGCGTCCAGGCATAAGTAACCGGGTCGTAATTGGCGACCGCGTTGATTTGCGTGGAAAAACCGAGGTCAATGAACTGGTTGGGCCCTGCATCAACGATCAATTCGATGGGTTCCGTCACTTGTGTTTGGATCGTATCTATGCAACCTAAGGCATCCATAACCGTGATGGTGTAGGGGTTTGCAAACAGATTTTCAAATAAAGGTTCCATTTGAAAAGCGCTGCCGTTGATGCTATATTCATAAAGCGGATTTCCTCCGGAAGCCGATATTGCAATGCTGCCTTCCGACTCGCCGAAACAGACGTTATTCACTACCCCGACAAGGGTCAATATCAATTCTGGCGGTTCGGTAAGCAGGGTATCTCCGCTGAGGATGCAGCCATTGCTGTCGGTCACGGTGACGGAATAGGCACCTGCCGGAACGGGTTCAATGGCACCCCCACTCAGGTTGTTGCTCCAGGCATAGTTATAAAGTCCCGTGCCGCCGGAGACCAGCGCAGTCACCCGGCCATCGCTTTCGCCGTTGCAACTGACGTTGCGCGTATCAAACGCAAGCGCCAGCGGCGGGTAGTCTTCGAGCGTAAATTCAAAAAATCCGGCGCACAGGTTGGCGTCGCGCACTTCTACCATATAGGTTCCGGCGCTGATGTTGAGCAACGAATTTGCATTCACAAAACCGTTGCCATCGTTCCAGTTGTATTGAAATGGCCCCAACCCATTGTCAATGGCGACCACGATGGAACCGTTGGAAAATCCAAAACAAGAAGGTCGCGTAATGGCCTGAACGGCAGGATCCAGCACTAATTCCAATTCCCGAACGGGTAAAATCAAAGAAACGGTGCAGTTGTTCTGGTCCCGAACCGTAACCGCGTAGTCGCCCTGCATGATGTTGTTCAGGAAATTGTTGTTGGTGAATCCGGTATTTTGCCAATTGTATTGATAAGGTGGCGTGCCGCCGGAAACGACTAAGGTCAAGGCGCCATCCGTGCCGCCACCGCAAGTAGGCCTGGTGACGAGCGTATCAAACGCGAAAGCAGGCGGTCCACCCACCGTAAATTCCTCCACCGTTTGGCAGGTTGCCTCATCGGTGATGGTGACGCTGTACGTCCCTGCCGCGACGCCTGAAATATCCTGCGTAGCCGGCCCGTTGCTCCATTCATAAGCATAAGGCCCGTAATCGTTCGTCACGCTCAGGTCAATGGCACCGGTCAATGCACTTGGACAATCCGTATCGGTAATGCTGGCGTTGACGTCGAAATGGTCGTCGCAGCACTGCACCAGCACGGTCAGGACTTTGGTGACCAAACAACCCCGATCGCTTTCTACCGTGAGCGTAATGGATTTTAAGCCTGGGCGGTCAAAAACCACCGTGTGCGGGCCGCGTGTGGAGGCGGCTACCGGAAAAGCTTGGGAGCCAAAATTCCAGACCCAGCTCACCAGCGTACCCGTGAAGGTGGACAGGTCAGTGAGCGTGACCTGCTGGCCTACGCAAACAGTGGTTTGAGGGGTAATGCTGAAATTAGCGGTTGGCCCAAGGAAAGTGCCGGTGCCGCCAAACTCCACGGAAAACCCGCTGCCGGAGTTGCTGAAATTATTGATAACTAATGCGTAGCTTCTTCCCGCAACCATATTGATGGGAGAAATGAAGTTGTTGCTCCCCGCAGCACAACCACAGGTTTCGTTGACATCCGTTTCGCCGGTGCGCAGCCCGGTGGCACCTACGCAGGCAATCCAGGTCGAAAGCGGCTGCCCGACGTTTTCACCCGAAGCCATGCATCGGATGGGGACTTTACCCGAACAGTTGTCAATGCCATTGGGCAATTCGTAGATGACAAAATCGAGGTCATCAGAAAGGTTGAGCGGGGTAAGGGCAAAAGTCAGGGTACCAGCATCTCTGCAAGTCCATTTGTACCAACTGGAGCTGCTTTCTTCAATATCACAATTGGCGGTGTTGCAGCCCACGCCGCCAATTTCGTTGTTGACCGAACCGATGCCAGTCACAAAGTCAACGGTAAAAGCTGATTTATCACAAAGGATGACCCCGGTTGGGCAGTCGCCCGAGGGCTGGGGAATTTCGTTGTAGTTGTTGACGCAAAGTTGGAACGTGCCCCGAAATCCGGAGCGGGCACTGATCCGGATGTAGTACGTTTCGCCAATGGCCAAAGGACCGGCGAAAAATTGGGCAAAGTTTTCATTCATTGCGTCCGAGGTACAGCCAAGGACGGTCAGGCCACTGCAACCACCCGAATAGAGCGCGAATTGCGGGTTGCGCAGGGTGCCGCCGGTAGTCACCGCAGTAGCACCGGTTACGCTGATGTTGACGGCAGTAGCCTCGGCGACAAAGGAAAACCAGACGTCGTTCACAATCTGGTTGTTGGGAAAGCAGGTGGGATTGGCCACAGCGGAAGGGGTAGATGCCTCCGAAGTAAATCCAAAGGGTGCGGAACACCAACTGGTTACGTCTGCCAAGGCTATGGCGTTCACGCACTCGTCATTGGCTGGCTGAGCCAGCAGCGCGGTGGTGGTGAACAGGAGGAAACTCAGGGTAGCAAGTGGTCTCAATAGCATCATAATGGGTTTTGTCTTTAGAAGATATCATCTGTCAGATATTAGATGTTAGATTTTAGAAGGAATGCAGGCCAGTGATCTAACATCTAAAGTCTAACATCTAATATCTCCCTAATTACGTCAATTGTTGGCAACATCGTGTTAAAAACGACTTAAAGTTACAGGTCTTGTGGGGCAGAGGACAAAAATCGTTTGAAAAGACTACCTTTCGGACTAAACCCGTTGGTTCTATGATAAAAAGAAACCTTCCCAATGCGATCACGCTGCTCAACCTGCTTGGAGGTTGCTGCACGGTCGTTTGTATCCTGTACGGTCAGTTTGAAACAGCCTTTATTTTTTACGTCTTTTCCAGCGTCACCGATTTTTTAGACGGCGCAGTGGCCAGGGCTTTGCAAGTGAAAAGCGAATTGGGCGTTCAGTTGGACTCTTTGGCTGATATGGTTTCGTTTGGCTTGGTTCCTGGCTTGATTTTTTACAGCCTGCTGGAACCGGATGCGGTTCAGGAATTGCATTGGGCCGCGTTGCCTGGATTTGTGGTAACGCTTTTTTCCGCCCTTCGGCTCGGTAAATTTAACTTAGATACCCGCCAAACCGATACTTTTCTGGGATTACCTACGCCGGCCTGTACTATGTTTGCCATCGGATTGATGCTGATTGCGCATTTTGATTCGTATGGTTTGGGCGTATGGGTGACGCAGCCGCTTTTTCTATATGGTTGTATTGCAGTACTTTCGTTCCTGTTGATTTCGGAATTGCCGATGTTCAACCTGAAATTCAGGCAGCTTCAATGGAAAGGCAACGAGATAAGAATTATCTTTGCTGTCGCCGCAGCGGTCGCGCTGTTTGGCTTGCGCGAAGCAGCTTTTGCGCTCATCATCATCGCTTACATTGCGCTGAGCGTTGCAATTCATCTTTTCAACGGAAAACAAGCATCATGAAATTTGTCGCGGAAATTGACGTCATGCCCCACAAAGAACTACTCGATCCACAGGGAAAAACGGTGGCCAACAACCTGTCTCACGTAGACATCAACGGCGTCACAGATGTACGCATCGGAAAACACGTGACCCTAACGCTGGAAGCCGATTCGGAAGCAACTGCCCGCGCTACCGTGGAAACGGCCTGCCAGAAGTTGCTGGCCAACCTGATTATGGAAAATTATACCTTTTCCATCAAGGCACTGGAATAAATAGCTGGCGCGAAATGCGCTGCGTCGTGCTTTTGGTCGCCCGCGAGGGTCGCCCCTACAATTATTTCAACATGCGCTGCGTCGTGCTTTTGGGCGACCGCGAGGGTCGCCCCTACAATTATTTCAACATGCTCTACGTCGTACCCACGCCCATCGGCAATCTGGAAGACATGACCCTGCGTGCCTTGCGCATCTTGCGGGAAGCGGCTTTCATTTTAGCCGAAGATACCCGTACCTCGCGCAAACTGCTCGACCACTACGGCATCGAACGCCCCCTGCGAGCCTATCATGCGCACAACGAACACGGTGTGCTTTCCGGCATTGTTTCCCAATTGAAAGAAGGGGCGACCGCCGCCCTGATTTCTGACGCGGGTACGCCGGGCATCTCTGATCCCGGTTTTTTGCTCGTGCGCGAATGTATCCGCCAGGGCGTGCGCGTGGAGTGCCTGCCAGGCCCCACGGCTTTTGTGCCGGCCTTGGTCGCCTCCGGTTTGCCCTGTGACACCTTTCATTTTGAAGGGTTTTTGCCCCACAAAAAAGGCCGGCAAACCCGCCTGCGCTACCTGTCCGGTCTGCCGCACACCTTCCTGCTTTACGAATCGCCCATGCGGTTAGTGAAATGCCTCGAACAACTCATCGAAGTCTGCGGCCCGGATCGCCCGGCCTGCGTTTGCCGCGAATTGACTAAACTATACGAAGAAACTGCCCGCGGAACCCTTGCGGCATTGGCTGCCGATTTTAAAGCCCGCCAGGCGGTGAAGGGGGAGATTGTAGTGGTGGTAGGAGGAAGTGATTTGAAGATTTGAGTGCAGAGCCGGTCGGGCGCGACCCTCGCGGTCGCCCAAACACTCAATGCACGATCCTTGCATGCTAATAAATCTCGCCATGAAAAAGCAACGCCAACCCATCGAACTCATCAAGGTAGAACTCACCGAAGGCATGGAGCGCTACCCCGATGTGCTCTTTGAATACGTGCCTGATTCGGTTGTTAAATGGGGGGAAGAAGCCCCTGGTCGGTTCCTTTTTGCCTGTGAAAACGGGCTGGCGATGCGACTGGAAGTTGTCAACGAGGCCGTTTTGCGCTTTCGCTATGCCCCAACAGGCGTCTTTGAGCGCGATTTTTCTTACGTTCTGGAACCGGCACACCCGGCAACCGGTGCCACATTTGCGGAAGCACCTGAACATTATACCCTCTCGACTGCAAGTTTGATTTGCGAGGTTTCCAAAACAGACCTCCGCACGCGCATCTCCGATCGCCAAAGCGGCCAGATCCTTTGCGAAGACGCTGAATCTTTCTACGCCGCTTCCACGCAGATGAAGGGCCTTATCGAACTGCGCATCAGCAAAAAAGCACCCGCAGCAACACGCTACTTCGGGCTTGGCGACAAAACCTGCCCCCTGAATCTGCGCGGGCAAAAACTCCAAAACTGGAACACCGACGCATTCGCGTTCGACAAAAAAGCAGACCCGCTTTACCGCAGCATCCCGTTTTATTACGCCCTGAATGCCGGGGCTGCTTACGGCATTTTTTTGCACAACCCCAGCCGTTCCCATTTTGATTTCGACCACAAGCACACCGGGTTGACGCGCTTTTGGGCGGAATGCGGCGAAATGGACTACCTTTTCATCCACGGCCCCAAGCTCGACGAGGTGGCTGTTCGATATACACAACTGACCGGATTGCCCGAACTGCCGCCACTCTGGGCTTTGGGCTTTCACCAAAGTCGCTGGGGCTATTACCCGGAAAGCCGCGTGTTTGAGCTGGTGGAAGACTTTCGCAGGCATCAGATTCCCTGCGACGCCGTTTATTTAGACATTGACTACATGCACGGCTATCGCTGTTTCACCTGGGATAAAAGCCACTTCCCCAACCCCACGGCGCTAATCGCTGATTTAAAGCAACAAGGTTTCCAAACGGTTGTCATGATAGACCCCGGCATCCGCGTGGATCCGGATTATGAAGTCTATCGCTCGGGGTTGGCTCAGGGCTTTTTCTGCCGCCGCAGCTCCGGCGAATTGATGACGGGGCCGGTTTGGCCGCCCTCCTGTGTGTTTCCGGACTATACCCTGCCCGCTGCGCGAAGTTGGTGGGGCGAATGGTACCGCGAGTTGTACAACGAACAGGGCGTGAGCGGTTTTTGGAACGACATGAACGAACCCGCCGTTTTCAAAGTCAACAACATGACCTTCCCCGACGCCGTGCAACATCACTACGATGGCGATCCCTGCGACCACCGCAAGGCGCACAACATCTACGGTTTGCAAATGTCGCGCGCCACCTACGAAGGCTTAAAAATGCTGCAACCCCACAAAAGACCCTACCTGCTCACCCGCGCCACCTTTTCCGGCGGACAGCGCTATGCGGCCGTCTGGACGGGCGACAATGTGGCTTCGTGGGAACACCTGCGCTTAGCCAACCTGCAATGCCAGCGCCTGAGCATATCGGGTTTTTCGATGTGCGGCACAGACGTGGGCGGTTTTGTGGATCAACCCGACGGCGAATTGTTCGTGCGCTGGCTGCAACTCGGCATTTTTCACGGCGTTTTCCGCATCCACTCGATGGGCAACAACGCCAGCGGCAACGCTTCGGTGGACGAAAATGTCGTACAGGAAGCTGCCGCCGCCGACCGCATGGATCAGGAACCCTGGTCGTTTGGCGAACCCTACACCGCGCAGGCTCGCCAGGCTATCGAGCTGCGTTACCAACTGTTGCCTTACCTCTACACGGCTTTCCGCCAATGCGCCATCAATGGCATTCCGGTTATCCGCAGCCTCGTTTTTTATGACCAGGAAGACCCGAAAACCTGGGATCGCGAAGGGGAATTTGTATTTGGGTCGCACCTGCTGGCCGCGCCGGTGTTGCGCAAAGGCGCGAAATTTCAGCGCGTCTATTTGCCGAAAGGCCAATGGTTAGCCTACCACAGTGGCGCAATGCTGGAAGGCGGTCGTTTGCACCGCGTTGCTTTGACCCCGGAGAACTTCCCGCTATTTGTGCAGGCAGGCGCAGTGATTCCCAACCACCCCGTCCGGCAGCATACCGGTGAGGCTGTGGCCGAAGCTACTTTGCGCGTTTATTACGGCGAAGGGGCGGAAAGCGCATGGTACGAAGATGCCGGAGAAGGCTACGACTACGCGAACGGAGCGTATTGCCTGCGCCGTTTCCGGACTGAAAAAACGGCGGATGGGTTTTGCTTATCGCAAATGTTGGAGGGGAATTATAAGGCTGGTTATGAACGGATTCGGCTGTTGTTTCTGGGGCTGCCTGATGGGATAAAAAAAATTGTGGCAGATGGCCGGGAAACGGCATTTGAGTTGAAAACGGATGGCGTGGAAGTATTTTTGCCGGGCGCGGAATTTGGTTCGGTGAAGTTATTTGGGGTTGTGTAATAAGGTGCAAGGTGCAAAAGGCAAAAGGCAATAATTCCGCGAAATTGGCTGACTTCGAAAAGTCGTTCTGTTTGTTTTCAAAAATAACAGGTTTTATGAAATAAAATTGCCTTCCCGCTTAGCGGGACAAGTCTTGCGCTTTGCCTTTTGCCTC
>JBBQGV010000097.1:0-21632 GCA_038323375.1 Chitinophagales bacterium
AAGGCAGCGTCGATGCTGTTGAACACCCCGTCCAACTCAAATAATATCGGGCAAATAAAAGGCGCGTCATTATCCGCATCGCAACCACATGGATCGGGGCTAACCATGTCCAACATGAATTCATAGTTAATAGTTGGAATGTAGCTCCCCGCCCTGATTTGTTTGGCACTTATTACTAAAGACTTTCCATATTCTCTATAATCATCCAAGGCCACATTGAACTGATTCATCGCTTCCATGGCCTCCTTTTCGGTTTCGTAGCAACATGGACTGGTGCCTACATGGTAGCACTCGTCTACCACGTAATAGCCATAAGTTGTTGGCGAGACATTGGTGTTTTCGTAGGGCACAAATGCGTTGTCACATTGGGCTGCTTTTAGGAACAATTCGGCACCATAACCCTTGCATGGATCATCGTTCGGGGTACAAACGCAGTCACTGTTTGGCAGGCAATATTCCTCGCCCGGCACGGGTATATTCTCACAATCTCTGCCCCAAGCTTTATCTTCATCGGTGTAGCTCAGCGTGCTGACCATGAATACTTCCACCAGCTCAATCCTGTATTTCCCGCCCCGACAGACAACCCGGCAATTGGTCGGGTTCTTCAACAAATCGAGCAATTGGCAAAATGCGTTGAAGGCATCTTCATAAGTATCGTAACAAAGCCAGCTCGTCCAATCGGGTATTATGTTTAAATTATGGAGCAGCGAATCAAAACTATAGAGCTGGAAATAGAACTTGTTGTGCTCCTTGCTAAACCGGATGGGGAATGATTTGAAGTACACTGCCATTGCGGCAATTCTATCGGCCAGCGAAGCCGTGGGCATAAAATCGGGGTGCATGGCTGCTACAAATTCGCCCGTCCTGCCACAATCGTCCGGTTTGATGTTGAGGCAATCTGTCACGCATATTTTTGTCCCGTAATTGGCCGGATCGGAAGCGATGTCGATCAAGTCCCAAAGCTGCTTTTCGTAGGCTGCGGTAGCCAGTGCTGCGGTGTCATAACCTTGAATACTGGTAAGCAGGTTGGTTTCTGCGAACTTGCCTGTGATGGAACCGCGCACGATGAAATGGTATTTGCAAATACCATTCTCGCCTGTTGGCAATTGCACCATACCGGGCAATCCGACACAAATCTCCAACCAGCAATAGCGCTCAAGATCGCGGATACACAGTCTGTCCCGCACAGCGCAAGCCTCCTCTTTATTGTCGAAATAGCAGTCGATCAGTTGCTTGTGGCCATCCTCACCTGCGCAAGGGTTCTCTTGCCCTAAATATTCGTCAATCTCCACATACGCATCGAGGCAAGGCTCCCCAACGTTTAGCTTTTTAATGTGGTTTCCCTCCAATCCATTGTCACAAGGCTTTGGATATACTTTTGGCTTGCACTTATCCAGCCAGGAGCGGTAATAAGCAAATGGATTGCCTTTTTTGATGAGTTGGTAACAGTTCTGATTTCTGACCACATTTTCTATCACCCAAGGATCAGGCACGCCTCTAATCGGAGCGTCCAATGTCTGGTAAAAAGCAAGGTAGCTGTCGATCAGACTGGCTTCCGGGAGCGGCCCGGTTCCTTGGTACAAAGTGAAGGCTGAATCTTCAAAGCGGGGAATCACAAACAAGGGAAGCTCGCCAATTTTACCCTGCCTTTTGTAATGCTTCAGGTTTTGCAAAAAATTGCTGTACGCCGTTTGCGCAGCCTCTGCGGTAGTAAAGTATTCTTTTACACTCCTGAACACCTTGGCAAAGCTGTTGGTATCTGTTTCCCAAAAGTGTACAAAACGCCAAAATTTTGCTTGTTGCTTGATGTTTAAGCTGTACACCAATGGCTGCAAATTGTCTGCAAATTGCTCCAGCGCAAAGGGCGCGTCCTTTGCATTTGTCTTGTCCAAACGAGCTGTTACACCCGCATACGTTACCTGGGTTTCACCGCGCGCGCCGGCATCTATCGCCAGTTTGGACGGATCTACAAGACCTTTGAGCAGGGTTCGGGATGCCGCTGTGGCATAGGCCGTTGAAGGATAGGGGTCGGTGCTGACCATGGCCAAACCGCCCTGCTGATCCGTCAATTGAAATGAATATGTCTGTGGCTCCGAGCGAACCGTCACTGGGAGCGGCAATTTTTTCAGCGCTTGCAGCACGACTTTCAAGGCATTGTCCCGGTCTTTTTTCTCGTCAAAAGGCTCCGGGTTTTCAGCAATGAACAAGCCCTGCGCGTCGGTCAGGATAAATATGAATTCCGGGTTGAGGGGGCTACCGCCGTCCAACAAGGAGCTATCGCTGGAATAGGTGTTCATCAGGGCTTCCAGGGCAGCGCGTTCGGCGCTGTACACCTGGTAACTGTTCAACAAGGTATTATCGTCGGCATCAGCGAAGCGAAAGCTCCATGATTTTCCGGGGTTGACGATGCTTGGCTGGTATTTTTTCTTGGCAAAACTGGCACAGAACGATGCTACGGCTTTTTCTGCCGCGTCGCGTGCCAACTCCACAGGCCCGGTTTGGGCGATAACAGCACCCGCTTTGTTCAACAGCAGTATCTGGCTGACCTGCTTGCCTTTGCCTTCGTACTGGTAGTTTTTATCGTCCAGACCGTACTCGCGGGCGAGTTTCCAATCGGTGACAGCCTTGTTATCGTCTGCAAACCATTGGGTTGCGGAAAGGCTGATTTTTCCCGCCGCATCCATTTTCCAAAAGAATGCCTCCGCCTGGGGCAGTAGGACAGATGTCAGGTCATTGTTTTCAATGAAATGCTGCAACGCCTCCGATTTCGAGCCAAACAACTGATTTTCACGGGCCTTCTTTTTGCCCGTCGTTTCCCAATACCATTGCAAGGGCAAGGCTTCAATACGCTGCACCATCGGCGCGGTATCGAGGTAGCGCTTGCCAGGTTCCAGTTCCAAGAGGGAAAGCCCGGCGACTGATTTGTCGCTTTTTACCTTGGCTTGAATGTTGTCGATAAAGGCCGCTGATTTCTTTGCAGCATCCCCAGCGCTTTCAAACACTTTGTCCGATTGGCGCTCCACTTGCCCTTTTGCATCCAACAGTTCGTGCGTGTATTCGTACTGGCTGATTTCAACATTGTCTTTGGTCCCGCTGATGGAGAACAGGCTTTTGATATACTGCGCTTTCTCCTGGGCTATTTTGAAAGAAGTCAGTTCCTCAACATGGGGGTAAACAAACTTGACCCCGGAGGACCATAGCACCAAATTATAGGTTTTGTGCTGTTTGTTATACCCGGGTGTGATTTCCGCAGCCGTTTTCAGGGTACGGCGCAGTTCCAGCGCAATTTCCTTGGCAATCGTTTCTGAAGGCAGTGGCTTCTCCGATTCTAGCAGCACTTTTTCGCCCGTGCGCCAGTCATGGAGCGCAACCCTGTAGAAATTCTCTTTATTGATAATTTCGATGTTGCAAAGGCTCCGCTGCATGCCTTCGCCATAACCAGCGAGCAAGGACACCCTTTTTTCAAAGCCTGAAATGTTGTCTGTGTTCCAGGAGGGTTTCAGGTAATCAAAGGCTTTGCCGCGGTTCCGGCTTATTTCATCGTAAACGGAGAGGAAATTGGACTTGTCTTCAATGCTTCTTTCCTTTCGTTCCTGTTCAATGGCTGAGAGCTGGAAGGTTATGGCGGCGTAGTCCGTAAATTTTTCGGAGAAGCGGCTCAACAGGTGTTCGAGGAACAATTCCCTTCTGTCGAGATAGGCATCCTGCCCTTCTGCCAAATTCGACAAAAACGCCGCATAATCGATGGTTCTGTTGGTCAGATCCATCGAATACCGATCCGGGAATACAAGCTGGTTGTTGTGGTTTGTCCAATTGTCTTCCCCTGCACCCAGGAACACCCCCAGGTTGGCAGCCTCCAGTGCTTCTTTTTTTGTAGCAAAATGCAGCCCGCTCACGAGGGCAATATTCGGGGTCGATGCAGGCCACAAAATGAAATAGTAGCCCGTGAGGTCGAGCCTTATATCCAATTCGTAGTTGTTGCTGCCCAAATCCCGCAAAATCTGTTCAATATCGGCATCTCGTTGAGCGCTGTATTTGTAGGCTTTTTGCGGAATGTCGACGCCGTTGTCTATTGTGGTCGGGAGACAGTCATTGAATGGTTTGATATTCAGCGTTTTATTGAATTGCGCTTCAATTTCACACAATGTAGCATTGAGTTGCGCAACGTCGACGGGGAACACAAAAGCGATACCTTCCTGGATGCCCTTGTTTTTCCCGGCGTTGAAGCGGATCAAATCATCCATGCCTGGGACGCTTTTAGGCTCGAATGGCTTGCTGAAGTAGCTGTGTTTTTGTGCCGCATCCCGAAGGGATTCTCTTTCGAGGGAGAAGTTTTCGCGGAAATTGCCCAATTGGTTGAGGTAATCGGCCAATAGGCGGTCAAAAAAGAGGAGGTAAGCCTGCAATTGGAAAGCCTGGGCTTTTCTCAAAAGGCTGGCGTTTTCGGGCAAGCCTGTTTCGCCAATGCCATACACCCTCGGGAATTCGTTCTGGATGGAGGAATATTCGGCAAGATCATCCCTATATAAGCCCACTGGCGGCTTGGAATCCAGGAATGGATCACCGAGGCGCGATTTGCGGTAGCTGCTTATCTCTTGTTTTATTTTAGCCGCATTGACCGTCAGGGCACTGCCGGAACTGGACAAATTGATGGTGATGTTTTTTAATTCCAGCGCAGGGAGATGGTTTTCCAGTAAACGGAAACGCCAACCAATCCCTTCGGTTTTGCACTTGTCCAGGTCTTCCTGACATTCCAGTTCGGGGTAGTCCTTATTTTCGAGGCATAAGTTTTTCACTGACTTTACGCCCGGTATTTCATGAATTACCGTGTACAGGTCTGAAAGATGAAGTTCCCGCCGGCGCGGGATTTGCTCCAATTCTTCCGTGTCAATGAAGCCAAAGCTGTTGTAATCAGCTTTCGCCAAAGTGGCAGGGTCGGTATTGTGCAGCAAGGGCCTTCCCGCATAAATCTCCTCCATGGTCTTCCCTTTTTCCAGCATGGTCTGCAGGGAATAGAACTTGACGGAAGGGGTAACAAAATCGCGCAAGCGCCGTATGATTTCAGCATAAATGGCATCCTGATTTTCACCGGGGTAAATCTCAACATCGGCGCAAATGCCCAAGCTTTGGGGGCAAAGAATGGTGATGTCCTCAAAATCTTCGCACAAATTCCGGTGGGCTGATAGTACCCGTTTGACCTCCTCCATCACCTTACAAGAATCGGCCTCAAATTCCATCTCAATGTACACGTGGTACAAACCATTTAGCTCAATCTTATGAAAGCAATCCGCCTTTGCGGGGGGTATTGGATTTTCTATGGGCTTGCAGAAGCAGTTCTTATTTTTGTCAAAGTAAAAAACAGCGTCTCTGGAAGGCTCCAGCCAGGCATTGCGCACCATATCGATTTCCATCAGCAATTTTCGATAGTCGATAATGGTCACCGGGTTGCAGGTGAGTATTTGGGCCGGGGTAAAAAAGTTGTTGTCGTGATCAGTGTCAGATTCCTGCGCCAGTAAATCCTCAATGGGCAACTGGGTGCGGTAGCCGAGGTCGAGAATGGCATAACAAAGCGCTTCGAGTATCGTGATACCCGGATCATGCGTGTTGTGGTCGGTCCAGATGCGGCCAGAGAATTTGCCGATATGTTCCAAGCCCTTTTCCCGCAAAAAGGCAAAGTCAAGGTGGGCGGGAACTGTGGTGTCCCGTTGCTTGATGACCTGAATATTTTGGTTGCCTCCGACTGCCATGGCTAGTTTATTGGATAGGTTTTCGGGGTTTTACAAATCGTATAAAAATCCTTGGTTTCTTCACATCTTTCCGTTGGCTCCCCCTTAATTGGAATGCAGAAAGTGTCGCATTCTTCTTTGGTCAGATTCACGCAAATTTTGCCCGCTGTCAGGATGGATCGGGAAGTGAGTGGCTCAATAATTAATTTTGGCGTGCGTGATTCTTCTTTGCCGCAGGAGGTTTTCGCCTTGTCATCTGACGCTTCACCTTCAACGCACTCCTGCAATTCCGGGTCTTCGAAAAGTTCGAGGCAGGTGATGAAGTCGACATAATCGAGCAACTCGATAAACTTAATCACTTCAGAATAATTCACGCTTTGCCCAAACTCCAGCTTGTCAGTGTCTTTTGAAATGTTCCAGGGTGCCATGAAATTGATCAGGTCTTCCTTTAGTTTGGCGGAATAGTAAGCCTTGTTCTTGCCTTTGCGCAGCTTCACCGTGACATTGATATCCACCTTTTCGAAGCGCGGGTTGAGCACTTTCAGGCGCACAAATGGGGAGACGCGTTTTTTCAGGAAGGCCTTGATTTCCTCCAGCAAACTGACGGGCGCTTTGGGATCCATGCCCTGGCCGGGTTGCAGCTTGGTCAAATCCGGGATCACGGCCAGCAGTACAAACCCCGGTGCTATTTCCAGGTCTTTGCGGTAGGTTCTGGCAGAAAGCCCAAAATCGTGGTTGATGCACTTTACCTTGAAAATTTCCGGGAAAGCTTCCAATATCATGGTTTCGTAGTCGAAAGCGGCAATGCTGCGACCTTTATGGCGCAAATGCTCGCTCACCCGTTGGTAGAAACTGTTGCCTGCTTCCGGGGCGCGGCCACCAAAGGAAGGGTACGGTTGTTGTACCTTTTTTACCCCTGCTTCCGGTTGCGCCATTTTGGCGATGCGTTCTGCGGGCAGGGCTTCCACCAACCTGTTGAGGTCGTTCTCAAGCGTCGGGGCAAAGCGCAGCTTGGCAGCCTGGGTGTACACCGCAATGGTGTCGCAAATGGCCTTCACTTTTCCAGGGAGACTGCTGTTGCCCTTTTTATTGGGCTTGCAACTCCGGCTTATATCCGACTCGCTCACCGCAGCTTTGATCCAAAAAAGATCGGCGGGCATAATGGTATTGCCTGTTCGGGAGATGCCTGCTGGCACTGCGATTTTGACAATACCCGAAACGGTGAGGCCTTTGGTATCATCGGCGATTATTTCAAAGCCGTCCCGCAGCGGGATCCATTGGTTGTTGCTGAGGTAATGCCACACCACATGTGCGCGATCGAGCTCACTGTCGGCGGTAGCTTCGGCGAGCTGGAACAGCAGGTTGAGGTTGGCGCCCGGGCGCAGGTCTTTCAAGCCGATAAAGAGCGTGCCTTCGTCGTTGAAATACGGGAACAAGGTGGGCGACACCTCAATGTCTTCGTGTTTATAGGTGCCCTCGTAGGGGTACAGGTGTATGAGCTCAATGTCTTCTTTGGTGGCGCAGGCGGAGTAGTCTAGGGCTAGGTTTTGGATGGTGGGGGTCCAGGGTTCGTTGGGGATTAGTACCCTGGTTTTTTCTGTATCCTTTAACGCGATACATTTTGCAACTATGGAATCTTTTAATTCTGTCAAGTCGTGCAAAAAACCTGGGCTAATATTGCCATCAATTGCTAGTTTTAGTGCATTATAAAGGTCAACTAAGTTATTTGGAGCCTTTGGAGCCAGCGGAAAGAAAATATTATTCCCGGTTACGTTATTAGACAAATTTACTCCATCTGCTTGTAAGCCGACAATATTATTCATTATGGCCAACATCAAGGGTGCCAGATTTGCACTGATGTCATTTACCGTATCATTTAACTTTTCAAACAGCGCGTTTTTTGTACTAGAGTTTCCATCATCTACAACAGCAAGTCGAAAAGCAGTGAGTTTACTAGTAAGCTCTGCGCCCCACTTACAAATACAATCAATAATGTCTTGTATTGTAATAACTATCCCCCCAGACTCAAACAGGATAGCGGTGTCTATTGACATTTGATTGAAGTGTGGGAATTTCGCCAGCGCAATCACCTGCCTTGAAAGTATATAAGCGTAGTCTTTGTGAAAAAAGTCCTGATTCTCCAAGTTTAACCTGAAAAAGCTATCTCTGCTAGTTTGTGTATATCTTTCAAGGGGCTGGCAAATGTTTTTTTCCGTCAAATCATTTATGTCAAAATAATTACTTTCTATCTCAACCGTTTGCATATAAGGGAATGGGCTGGGATAAGATGGCAAGTCTTTAGGGCATTCACATCTACATGCATTTCCTGGCTTTTGGAAAAGTTCTCTGTTATTATGAAACGTGATCGGGTGAGGCTCCCCACCCGCCAGGCTTGTATCCCTATCTTTTATACAGGGATTGTTTATTCCATCAGCATTCAACAATTCTCGCTTCCAAGCGCCCTCTTCAAGCACAGAAATATTAACCTCAAAATCACTCTCTTGAATTGTCCCTACATTCGCGGAATTATTAAATGCATAAGCTGCATAGTAGTCCGTAAAATTGGACGGTTTGTTTTTCCAATTCAAATGCAAACAGACTTTCTTCCATTTTTTCTTTAGTATTTCATTGCTCCCAATATAAAAATTTGGCCCAACAAGATTCAATTTGGGATTCTCAGAGGGATTTGAGCACGGATCTACGGGTTCAATGGGAGGGACGCCAGAAGGCACTTTAATCTGTCCAGCCAGAACACCAGAATCAATGATATTAGGCCGTACCCCAAAAGGCAAAATCGGGCCGTTTACATCCTGAACATTTTCATCATTCTGAACGATAATATTTTTCTTTATCCCACACACCTTCACATCAATCCCTACATCCTTGACTTGTAAGCTCCTAAAGAATTGATAAAGGGCTACTTTATCGTCCTCCGTAGCATCCTTTTTTGCCAAGCAGCAGGGACAAGTATCTGGGCAAGGCTCTATATACACATCCTTGCAGGTACACTTACACTCCTGTGTACTGTAGTCCAGCTTCATTTCATTGTTCAGCTCGATTTTGGCAACTGGCAGTGCCTCCTCCAGTTGATAATCCTCCTGGAGTATTGCTTTGTCGAAACAGACGATCGGTGGCTCCTCCTCGTCCAGCGCTATGCTTATTTTAAACTGGATGTCACCGTAATCGCCCGCAAGTTCTTTCAGACATGGATAATCGTCAGGGCAATGAAGCTTCTTCAACAATGCAGCATTCAGTAAAATCTGCGTTTTTACCCTTTTCGGTTTGTGCCAGCCCTTGTCACTACTGAGGGAAATGTTAAATATATTGTCACAGATAAGGTGTTTTTCCAGCAATTCTATTTGTTCTGTTGAAAAAACAGGGTTGCCGTTTTTGATCAATTTTTCCAACTCAGCCGGGTCGAGGTAAACAGGTAGGCATTTCTTCAGGTCATCCGACGGGAACAAATCAGGGAAGCACTCTTGTAATTTGTTCAGAATGGTTTTACCATTAGCATCTGGAACATCCACTTTCTCCAGCTCAATGCAATTGCACAAATCGAGGTAACATATATTCCTCACCTCGCGATCCATCAATTGCTCCAGCAGTTTTATCTCACAGCAAGAGAACATCGGTTCGCAGGAAGGCTCCAACATCACATCGAGGCAGCCCTTCAGGTCGTAGCCGAAAATATATGGATTTTGGCTGGCCAGCAGGTTGGATAAAAAGGCGCGGGCCGCATCGGAAAGCGGGTTTGCGAGGCGGTTCAGCGCTTCTGCCCATTTCTGACCCTTAAACAGTTCGATTATGGGCAAATTGGCTAAAAATTCTATTGCATATTCATCGTATAATTCTTTGTAGCGCTCCTTTACGTAACATTCTATCAGCAATAATTCTATTGTAGAGAATTTTAGCCCACATGCTGCTATGAATTTTTCACAGGACTTTTTATAATAACCAGTAGGGTCATCTGGGTGATCCTCTGCATATACCTTAGGGTCAACATAAATGAATGTTGACTTAAAGATTAATATCATTTCTTGAGCTGCTGCATCCGAAAACAACTGTATCAGCCTGCTGAACAGCACTTCCGTAAGCTTATAATATGGTTGATGCAGGGCCTTGTTTAGCTTTTCAAAAAACCGGCAATAGGAAACAATGCTGATATTTTCATTGAAATCACAACAGATATTAAGGACAATCTCTCGCCTGCCTTCCTGCAAAAAGAGCACCGGAGAAGCCAACACGAACCCGATCCGCGCATAAGGATGCTGGCCAGGGGTCAGCTTGCCAGGGGCATTTAATTTGCTTTCTTTGGCACCTAAAGTTGACCAGTTCGGAATGGTATCGTCGGAAAAGGGTTTGCCCAGGCCGTCTGCCGAGTTGGCGACAGGAGCCATGTAAACGCCTTCCAAGGCGGTGACGGGGTCGACATCGCTACAGCAACCGGTTTTGGAAAGTACTGCGGGTAACGCATTCACCGTTTTATTATTCAGGTACAAAGTCCGCAAACTCTCCACCTGCGCCTTATCAATAATGATCTCCTCCTCCAAGCCAAACAACACATCTGCTTTTTGCAGGTCTTTGCCGTCTTTGAACAGTGTATCGGTTTGGATCAGGTATTCGTCCAGGTGCTTGGCTACCTCGAAAACCACGTGCGCATAGTCTGGGCGGAAGGTTTTGGGCTTTACTTTCAGGACTTTCTGGTAAAAAAAGTCAAGATGGTTCTGGCTCAGCTTATTGAAGTCGCCTTGGATGTATTTGAATAGCTCCAAAAAAGCGAACATCAAGCCGAGATGGGGTTCGTGGTATTTGCGAAAAGCTTCTTCCAAAGGCTCCAGGCTTTCTTCCAGGTAATCTGTCGAAAACGCCGAAATGCGCCGAATGGCACCTACAAGCTTTCCAAAGGCATCTGAAATGCTGGTTTCAAGTATTGCCAGTGTAATGCCTGAATTTGCGGGAGCGTTCACCAGCTTTGTGATCGGGATATTCCATATCTGCTGATTCAGGAACGGAAAGAAGTTTCTGGTCGGTACGAAATGATATGCCGACGCTTTTCTGCTCGCGTCAATGAATGACAGCATCACCACGGAAAGCTCGCTACTAATCAGGGCGCCCAATTGGCGCTTGAACCCAAACGGGGTGCCTTGTTCTTCCGCAGAAATACCAGAAAACTCACGCATCAAACGCTCATTGTCCAACAGCGCCTGGTACCAATTCAGCAACGAAAGAAACAGTTCCTCGAAGCAGTAGTCTATCAGCAAATCCAGGTTCTGGGCGCTTGGGTGCTGCAAAAAAATGATCCGTTTCCGCTGATATTCTGTTTCAACCCGCTTTAAATCAAACTTGCTGATGTTCGCCAGCAAGAATGGGATGCTTTTTTCAAAAAAATTGCGCCAATCGCCTAGCAAAATATAGTCGCCGTCCTGATCATCTCTTTGAAAATCATGGAAGTTTACCTGGCGGGAATACGCATAAATATAGTGCAGAAAATCAGCCAATTTCCGGCCATCAAGTTCCAGGCCACCTGCTTTAATGGCATTTCCAGCCCGCCGCAACTGGCTGGAGCCGGATTCAAATAAGAACGGATGTTTGACATTGCAGGTACTCATTCTTTGCGGGGCTATGCGTGATCAATGGGTTTTTATTCGATGGTGCTTGTGCGGTACTAGGTTTCGTCTTGTCTCATGATATATTTCGGTTGGCTTCACGCAGGTAGAAATCGAACACATAGTTGAACCTGGAATTGTTTTCAATTATCCTGTAATCAACTTCTATCAATAGTTTTCCTTCAAACAAGTCAAATGAGCCCGCATCCGTTACCGTGATATTTTCAACGATTATCCGCGGTTCATGAAACAGTAAGGCGTTTTCAACCAGGCTTTGCAAAAAAGACAACATGTTGCTGCCCACGGGTTCAAATTGGTAGTCAACCAAATTGCAGCCAAACGAGGGCTGCATCACCCTTTCGCCCAAGCTCGTTGACAAAAGGATATGCAGGCTCTGGTTTATATCGGCCTCTGCGCTGACCAGTTCCAAAGTCCCCGTCTCCGTCGAAAACTGTGGCGGGAAAGACCAACCTGTTCCAAGAAATGATTTATCGACTGCCATAATCCTTCGTTTTTGAATTCAACCACCAATCATTACAGTAGGAAACCCTACCACTATTATGCCGCCATGTGCCGTCAAGTCGCCAATACGGGCTGCTGGTCGGCCTCCTATCAAAACGGTGCCGGAGCCCTTTACAATGACATCTGGCGGCCCGGCACACATACAGATATCGCCTACCACCGCAGCAGGAAGCCCGCCAATCAATACATTTGGAACGGAAGGGCCTGTTACGGGGCCTCCCCCGTGCGTCGGTATTGGGCAGGTGTGCAAATCTGTAATCCTGGCGGCTGGAGGCATGGTTTCGTATTTTTGATTATTACTTTTTGTAAAAGGACGCTCAATTAATTTTCACCAGTCCGCCCGAAATCTCTGCAATACCGGAACCGCTCAGCTTGGCCGTTCCGCCACTTAGTTCAAGCGGGCCCGTAGCGCTTGCCGACAATTGTGCGGCGCTGATGGAAAGCGCTGCTCCCGCACTCAACGACAGGTTCACCCCGGCTTTTATATTGACATTAAAGGGGCTTTCCAGGTCAATTCCCGTCGGGCTCATTTTCATTTTATTCCCGTTTTGGTCGGTGATGCTAATGGAGGTGCTCGCTTCGTCCAGCTTTATCACGTTGCCCGCTGGCGTATCAATGGTGATTGTTTTCGTTTGGTCGTGAAAATGAACCCTCATGCCTTCTCTGGTGGTAAAACCTTTTTCATGGTTCACATCCTTCGCCGAAATGGGTGCCGGTTTGGCGCTGCTGTTCAACATGCCCAGCACTACGGCATCCCTGGGGTCGCAATTGACAAAACCAACGATAACCTCATCGTCTATTTCCGGCCTGAAAAAAGAACCCCGGTTGGAACCTGCATCGAGGCACGCGACCCGGCACCATATCCCTTGGGCTGCGGCATCTATAATGGGCAAGCGGACCAAAATCCGGTCTTCTCCTTCCGGGTCATTTTGCAGTTGAACAACCTTGCCGATCTGAAGACCTTCTATGCCCGGAAGCAATCCGGCAGAAGCGGTATCCATGATGTCGCTTGACTGCGAGAACCATTCTGGTTGCATCCCCAGTTGCACCTGTGTGTCCCAATCTCCGCCAGCAACGTCGTGTCGTACGGCGCTTACAAAGGCTTTGCCGTTAAAGCGGCTTCCGAGACCTTGAAAATCAACGGTTTGCCCTGGCTTTACATCGGGAAACCCCGTAAATTTTGCGCGACCACAGATTTTCGCCAAGCGGCTTTTTAGCATGGTAGCATCTGCCCATTCTTTAAGTTCTTCTTCTATGACATGGCCGCTGTGGCGTATTTCAAATTTGGGCAGGTTGATGACTTCAGCCAAAGTGCTTCCGCTCACGTTGCCCGGCTCTGTCACTTTTGCACTATCAGACGATATGTTGAATAAGCTCTGTGCGCTGTAATCCCAGCTTTTGGCTTCCACGCTGGCCCATTGGGTTCGGGCATCCATTTCCGCTTCAAACTCCAATAACGAAGCACCATAAGCCAGGCGAATGGCTGGCTCGGCTTTGGTATCGGGCTTTGACACGGTTATTTTCCCGTCGTCTACGACAATAATCCGCCCGTTTACTTCGGCCCGCGAAAGGATAAAATCCCAATCGGTACAGTGGTGCTGCACCATTTCGCGGTGTTTCAGGGATGTCGTTTCCACATCTTTGCTAATGCCACTATACCGGCCGATAATGGTATCTATTATTTCACTGTCTTTGGATTCTTCATAATATTGGTTGCGCCGTCCAATGGTTAGTCGAACGGATTCGTCCTTACACTCAATAAAAAGGTTTGCCGTGCCGTCTTGGGTAATTTTAATACTGTGGCGGATAATAATTCCTTTGAACAGCGTCGTATTTTTTCTATCCAGTCCGATCTTGATTTGGATTTTTTTCCCTGGTAGAAATGTATCCTTTTGACTTTCTACAAACGTCCCTTTTGCCGGATCTCCATCCCTGATTACGATTTTGGCACTTGGAATTTTATTGACTTCTTTAATGATTGAAATGGACATAACTTCAATAGCAGGGTCAATTGCTTGACCGTCTGCTATTATATCAAATGTGACTACATCGAATTTTGCATTATTGGGAACTGTAGTCGTATTGCTCATACTTCTTCTGTTTTGTCGATGGGCGGAAAACGCAATGCAATACCAGGCTTTATTTTCCTGAAACTGGTGAGTTTGTTGGCACGCGCTACTTGTATTAAAAATTTGGGGTCGTCATAGAGATCTGACACCATTTTATCCAATCTGTCGCCCGCCTTTACTTGCCTGATCTTGGTTAAATCTGGAGAATTCTGTTGGGCTCTTCGTTCCCGTTCATCCTGGGCAACGTAATCTAAAAAATTAACATTCAACTTAACACGCAACGGCTTCCCGCTTGGATGAAATAGCGTGTAATTGACATCAAGGCTGCTCAAAATCCCTCGAAACAACTGCGCACCCCAAGTGACCACACAAAACCTTGGGCGGTGGATATCGCCATCCATGTCATAAACCGTATCCAGAAACTTCTTCAATTGTACTTCAACCATGTCTTCTTTTGGAAAAGGTTGGCCACCAATGTGGGGGCTTGTATCATTATCTGCATCCCGTGTTTCGTCCACGTAACTGTATCCTTCTATGGCATTTGTGCCGTCTAGGATAAATTCAATTTTAAATTCTTCCGGGGCGGTTGAAGTAAACCGAGCCGAAGTGCCATCTTTACCTTGTGGGCGTTTGGTATCATATTCCACTTTAAAGTTCTTCGAAAAGGATTCAGGGTTTACAGGGACAGTAAACTCTTTTTCATTTCCTTGAAACGTCCTTTCAGAAAAGGATTTGATGCTCATTTTTTCCAAAGCCTTTTCCATCAGCGCTGTTGTTTTTCCTTCAAAATTTCAAGTACTTTTTCCACGCACAGGTTTATGAGTATCTGTTGCGAATCTGTATTGTTGGCACCAGCACTTTGCCCAGCGTTTCCACTCGGCGATTTGCCGGATTCAGCCTCCAGGGTGGCTTTGATCACAAGTTCTCTGATTTCTAATGGCATACGTGCTATAGTATTTGCAAACCCGATACTTTTAGGGCTGGGTTCTAAGTTTTGGGCGCTTCGACAAACTGTAGGCGGTTAAAAGCTAATTCCAACGTTTCGATCAGTACTTCTCCTTTTTCTGCGTTCAACTCCCCCATTTTCCAACTTTTGGGCCAGGCATGGATGACTTTCCATATAGCGAGTGGCTTTCGCTCCTCGTTTAGAAGAACAATATCAAGATCAACTGGCCTGATTTCGTAGTCGTCAAATGCTTTTTTTAGCCACCCAGTGAACAAGGACTTTTCATTGACAACGACAACGCCGCGTTTAAGCGTCAAGTCCGACACTTTTCTTCTGACGGGTACCACATGCTCGAAACGATTCTCTCCACCTTCTTTTATGGTTTCGGTATCGAATTGGACATCCAGGCCCGTTACCGATTGAAATTTTGCGTCCGCGTGGTCTATGCCCACAGTGCCGCTAACACCCACATAAAAATGAAAATTGACCGTTTGCCAGTTGTTCATAACGTTCCTTTTTTATCCGCTGACTGCTTCTAAGGTCAATCCTTCGTGAACCAATTCCATGGTTTCGATGGCAACTTCGTTGGCATCAGCTTTCAAGTCTGTGGATTGAATTTTGGAGGGCCAAGCTTTTACGAGTTTCCAGGCTAAGATTGGTTTGTGCTCTTCATTCAATAATTTAATGAGTACATCTACCCGGTAAGCAGCCTTCTTCTCTTGGAAAAAGAAGGTTTTTTTCCACTCTTCGAAGAGTTTGATATCACCGAGGAACGTGCCTTTTTTTATGGTGATATTGGAATATTTGGTCAGTCCAGGTTGCTTGGTTTTATGATAACCAACATTGGCACCTTCCCGATATTCAATCACTTCTGTTTCAAAATCGAGGCCGCTTACTTCTGTGCAACCTATAGTCGCTCCTCCCCATTCAACCTGGAAATGGAATTTGGGCAAAGGATATGCTTCTTGTGATGGCATGGTTTGTCTATTTATGGTAGTTTAGAAAGAGGTGTATTATTTCCCGTTTTTGGCATCTTCTGACTTCTTAATGGCATCAACCAAGCTGGCGTAGCAGGCCTGCGCAGACTCCTTGGCTTCTTTAGCTTCATCCAGACAGTTTTTTGCCGTAGTTTTATCTGCCTGAGCCTTGCTATATTGAATTTCTGTTGACAAATAGTACGGGTCCTTACACAAGGGGAACAGCGGAATTGGCGCTAAATTGATATTAATATAAGGCGTGGCAGCACTGGAATCTGGAGCACAGTTTTCAGGAGGCATTTTGCAGCATAGAGCTGGCGCTGGAGTTGGCACTGTTGTACTGTCACAAGGAATACAGTTGCCAAAATTCTCTATGAGCACTTCCAGTTCATTGATAAGGGCATCACAGCCATATTCTTCCTGTTTTTCACCTTTGCAGATAGAATAGAATAGAATGTTCGCACATTTCAAGGCTTCAACAACTTTTTTCAGCGTATCAAACTGCAATGCCTCTATTTCACGCAATTTCATTCCATACTCTGCCAAGGTTTTCAGAATACCTGTTCCCCTGTCCAATGCTGGGTCGGTGTTGCATTTGAGGCAATCGTACACCTTGTTCATAATATCCACTAACTCGCGAACGCAGGGCTCATAAATTGCCCGTACTTCGCAGAAGAGCATTTCAATAGCCTTAACCAAACATTCGGCATTTATGCAAACCTTTGTTACATGTGTTTTAAACCCTTTGGTTTCTCTGGCAACCTTATCTGACAGCTCAGACGTTTTGTAGATATTATCAAAATACAGCTTAAGTTTGGCTTCCCATTCCAAGGCGTATTTCAAGGCCTCCGAATACTTTTGAACATTTGCAATGGCACGCTTAAGGTTTTCCCCAGCTATATCTTTCTCATCTTTCCACTTGGTGACACAATCATCCCCAGCATTTCCACCTGGCGGTGTATTGGGTACACAATCCGTGTGCACTGGGCTATCCGGATTGAAATTATAGCAGGTGTTTATAATCAAATCAGACATGATCTTATTTGTTTTTGATGAGGAATTGGGTTAATCAGTGTTTTTCCAGGAATAGGTATCTTTGTTAGCTACAGTGTCATCGCAACAGTCGGTGCCACAGAATGTGGACATAACCTTGCAACACAATTCAGTGATATCACCGTCATCGCAGGTTGGCTCACATAAGAAGTCCATCGTAAAGGCAACACCTTCATACTTAACGGATTCTTTATGCTCCTCGAGGGTTTTCAGCGAGACATCTTTAATTGCAGCTGCCAGTTCGTCTTGTGCCTTTTTGAGTTCATCAGCACTAGTTTTCACATTGGCATCAGTGTCTTTTTTGAAATCCTTGATAACCAAAGTGACTTGCTTGCTCATATCTTTCAGGCTTTTTATGTTTGAAAAAGTCTGAATACCTGCAATGCTCACCGCAGAGCTAAATGCCTTGTCGGCTTTTTGGCAAACGACACCCGTTCTGGTTATGATGTCTTTCAGGATGGCAGAAAAAGCACCAACCCCTCCGTCAGTTCCATCAATTCCGTCAGTTCCATTAGTGACAACGATATCGCTACATTTATCTGAGAAATGTGTATTCAGTATAGAGAGCTGTGTGCTGTTGCAACTGTCTTTACTTTGCGTATCCAGTTCACAAGCCTTTGCTTTTAACTCTATGGCTTTATCCTTTATAAGCTTAATACATTTTACAGCCTCAGCAATTGCTTTTTCAAGATCACCGCTTTTTTTAAGCAGATCATCTATGTTTTTTTCAATAACCTCAGCTTTACAGTTGGCATCTATGCCAACATAAAAATCTATGTTTCGGTATAATCTGGTTGTTTCATCCGCCTTTATGACACAGCAGACTTTATTGTCCCTGTTGGCGATATAGGTATCTTTTGTTGTTCGCGCAGCAGAGGCAACACCCCTCCAGGCGATTTTTTGCGATTTTAGGTCTTTTTTACATGGCAGCATAATATCCTTACTCTGATCACACGGAACGGCTCCTCCCTGTTGCTGTCCACCTGTTTTGCTGGTGCTCATAATGTTATAATTTAGTTGTTAATAATGAGGTTTATGTCGTTAAGATTCCTGCAGCATTTTGTGGCTGAAACGAAGTATGATAAATTCAGCAGGACGCACTACAGCCATACCGATTTCTACAATCATCCTTCCTTCCCAAATATCCAATTCAGACATGGTCTGATTCAGGCCTACTTTTACAAAAAAAGCTTCTTCGGTAGAAGATCCCATCAAGGCTCCACCGCGCCACTGGAGCGTCAAGAAATTTTCGATCATTCCCTTGACCCTAACCCAGGTATTGGCATCATTTGGCTCGAAGACAAACTGGTTGGAGGCTTTTTTCACAGACTCTTCCACCATGTTATAGTACCGTCGAACAGGGATATAACGCCATTCATTATCATTACCCGTCAGTGTGCGGCTTCCCCATACGATGGCTGGGCCCCGGCCCGTAAAGGAGCGAACAACGTTGATGGATTTTCCAGCATTCACATCAACGTTCAGGTCTGCTTGTTCCTGATCTGTAATTCTAAGCACGGGCTTAATTACAAAATCCATATTCACATTTGCGGGCGCTTTCCATACGCCCCTGGAATTATCAACACTAGCGTATACGCCTACCATACCTGAGGACGGGGGCAATATCACAGGAACATCCCGGACAGCATTTCTTGCTAAAAAGTATAAGGAGTTGTTTTTGCTTCGCAGCTCAGCCAAGGTGCCGGAATAGGCACCGTCACCACCTACATGAACCACCTGAACGTTTCCATCGCCATTCCCTTCGCCTCCGTACCAAAAATCAAGAATTGTTTCCACGTTTGGAAAATATGCTGCTGCATATTTGAGCGTTTCTATTTCATTGCCTGTTGTATTCCGTAAAGTCTCGATATTGGTTCGCCAGTCTTCCGGGGGCAATGCTGGATCATTCCATACATCCAAGACTGTAAAGCGATCTTTCATCTCGGTGCATAGATCCATAGCCTCTCCATAAAGATTGTAGTAGTCGCTGGCAGTCGTCAGGTTTTGTGCATCAGGGAAAACGATCAAGGTGATTTCATCTACCTTTTCAATGGTTTCCAAGCCTGCCAGTAGTTCTGAAAAGCCGACAACACCGCCGCCATTGTCATAAGTGCCCGCCGACACAATCCAACAAGGGCCGCCGCCATTGGCAAAATAAAATTGCAAGCTGTAGTACATCCAGTATTTCGAACGGAGCTGTTCGTCTACCTTGGCAAAAATGTTTATCGGCTGCCCAAGTCGCTCTGAGATAGTTACTGTTAGCGAGCCTATTTCTGATTGCGCCCTACCAAAATACCTTTCGTATTCAAACAGGGAGGCAATTCGTTTAGGCTCAAGGTGTAATGAAAATCCTCTGGCATCTTCAGCCATTTCGGTGTAGCCGATAAATACCGGAATTGCGGTTTCAACCTGAGCGATGGAGGGTGGGAGTTTTTGTATCTCCTCAATATAAACCCCTGGGGTTTTGTAATTCATAATTATTGATTTAGTTAATGATTCAGGTTTTTAGCTAACGATTGAGATTTTTCCATTCACGGTTGTTATATAAACATCAGAATAGATTTTTCCTGGTGGTTCTGTTGGTGCCAAATTCTCTGTTCTATTGGTTCTAATAGGGCTCGGATCGGGCTGCGGGAATACTTCCATTGTGCCAACATCATCGACGATTTGGATTGGCAGGTTTGCCAATTTTTGTGGTTTTTTAGTGATCAACACCTTATACGCTTGCAGGTCAATGGCATTGTTATTTTGATCGTCCTTAAAAAAGTTCGCTGTACCGTTTGGCTCAAGCTTTTTTTCGGTCTGTTTTGCCTGGTAGCGCCAATAAGTCCGCCTGCTGCGCAACCTGATTTGAAATCTTGGATAGGGATTCAATATGGCTCCTTCATCTCCCAAAATTCGATAGGTCGCATTTGTTTCTCCTGTCCGAACAGCGATCATACCAAAATCGGCCTGGCTAAATTCAGATAATAGGTAAATAGCCTTTTCAACAGTTCCATTCGAATTGTCAATCTCTAAGGAATACCATCCATCTGGCAAAGGAATATCAGCGCCTTTAGCACTGACCATTGAAAAATTTAAGCGGTGGCCAGATTTTACTGCCTTAGCGAACTCAATTCTCTTTACCTCCGTATTATTATTAAAGTCCTTAAGCAAAAAAGAAATAGGATTGTCAAGCTCCGCTGTTGTCGGATAATGGACAAATGCTTTCGGGTACAACCTCCGGTCATTTTCATTTACATAACCGTCTCCTTCAACATCTTCCCAATAGCTATTGCTTTCCGTGTTGGCAATTGCCTCTCGCACCAGGCTACCATGCTGTGCTAAGTCTCCAGGCAAATAGGATTTGTTTGTTTGAAATGTGGAGATTGGTTGGGACATTGAAGCAAAGCCAGCATTGTTTACACTCGTTGGCTCATTGGCGAATAAATAATTTCCCGCCAAAGGGGATCTGAATGGTAGAGCAGAATAGTTTTTAAAATGGGCATTCTTCACTTTGATAATAAAAGTGAATTCAATATTTGGTAATAATGAAATTGCGGGCACGATTATCTCCGAATTATCCGGTAGCGTTTTCACTTTCCCTTCACATCCTACAACCAAACCAGTGGGTGTTTGCACCATTTTCAACCTGTGGTTCCGCAATATTTTGGCGCAATCCGCCGTAGGTTCTATGGATAGATCATGCATCAATTGGTATTGACCTTGTAACAGCCGACGCTCAAGCCTTTTATCTTGCTCTGCAACAGTTGCATCATAATACGTCAGTATATCATCATAGAGCAGGAAGTACTCATGAATGATTTTAACTTCGAACAGGCGATGAAACTTAATTGAAAAAGACATTGATTAACATTCGTTTGTTGATTCAACTGTAGCCACTATTTCTTCGATTGGTGGACCTTTCTTGTAAATTCGGCTGTCATCTATTTTAATCAACCTAGCTTTGAACATCACGGAAGGCAACTGCCGCCCTCCAAGGGAGCCCCACAGGTGGTTTATTTGTTCAAAAGTGAGGGTGTACATTTCAAAGACAAGCCTAAACGTTTGATCTTCTTCCAAAAACAAAGCTCCGTTTTGAGAACTTGTTGAAGATTTAATTTCAAATTTTTTGCGTTGTTGAAAAAACCTAAGCACATGACCAAGTCTTTTCATAGAGGTTTTGTAGTTTTCAAAGTTGCAACAAAACAACAAGTACAAGTTTAAATAAATAGGTTGAGCGGCATAGCGAATACCTCCATCTGAACTATATTGTACATTCCTATTGTTTTTAAGCGCACTTTCCTCTTCAATATTAACTAAGGTAATGACGATCCTATCACTAACTGTAGTACCACCTTCTGTTTCAAAAAGTGCTATATTGCCTATCTCAACGTCCACTCCAGAATCCTGAAGGTCGTTAATTAGATAATTAGACAATTCTTCCTTTATATAAGAAAGGGATTCTTCTATCATAGCAATATTTTTTATGCCTCCGGCAGATGATGTCGGCAGAAGCGCATCAATTTTAAAACATAGCCATATTACAAAGGGAATTTGGTCTGGCTGGGTTACTTTTTTGTTCTAGCAAAAATACTATAGATAAACATCTCCATTATCCACATATTCCCTGATCTCAAAAATATCCATGTTTTCATGGATGCCTGCCCCCCACCCCAAACCACCAAAAACAGCCGCGGCACCCCCGCCCCGACCCAAACAGCCCCAAAGCCCCCCCCCCACAACTGGAACAA
>JBBQGV010000098.1:0-21167 GCA_038323375.1 Chitinophagales bacterium
ACCTTTGCGGGAAAAAATCCTTTGCGGGAAAACCTTTGCGGGAAAAAATCCTTTGCGGGAAAACCTTTGCGGGAAAAAATCCTTTGCGGGAAAACCTTTGCGGGAAAAAATCCTTTGCGGGAAACCCTTTGCGGGAAAAAATCCTTTGCGGGAAAAAACCCTTTGCGGGAAAAAACCCTTTGCGGGAAAAAACCCTCCGCCGGGAAACCCCTACAACCCCAACTCCAACTGATTCTTAACCAAGCGATAATAATACCCCTTCGCCGCGGCCAGCGATTCGTGCGTGCCCTGCTCCACGAGCGTGCCTTTGTGCAGCACAATGATCTGGTCGGCGTCTTTCACCGTGCTGAGGCGGTGGGCGACGACGATAACGGTTTTGGCGCCTCCCTTTTCGGAGGAGGCAGGAATGGGGCTGGTGTCCGAATAAAAGCTTCGAAGATTTTCAACAATAACCCGCTCATTTTCTGCATCCAGCGCATTGGTCGCTTCATCAAAAAAGAGGTAAGGCGGATTTTTATAAACAGCTCGCCCAATGAGCAGGCGCTGGCGTTGTCCCTGGCTCAGCCCATTGCCCTGGGCGCCAATTTTGGTATTGTAACCCAACGGTAAAGACTCTACAAACTCCTGTACATTGGCCACTTGCACTGCCCGCAGCAATTTGGCACGGTCAACCGAATCTTCGCTTTCCGCGATGTTGTGGGCAATGCTGTCAGAAAAAATGAACCCGTCCTGCATCACCGCACCGCACTGTGCCCGCCAAAGCTGCGGATCCACATTGCGCAAAGCGACGTTCCCCACGCGGATATTGCCCTGGGTTGGTTGATAAAACCCAAGCAGCAATTTGACGAGCGTGGTTTTGCCGCTACCGCTGGCACCTACGATAGCGGTTACTTTGCCCTGCGGGATCGTCAGCGTGATGTCCTTCAAGGCAAATGGTGCCAATTGATTGTATTGAAACGATACATTTTCGACCTGCAAATCGCCGGAAGAAGGCAGCACATTGGCGTATTCACCGCCGGCTTCTTCTTCCAGTTCATGGATTTCATTCATGCGCTCTAAGCTGATGCGCGCGTCCTGGGCCGCCCGGATGAACGAGATGAGTTGGGACAGCGGCGCGTTCATTTGCCCCACGATATACTGAATGGCCAGCATCATGCCTAAAGTCAGTTCGCCGCCAATCACCGCCCGGGCAGCCATGAAAGTAATGAAGATATCTTTGAGTTGGTTGATGAACAACGCGCCGGCGTCCTGATACTGCACGATGGCTAAAGCGCGCACATTGGCGCGGAACAGCCTGGCCTGGATATGCGCCCACTGCCAGCGGCGTTTGCGCTCGCTGCGCTGCAATTTGATTTCCTGCATGCCCTGAATCAGTTCGATCAGGGTGTTTTGATTCTCAGATTGTTCGCGGAAGCGCAGGTGGTCTACTTGCGCCCGTTTGCGCAAAAAAAGCACAATCCAGGTGAAATAGAGAGCCGCCGCCAGGGCAAACACGAAAAAAATGGGCGGGTGATAAATCGCCAGCACGATGCCGAAAACCACTAAGCTGAAAAACGAAAACAGCGTATTGAGCGTAGAGCCGGTCAGAAAACTTTCGATGCGGCGGTGGTCGCCGATGCGCTGCAGGAGATCGCCGGTCATTTTGGTATCGAAAAAACCAATCGGCAGGCGCATGAGTTTGGCCAAAAAATCGGAGATGAGCGCAATATTCACCCGCGCACCGATGTGCAACAGGATCCAGCTTTGAATAAAATTGGCCGTCATTTGCCCCAAAAACAAAGCCAATTGCGCAAACAAAATCAACGAGACAAAGCCCAAATCCTGGTTGTCCACCCCTTTGTCAACGATGGCCTGGGTGAGAAAAGGGAAAATGAGCTGAAAAACGCTGACGATCAACAAACCGGCCACCAATTGCCACAGCAGCCGTTTGAAAGGCCGCAGGTATTGCAATAAATGGATCAGCCCGCGCCGGGGCTGGGTTGGCAGGGCTTCATCGTGGGTATAAAATTCAGGTGTAGGCTCCAACAGCAATGCGATGCCTTTGTTGCCTTCCCCGACCCAATTTTTCAAAAAATCGGCGTGGCTCAGCTTCATTTTACCGACTGCCGGATCGGCGATCCAGACGTACTTGCGGTTGATTTTATACACCACCACAAAATGCCGTTGCCGCCAGTGTACGATGCACGGCAGCGGGGCATCCTTGAGCCCGTTTTCATCCGAACTGCCCGCAAACAAAGGTAATTTCACCGCCAAGGTACGGATGCCGATGCTCTCCGCCGCTTTCACGACGCCGCGCAGAGAAACCCCCTCGCGGTCAATGTAGGAGCGCTCACGCAGGTATTGCACGGGGTATTGCCTGCCATGATGCGCCGCCACCATGCGCAAGCAGGTCGGGCCGCAGTCCATGGCGTCCAACTGGCGATAAAATGGGAAGCTTTGCAGGGGCATGGGCGTTTGCGTTTTTCAATGGGATGAAAGGTAAAAATGATTTTTGAAGTAGTGGGATTTAGACCCAAAAAATTGATGCTATCGGCAATAAATAGTTAGAGGGTTTTGTCTTTGAAGTCAACTTTTATAAGTATTTTTACAAATGGAAATATGGTAAAAGCACACTTGAATTTATATTGTCAAGTGAAGAGGCTGGAGGCAGTAAAACACTTTAATGCAATGAAAATCAAGGAGATTCAAATAGTAAACTTCAAAGGATTTGAAGGTACACGTGAAGCCATGTTTCATGCAATTCGTACGGCAATTCCATACATAAAGGATATTCAATATAATAAAACTTATAGTGATTATGGCGAGTTTGAAGTATTGGCTGATTTTGAAGACGGACAACCTGTGGAACGCAAGCTTTATTCAAACCTGAGCGATGGGATGAAAGCCATGCTCAATGTCGTAGCTGAAATTGCATACCGGTGCATTATGTTAAACGGCAGATTTGGCGAGCGTGCAATTGAGTTAAGCCCTGGTGTGGTTTTGATTGATGAATTCGACATGCACTTGCATCCTAACTGGCAACGTCATGTTGTTCAGGATATAAAAGATGCCTTTCCGAACATTCAATTCGTAACTACTACGCACTCGCCATTTATCGTGCAGAGTTTGGAAGCGGACGAATTAATTAATTTGGATGGTAATGTAGATACCCAGCCCAATGACCTCTCTATTGATAAAGTAGCTACTTTCTTTTTGGGAGTAGAAAGTCCTTTTTCTGAACAAAGTCAAACGCTTCAAGATCAGAGCAATACATTCTTAAGGCAGTTGGATAATGGGATAGACAGTCAACAATTAGAAGTTCAATTGGAAGAAGTCTCTAATCCGGCAGTAAGAGCATTTCTTCAATTAGCCCAAATGGCCAAAGGGAAATAAGCTATGAGACCCATTCATAAGGGACCTTGCCCGCTTCTCGCAAATGGAGTACGAAAAACAGCATCCAATTACAAAGATTGGCGCCTGGATCTAATTGACAGGATCGGCTATTATTGTGCTTATTGCAATATGCCTTTGAGCCATCAATTAAATGTTGAACATGTGGTTCCAAAAGTACCAGTGCCTGGATAAATTGCCGGAGACTTACTTGCATGGGAGAACAGGTTACTTGCTTGTGAAAAATGTAACAAAGCGAAATCGAATAAACCATCTGATCCAACCATTCATTATTTGCCGGAATCCTCTAACGGACTGCCTCCTTTTATTGCAGTCGCCCACTCCTCAGAAGCGAATGCTTTAATTATTGGTATTCGGAATGATGGATTGACAACCAATCAACAAGCAAAGGCAAGAACAACAATTGAAGACTTTGAATGGCGAAATATTGATAATCGTGGAGCCATTGTTGATCTTCGATGGATGAGGCGTTATGAGGCGCTGGTTGAGGTGAAGGCAGCAAAAAAATTATTGGATATGGCTAAAACTTCACCAACTTATCACGCTGATTCTGCCGGAGAATGGATCGCCACTTGCGCCCGTTCAACAGGCTTTTTTATACTTTGGTTTGATGTATTTCATAACGAACCAGAAGTACTAAAATGGCTGATTCATAACGACCTATTTAAGGGCGTGGCTCAAAATTGCTTTGATGCAAGTAATGGCTACAAGCCCATACCTCGGAACCCGACCAACTTGGAAGATCCTATTTGAACACCTTCTTACGCTTTCAAAATATCAATAATCCTATTATTACACTCCTTAAATTTACTCTTTCCCTTTGCTCCTTCCTCTATTCAAAGATTTCATTCTTCACTCCGAAATCGCCTATTAGTCCTTTCCCCAAAAATCTACCCTAAACCTATCCCACCCTAAAGCAGCCTAAAACCGATCCCTATCGTTTTAATATTAATTTACGTAAAGTAAATTTTTCTAAAATCAAAAAATCCTCCAATTTATGAAGCAAAGACACTACTTACTCTCCCTGGTTTTTGCGGCACTGTCCTTCACCGGACTGATGGCCCAAACCTCCCTTAGCGGGAAAATTACCGACGCCGAATCAGGCGAACCGATCTATGGCGCAACGGTTGTTGTCAAAGGTTCCAATGTGGGCACCGTTACCGATTTTGATGGAAATTATACGCTCAATGTCCCGGCAGGCGCGACGACGCTTGTGGTTAGTTACATTGGCTTTAAAAGTGAAGAATTGGCCATCAGCGGCGACAAATTGGATGTAGCGCTTTCGGAAGGCATTGAAATCGAGGCGGTTACTGTGATTGGATCCCGCAATGCTACCCGAACCAAGCTTGAATCGGCCGTTCCGGTAGACATCATTCCCATTGCATCGGTCATGAGCGAAGTCGGGCAGGTAGACCTGAACCAGATCCTGACTTACATTGCACCTTCTTTCCAATCGGCACGGCAAACGATTGCCGACGGCACCGACCATGTGGATCCTGCACAACTGCGCGGCCTCGGCTCAGATCAGGTGCTGGTGCTCATCAACGGGAAACGCCGCCACCAAAGCGCATTGGTGAACGTGAATGGCACGGTTAACCGGGGAACGGTAGGCACCGACCTTTCTGCCATTTCGGCTACCGCCATTGAGCGCATTGAAATTTTACGCGATGGCGCTGCGGCGCAATATGGCTCCGATGCCATTGCCGGGGTGGTCAACATCGTGTTAAAACAAAAAACCGGCGTGGTAGACGGCAGCGTCAGCTACGGACTTTATGCCACGAGCTACGATAAAAACTACGCGTCCTACAAGTTGTCAGGCAACTCGGCTGACCCAAGTGTCAACGTAACCGATGGCAATACCCTGCAAGCGGGCCTGAACTACGGCTTTAAATTGGGTAGAAAAGGCTTCATCAGCCTGACCGGCGAATACATCAGCCGGGATGCCACCAACCGCGCCGGAGCCTACACCGGCCAGGTTTATCCCAATGTGAATGGCGCCGACAGAAGCGACTCCCTCATCACGGCCCGCGGACTGACCCGCGAAACGTTCGACATGCTCATCGGCGCTTCCGAAATGAAAGGCGGCGGCGCAATGCTGAACGGCGAATACGGCCTGAGCAAAAACTGGAGCGTTTATGCTTTCGGCGGATACAACCAGAAAAACGGCGTTTCTGCCGGTTTTTACCGCTATCCGAATTCGGTTGCGAATGGTGCCAGGGTATTCGCAAATGGCGTATTAGGGATCTACCCCAATGGCTTCCTGCCTTTGATTGAAAGCAGCCTTTCCGATATTTCCTTCGCCGGAGGTTTGCGCGGCAAACTTGGTAAACAGTGGAACCTCGATCTGAGCCATACCTACGGCCAGAATACATTCGATTTCACCATCACCAACTCGGTCAACTATACCCAGTTTGCCAACAATCCCGGCAACACTCAAACGGAGTTCGACGCGGGCGGACTGGAGTTCACTCAAAACACCACCAACCTCGACCTTTCCAGAAAATTCGACGTGCTGGAGGGCTTGAACTTAGCGTTTGGCGGGGAATACCGCTCGGAAAATTTCGGCATCCGCGCAGGGGAAGAAGCTTCGTGGAGGAACTACGACACCGGCTCCGGAGCTGCTTCGGGCGCTCAGGTATTTGCCGGATTTTTCCCTGCAAATTCGGGCGACAATTCCCGCAACAGCGCGGCTGGTTATTTGGATTTAGAACAGGATTTTACCAAAAATTGGTTGGTGACTGCAGCGGTGCGTTACGAAAATTACTCCGATTTCGGGAGTACGTTCAACTACAAAGCGGCCACGCGCTACAAAATCGGTGGCGGCCTTTCGCTGCGCGGGTCAGTCAGCACAGGTTTCCGCGCGCCGTCCATGCAGCAGCGTTTCTATGCAAAAACAAATACGCTCTTCATCACCGGCCCGAATGGTTTGGTGCCACAGGAAGTGGGTACGTTCACGAATGACAGCGAACCTGCCAAAATTTTGGGCATTCCGCAATTGCAGGAAGAAACCTCGCAAAGCTACGCGGTGGGGCTGACGGCAAGGCCAACGGGCGGTCTGGAGATCACGGTGGACGCTTACCAAATTGAGATTGACAACCGCATCGTGCTGACCAACAACTTCGGCAGTGGCGGCAATGCCGACTTGCAGGCACAGCTGACAGCAGCCGGCGCCGGCCAGGCCAATTTCTTTTCCAACGCGGTCAATACCACTTCAAGAGGCCTTGAAGCGGTGATTGTTTATTCAAAGGCTTTTGGTGTGCACGATTTCCGGGCTACGCTGGCCGGCGCGTTCATTGACAACGAAGTAGAAAAAGGCGCAGATGGCAAACCGATCATCAATGCGTCCCAGATTTTGATTGAAACCGGGCAGGTCGGCAACTATTTCAACCGCGAAGACCAAAGCCGCATCGAAGTCGCCAACCCAAAACACAAAATCAGCTTCACGCTGAACTATAAAGTTGGCAAATTCAGCGCGATGGCGCGAGCCGTCAACTTCGGCGAGGTTGTCTACTTAGATGCCACGATCAATCCGGCATTACCTGAAAACTTCCCGACGAATGCGTTTACGGGACAAAAGCAAACGCTGGATCAAACCTTCAGCGCAAAAACGGTCTTTGACCTGTCGCTGACGTACCGCTTCTTAGACGGCATTGGTCTGACCATCGGCGCCAACAACCTGCTGGATACCTATCAGGATCTTCATGCGCATTCCACCAACATGAGCCTTGGGCGTTTCGTCTACAGCCGCCGCGTGCAGCAGATGGGATTCAACGGGCGCTATGTGTTTGCGCGTTTGAAATTTGATATCAAGTAGGGGCGACCCTCGCGGTCGCCCAAAATACGCGGTCGCCCAAAACCCTGAATAGTATCTGTCTTTAGAGTCCGATAACTGCGTTGTGTTTCGCCCCAAAATCGGTCATTCACGCGAGTAAATTCCCGCTTTTGGGGTAAAACACCTTGTTCTCGAACTCTAAAGAGCAGACACCCGACTAAAATGGACAGACACTAAATAAAAAGCAATAGGTTTTTTATTTTGAACACAAGCTTCATAACCCTAATTTTTAAGGCACGTTTTGCTGAGCACCCGATGATTCCTGTCCAAGAAATTGAGCCGGTAAATCCCATTGGGCAAGTCCCGGATATCTATGGCTGAACCGGGTTTTAGGATTGTTTTCACAAGACTGCCAAGGGTATTAACAACCTCAACCTGTTCTATCGGTTCGCTGGTTCGGAAGTGTAAAAAATCCCCCGACGGGTTGGGGTAAATGCTGATTTCAAAAGCCTCGTAGCTGGCTGCAATGATCTTTGAGTAGCGGAATGCGCCATCGAAATCTATTTGCTTGATCCAGTAATAATTGAGGCCATTAAACGGGGCGGTGTCTGTGATTTTGTACAAATGGTAGGCATTGGTGCTTCCGTTCCCTTTAACGGTTTTGATTTTTGAAAAAAGTGTTCCGTCGCTGCTGCTTTCGACCTCAAAGCGGTCGCAATTGGCTTCTCTGGCTGTTGCCCATTCTACCTGAATACCTGCTTTAACCGGATAGGCGCGGAGGGGATCTGCGTATTCGACCGAAAGAACAGTTGCGGCATAATCCAGGATCAGGATGCTGGCATGGGGCGATTGGTAATTTCCGTTTGGCAAAGGGGCGACTGAAGTCGTCATAAAAGTATCCTGGCTCAGGCTGGAGGCACTCAATAATTTCGAAGTTTGAAGTAAAAAACCGCTGAGCGCGGGCGGTATGATTTGGTTGTCGTTGGCTAAGCTCGTATTGATGATGATGATGCTGGTTTTGGTCTGGTCGGTGTTTTGAAATGCGGAAACACGGGTATTGGGTACCGCTACTCCTCCGATAGAATTGACGATTGAGCTGGATAGCACCTGATCGTAAAAATACGGAAACAGGCTTTCGTACAACTGCGCTGCGGCCATTAGGGTATACGTTCCGTTGGCATTGCTCCGGATGGGATGCCATACGGCCTGCGTATTGCCATAGATCCAGAAATTGGCCAGCTCAATATTGCCAATCTGGCTGATGCCCAGAAGGTATTCTCCCGTCGCAAGCGCGCCTTCCCAGCGCATGGCCTTGTCCGGATCTGCCGAAGGCGCAAAAGCGGCGTGATCACCCGCAATGATTTTCAGGTTTTTACCCGCAGCCACGCCGGCCAAAGTGCTGAAGGAGGTCAACACCTGACTGGGCGCTACATTCGTGGTTGATGCGTCATTGTCGTAAAAGGCATGTGGGGAGATGCCATAAATTCGCCCCAGCAAAGGAATGGGTGCCAGAGGGTTCATGATTTCTGCATTCCACGGCGAACCCGCATTGCCTATAGCCGGAATGGTAATGTGCAGTCCAGGATCCACGGCCAGCATAGAGTCTATAATCGGCGAGGCCACGGCCATGTAGTTGTCTGCCGCCGCAGTGCTGATCCCAAATTCCATCGGAGACCAGGGCTCATTTCCAATGTTCCAGATGCGGATATTGTATGGCTCCGGATGTCCGTATATAGCCCGCAGGTGTGCCCAGTCTGTGCCGCCCCGCAGGTTGGAGCTGTCGTCGGCTGCATTGCAGTATTCGACCCAATCGGCTGCTAAGATAGCCGGATTCGGCTGCCCTACGCTGGCATAAATATTGACCATAATTTGAACCTCGTTCGAGGGAATGCCTTTGGATAGGGTCATCGCCATAAACTCATCGAAGCCAAACTGGAGTTTTTGAGAGAATGCGCCGCCCTGACCCATCGGTTGGGTGGTTCTGCTGGCAAAAGGGCCGATGGTATAGAACCAATTCCAGTTGTAGATTACCAGGTTGCCCGGGTAGCGCACCCCGCCCATGGGCACTCGATCCCACAAGGGTTTTACCGCAGTCAGCATAGTGCCTGATACCGGGTTGTAATAGCCCACAGGAACAACAGCAGCGCTGGCATCCGAATCTGCACTGCTTCGGCCATCAAAAGTCAGCCCCAGCAATTTAGAGGCTTTGGGATTAACGATTTGGGCCGGATTTACCGTCACGATGCAGGTGCCTTGGGACGCTGCTGTCAACGTAGCCAGACAAAAAGCCAGGATGCAAAGCCTGCCCACAACCGGGGCTGGCGTGCCGATAAAAGCGGGATTTGTGTAAGGTGTTCTGAATAGCTTCATGTTTTCTTCAAACATAGTGAACAATGCGCTAAAGAACACCCGTTTTGCAACCGGATCAAGGGCATCTTATCTAACGGCGTCCGAAATTATCCAACGGCAGGTTTTATCCATAAGAGCACCCGCGTGCCGCTTGCTTTGCCCTTCTGATCATGGCAGTCCGTGACCTCAATGCCGCCAATGCCCGATAGCCGTTCTTTCGTAATTTCCAGCCCCTGGGCATTTCGCTGCAGCCGGCTTTCCAATCTGGCCGTAGCTGCTACAGCCCTCCCGACGCCGTTGTCTTCAATAGCGCAAAGCAAGCACCCATCGGCGGCTTCTTCGATTTGAATGGTCAAAAGCCCCGCCCGCTCTGCCGGGATCAAACCGTGCCAAATGGCATTTTCAACCAACGGTTGTAAAAGCATCGGCGGAATCAGGATCTCTTCGGTATCCTCCTGTTCCGGGCATTCGATACGCCATTCGAAAGGGTGCACAAATCGCAGCGCCTCCATTTCAAGGTAAATCCGGAGGGTGTCGAGTTCTTCGGAAAGCGGGATGAATTCGAGCCTGGATTGTTCCAGAATGGCCCGAACGAGGCGCGAAAAACGCGTCAGATAAAGTGACGCTTCTTTTATTTTTCCTTTGAGAACAAACCAATTAATGGAATTCAGGCAGTTGAACAGAAAATGGGGGTTCATGCGCGCTTGTAGGGCAGCTAATTGCGCTTGTGCGATGGTTTTATCTTTTTTCAACAGAACCTGACGCAGCGCTTCCTGCTCTCGAAAACGCCGTTCCCTGCGGCGGACAATGTAAACGGTCAGCCCGATGGAGATCGCCGCAAGCAGGAGGCGAAACGGCCAGGTATTCCAGAATGGCGCACGAATGTGGATCAAAAATACAGGGGCTTCTTCCGACCAAAGCCCGTGGCGGTTGGCTGCCTTGAAACGGAATCGGTAACTGCCCGGCGGGATATGGGCATAACGGATGGTGCCCTGATCTTCAAAGGATTGCCAATTCTGATCGTACCCCTCAAGAAAGCAGGCAAAATGCGGTCGCGCGCTTTCTCCAAAGTCCATCACCCCCAAGTCAAAACTCAGCTGGTTTTCGTCGTAAGCAAGCTGTAGCGCTTCTTTGGGCGGCTGATAGCCCACAAATCCGGAGATGGCTCCGTTCCCCAGCGGTATTTTTACATCAAACACTGATATGTTTTTCAGATAAGGCAAAGGAACACCTTCTTTTCGAAGCAGCGAATCCGGATGAAACAGGCGCACACCGCGGATGTTCCCGCTGGCAATTTGGCCGTCTGGCAGCTCTATCAGCGGCGCATAATGCGGACTCAGTCCGTCGCGGGCACCATAATTCACCCATTGTCCGGAAGCCGTATTCAAGCGAGCCAGCCCGCTGTCGTGCCCTGCCCAGATTTCACCTTTCCGGGTCAGGCACAGGCTGTACATGACATTTCCGCCCAAGGCAGACTGGTTGTTATAAAGCCGCAAAAACCGGCCATTTGAGCCATCAAAGCACAAGAGGCCATTGCCCTGCGTGGTGACCCAAACCCGACCATCCGGCCCCTGTGTGATGTCCGTGATATTTGCATCGCTGATGACGCGCATTGGGTGTCCGGGGTTTAGAATGCCCAGACCCGCATCTGAGCCAACCCAAATATCGCCACTATGGGCAACGATTATTTTTGAAATCACAGTGCCCGGAAATATTGTTCCGTAGCGCGTGCCCCGGCCACTGCCATCGGGCGTCAGGCAAAACAGATCGCCGCCATTGATGCCTACCCAGAGGCAGTCCTTCTGGATCGCGAGCGCTGTCACATGAACGGTTTCCAATATCTTCAAATCCGAATTTGCCGCACCAAAGGGAACGATATGGGGATGGCTGGTTTCGGATCCTTCCAGCATCAGCAGACCGGCATCCGAGCCAATCCAGAGGCGCCCGTCGGGGTCAAAACAAAGGCCGCTCATCAGTACGTCCGGCTTGGTAAGCGTAGCCCGGTAAGGAATTATGGTGGTGGTGTCGCGTTTCCAGTCGTAGCGCAGCAAACCGTCGCCCTGCAGGGTGCCCATGTAGAGCTGCCCGTCAGGGGCAAGGGCATAGCTGCGTTGCCAGTTGCTGGCGGTAGGGCACAAAGGCTTTTTCAGGAAGGAACGGTAAAAAAAATCCGGGTTGCAAAAACTCAGGCGAAATAGCCCCCTGGAAACAGCAACCCAGATTTCCTGCGGACTTTGAAAAAAAATCCGATGCTTTTCTACCTGAAGGGCCAAATACGCCTGGTATCCAAGGCGCTGGCTGTCGAATTGAAAGGTATTGCGTTTCCAGTTGACTTCGCCCCATTGTCCAAAGCGGAACAAAACCAGTGCAGTGCTGTCGTCTATGGCCTGAATATCCGATACTGCGTTGAAATTGTCCTGAACATCCTCGCGTTTCCAGTGTCGCCGTTGGTTGTCAGCAGGGTTGAAGCAGTAAATTCCGCTACCCCAGCCGCCTGCCCAGATATTGCCGCCGGGGGCTGCAAATACGGCAACAGGAAGGGGGACATAGCGAAAATGGATGGGGGATTCAAAGGGGAAAAATCGGAATTGCACGGTTTGTTTGTTAAAACTGAAAATGCCATAGCGGCTTCCGATCCACAGCAAATCAGGACGCTCGGGGTCGGCAACAATTTTTCCCAGCGCCCAGGCATCCGTTCTGTTTTTGGCTTCTGGAGGCAATGGTGCAGGATAGCGGCGGAATTTTTTTTCGCCTTCCGGCAAATAATTAAGGGTGAATTCATTGGTGCCAACCCACAACCCGCCGGCTGGATCTTCGTAGAGTCCGGCGATTTGATTGCCGCTGATGCTGGTCGGGGCTTTGGGGTGGTGCAGGAAGTTTTCCGACAAGCCGGATTTGGGATCAAAGCGCGACAAACCGCCCTGCCAGCTTCCAAGCCAGATGGCACCCGAACGACTTTTGAGCATGGTCTTGATATGGCCAAAAGTGATGGAAGCAGGATGCTCCGGGTTATGGCTGATCAGTTCCCGGGTTGTACCATCGTAGCGGTAAATCCCATGCGCAGTGCCCAGCCATACACAGCCCGTATCGTCTCCCGCCAAATCGAAAACCTGCGTATTCCAGTCGTGGTTGATGTAACGCGGGGCGCGGGTTTGTCCGTTTAGAGAACAAGCGGATAACACAAAAAAGCATAGGACGAGCTTACGCAACATAGATTAGATATTTTAATCAACGCAACGGCTATATGATCTATCCCGCTGCCGGGACAAGTTGTGGTAAAAAGTAGGTGGAAAAATAAATTAAAGCCTGGTTTTCAGCACCTCAGCAACTGCCGTTCGCCGTCTTCTCGATACCTCTATTTCAAGACCGTTTTTTAGGCGTAACGTTTCGCGTCCCAAATACTTTTCCACATAATCCAGATTGAGCAAATGTGATTTATGCACCCTCAGGAAACCGTGTTCCGACAACAAATCTTCATAGTCTTTCAGCGTTTTGGAAGAAATCAAACGCCTGCCGTCCGTCAGGTGAAATACCGTGTAATTCCGATCGGCTTCACAGCGCAGCACATCGGCTGGTTTCAGAAAAAAATGCCCGGCTCCGTCTGGAACGGCAATGGTCAGTTGTTTGGCGTCCTGCACGCTGAAGTTTTGCAGGGCATTGCGCAGCAGGGCTTTGTTGGGCTGCCGGGGGGTGGATCCCTCAATAAAGCGCAGCACTGCAGCACGCAATTCTCCGGGGTCTATGGGTTTGAGTAAATAGTCTAAGGCGCTGAAACGAATGGCCTGGATGGCAAAATGGTCATAAGCGGTTATGAAGATGACCTGCAAAGACACCGATTCGAGGCGTTCCAGCACTCGAAAACCATCGAGCTGGGGCATGTCAATGTCTAAAAAAAGCAAATCCGGTGCCAGGCGGATGACTTCTTCCACGCCCTGTAGGGCAGAAGTTGAAAACGAAATTTTGCCTACCTTGGGCACGTACTGCCGCAACAACATTTCGGTCGTTTCTACGGCCTTCGGTTCGTCGTCAATAATGTAGGCATGTATCATAAAGCGAAATTAAAGAATAATCCGGTTAAACCCATTTGCGGCCGGCGAGTCTATTCCAAAAATCACAAACCTTCAACTATGTACAAAACCACCTTTGCCCTGGCCACCTTACTGGCTCTCAGTTTTATTGCCTGCCAAAAAGAGGAACCGACGACAACAGACCCGCTCAGCGAACTGAACCTGCCCGAAACGCCGTTCAATTACGCATCCATAGCTTTACCCGCTCATTTTCAAAACGATACCGGTGGGCCACTGCCGACTTCCGTGAACGGAATTGACAACACCCCGGCGAACAACCCCGTCACGGACGCAGGCGCCACCCTGGGCAGGGTCTTGTTTTACGACAAAAAACTCAGCGCCAACGGCACGGTTTCCTGCGCTTCCTGCCACAATCAGGCTGCCGGTTTCAGCGACCCGGCAACGCTGAGCAAAGGATTCGACGGCGGCCTTACCCGACGCCATTCCATGCCCCTGGTCAATGCACGATTTTATCAGCGGGGACGCTTTTTCTGGGACGAACGGGCGGCCACCCTGGAAGACCAGGTATTGATGCCCTTCCAGGATCCGGTGGAAATGGGCATGACCTTGGATCAATTGATGACGAAAGTGGAATTGCAACCCCACTACCCTACCCTGTTCAACGCCGCCTTTGGAGATGGCACGGTGAACGCTGACCGCATTGCCGCTGCGCTGGCGCAATTTGTACGCAGCATTGTCAGCTACCGCAGCAAATACGATACGGGCCGGGCACTGGTGAATGGCCCCGGCGCGAATTTTCCCAATTTCACGGCTGAAGAAAATCTGGGTAAACAATTGTTCATCCTGCCCATCCCGAATGGCGGCGGCGCGTGTTTCGGTTGTCACACCACCGAAGCGTTCGTCAGCGCCAGCCCGGGTCCGCAGAACAACGGCTTAGATGCTCAGTCTACCACGGATTTCGGCGCTTTTGAATCTTTTCCCTTCTCGCCCATTTTCCAGGGCCGCTTCAAAACCGGCACGCTGCGCAATATCGGCCTCACGGCACCTTACATGCACGACGGGCGGTTTGTTACCCTGGAAGAAGTGGTGGAACACTACAACAGCGGCATCCAGGATCATCCCACCCTGAGCGCGGCTTTGACGGATTCGAACGGCAATCCGGTGCGCCTGAATTTTTCGGATGCGCAAAAAAAAGCACTGGTGGCTTTTTTGCATACGCTGACAGACGAAAGTGTAGCGACGGAGGAGAAGTGGGGGAATCCGTTTGTGAAGTAGACCCGACGGAACGCTATTCCTCAGCGTCCTTTGCCACAGACCTTCCCCCCAGAGGGCGCTGAGGCCTCACAGAGCGGCCATCCTCCTTATATTAAACCTGAAAATTAACGCCCCGCCACAAACCTGATCACCGCGTCATTGGCCTGTAGGAAATAGATCCCGTCAGCAAGACCCCGGGGTTTATTCTTTCTGTATTTGAAGCGTTTTCATCGGCGTATAAATATAATAAATGCCCGAACTCAAGTTATTCATTTTTAAGGTAAAAGGAATGTTGTCACTTTTGAAAACGATGCTTCCGTGTGCGTCGTAAACAATCAAAGGCTGGTTTCTTTCCTCGTTATCGAGGAGCAATACTATTTCGTTGCTGAACGGGTTGGGGTAAGCTAAGAAGACGTTATTTTTGGAAATATTTATCTGGATAATATCCGAAAATGACCACCTGACATCAAAGTCAGTTTGTCTTAAGCGGTAGTAAGAAATACCGGGAACGGGATTTCCGTCAGTCGCTGAATAATGGAGCACGGTATGACTGTTTCCTGCCCCGGGTACAATGATCAGCGCGCTCCAGTTTATGCCGTCCATGCTGCGTTCGACGGTGAAATAATCGTTATCAAACTCAGATGCGGTCGTCCAGTTCAGCAAAACCGTCCTATCGGGTTGCAGGTGGCCATCAAAAGACAACAAGGTTATCGGCAATGGCTGACTGGTATATTCCAACAGAAGAATACTCATTTGCGGCATTAAATAATTTCCATTTGCAGCAGGACTGATTGGCGTTTCAGAAAAGGCGTCCGAGTTGAGCGCAGGAGCAGTCAATAATCTTGAATTTGTTAAAAAATACCCCGAAACGCCATTTACCTGAAGTGGAACTGCATTTGTTTTGTCGCGATTTACAGCGATGACATTCAATTGCGATAAATCACCGGATGCAAAGGCACCAGCCCTCACTGAATAAGGATTCCCGTCACTTGCAGCCGGAGAGGTATTGATTACTGCAATGGAATTGTCGAGAAATAAGGGGGACAATGTTTTGTAGAGTTCGGCCACGGGCATAGAAGTGTAAGACCCATCCGCATTTTTTCGAATCGGATGCCATTGGTTGCTGCTTAGTCCATACACCCAAAAATTAGACCTTTCAATGTTCCTGATCTGGCTCATGGACAGTAAAAAATCTGCGGTCAGGTTGGCGCCCTGCCATTGCATGATCAGGTCTTGCTCTGCCGCAGTGGGCGTTGAAGCGGTAATCAGGGCATGGGCGTGATCCCCGACAATCATTTTATACCCTTTTGATTGCGCGGCAAGCGCCAATTCTGATATCATGGTGCTAATGGCATTTACCCCGTGGGGGATTGACCCGTTAATGATTTCTTCTGATAAGAAATAGTGGGCATTAACTGCATACACCCTGCTTTGCAAAGGAATAGAATTCAAAATCAAGTGGGTCCACATAGAGGTAGCCCGCCCGGTAACGGTAACCGTTATTTTGATGGTCGGATCAATGGCCAGCATGGCATCCATGATGGGGATGATCTTATTGATGTAATTGTTGACACCACCGGATCCGTATTCATTAGGCGTATAGGGTTCATTGCCCATGTTCCAGATTTGAATGCCATAGGGTTCCTCGTGGCCATTGGCTGTTCTTACTGCTGCCCAGTCCGTTCCGCCACCTGGATTGGTGCCGTCGTTGGGCGCATTGGCATATTCAACCCAATCTGCATTGGAACTAATTACATTGGGTACTGCCGCATCCATTTGAATGGCCGTTAAGCCGGGATCAGAAGTGCTGTATATGGGTGCCATGATTTGCACGTCTCCGGGGTTTACTCCTCTCGCTGCGGTCATGGCCATAAATTCATCAAACCCGAATTCCATGATCTGTGCAGGAACGGATTGCTGAAAAAAAATTTGTTGCGGAGTTCGGGAAGCCAGGGGGCCGATTGATTTTTTCCATTCAAAGCCTTGCATAATGCCGTTGGCGGGATAGCGCAGCGTAGACATTGGAAAATTATTAAAAACCGCATCAACTTCCGGTATGAAAGTACCATCCGTTTTGTGATATCCGGCCAAACCATAAACAGGAATGGATAAACTGGATCGGCAATCATAAGTAATGCCGAGTAATAGTTTGGGGTTCGGCATGACGGGGGTCGCAAAATTCACCGTAGTGGTGGCCACCTGGGCACTGCAAATTGAGGTCATTAATAAAGAACTGGGCACAATTAATCTGATTGTTTTCCAGATTTTGCAACAGAAACCGGTTTGCTTTTTCATAGTCCTTAGAGATGCAAGTGAACAATGCTACAAATTATAGCAATTCTGCATGCAGTTCAAGGGCATTTTATCCAACGGCAGCCGAATTTATCCAACGGCGGGCATCGCGTGTGCGAAAATTCTGCAAAGCATTGCGCATTAACGTTTTATTGGGTTGCCGGGGCGTGGCGCCATGCAGGAAACGCCGTACAGCATAGCCCGCAATTCGTCCGCGTCAACGGGCTTGAGCACATAGTCCAATGCGCTGAACCGGATGGCCCGGATGGCAGAGGTAGCCCCGTGAAATTTTACCGGCCTCCGGCACATGCAATCGCAGCAGCATTTCAATGGTTTCTACGGCCTTAGGTTCGTCGTCAATGATGTAAGCGTGCAGCATCCAATCATCAAATTTTCAAATCACCTCCTCCTTTCTTCGCATACGAATCCCGAAGCATCGAGAGGTTGGCGATGAAAAAGATGGTGAAAAAGAACGAAATGATGAGTTCTGAACTGATGAAGATGCGGGCGCTTGCCGTTTGGAGCGCAATATCGCCCATGCCGGTTGTCGTAAAATTGGTGATGCTGAAGTAGGAAAATGTGACGAAGTGGTTAAGCCAGGATCCGGCTGCGTTGATGCCGCTGAATGCGTCCGGCCGGATCTCGTACAGGCAATAAAAATCAATGGCAAACGACAGGATGAACAACACAATGCTGGCGCCGGTGAACGTCATGAATTCGTGGAAATAAAACTCCCGTTCGGTACTCATTCGGATTCCTTTACGTGAAAAGTTTTTCATAAACTGGCAGCAAATGTTCCCGAATACCATACTACCGGACATTTTCATTTCGGGGATTCAGACCTTATAGGTTTTAAAAACCCGCAGGTTTGTCCCTCTCTAAGGTTTGTCCCTCTCGTTGGTTTGTTATTCCCGCAGGGAATCTGCAACAGAAGATCAGCTTTTGAAACAGAATCCATGTGCATCATCCATGATGATTGTTGTTTTTACCGATTGCACCTTCTCCAATAAGCCTACAAAAACTTGAGTCGCCTGGCGCGATGTCGCAGATTCCCTGCGGGAATGAAAAGCCTGATGGGAATGACAAACCAACAATGTTTCAGGTCAAAACAGGCATTTGGAACCTACGGGGGGTGAACTGCAATACAAAATCGTAATTCGTTGAAAATCAATTTTTTTACTAAGTGTGGCACCGACTTGTTTAAAAGGTATAATAAGTTGCAAAAAGCTACTTGTGTTTCAAAATGGCTTTAATGCCTTCTGCTACGGCTTTCCAGGCATCATCCTTGTCGTCCCATTTGCTGATCGGATTGCCTTTGGAAGGAAGCGCGTTTAATTTCGCGGGCGGGAAAATGTAATTGCCCTCCTGGTCTTTTTCTTCCCACAAACAGGGAGATAAAATAATAGGGATCACGCGCGCTGTGCGAGCCTCATGCCGCCGCATGGCCGCTTCTATTTCTACATTCCAAATATAATCCGTATTCAACGAATGCGCACTGACGAGCAGGAAAATCAAATCTGCTTGTTCGATTTTAAACCTGATTTCTTCATCCCATTCTTCGCCAGCCAGGATATCCTGGTCGTTCCAGGTTGCTATCAATCCGCCGCGCATTAAGGGACGTAGGCTGTTGTGTTTGGGTGTTTTTTTAAGAAAGGATAAATATGGGAAGAAAAGCTTTTAGGAAGGAGAAAAAGTGAAAGGAATTAGTAAGGAGGCAAATAGGCAAATTTGCAAGATGGAAGTTTAGTACTTACTTAATGGGAGTTCGGAAAGGAAACATGGCTTTTGAATGATGTAAAGCCTTGCTTTGCGGCCTTGTGAGAGATTGTTTCCCGCAAAGAGCGCTAAGGTCTCGCAAAGGACGCTAAGTGCGGCGTCCTGCTTTGCGGACTTGGCGTATCCTTTGCGCTCTTTGCGGGAAATTTTAGACACAAAGAGGCGGCTCATATATTCAGAAGCATTCGTTTTCACTCAATTAATGACTGTGTAACTATCCAGCCGCTTTGAAATGCTTTTGCCATACGACCTCGGAGAGGTCAGAGGTTTGTAGAAATGTAGCATTTCAATGTTTTCCCGACCTCGGAGAGGTTGGAAATCATAAGTATTTAGGGGCGGATGGATAGTTACCTCGCAGGTAACGGCACTAAAAACTATGCAAAAAAATTATCCTCGGCATGAAGTGCTCCCCGATTAATTTTTTTCCTGAAAAATCAAGACGGAAGCATTCAACGAATCCATCCCCCAAACTTTCTTACCTTTGCACCCGTTTTTAAACCACAACCTCCTCCGTTATGCTCACGGTAACCGATCTGGCTTTGCAATATGGCAAGCGCGTGCTTTTTGAAGAAGTCAACCTCAAATTTACGCGCGGCAACTGCTATGGCGTCATTGGCGCCAATGGTGCGGGCAAATCCACGTTGATGAAAATCCTCGCGGGCGAAATAGACGCCAACCGCGGCAACGTGTCGCTCGAACCCGGCAACCGCATGGCCGTGCTGAAACAAAACCACTTTGAATTTGACGAAGAAGAAGTGCTGAACACCGTGATCATGGGCTACCGGGAAATGTACGACATCATGATCGAAAAAAACGCGATCTACATGGATCCGGACGCGACGGACGCAGAGGGCATGCACGCCGCGGAATTGGAAGCCAAATTCGGTGAAATGGGCGGCTGGAGCGCAGAAAGCGACGCTGCGGAATTGCTGAGCAACCTCGGCATCCCGGAAGCGCTGCACTACCGCCGGATGAAAGAACTGACGGGCGCGGAAAAAGTGAAGGTGCTGCTGGCCCAGGCGCTGTTTGGCAACCCCGATCTGCTGCTGTTGGATGAGCCGACCAACGACTTGGACGCGGAGACGATCACCTGGCTCTGCGACTTTCTGGCGGATTTTAAAAACACCATCATCGTGGTCTCGCACGACCGTTATTTCTTAGACATGGTGTGTACGCACGTGGCGGACATTGATTTCAAACGCGTGAATCTCTACACGGGTAACTATACCTTCTGGTACGAAACCAGCCAGATGATGGCGCGCCAAATGGCGGATAAAAACAAAAAAACGGAGCACCGCCGGTCGGAATTGATGGAATTCATCCAGCGATTTAGCGCCAACGCCTCTAAGTCGAAGCAGGCAACATCGCGCAAAAAGGCGTTGGAGAAACTCAACCTCGAAGAAATTCGGCCCTCCAGCCGGAAATACCCGTACATCGCCTTCAAGCCGGAGCGCGAACCGGGCGACCAGATCCTGCGCATCGAGAGGCTGTCCAAACGCGGCAACGACGGCGACTGGCTGTTCCGCGACCTCAGCTTTTCGATGAATAAAAACGACAAAATTGCGCTGATCAGTCGCGACAGCACGGCCCTGACGACCTTCTACAACGTCATGGGCGGCGTGGATTCTGCGGATAGCGGGAACATCGAATTTGGGCAAACCATCCTCTGGGAATACCTGCCCAACGACAATACGCCTTTTTTTACCGGCGATAACGACAACGACCTCATCAACTGGCTGCGCGAATATTCGAAAGAAAAAGACGAGCAGTTCATCCGCGGTTTCCTGGGACGCATGCTGTTCAGCGGCGAAGAAGTGTTTAAAAAATCGTCGGTGTTGTCGGGCGGGGAAAAAGTGCGTTGCATGTTCGCCAAAATGATGCTCCAGAACCCGAATTTCCTATTGCTGGACGAACCCACCAACCACTTAGACCTGGAATCCATCAGCGCGCTGAACAACGGCCTGACCGACTTCAAAGGCAACCTGATCATGACCTCCCATGACCACCAGTTGCTGCAAACGGTGTGTAACCGCGTCATCGAAATCGGCCCCGGCGGCACCATTGACCAGTTGATGTCGTTTGAGGAGTATCTGACTTCGGATAAGATTAAGGGGCTGCGAGCCAAGTTGTATAGTGGGGTGGCGGTGTGATTTTATTTAGTGCCTACTATTTAGTGTTCGTCCATTTAGTCCCGTGTCTGTTCTTTAGGGTTCGAGAACAAGGCGTGTTTTGCCCCAAAAATGGGAGTTTACTCGCGTAAATGACTAGTTTTGGGGCAAAACACAACGCAGTTATCGGACTATAAA
>JBBQGV010000099.1:0-21163 GCA_038323375.1 Chitinophagales bacterium
GCTGCCGCTGTACAAGTAGCCCCGGCTTTGAGCGCCGCCCCGTGCAGCGTATTCCCATTCCGCTTCGGTGGGCAGGCGATATTGTTTACCGGTTAAGGTATTCAGTTTTTTAAGAAATTCCTTTATATCGTTCCAGGAGACACCCTCTACCGGGCATTCATCGCAGCCTTTGTTATGTAATTCCGGCGGATCGCTGCCCATCACCGCGCGCCACTGCGCCTGGGTCACTTCGTAGTAGCTGATATAGAAGTCGCGTACGCGCACCTCGTGGGGCGGCTTTTCGTAGTCATAACAGTCACCGTCGCGCTTTGCGTCTTTGCAGCCCATGGTGAAGGAGCCGCCAGTGATGCGGGCCATATTGGTTTCGAGTTTTTGAATGGGGGCCGGAAGAGAAAAACCGGGCTTGCAAGTCCGCTTTTCGGCCTCATCAGCCAGTGGGCGGTAGGGGCTGTTGGGGAAGTCTCGAATGAATTTTTTGTAGCCCTCGCAAGTGTTTTGGGCTTTGGCGGTATTCCAGGCGGTAATTTCGCGTTCTTCGGCCTCCAAAGCACTGGCACGGTTTTCTGCCAGATTGCGAAATTCACCACGTTCCTGCTTTAAAAGGTAAGCACGGAAAGCAGCCGCTGTGTTCAAACGCCCAGCTTCCTGCCAGTCTGATAGATCCCGGCGGGCATCGTGGATGGCCGGGGCTGGTATGGAAGACAGATTTTTGATAAAGAGAAAATTAGCGTCCTCTTGATGCCCGGAGAACGTGGAAATATGAGGCTTGGGTTGTGCTTTTTTGAGTTCGGCCACCAATTCGTGCATGGAGAGGAGATTGTAATCCCTGCCGCCATTGCGAAGGGCGCGCAGGAAGTAGGCGGCGAAGTTGGAAGCGTCGGGGGTTTGCTCTTTTTTGCCAGAGGCTACAAAAAAGCGACTTTGGAGCGTCAGTTCGCGCTCTATGAGGCGGCTACGCTCATCGCCCGTGTTAAACGGTCGGCCAAAATTGGGTTCTTTGTCGCCTTTTAGTGCCACCAATCGGTCGAAAGTGCCGGAGTAGCAGGCGTCTATGGCAAGCACGATGTGCTGGCAGGGAATATTTTCTACAATTCTTTGCAGTCGACTGAAAGAGAGGTAGGAAGTCTGGGTCAGATCATTGCGTTTACCTTCACGGGGAATAAAGAAACCCTCCTTAGTAAGGTCGTCAAAATCACCGTGACCAGAGAGGTAGATGAGCAATTGCCCATCGTCGGGGTATTTTTGGGCGTTGTACTTCCGCAGAGCCGTCACAATCTGATCCTGTGTGGGGTTGCGCAGCACCAATGTATCAAAATCATACTGCCGATACAGTTCACCTGCGATTTTTTCCACTTCACGAATGGGATGTTGCAGCTTACCCCAGTTTTGGTAGTTGTTTACTGCAATAAACAGGGCAAAATCCTTGCCACGACGAGGCAGGTCGTGTTCCGACGAGGAAGCTACAGCAAGGCAAAACAGGGCGGCGAAAATGGGGAGGTAGTTTTTTTTCATGATCCTTTGGATTGTTTCTCAGCTGGGAAAAAAGTACGGACTATGCGTGTGAGGTAGATACCCAACCCACTCTCAATAAGCGCCAGCGCGCCAGAAAGCTGCGCGTAGCTCATAATCCCTTCTGCTTTGGAACCAATAGCCATTGTTAGCGCAACCCAGTAGAAAAAAATAACCAAATATATTGTCCACTGCACGCTTCGGCCAATCCGAGGCGCAGCAGGCGAAAAAGTGACATGAAGGTGGCGGTGGTCTAATAAATCCTGAAACATCAGCCCCGTATAAGCGGCCAAAACAGGTAAAAGTAATGTGAGTGTGCCGGCAAATTGGTCTGCGCTAAACCCTCCCGATTGCCAATGGTTAAAAAGCCACAGCACCACGCTGGCTTTTACCAGAAAGGTCAGGAAAAGAATATGCTGCTTCATAGTCTGCTCCCGGATGCCTTTTGTGCTGGCAACGTTGGGGAGCTTATCGGGCAGGCGTTTAAGCAGTGTAAGGGCGGAAGCAGCAATGTTATTTTGCTCACGAGCAATTAAAGCCGGATCATGCGTATCTAATCGAGCCTTCCGCTGGTTTTCGGCAAGGCGGCTTTCCAAAATGGTGATTTCATCTGCAATGTCCGCAGCGGCTACAGCCACAGCAGCAGTATGCAATTGAGGCAGCGCCTCTGTCAGCTTGCCTTCCGCAATAAGTTGGCGAATATTGTTTTCCATCTTAGTCAATCTGGCTTTCTATTTGGTCAGGTATTTCTTAATATCATGCACAATTTGATCAACATAAGATTCAAGTTCATCTTCAAAATCAAGTTCCATGTCCATATATCCACTACGCTTCACATGATCATAGTAACCGCTGCCCACACGCCCCTCCAGTGTAAGGTGCAGGGTAAAGCCCTCGGTCGTAGGGAGGTATATAAACGTAAAACTAAGTAGTTCACGGGTTGTCCAGTTACAATTGTAGCCAAGGCGGTTGAGCCATTGGCAAATAGTCGGGTTTTGAGCATCTTTGACTACCTCGCGGCAAAGGTCGGTCACATCAAAGCGGAGGTAGTCTTCGCTTGGTTTGGGCTTTATGGCAGGCTTTCGCTGTTCACATGGAGACCGGGCATACTTCTCCTGCGCAAATTTACAAATCTGTTCAAATACGTACGCTTTGGTATAATGCTTAGGGAAAGCTGTTTTGCCGGACAGGCTGCGGGTTTTGATATCAGAAAGCCGAAAGTTAATCAAGCGGTTCTTTTCTCCTTTAGGATTGTTTTCCTCCACGGCTACACGCCCGTTCTTGAAATAAATACCACGAAAAAAAAACGACGCATGGCTATTGTCATAGGTGTCATAAACTTCAATGACAGCAGCTTGTTGGGGTAACCCCATCAGGTTGCTCATGCGAAAAAGGAGCAATTCTTCAAATTTCAGCCCGGGTTGAGCTTCATGTGCGGCTTTAAGCTGTCTCCAAATACTGCCGATGGTGTCAACATTGTTACTATAGAATCCAAGATAAAGATGCACACTTCCTTCTTCTTCCTTTACGTGTAAATCATGTACACGAATAAAGCGCCCTAACCCGGTATGGTCAAGCCAGCGTTGGTATTCGTCCTTTTGCTGAAAAAAATAAGCTTCGTCTTTAATTAAACTATCTGTTTGTGCAGATAAAGGCAGTGCAATGCTCCAAATGGCGAGCAAAAAAAACCAGACTCTGTTTTTCATTAAATGGAGTTTTTTAGCTGAGGCAGCTAAGGTAAGCTGATTTGGGATTCAAAGCAAGAATCCGGAGGCTTTTCAAATCCCCCATCTCAGCCTCCCCCATGATCTGGCCCGGCAGATAGATCAATACTTTGCCGGATTGAGCAGTGCTGCCCCAACATTCTGACGATGAATCATAGCGTTTTTATTGATTATCATCGCTTTACGCTTACCAAACCTTTGGAGGTTTAGTAAGCGCAGGTATCATCTTAGTAGATTTTTTTTACCCTTGTCGGGAAAACTAGGCACTGTTCTCTGGCGTTGTCGCAGACCGTGATGACAAAGTCGAAATCTATGGCTAAGGGTCGCTGAACAAATAACGGTTTCTTTAGCAGCAGCCAGCTCCCGGCTCACAGCAAGCAGCAACCTGCGGTTTTTTCGCAAATACCGTGATGCTGAAAATGCCGGTTTTTCCCGATTTGAATTCCGCCAGTTCGGCTTCGTTCAGGTAGTTCCTGAGAATATCGTCTGGAATGGCGATGGCTTTTTCCTTTTGGATGGTGACCCAATGAAACCCGTTTTGGTGGATGAGGTCGAGGTAATCACTTTTCTGGATGGCTCCCGACACGCAGCCGGCGTACATTTCGGCGTCTTTTTGCAGTGCTTCCGGCAAGTCGCCGACCAGCACGATGTCGGAAATACTAAAATGCCCGCCCGGCTTGAGGGTGCGGAAAATTTCCTGGAAAACGCCGTCTTTATTGGGCACGAGGTTCAGCACGCAATTGCTGACCATGACATCGGCCACGTTATCGGCCAAAGGCATCTTTTCGATGTCGCTTTGCAGAAATTCCACATTGCTAAAGCCTAATTTTGCCGCATTGGCCCGCGCTTTTTCCACCATGGCTGGCGTAAAGTCTATGCCAATTACCCGCCCGGTATCTCCGGTTTCTGCCCTTGCGATGAAACAATCGTTGCCTGCACCCGAACCGAGATCCACCACCGTATCGCCTTTTTTGATTTTTGCGAATTGCGTCGGCAAGCCGCAGCCCAGTCCCAGGTCGGCATCCGGATTATAGCCGCCCAGCGTGGAGTAGTCATCCGACATAATGTTGTACACTTCGGTAGAGCAGCCACCCGCACCACAGCAGGAAGCCTGGTTCACTTCCTTGTCCTGTAGGGCGATTTCGGAATACTTTTGCTGCACCAACGATTTGAGTTGTTCTGGTGATGATTGCATTTTTTGTTTGTTTATATTTGAAAATGAGTTGTTTGCCTATCCTCAACCCCATATTAGCAGCACTTGCTCTTTTTCTCCTGAAAGCTGGCAAACAGGGCGTTCAGCACGCCGTGAAACCGGTTCCAGGTCTGATCGTCTATACAATAACAAATGGCATTGCCCTCAATGGATCCTTTGATGAGCCCCGCGTTTTTGAGTTCTTTCAGGTGCTGGGAGACCGTGGGTTGCGCCAGCGGCAACTCGTTCACAATGTCCCCGCAAATGCAGGCATCCACCTTGATCAGGTATTCGATGATGGCCACCCGCGCCGGATGCCCCAAGGCTTTGGCTAAGGTCGCCAGCTCATTTTGCTGGTCGGTGAAGTGGTCAGTTTTAGTAGCGCCCATCGGTATGAATTATTTATTTATTGCAATATTGCGATTAAGTTTTGAATTGCGCAAATTTTTTTTCAAAAAAAGCGCTGTGCTCCTGTAAAGCCGCCTTACATTTGCCTGAATTATAGCGGCTTCCAGCCCTTGATATTTTTGAAAAAAGAAAGACATGATCAAAAAAATCCTCCTCGGTCTCCTGGCAGTTCTGGTTATCATCCAATTCTTCCGTCCGGAAAAAAATGACTCCAACGATCAGCAAAACCACGTATCCACCAAGTACGAAATGCCTTTAGAAGTAGCTTCTATCCTGAAAGGTGCCTGCGATGATTGCCATACCAACAAAACCGAATATCCGTGGTATGCAAATGTACAGCCCGCTGCGTGGTGGCTGGCGGATCATGTGGAGGATGGCAAACGGCAATTAAATTTTTCCAACTTTACTTCGCGAACAATCGCCGTTCAAAACCACAAGTTTGAAGAAGTGGTAGAAATGGTGGAAGAAAAGGAAATGCCGCTGCCTTCGTACACTTGGATGGGGTTGCACCCGGAGGCCGCCCTCACTGACGGACAACGCCAGGTGCTTGTCAATTGGGTCAAAGCACAAATGGATACGTTGAAGGCGAATTATCCGGCGGATAGCTTAGTGATGAGAAGGCCGTCGAATCCACAGCCGGGCAAGTAGGCAGGTTTCCGCCTGAATTCATCCGCGACAAATGCGGCAGCCCTGACCAGTAAGCTACGGCAAGTAGGCAGGTTCAGCCTGAATTCATTCCCTCGCCAAATGCCCCGGCAAATCCTCCACCCGCTCGCAGCAAAGCAGTTCCATCACCTGCTTCAACTGGGTTTTTATGTGCCAGCGCTGCTTTTATACGGGGAGTCGCTAAGGAGCGTGTCCCTGTATTATCCTGTGCGCTGCGACACGCTGCGTTCCCTCCGTGAGACTCCGCGAAACAAAAATAACCCGGAGTTTTGCAGCGGAACACCGAGTTTCACGGAGAAGTTCTACGCCAGTAAATTCCGTTGTTTCCTATTTTTCATGCCCAACTCCAACCCGCTTTTTCCATCCAAAATACGCAGCTACTGCAATCCCGGTATAGACCACCATCACCGCTGAAAGCAACCAGGCACCGCGCGAAGCGAAAAGATAAACCGAAGCAGCATCAATTAGGATCCAATAGAGCCAGTTTTCCAAAATTTTTCGGGTCATTAACCAGGTGGCCAGCATGGCAAACACCGTAACAAATGCATCCAGATACGTTGCCGCAGCAGGCGTGTAAGCATCGAAAAAATAGCCAAAAGCCAGGGCCAGCAACGAACCTCCCGCCAACCAGCGCAGGTGTTGCCGCAAAGGCCGGCGCAGAATGGGCGCTTCCGCCTGTCCCCTACCCGCTCGCCAGTAGTACAACCCTACAAACCCCATCCCTACATAAAACAACTGCAACAGGGCATCCAAATAAAGGCTATAGAAGGCAAAGCTCGCATACGCCCACAAACCACAACTGACGATGCCCCAAACCCAGCACCAGGGATTTTCGCGCGCCGCCAGCACAACGTAGATCAGCGCCGTAATAGTGACGGTCCAATCTACCCAACCAAGGGCCAGCGCTTCTTCTACAATTTTTTCAAGTAGTTCCATCGTGTTCTTAAAACGGAAAGCCGAACATTGCTGCCCGGCCTTCTATGGTCAAGGGCAACCCGCAGGCTGCCATTTCAAACGCATTTTAAGGATGCAGGAAATTGCTTGTGGGTTGGTTCTTATTTCAACATTTACACTCCCGCGTACTCCACCACTGCATAGGCCACCATATTCACAATTTCGCGTTCCGAGCTGCCCATTTGCAGTACGTGTACCGGTTTGCGCAAGCCCAGCAAAATGGGGCCAATCGCTTCCACGCCGGCTGCCGCTTTCAAGAGGTTGTAAGCGATGTTGCTGGAAGAAAGGTTCGGAAAAATCAGCGTATTGGCAGCGCCATCGGCCAATTTGCAGAACGGGTGGTTTTTGCGCAGCAACTCTGTGTCGAAAGCCAAGTGCGCCTGCATTTCGCCGTCTACGATCAGATCGGGGTACTTTTCCTGCAAAATTGCTACGGCCCGGTTCATTTTCACGGCGTCTTCCCCGGCGGCGTTGCCAAAATTGGAATAATTAACCAAAGCAATGCGCGGCTCGATGTTGAATTTGCGAACTGCCTGGGCCGTCAGTTCTGTGATTTCGACAATTTCTTCAACCGTCGGATTGAAGTTCACCGTGGTATCGGACAGAAAAAGCGGCCCTTGTTTGGTCATCATAATGTACATGCCTGCCACTTTTTTCACCCCGGCTTTGGTACCAATGATTTGAAGCGCCGGCCGGATTGTATCCGGATAGTTGCGCGTAATGCCCGAAATCACTGCATCTGCCTGCCCCATTTCTACCATCATGGCGCCGAAATAGTTGCGGTGCGACATGTTTTTCAGCGACTTTGACTTGCTCATCCCTTTGCGCTGCCGTTTCGCATAGAGGTGTTCTCCATAGGTGGTGCGGGTTGCTTCCGTAGAAGGCGCTTTTGGGTCAATAATCGGCACATCTTTCAAATCAATGTGGAACGTCTTGATCAAATTCCGGATCAAAGCTTCATTGCCCAGCAGAATCGGTTCGGCAATCTGTTCATCCCGTACCTGTTGAGCCGCCTTCAGCACGCGGGGATCTTCGGCGTCGGCAAATACGACGCGACACGGGTGGCGTTTGGCTTTGTTGATGAGCACGCGGGTCACTTGGTTATCGAATCCGCCACGGTGCGCCAATTCCTGTACGTAGGCTTCCCAATCCTGGATGGGATGCAGCGCAATCCCGCTTTCCATGGCAGCCTTCGCAACAGCAGGCGCAACGGTAGTCAGGAGCCGGGGATCCATCGGTTTCGGAATGATATACGTTGGCCCAAAAGTGAGGCTGTTTTCGCCATAAACCATGGCCACACTGTCGGGCACCGGTTTTTTCGCCAACTCTGCGATGGAATACACTGCGGCCCGTTTCATGGCTTCGTTGATGTCGGTGGCGCGCACATCCAAAGCGCCCCGGAAAATGTAGGGAAAACCCAACACGTTGTTCACCTGATTGGGATAATCGGAGCGCCCGGTGGCCATGATGATGTCCTCGCGGGCTGAAATCGCTGCTTCATACGTAATTTCCGGATCGGGATTAGCCATCGCAAACACAATCGGGCTGTTCGCCATGGAGCGAACCATATCCTGGCTCAAAATATTGCCTTTGGACAAGCCCAGAAAGACATCAGCGCCTTTCATGGCGTCAGCTAAGGTTGTTTCCGACGGGTATGCCGACGTTGCAAACAGGGCTTTAGTTTCGGCCAGATCTTCCCGGCTGCTGTGAATGATGCCGGTCCGGTCGAACATCACTATGTTCTCCGCTTTTGCGCCAAGCAGCAGGTACATCTGCGCACAGGTAATGGCAGAAGCACCCGCACCGCTGACCACGAAGCGCACTTCTTCAATTTTTTTGTTGACTACTTCCAGCGCATTCAACAAAGCAGCACCGCTGATGATGGCTGTGCCGTGCTGGTCGTCGTGCATGACCGGAATATTCAGCTCTTTGCGCAGGCGTTTTTCAATTTCAAAACACTCCGGCGCTTTGATGTCTTCCAGATTGATGCCCCCGAACGTAGGCGAAATTGCTTTCACCGTATTGACAAATTCATCAATCCCTTTCGCGTCAATTTCGATGTCGAATACATCAATGTCGGCGTATATTTTGAACAGGACGCCTTTTCCCTCCATCACCGGTTTGGAGGCTTCGGGGCCAATATCGCCAAGCCCCAGTACGGCAGTGCCGTTGCTGATCACCGCGACTAAATTGCCTTTGGCGGTGTATTTGTACACATCCTCCCAATTAGCCGCAATTTCTAAGCAGGGTTCTGCTACGCCGGGCGAATAAGCTAAAGAAAGGTCTCGTGGTGTGTTGGTTTCTTTGGTGGGGATGACCTCGATTTTGCCAGGTCGGCCCTTGGCATGGTAGTAGAGGGCGTCTTCTTTGCGAATGTTCTTTTGCTCCATAATTGAGTTGTTTGCTTTATACAGGAGGCCAAAATTAAGCCGGATTATTCAATAAGGGAAGGTTGGCGGAAAGATATTACAGGAAGGCTCAAAAATGTTGTTTTCACTATTTTTTCAAAAAAAATCAAAAACACAGTAACGTTTTTCCCAATCCCGGTATAAAGGGAGGTACACGCTTTTAAAACAGCGGGACGACCTCAAAAAATCAAAGTTTGACAATCAGGCCCAACGAGGGGTGCTTCCTCGCAGGGCAAATCCCAAAGACTTTTCTGAAGCGCTATAATCCTATGAGCACTTGGCCGGATAACGGCGCTATCTGCTTAAACTTTTTATCCCATGTACACTTTTTCCTGAATCCCATGATTCGGCAGTCCTCTTTTCCGGGGATGGCTGCCCTGAATTGCCCATGTTTTTTCCCTATGTGCGAAACGCCTCCCTTTGACAAGGAGGCTTCCATTAAAAAGGCGCTGCAACCGCAAGGTTGACAGCGCTTTTTTTTGTAATGGGCCGAAGCTGCAAATTCCGCTGCGGCATAGTGAATTCCGTTAATAACTGTTAAAATTTTAGGCTGTTCCGGGCTCAAATTCTACTTTTAGCCATAAATTCATCGGAATGCTGGAAAATTATATACCTGACGAAGACGACAAGCCGCCCATCGCCGGCACCTGGAACCGGCTCTATGCCTTCGTGCTCCTGCTGCACGTGGCGATTATTGCCGCTTTGTACTTTTTCACCAAAGTGCATTCCTGACCAACCAATCCAACAAGCCCTTTCCTGTCTCTAAAACCCGAAACTGCTCATGCATCCACTCGACTGGACTATTCTCCTGCTTACCCTGTTCAGTATTGTCGCTTACGGCGTTTGGAAAACACGCCATATTAACACCACGCAAGGTTATTTACAGGGAGACCGCGATTTGCCGTGGTGGACCATCGGGTTGTCGGTGATGGCCACACAAGCCAGTGCCATTACCTTTTTGTCCACGCCGGGACAGGCCTATAACGACGGGATGCGTTTTTTGCAATTCTATTTTGGCCTGCCGATCGCGATGGTCGTGCTGTGCGTCTTTGCTTTGCCGCTCTATTACAAACTCAATGTATATACCGCTTACGAATTCTTAGAGCGCCGCTTCGACCTGCGTGCACGCAGCCTCACCGCCATTTTGTTTCTGATCCAGCGGGGATTGGCCGCCGGGTTGACCATCTACGCCCCCAGTATCGTATTGTCTGAAATCATGGGTTGGTCGTTAGACATTACGATCCTGTTGATGGGCATTTTTGTAATTTTCTATACGGTATCGGGGGGCACCAAAGCGGTGAGCGTGACGCAGCTCCACCAAATGACCATTATCCTGATCGGCATGGCCGTGGCGGTGGGGATTATTATTTTCCGGATTCCCAAAGACATCGGGTTCAACGGCGCTATGGACATTGCCGGGCAATTGGGCAAACTGAAGGTGGTGGACACCGATTTTAGCTGGAACAACCGCTACAACATCTGGTCGGGGCTGATTGCGGGCACTTTCCTGTTTTTATCCTATTTTGGCGCCGACCAGTCGCAGGTGCAGCGCTATCTTTCCGGCAAATCCTTGGCTCAAAGTCGCATGGGGTTGTTGTTCAACGGCATTTTTAAAGTGCCCATGCAGTTTATGATCCTGTTTGCCGGCATCCTCGTTTTTGTTTTTTACCAGTTCAACCAGCCGCCAGTCCACTTCAACAAGGCCAATGTGCTGCAATTGGAACAATCTTCGTACAACGGTGAATATCAGCAGTTGACCACGCAATACGACAGCGTTTTCCAGCTCAAACAAACGGCTGTCCGCAACATGCTGGCCGCAGAACGGAGCAATGACGAAGCGCTTCGCGACACCTCCCGCGCCCAGGTACAAGGCCTGCAGCAATCCTCCGCCAGCATCCAGGCAAAAGTGGACGCACTCATTCTGAAAGTGGACGAAAAGGCAGTCGTGGAAGATACGGATTACGTGTTTTTGTCCTTCATCATGGGTTATATGCCGATTGGGATGATCGGTTTGCTGCTGGCCATTATTTTTTCGGCAGCGTGGTCTTCCACCGCCTCTGAGCTGAGCGCATTAGCGACAACCACGGTGGTGGACATCTACCGACGCTCTTTGAACCAAAACAAAAGCGACCGCCACTACCTCATTACATCGCGCTTGTTTACCGTGATGTGGGGCGCGCTGGCTTTGTTTTTCGCCTACACCGCCAGCCTGTTTGAAAACCTTATTCAGGCCGTCAACGTCATCGGGTCTTTGTTCTACGGAACCATTCTCGGCATCTTTTTCGTGGCATTTTTTATGAAAAGAATTGGTGGCAGGGCTGTTTTTTATGCAGCATTGATCGCAGAAGCCGCAGTGCTGTTCATGTTTTTCCTTTACGAATACAAGGAAGAAATCATTGAATTCCTTGGAGGTTTTGCCAAAGATTCAAACGGATGGATGGCGGATTCGTACGCCTTGGCCATCCGGGGCGTTGAAATCATCGGGAATGTGTCGTATTTGTGGTACAACATATTTGGCTGCCTACTGGTGATGGGCATTGCGTGGGTTATTGAACAGGTTAAAGGGGAAGAAAGGTTAAAGGAGAAAGGTTAAAGGAAAAAGTAGGGCAATGCTCGAATCTTACGGGGATGCAACGAAGGAAGCACGCGTTGTGTTCGTTGTGCGAAACAAGCGCCGCCGTGCGAAAAAATGCCTTTGGTCAAACCCAATGAAACAAAAAGGAGACAGCGCCGTAAAACGCCTGTGGAGAGCAACCGGTATTGGTAAAAAAGAAAAAAGGGAACTACCATCGCGAACGATTGCAGTGCCCTTTCCTAACCAACACTCATGAGATTATAAATTCCTGATAACAGGAAAAAATTGGCCAACACATCTTGATGAAATTGGATTTGTCGGCTAAAACGATCCGGCGCTTATGCCAGGTCAACAAAAATGGGATCAAAAAAATCTGTTAGTAGAAAGTCGTCGTCTTAAAAAAATAAAAGGAATTATAATTTGCTAGTAGCGAGTCGTTTTGTCTTTCAGGAATTGTTATTTCCTTCCGACAATACAAAAGTGCTACTAAATACTTGGGCAGGTAAGTACATTTTTATAACTTACTGCATCAATTACACAGCCCTATTTTTTCTTAAAAAACTAACATTCAGTTTTTTATCGTTAATCATCCTGGGCTTAACTTTTTTTAATATGAAATTTTTGCTAATATGGATCAAAGCCGTTTGATAAAATACATTCAGGAATTGGCGCCAAAGGAGCGGGAACGTTTCCGGGAATTCGTGCTGTCGCCTTATTTCAACCAGCACAAGAAGACCACGGAGCTATTGGAATTGATCCTGTACCAGTTGGATAAAAAAAGCGGAAAGGGTTTGGAAAAAGAAGTGGTTTACAAAAAACTGTTTCCGAAAGAAGGCTTCGACGAGCAAAAGTTGCACAACGTCATGTCCTACCTGAAGAAGCTGTACCACCGGTTTATATCCCAACAATACTTAGAAGGCCTTGATTTTCAAGAGCAATTATTTACATTAGAATACGCTTATGCCAACAATCGCTTCGACCTGCTGACCAACCGCAGCAAGCAATTAGGCAAAACACTGGAAGAACACCCACTCCATGATGCAAACTATTTCCACGCCAGTTACCGCCTGAATTTCCTCCTGGGCTATTACAGCGCCAACCACGACCGGTCTAAATCGGGGCTTTTTCAGAAAATGCTCAATAACTTAGACCAGTATTACATCGTGGAAAAACTGCGCAACTGCTGCCACCTCACCGCCAACATGTTGATGATCAACACCCATTACGAGTTCCGGTTTATAGAAGAAATCCTGGAGCATGTGCGCACCAACGAGGACAACAGCCGGGAAGACCACGCCATTTTGCTCTATTACACCATCCTGATGAGCTTGCGGGAAGAGAACAATCAGGAACACTACGCTCAGCTCAAAACGATTCTCAACCTGCACACCCAGCACCTGAACTTAGTGGAACGTGGCGATTTGTATACGTTTGCCATCAATTATTGCATTCGCAGGATCAATGCCGGGGAAAGTAATTACCAGCGAGAACTGTTTGATTTGTATAAAAGTGGGTTAAAAACTAGTCTGCTGCTGAGTAATGGCTTGCTGTCGGAATGGAATTATAAAAACATCACCGCTTTAGGCTGTAGCCTGAAAGAATTTGAATGGACGGAAAAATTCATTCAGGAATATAAAGACAAACTGCTGGGCAGCCGCCGCGACAATGCCTACAATTACAACCTGGCGCACCTTTATTACAACAAAAAAATGTACAACGAGGCGCTCTCGGCGCTGCTGCTGGTGCAGTTCTCGGATGTGATGTACCACCTGAACACCACGTTCTTGCTGTTGCGCACCTACTATGCCCTGCGCGACACCGAGGCATTGTTGTCGCTGATTGAAACCTTCCGCATTTATGTGATCCGCAATCAGAAAATGACGGTTGATCAAAAACGAGGCTACACCAATTTCCTGCGTTTTGCAAAAAAATTAGTCCTGCTGAAACACCATGCCAATACGTATTCGCGGAAAGCACTGGAAGAAAAGCTTGTGGCGCTGAAAGAAAAAATTGACAGTACGGAAAATGTGATCAACCGGTATTGGCTGGTGGAGGAATGTGCGGCGTGAGTGCGGTAGGGTGCGACCCTCGCGGTCGCCCAAACACGCAACGAACCAACAACAAGTAAGGATTTGAAAATGGGGTGACGGTTTCAGTGGCCGATATGTTTACAAAATTTCAAAAGACAAAAACCTGCACATGTATTTATTCTATATTTTTCTGGTTGTGGCCCTGTTTAGTCCTTGGACGGCCGACCAATGGACGGAAGTCAAAACCTTAGACGAAACCATTGTGCTCGATTTGAAATACGCCACCACGGATAATTTCGTCAAAGAAAAACTCTACGACTGCCCGCGCTGTTACCTCAGGCCGGAAGTGGCCAAAGCGGTGGTGGCCGCGCATCAGGAGTTGCGAAAAAAAGGCTACGTCGGGCTGAAGCTGTTCGATTGCTACCGTCCGCGCCCTATTCAGCGCAAACTGTGGGAAATCCTGCCCGACGACCGCTTCGTGGCCGACCCCGACAAAGGTTCCATGCACAACCGAGGCGCGGCAGTGGATTTGACCATCGTGGACAAAAATTGCAAAGAATTGGATATGGGCACCGCGTTCGACTATTTCGGTCCGGAAGGCTACCACAGCTACACCAAACTATCCAAAACCGTGTTGCAAAATCGCAAACTCCTGCGGGAAACATTGGTTAAGCACGGCTTGCACCACATCAAAACGGAGTGGTGGCATTATTCTTACCGGAAGAAGCAGTATGCGCTATCGGATTGGGTGTGGGGATGTGAATAAGGTCATTGTCAAAACTGCCGATGTAACGAGATATTACACCGGCAGTTCTAAGTTGTATACCTTTATTATATTACTGCTTCACCACCCGCACACTATGCTTTTCCTGCCCCGTTTGCACCGACAACAGGTACATGCCCGGCGGCAGGCCGTGCATGTCCAGATCGAAGAGGTGCTCGCCGGCAGGAAGATCGCGCCGAGGGAATACTTGTTTCGCTACCTGACCGCGGGCATCCATCAGCAATGCCGCATCCATCTTCTGGTAGTACCAGATGCAGCGTGGCGTAGCCGTTGGCCGGGTTGGGGTAGACTTGCACAGAAAAGGACAACTCCATTGCCGCCGTTGTTTCGGATGGCGAAGAACGCAGCGCGAGCGCTTCTTTATCGCTTTGCAGCGAAGATACGTTGCCCTGATAAGCATTGCTGGTGCAACGCTGCCTGTTGCTGTCGTAGGATGTTGTAATGGCCAACTAAGCGCTCATAGTTGCTGAACGTATGAGAACCGGCAAAACCTTCAGCTAAAGCATCCGAAGAATAAGTCTGCGTCAAAAAATCAGTATTGATATTGCCGCCATTGCTCTGGATGCTTGCCAAGGATCGGGAAACTTCAAGCGTCCGGCCATAGAGTTCGAGTTCCTGATTCAAAATACGCCGAAACTTGACCTCTAACTTGGAATTCTGCAAACAGGTACATGGATCGTATTCCACCGGAAAATCAGCATACATGAAAAGATCATGGAGTTGGGTATAAATTAATGAACCTTGTACAGCCGCTATGGATTTTTAATCCATTGGTTGGCTTATCCCTGTGCGAGGGTGCAATAGCGCAGTGACTTTCCCTTCCTCTGTTGCGTCGTCGAAATTCAAAACAACTTGTATAAATTGATAATCCTCCTGAGTAGGAGGCAAGGCAAATATAACCCGAATGATTGAAGTAAAACGATTATACAAAACAACATAGTTGAAGTTCACTACATCCGGCGCTACTCCTTTTTTCAGCAGTTCCCATCCATCTTCCGGTTGGTAATCCTTTCCGCCAATGAATTCGTCCCACAATTCGTCGTAAAGGCCATTGCTTGAATTCCAGTATGGCGACTGCACCTGCGTTAGGTGGGGAGCGCCAGTCCAGGAAAACGGATATTGGTTTTGTCGCCAGTCGAAGGTATTTATCTGAGCGGGGCAATCCGGGTTAGTGGGGTCGGCAGGGTCGGTTCTGATATTATTGGCTGTACCGACAGCACAATTGTCCGTTTGGCTTGTGACAAGCTGGCCATGCAATAAGGCCATCATTACAAATATATATTTGATTTTCGTATTCATGCCATTGTGTTTTGAAGTTAATAAAAATGTTGGCAGTCATTATTCGACACGTCTGCCTTTAAAAACCAAATCTTCAATCAATTGCCCCGGCCCGGCCTGAGTATCCGCGACATATTTAAACTGAATGCGGATGGAATCACTTGCGGAGTTTACCCGAATGTGTACGTCCCTCAGCCCGGTGACCGTAAAACCTGCGGGTGGCGGACAACCATCAGCAGTTCGGTAACCAGGTGTTTCTTCAAACCAAGCTTCCCGGTAACCTAAAAAGGAATCCGAGATAAATCGCCGCTCGCAAGTGCCATCATTTTTGATGTTCTGAATGAAGATTGTATCTGGAGATGCACAGGGAGGTACTTCCTGATGACCAAGTTCTATGGTGTAAATTTCTTCAGGATTGTTTTCTAAGTATCCTTCCCACTGTCCCCAGTAAAGACATTGGCAGCGTGGTACAAAATGGACGTTACGGACGATTGTATCCCGGCGGTCTTCGGGCAACAGACAATCATTATCTGCACTCCTCTCCGCAATCAGCCTCACAGGTATGGTCTGATTCAAGGTTGCCTCACAATCAAAACTTAATCGGTAGCTAATATTGGTAGAAGTATTTTGAGCATTACCAACTTCCCAGGCATACGTAGTGCCGGGCATGGAATCAAGCGCAACAAATCTCAAAAATACATCTCCCGGAAAAGTATCTCCATAATAGATTATACTTTCGTCATAACCAACTTGCCGCACCTCAAAATCCGCGCTCACCGGCGTCTTCCGGTCATGGCACGGATCGTAATTGTGGCAATCCATATTGGTAGGATCGTTGCAAGGAACTTCATCGTCGTCGCAGCCCTGGCAGGAAAAAATACCGATGGCCGTTAAGGAGAGGAATAAATAGAAATGTATGGTTCGCATGATGATGGATATTATGGCGAGTGTCTTAAAAGGCAAAACTTGTCCCGCACTAAGCGGGTTGGCAAAAGGCACCCACCGGATGAGCAATAGCGCATCCGGGCACGAATTTTTTCCTTTCGCACCCGGATTAAATCCTGATGTTCCTTACCGCCGTTCCAGCGCCGCTTTCAACTGTGCATTTTCAGCTTCCAGCGCTTTCACGCGTTTGTCCATTTCGATCAGGTGCAGGAAAATTTCTTCGATTTTTGACTGTTGGTTGGCCATCATGCTGCCCAATTCCAAACCGGAGTTTTCGATTTGTTCGCCGGAAGGGGTATCGTGTAAATGGCCGTGTTGAACGATGTGTTCCGCTACATCCGGCAGGGAACGCAATTCGTAATCCGGAGCAAAAACATAATCGCTCCACAAAGTACGCACCCGCACTTCTTTGCTCAGGATGCCGCCTTCCACGAATAAGCGATAAGCGCCGATGTTGTCGCTGCCCAACAGGGTAGGGATTTGCTCTGTGCCGATGGCAACTTTACCGTCTTTTCTCACCACCATGTGCGGCGTTGAGGCACCCGCTTCCCGAATGGCGAGGGCGTTTTCGCCTCCGCTGGTGACGGGGACTACATCCCAGGCACCGCCGCCACCGCCGCTCATGCGCAGCCCGGCTTTCGTACCCTCTGCAATTGCAGCCCCGGCGAAGTGGTGCCAATGCCTACATCGCCGGCCTGGGTAACGGTCAGCCGGGTATTATGGCCCAAATTCATAAAATTGCCGCCGGGCGCAGCCGTAGAGATTTTGAAATTGCCGCTTGCATCAGCGTGGATGAACCCACCTCCTGCACTGCCGACGGCCTTGAAAACCCCGCCCCCGCCGTAAGGCTGGTAGCCGAAAGCGAGATAATGCCCGCCGCTGTAACCCAGATTCACCTGTTCTGAACCTTCGCCAACCGCTACCCGGGAGCCTTTTATCCGAAGGCCGGAAGCATTGAGGTACATGATCGTGGACAGTTGATTATCCGCGGTGATGTCAGTCCGAAATTGCAGTTCGTTGTTGCCGTCTATTTCCCAGATTTTTACGCCATAATTGGGCAGGAAGTTCGTTGTCAGTCTAATGGGCGCGGCGTTGGTTTCAATCGAAGGCGGCGAACTCGGGTCTTTGATTTCAATAAGACCGGATCGGGATTTGGCGATTTGTAATCGGGCAACCGGCGTTTCGCCAATGCCGACGCTTCCGTTTCGGTGGATAATAGGATCAACAGAAGTCGTTGGTGGCGTCCATTGTGCCCCAGCTAAAAAAGGAAGGCAGAGAAATGCAAAAAACAGAGAGTAGCGGTTCATAACACTTGTATTTAATTAGGTTATAAAAAAACATAATCCACACAAAAACCATCCATGCCGGAAGTCATAAATCGTTTGACTTTTGCTTCCTGCTTAATCAGGCAAAAAAGCAAGCACGTCACAGGTAAATCCCTGCAATGAAGGTTTGTGTGTTTGTTCTGAAGTGTTTGAACGCAGAATAACTGAAATGATCGCCCCGAACACAAAGGCCGGTAACGATATTAAAATCAGAAAAGGGTAGTAACAAAACTGTGGCTGTGGATAAAAGTAATAGATAATTTTTTTTTTCAAAACGTACACGAAATTTTAACATTTTAATTTTACTGTTATCTTGCATCATGGAAAAAGTCAAAAAAATATTCGCCTGCACGAGTTGCGGCGCTACCTCGCCCAAATGGGTGGGCAAATGCCCGGCCTGCGGCGAGTGGAATACCTTGCAGGAGGAAATCATTTCGAAGCAGACGAAACAAGAAGAGCGCAGCCGCTCCTGGCAGGACAGCGCTCCCAGACGCCCCGAACCCAAACCCGTGCTGCTCCAGGACATCCAGGCCGGGCAAACCCAGCGCCTTATCACCCACGACGAAGAGCTGAACCGCGTGCTGGGCGGCGGCGTCGTGCCGGGTTCATTAGTGCTCATTGGCGGACAACCCGGCATCGGAAAATCCACGCTGTTGCTGCAATTAGCACTCACCGCCCCCATTCGCGTACTGTATGTGTCGGGGGAAGAAAGCGAAGAGCAAATCAAAATGCGAGCCGAACGCGTGAGCGCCCAAATGTCGGAATGCTACATCCTGACCGAAACCAATACCAACCGCATCCTCCAACACGCACAGCAACTTGAGCCTGACTTACTGATCGTGGATTCCATTCAAACGCTGTCGTCGCCGCATATTGATTCCACGCCGGGCAGCATTTCGCAGGTGCGGGAATGCGCGGGCGAATTGCAGCGTTTTGCCAAAGAAACCAATATTCCGGTGTTCCTCATCGGACACATCACCAAAGACGGTGCCATCGCCGGGCCGAAACTCCTGGAGCACATCGTAGACACGGTGTTGCAATTTGAAGGCGACCGCAATTACACCTACCGCATCCTGCGCACCATCAAAAACCGCTTCGGCTCTACCGACGAAATGGGCATTTACGAAATGCAGGCTTCCGGGCTGCGCGAGGTGTCAAACCCCTCCGAAATCCTGTTGTCGCAAAAGGACGAAGACCTCAGCGGCAGCGCCATCGCGGCCACGATGGAAGGGATGCGCCCGATGCTGATCGAAGCCCAGGCGTTGGTGAGCAAAGCGGTTTACGGCACCCCACAGCGCACCGCCACGGGTTTCGACCTGCGCCGCCTGAGCATGTTGCTGGCGGTGCTGGAAAAACGGGGTGGTTTTCCGCTGGGGCAACACGACGTGTTTCTGAACATCGCCGGCGGCATCCGCGTAGACGATCCGGCCATAGATTTAGCCATCGTCAGCGCACTGATTTCTTCGTTTGAAGACGTGGCCGCGCCAACCGATATTTGCTTTGCCGGGGAGGTGGGCCTTTCCGGCGAAATAAGAGCCGTACATCGTATCGAGCAGCGCATTCAGGAAGCGGATCGCTTGGGCTTTCGCCAAATTTTTATTTCCAAATACAATACAAAAGGCATTGATCCGAAGCGGTATCAAATTGAGGTTGTGATGCTGGGGAAAGTAGAGGAGTTGTATCAGACGTTGTTTACTTGATGCCGGACGGAAATATGCCGGGCAGAGCCCCGAGAATAGGACACGCGAGGCGGAGCCATCGCGCGAGCGGGTTATTTACCGTACCAGGCCGCGCCCAATAAAGCCGTTTTGGGGTTCAAAATCAACTGAATCGTCATGCCTTCCAGCAAAGGCCGCATCCGTCCGATCTGAAAAAAGTGTTCAAGAAAAATTTCGCGGAAGTTTTCATCCCAGATTTTTGGCAGGATACCGCCGCCGATGAAAATGCCCCCGGTGGATTTCAATTTCAGCGCAAGATTTGAGGTCTCGATTGCCAAATACTGTACAAACAACTGCATCGTTTCTTCGCAAATTGGACAATTTTCCCGCGCAGCAAGGGCAATGGCTGCCGATGGATCACTGCTTTTCATACGTTCCCGCAGGTTGGCAGGTTCTTCCCGCTTTTTTTCATCCCGAAGAAAACAATAAATCTGATGAATGCCGGAGCCGGACACTACCCGTTCCCAACTAACGTGACCAAATTGTTTTTGCAGAAAAAGAAGCAACTCCCAGTCGAATTCCGTGCGGGGCGCAAAATCCGTGTGCCCGCCTTCGGTAGCAAACGGATGGAACAAGCGGCCATCCCAAATCAGTCCTGCCTCGCCCAGCCCCGTACCGGGAGCGATGATCGCCATGTTGCCTTCCACCGGATTGTTTCCTGAAAAAATAGTGGTCAAATCCTGTTCGGTCAAAGCCGTAACGCCATACGCTTCTGCTTCAAGGTCGTTGAGCAAAAAAACTTCAGGAATACCCAGTTCGCGACCCAGAACTTCAACATCAACATGCCAATCCAAATTCGTGGCTGTAGCTTTGCCTTGCAGCACCGGACCAGCAAAAGCGATGCTCAATCTTCCCGGCAAAGGCGCATTTCCACTGAAGTTTAGAATAATGTCAGATAACGAGTCGAATTTTTTAGAAGGGAAAACGGCCTCTTTTTCGAGCAACATTGCACCGTTGCAGCGTCTAAAAAGCGCCACGTCCGTTTTAGTGCCGCCGACATCAGCTGCCAACAATACGGTACCATCAGATATGGATTTCTTTTTTGGAAACGCGATCGGAATCATTTGATTTGAATTTTTCAGTTGTCAGAAATTCAAATTCAAAATTAAGCCCTGCGCTCGCAGTAGACAATGATTGTGGTCATCACCGTTGCTGACAATTGGTGGCGTTGCCGTAACTTCACTCCGCATACCTGCCTTCGGCAAGGTTCCAGAAAGCTATGGGCGGAGCCATCGCACGAGCAATTTTGCGACAAGCACAAGAGATTTATATCAATTATTTTTTGATTTTGTTCACGCCACACCTTAAATTAATTCCAAAAATGACGGCTGCCTTTCAAAACCGCCTGAACTTAAATAATCCGGTGAACACATGAATGCACTTCCTGTTTTGGCTACATCAATGAATCTAATTTATTAACCAAAACAAACCAGTATGCGTAAATTGTATGCACTGCTGGCTGCGCTCTCCCTTACATTCTCTCTGACAGGGCAAACAGCCAGGGTTCAAGTCATCCACAATTCCCCTTCACCAACCGTTGACGTGTACGCCAATGGCGCATTACTCCTCGACGATTTTGTTTTCCGCACCGCAACGCCATTTGTGGATTTACCCGCTGGCATTGAAATTGACCTCGCAGTCGCCCCG
>JBBQGV010000100.1:0-21060 GCA_038323375.1 Chitinophagales bacterium
ACCACCGGCCTCAAGCTCCCCTTCACCACCGACACATACACCGGCGAAGCAAACCGCCCGCCGGAAGCATGCCCCAGAGAAGCCTCATACGCTTGTGGATTGCGTTCCTTGAGTCGGTGCGTTGTGTCGCTTATCTGTTGCAGAATGCTGTTGTTTACTTTGCCCAATTCTACTTTTTTCAGCCAGGGGTAATATTGCATGGTACCGGCGTAGCTGTGGAGGATATCCCGATCGGCGCGCAAGGAATAATAAGGCGAAAAGTTGTTGATGAGTTGCAAAATGTACGTAAGGTCAATCTGTTCTTTTTTCCAGTTTTTGGCGCTGCAATGCGTAACCTCTACACTACCCATGCCCCGCCGGGCGCGTTTGCCGGTACCGCCAAGAATACAAGCCAATTCAAAAATGGCTCCGCATTTTTCCATATTCCATCGGGGCGTTTCCACTGGAATGAGCAGCGTCACCTCGAAAGTACTACCCACGGCAATGCAGTCGGAACGGTAATTTTTGTGTGGCACAGGGCGTTCTGAGCCTTTTCTGATTTCTGATGTCTTCACTTGAATGGAAAATTTACTCCGGTTGTTGTTGTCGCCGAATATTTCGCCTTCCTGCTTTTTCAACTCCGATAATAAAAGATGCCCGTGCAGCGCCCGCCACCAGAAACGCATGGCGGCTTTGATGCCCGGAGGGCGCAGTTCCGGGGTGCTGCCATCTGCGCCATTCATGAACATTGGCGTAATGACTTGGCAGGTAAAAGTAATGGTTTCCATGCCTTAAAGATATAACGAACATCGGTGCTAAGCAAATCGCTTCTCCACTCACCCCCTCATCCGCTCATTCACCCCTTCCAAATCAAACGCCTCCGGGTCAAATGCTCCTCCCATCCATTCCATCAGGTCCTTGTGTTCCGGATGCTTGGGGTCTTTCAGCGCCTCCAGTAAGTTGGCGTAGCCCCACGTTCCCACGCAATCTTCGGGTGGGCAGGCGCGCTTGCCAGCCATGCACCTGGGATAAGCAATACCTTTTTCCGAATCAAGGATTTTTTCCAACAAAATTTCGTGCTGCCAGTCGTCGCCGAAGTCGTAGGCATAGCGGCCTTTTTGGCCAACGGCGATCAGGTATTTATCCAACTTCGCTTTGGAAGTGAGGATACCCCCGAAATCGTCTATGCTTTCCTTATCGGGAAAAAATTCCATACCCCAGATCTCAAAATTATGTAAATGGTAGCCAATCCAGCCCATCGCGTCCTGAATGATGGTATTCAATTCGCTCAGCTTAATGCCGGCAGGTACTTCGACGCGACGCCATACCGGGGGCTTTACGCCTTTTAAAGTGATTTTGAGTTGATAAATTTTGCTCATGATTATGGGTGTTATGATGCCTTGAAATGCCTTGTGAGCTGTTACAGCCTGCTATTTTAGGATGAAAATGCCGGATTGCCAAAAAAGGATGCATTTTTTTGAGCCTGTGTGTCGAGAAACCCAAACAGAATTGCACGATGTCTCAGATTCCCTGCCGATTTGTCCTGCAAAACCCGTTGCGGGAATACCCCAAACCCCTTAATCAGGCGCAAAAACGCACTGGCACGAAAATTGACTAATTAAGATTCACCCTGCGGAAAAAATGTGCAGGGCGTTCACTTGACATTTTGTCAGAATGGCGCTAATTTTCACGGAAATACCCGGATAGTCGTCAAGGGATGGGGAATAAACTTTACTTTTACAAAAGAAGAGCACAGTTTTAAACGGGGATATCAAGGGGAGTAAATCAAAACGCTCCTCCTATATTCAGAATGCCCAGATACATTTTCTAAAGTCTGACATCTAAGGTCTGATGTCATAAATCTTTTAAAACGCTGGAATGAAAAAATATATGTTTGAAGAAATGGTAGCCCCGCAAGGCTTTGAAGAAGATGGGGACTTTCTGCCTCTCATTTCTATGGAGGAAGAAGACGAAAGCCAGTTGAACGATGCCTTTCCGGAGGTGTTGCCCATTTTACCGCTTAAAAACACGGTGTTGTTTCCGGGCATTGTGATTCCAATCACGGTGGGCCGCGACAAGTCCATCAAAGCGGTCAACAAAGCCTACGATGAAGGCCGGCTGGTTGCGGTTTTGTCGCAGCGGGACGGCAATGTAGAAGACCCCGGCGTGGAAGACCTCTACACGGTAGGCACCATTGCCCGCATCCTGAAGATCCTGCGTATGCCCGACGGTACGACTACTGCTATTTTGCAGGGGCGAAAACGGTTTGTTTTGACAGAAGTGACCCGGAAATCGCCTTATTTGGAGGGTCGGGTGCGGTTGCTTGAGTACAAAAGACCCGACAATAAATTAGAATTTGAAGCGCTTACTTCTTCCATTCTTGATTTAGCCAAGCAAATCATCGAGTTGTCGCCGAATATTCCTTCCGAGGCCATGGTGATGCTGCGCAACATCAACAACAGCAGCTTCCTGCTCAACTTCATTGCCTCTAACCTCGGTGCCAAATTGCACATCAAGCAACAGATTCTCGAAATTGACGACCTAGGTGAAAAAGCGGACATCATCCTCCGCCAGATGAACGGAGAGTTGCAATTGCTGGAGTTGAAAGACCAGATCGAAAATAAAGTGCGCGGCGACATCGAAAAGCAACAACGCGACTACTTCCTCAACCAGCAACTGAAAACCATCCAGGAAGAGCTGGGCCAGACGCCTCAGGAAGAAGAGGTAGACGAAATGAGCCAAAAGGCCAAAAAGAAGAAGTGGGCGAAAGAGGCGGAAGAGACTTTTTACAAAGAAATGGCGCGCCTGCGCCGCATGAATCCCCAGGCAGCCGAATATTCGGTGCAGATGAACTACTTAGAATTGTTGCTCGATTTGCCCTGGAATGAGTTCACCAAGGATAATTTCAACCTAAAAAAAGTGAAAGCAGTCCTCGATAAAGACCATTTTGGGTTGGAAAAAGTAAAAGAACGCATCCTCGAACACCTCGCAGTGCTGAAGCTTAAAGGGGATATGAAAGCGCCTATTCTTTGCCTTGTAGGCCCTCCCGGAGTTGGCAAAACTTCTCTGGGCAAATCGGTTTCCCGGGCGCTAAAGCGCAAATTTGTGCGCATGTCGCTGGGGGGCTTACACGATGAATCGGAAATTCGGGGCCACCGCAAGACCTATATCGGTGCCATGCCGGGTCGCATCATTCAGTCGCTGAAAAAAGCCAAGTCGGGCAACCCGGTTTTTATCCTTGACGAAATTGACAAAGTGGGTAAGGACTTCCGTGGCGACCCTTCTTCGGCCTTGCTGGAAGTGCTGGATCCTGAGCAAAATTCGACTTTTCACGACAACTACCTCGAAGTAGAATACGACCTGTCAAAAGTGCTGTTCATTGCCACCGCCAATTCACTGAGCACCATCCAGCCCGCTTTGCTGGATCGGATGGAAATCATCGAAATCAGCGGCTACTCCGTTGAAGAGAAGATCGAAATCGCCAAACGCCACCTGATTCCGGAACAATTATTAGAGCACGGCCTGAAAGCAACCGACATCAAATTCAAATCGGAAGTAATCGGGCACATCATCCAGCACTATACCCGCGAGTCGGGCGTGCGCTCCCTGAGCCGGATGATTGCTGGCGTCATGCGCCATATTGCCAAAAAAGTGGCCATGGAAGAATCCTACAACATTGCTGTGAAAGTGGAAGAGTTGAATGAGATTTTGGGGCCAACCCATTTTTCGCACGACATGTACCAGGAGGTGCATTCGCCGGGTGTAGCCGTTGGTTTGGCCTGGACTTCCGTTGGCGGCGAAATCCTCTTCATCGAATCGAGCCTGAGCAAAGGAAAAGGAAAACTAACCCTGACGGGCAACCTCGGCGATGTGATGAAAGAATCAGCTTCGACAGCGCTCAGTTTCATCAAAGCGCATAGCGAATCCATCGGAATCGTGCCGGAAGCCTTTGAAGAATTCGACGTCCACGTCCACGTGCCGGAAGGTGCCATCCCGAAAGACGGCCCTTCTGCGGGCATTACCATGCTTTCAGCGCTCAGCTCCCTGTTCACACGCCGCCCGATCAAACCCTATTTAGCAATGACCGGCGAAATCACGCTGCGCGGCAGGGTGCTGCCGGTGGGCGGCATTAAGGAAAAAATGCTGGCTGCCAAAAGGGCAGGCATGAAGGAAATCATCCTGTGCAAAGACAATAAAAAGCACGTAGAGGAAATCCCGAAAGCCTATATTGAGGGGATGACTTTTCATTATGTGGAGCGGATGGAAGAGGTGCTGGAGAAGGCGCTGCTGCCGAAGAAGGGTTGAATGGATCACACACTAAGTGATGGATGTCTATCACAACAAGAGAAATAACTTTTGTTTTTTTTGCTGTTAACTACTTGGTTAACCCCCCAAATGTGTTATCTTTGTGCCGAACCGTTTTTGATGCATCAAAAGCGCCAATTATGAAGTTTTTTAATTTTTTTAACAACTAAACAGCCATAAAATGTACAAAATTTATTTGTTAACCAAATTTTGTTTTTTTTATGGAAGCATTGAGACAGATTGGTTTTTATAAAGACCACTTCTTAGACTTTTATGATAGATTAGATAAAAAAGCTCGGGATAAAATTAAATTTGTATTAGAAATACTTAGAACACAATGGGTTGTTCCGCTAAACCATGTTAAACACATTACAAACAGTGATGGCATATATGAAATAATAGCTCCTTCTATAGGTAATGATTACAGGACACTATTTTTCTTTAAGGAAGGAGACTTGATTAGTGGGGGAAATGAAATTGTTCTTTTAAATGGGTTTATGAAAAAAAGTAAAAAGGACTATCTGCCGGCAGTAAAAAAAGCAGAATTACTTAAGATTCAATATTTTAATGAACATAAAGATAACTGAAGTAAATTCCACAACAACAAGAGCTAAATCATTAACTATTTCCTTGCTTATGAATTCCTTAACGACTAAAAATATTAAGACATTTGAAGACCTGCTTCGCCATGAATATGGCGAAGCGGGTACTCCAAAACGCCAAGAATTTGAAAACAAAGCTATGGCGTTCTACCTATGCGAAATGCTAAAAGAAGAGCGCCACAAAGCCAATCTTTCTCAGTCCGAACTGGCACAAAGGGCTGACGTGAAAAAAGAATTCATCTCCCGCGTTGAAAACGGCAAAGTAGATGTTCAGCTTTCCACCTTTCTAAAGTTGCTCAATAGCTTGAATCTGGGCATACAGGTCGTTCCCAAACCGGGCTGATCCTGTCTCTTGCTTAGAAGGTCGAGTTCACGGTCATTTTAACTCCACTAAATGCTGGCTCCAATCTGCAAATCCCCCCTGTACAAACGACCCCCTCCACTTGCTTCACATAGCTGAGGGAAAAGCGGTTCGTTTTGTAGGTATAAAACACGTCTATCCGGGGATAGTGCAGCTTCTTTTTGACGCCGTCGTCGCCAATTGGTGAATTTTTACCCGGCTGGATATTGAACATATCCGCTGCCGTGAACGACCAGTGCGGCGCTAAGGTGAACTCCACCAAGCCGAACAGCCAGTCGCCGTAATCCTGTTTGAAACCGGCTTTTTTATCGTCGCCGATGAGCATGTACTGCGCCTCGAAGCGGATGGCTTTTTTGCGGTCGAATTTGTACAGAAAATCGGCAAACGGGGTGAAGGTTTGCACAATGGGAACCTCGGGCTTGAACTCGAAGCGTTCCTGGTTGTAGCGTTGCATTTGGATGCCACCCAGCAAAATCCACTTTTGTTTACTTTTATAGGAAACTTCCACATACAATTCCCGGTAAAGCTCCGTGTCTTCAAGATCGTTGATAAATGAATAATGGACGTTGAATTTCAGGTTTTTGTTGAGCGAATAGCGCATGTCGGCTTGCAAGGCCAATTCGCCTAATTCCTGGGTGGCTGCGTTGTAGCGGGCATTGAGCCGGTAGGTATTCACCCGCGCCATCGGAGGCAGGAAGTTCACCAACCCCCGGTTGAGTTGTTCCTGCGGGCGTGTTCGGAAACTGAAATTTTCGGTGCGCTTGCCTTCCAACGTCACGCCGAAGCCCGATGCCGCGTAACTCAGACTCGTGTAAAACACGGTACCTGGTTTGCTGATGAATTTATCCCCAACAATCGTTACCGAATCGCGCTTGATTTCCCCGAAAGGGTCATTGAGCGCCTCTTCCGTTTTGTAAGCAGCTTCGGCATACCACGAAAAAGCGCCCGCAGTAAGCGTGTTGTAGGCAGAAAAAGCATAGACGTTGTACCGGGGCGTAAAGGTATCGGTGAGGGGGTAGGTATTCAGCGTTGCGACGAGGGAATTGATGGAGGGGTCGTCCAGCGTGCGGTTAACGACGCCGACGCCAGGTGCCAGGGTCAGGCGTTTAGAGGTGTCGCCCAATTCCAGAAATCCTTCTGCACTAAAGCCCTTGATGATCGAATTGTAGCTGCTGAATTGTTGCTTTTGCCTGCCGGTGAACGCTTTGATTTGCCAGTTGGGAGCGATGTCGTACGTCAGGCGCAACCCGGTGAGCGCGTTGTCTATCAGCAGGGGGCGTTCTTCAAAGGCTCGGAAAATGATGCCGCTTCCGATCTGGTCGTAAATGAATCCTGCCCAGATGCCAAGCTTATTGATTTTTTTGCGAATGTACCAGTTGCCAATGCCCTGATCGGTGTAAGACCCCGTTGGGTTGAGCAGGTTGGAGTTGTTGAACAAATCGAAACGAAGGCCAAAGTCGAAGCCCCAATTGCTGTAATTGAGGTTGAGCCAGGCGTCGGCGCCGGAAAGTTGCCGGTCGTATTGGGGGGTATTGGCTGCGCCAATCAGCGAATCGCGCAGAAAAAAGTTTCCGTTTGCTTCAAGGCTGCCGCTGATCCGTCCGCCGGAAGGTGGTTCTTCCTGAGCTGCGAGGCTTACTACAAAACATAAAACTAAGGCCGAGACAATCGTATTTTTCATTATTGTGACTTGTTTATCGTTGTCGCTGAGTTTTGCAAATCGCACAAACTTGAGCAATTTGCCGACAGATGCAAAGCTATTCCGCTTTTTCATGTTCCGGGCATGTCGCTTTTGCTATTTTTGTCCCGTAACTTTCATTATGCATCTACGTCGGAAGGCGGACAGGTGTTTCCAGAATGCCGGCGCAATTTTCCTGCGATTTTGGAGTTTCTAAAAGTCAAAAGTAAATTTAGTCACTCACCAACAAAATTTCAACAAGATGAAGCAGTTTCGATTCTTCGCTTTTTTCGCTTTCGCGATCGCTTTTTCCACCACACAGGCGCAAACCGCCCTGCCTTCCGTAGAATTGAAAACATTAGACGGGAAAACGGTGAACTTAAAAGACTACGTCTCAACAGGTAAAATTACCGTCATCAGCTTTTGGGCGACCTGGTGTGCGCCCTGCAAAAAAGAGCTGACCGCCATCGCCGACCTCTACCCGGAATGGCAGGAAAAATACAACGCCCAACTGCTTGCAGTGACCATTGATACGCAACGCGCCCTGGCTCAGGTGAGACCATTGGTTGAAACGGAAGGTTGGGAATACATCATCCTTTCAGACGCCAACAACCAGCTAAAAAATGCGCTAAACTTTCAGGCCATTCCGCAAACCTACCTCGTAGATCAACAGGGCAATATCGTGTATTCCCATTCGAGCTACGTCCCCGGTGATGAGTTTGAACTGGAGGCAAAGATCAAGGCGCTGGCCGGTAAAGAATAAATAGCACAAACGATCAACGCTTGTCAATTTGTAAAACCATACCCACCGCATTTTTGCCTTTTGTGTCGGCCTTGAAGGCAATGGTTTCGCCAACCTGAAAAGCGACGCTGCTCACGCGCTGATCGGCAAGGGCTTCTTTTAGTTTTTCGACATAACTGCCCTTGCGGCTGGCATTGATGCGTTGGTTAAACTGTTTTGCATCGAGCTGGGTTTTAGAAATGACGATGGCCATAAAATCGGAATTGCCGAGGTCATCGGCCTTCAGCGATTCGTCTTTCGGAAACAGCCGTGTGCCAGTTATGCCACAATAGGGCGAGTGTTTCTCCGTGTATGGGAAAAGCACATAGCTGGAACCATCCGTTTCCTGGCCAAAAACATAGGTATAACATTCGATGCTGTTGGCCAGCAGGATTTTGAATTTATCGCCTTTTCGGATGGGGTTCACCGTTTTGAACAACAGGTCGCCCGCCTGCCGCAACACAAGTTTTTTTTGAGAAGCCATATCGAGCAACCCAAATTCCACTGCTAATTTGTTCTGGTCTGCCGCCTGCTGCGTGGCGCTGCCCATTGGATACAACCCATAAGCCTCCTTCGTGAAGTGTACAAAATCTTTATAGCGCACCCAAGCCATGCCGCGGTCACCCCAGTCTTCTCCCCAACTGTTCATGAGTTGCAAGGCTCCGCCGTCCAAATTATCGTCGTAGCCGATGATGCACATCGCGTGGCCGCTAAAACCGCGCATGGAGTAATCGCCCTGGGTTGGATACCATACTTTTTGTCCCACCATCCGGCTCATGAACGAACCGCCTACCATCATGCCAATGACGACCGGCGCGCCCTGGGCTAAGTTTTGCCGAATCCCCTGGATATCGGGGCCGTAAGCTTCTCCGCCTTCCGACAATCGGTTAAAGCCTTTGATTTTATACTGCTGCGCATCGCGGCGTTGGCTGCCGTTTGGAGACGCTGAACAGGATTGGTCGTCGTACCTGAACTGGTTAAACGGCAAAGCGCCTTCCTGTTGCATGGTTTTCATTGCGTCAAGCATGTAAGCGCCCTGGCAACCATCCAATGCAATCTGGTTGTAGAGGTAGGCCGGACTAAACGCCACGCTGTTCGGGTTTTGTCCGGTTGCTTTAGCATGCAGGATTGTGCGGGCGCTGTACGCGCTTGCCCATCCTACGCAGGAACCCTGTTGTCCCTGATGGCGGCGGGTAGGCGCATATTGCTCAAGTGATACCCGCGCCGGTAGCTGATTAAAGCTGCCATAAGCCAGGGGCTCAAAAACTTCCGCTTTATCGTAGCGTTCTTCGCTCAAAGCCGCGCCCAACGAAAAGTCGCCACCTTCGGTTACCCCGCCTGACAGCATTTCCTGGCCACCGAAGAAAAAGTACCACGCGCCGCCAACGAGGAGAATGGGGATAAGTAGTTTGGGGCGTTTGAAAACAAAAAGCAACACAAGGGGCAGGAATTTCAGCAGCGCCCCTGCGCCACCACCGCCGCCTGTATTGTTGTTCTGTGGTCGTTGTCCTCCGCTTTGCGGCTCATCAGGCTCTAATCGGATTGGCATAGTATTGTTTGTTTGGTTGAAAAAATGCGACAGCCTTCAAATTTACGACTGATTCATCATTTGTAGGTCACTGGTGTGAAAGGATAGCCCGAAAAATATGCGAAACCTAAAAACACTGGAAAGAAGGAGCAGCAGGATGGCATAAGTCCCTTTCATCGAATGCTGAGTTGCGGCAGTGCATTTTCAGGTTCTAAGGAAGGGTACAGATACCAGTACAGATCAAAAAAGCGGGGCGCCGATTCCGAAATAAAATTGCTAACCGAATTGCTCAAGACAACAATGCCAATCTGATCTTCAGGTGAAAACGCAACTTCGCCGCGGTAGCCGTTAACGAAGCCGCCGTGGTAAATCAGGCGCTGGGTATCTGAGCGTTCCATGACCCGCCAGCCAAGCGCGTACCAGGCGCGTTCCAAAGGCCTCCACTGGTATAGAGTAGACTCCCGCAAAGGCATGGTTACCTGCGGGGTGAAAATTTCGTGCAACGTAGCCGGTTTGATGACCTCCTGGCGATGCCCCAACAGCAAGCGCAACCATTGTGCCATATCGTAAATGCTGGCATTTACCCCGGCAGCAGGAGAGGCGGAGTAATAGCGGGGAGAAATATCCATCGGGTAATACCCGTTTTTGCTGACCCCGTGCGGCAGGGCAACATTGGACGAAGCCATAATTTCGTCATAACCCGCCGAAGCATCCTTCATGCCAGCCGGTTTGAACAGGCGTTCGACCAGCAATTCATTATAGGAACGCCCAGTGCTGTTGGCAATCACATCGCCGATCAGGCTATAAGCAACATTTTGATAATCGTGGTGTTTGCCGACCTTGTAGGGCAGTTTTACATCTTTCAATTTGTGAACAATCTGCTCGTAATCTAATCCGTCGTTGAGCAAATTGGAATAGGCATGGCGGGGCAAACCCGTGGTGTGGCTCAGAATATGGCGCAAGTTCAGCATCTCAGTGCTTTTTTTATCGCGCAACCGAAAATCAGGCACATGGCGCACAACAGGGTCGTCCCATTCGAGTACGCCGTCTTGCACCATCAGTCCGGTCAAAACCGGTGCAAACCCTTTGGACAGGGAGGCCAATCGAAAAACAGTATGTACATCTATCGAATCTCTCGTGCCGGTTTGCTTCAGCCCAAATCCCCGCAAATAAGCGATTTTGCCGTCTTTGACGATGGCTACTGCTGCGCCGGGCACGTTTTCTTTGACCAGCGCTTCTTCTACATAAGCTTCATATTCTTCTACAATCCGCCGGAAAGCGGTATCGGTTATTTCTGATACGTCCAGTTCCTCCTCGCGGTTGGTTTGCTGAAGCGGCGTACTGGGCGCGGCATTTGCTCCACGCCGCGCAAACAGGGCGGTCAGGATAAGGCCAAGTACGACAAAAGAGAGCATGATAATTTTATTGTTCATGGCGTTTTTTGAAAAGCAACTGCAATAATAGGCATTAAAGCGTAATTTTACGCCTTCCGAAGAAAAGAAGGTTGACAGAAAAGTACGCGGAAATCAGGCTGAATTTAAAAGAAAATGGTATAAGCACTTTGGGTGAAAATCAAAATATTCGAGCAACAGGTTTGTCTTTCGATAAAGATTTTTTCTATCTTGAACTTGAAGATAGACGGCGTATTGGAGTGCCTTATAATTGGTTTTGGCGATTGGCAAAGGCAACACAGGAACAAAGAATGAACTGGCACTTCATCGAAAAAGGTTCAGGCATTCACTGGCTCGATATTGACGAAGACATCTCCGTCGCAGGTACATTGAAAGGAAAAAAGAATAATATCCCACCCGTGGAAACAGGAGTTGCAGCCAGTTAACCTCAAAGTTACCTTGTATAGAGTAGTATAGAGTTTCTGTGTCGAACTATAATTCCAGCGCATAAAGGGGCTACCACCCCTAAAAACAGGCGCAAAATCAAGCCTTATTCGCCAACTGCCCACAAGCCGCATCAATGTCCTTCCCCCGGCTGCGTCGCACCGTAATCACAATGTCTTTTTTGCGCAGATAAGCTGCAAACCGGTCAATTTGGTCGGCGTCCGATTTTTCAAACGGCGCGTCGTCTATCGGGTTATATTCGATGACGTTGACCCGCACCGGAAACCGGGTGCATAGCGTGGCCAGCCTTGCCGCATCCTCTAAGCTATCGTTGAAACGCTGAAAAGCGATGTACTCGTAGCTGATGCGGTTGCGGGTTTTTTGATAAAAATAAGACAGGGAGTCCATGAGCGCCGAAAGGTTGTTCTGCTCGTTGATGGGCATAATTTCGTTGCGCTTTTCGTCGTCGGCAGCGTGCAGCGACAGGGCTAAGTTAAACCGCACGTCGTCGTCAGCCAATTGGCGGATCATTTTGGCGATGCCGGCCGTACTGACCGTAATTCGGCGCGGCGACATGCCCAATCCTTTCGGGGAAGTGAGGCGCGCCACACTGTCCAGCACATTGCGATAAGCCAGCAGGGGTTCGCCCATGCCCATGTATACCACATTCGAAATGGGTTGTTTGAAAACCTCCAGACATTGCCGGTTGACCAAAACGACCTGGTCAAAGATTTCGGCAGCATCGAGGTTCCGCACGCGCTTCATACGACCGGTGGCGCAAAATTTGCAGGTCAGACTGCACCCAACCTGGCAGGAAACACAGACCGTAAAGCGCCCGTCTTCCGGCACCGGAATCAGTACCGCCTCAATCAGGTGGCCGTCGTGCAGGCGAAACCGGGATTTTATGGTGCCATCCAGGCTGTGTTGCACTTTATCCACCGAAATAGGACGAATTTCAAAGCTTGCCGCCAATTGATCCCGCAGTGATTTGGGCAAACTCGTCATGGCTTCAAAGTCGTGAACGCCCTTTTGCCATAGCCATTCCTGCACCTGTCGGGCGCGAAAAGCGGGTTGCCCCATTTCTTTGAACAGGTCTTCCAAGGCTGCGTCAGACAACAGCCTGATGTCTTTTTTTAGGTCGGTGGCAATCAATGATGTGGATTTAATCTGATGGATGGTAATTTGACCGTGCAAATATACATCCAATTGGACATCTTTTTCGGATAGGTCACTAATTCGTGTCCGTCTATTTAGTCGAGTGTCTGTTCTTTAGGGTTCGAGAGTAAGGCGTGTTTCGCCCCAAAAACGGGAGTTTACTCGCGTAAATGACCGATTTTGGGGCGAAACACAACGCAGCTATCGGACGCTAAAAGGGTTGTGTAAAGAGGCAAAAGGCAAGTTGCAATGGGCAATTTTGTTTCGCAACGCTTCATGTTTACGGAAACAAACAGAACGACCTCGCAAAATTATTTGATTTTGCGAAATTATTGCCTTTTACTTTTTGCACCTTATTACACAACCCCTTTTAGTCGAGTGTCTGCTCTTTAGAGTTTGAGAACAAGGCGTGTTTCGCCCCAAAAACGGGAGTTTACTCGCGTAAATGACCGATTTTGGGGCGAAACACAACGCAGCTATCGGACTATAAAGACAGACACTAATTTGATTTCCAGAAATAAGGTGTAAACAACACTAATATCGTAAAAATTTCAAGGCGCCCCAATAGCATCAGGAAAGAAAGCACCCACTTGACCTCCGGCGAAAGCCAGACAAAATTATCCACCGGCCCGACTTTGCCAATGCCGGGGCCTACATTGCCCAGACAAGTAGCCACGGCGCCAATGGCGGTCAAGAAATCAACGCCCATGATAGACAGCACCAAAGAACCCAGCACAAACAAGATCATATACAACAACAGGAAAATAAAAATATGGATAAGAACCTTGCCCGCCACCACCTCGCCATTCAGCTTCAGCGGCACAATGGCTCTGGGGTGGATAAGGCGTTTGAATTCCAGAAAAGAATTGCGAAAAAAAACAAAATGCCGGATGATTTTGATGCCGCCCGCAGTTGAGCCGGCGCAGGCTCCGATAAACAAAAGCACAAAAAACAGCATAGTAAGCCCCGACGACCAACTGGTGTAATCCGCAGAAATGAAGCCAGTTGTCGTGATGACGGATACTAATTGAAAAAGGCTGTCGCGAAAAGATTTTTCCAAAGGCTGGTCGGTGGCCTGGTGTACGCCAAGGGTAATGACGACAGCAAGTACGAGTACCAAAACCAAATAAGCCCGGAATTCATCGCTGCTCCATACTTTTTTGAATTTTCCTTTTAGTCCGTAATAAATAATCGTATAGTTGATCCCTGCAATGAACATGAACAGGATGAGGGTATACTGAATGATTGGCGAGGTAAAGTGAGCCACACTGGCATTTTTGGTGGAAAATCCCCCTGTAGCCATGGTAGCCATGGCGTGGTTGATGGCGTCAAAAAACGTCATGCCTTCCGCCCAAAGCAAAAGGGTCAGTAATCCGGTCAGGGCCACATAGATCAGCCAAAGGCGCTTGGCCGTTTCCCGGATGCGGGGATGCACCTTGTCGGCAGTTGGACCGGGTGCCTCTGCAACAAAAAGTTCGACGCCGCCAATGCCCAGTAACGGGAAAAGCGCCACCGTCAGTACAATGATGCCCATGCCGCCAATCCAATGGGTGAGACTGCGCCAAAGCAAAATCCCTTTGGGCGTTCCTTCAATATCAGCAATAACCGTAGCGCCTGTGGTGGTCAACCCCGAAGCCGTTTCAAAGAACGCATCCGCAATATCCGGCAACACGCCGCTGAAAATAAAGGGCAGCATCCCGAAAAGCGTCATGGCCAACCAGCCCAGCGCCACAATAAGGTAGCCCTCGCGTTTGTTGACGCCTTTCCCATTCACCGATTTGAAAAAAAACAGCAGCGACGCTCCGAAAACTATGCAAATGAGTGCAGAAAGTGCAATCGAGCCTTCATCTCCGCCGTGATAGTAGTAGCAGGCGGGCAAACAGGCCAACATCAGTCCGCCAAGTAGCAGCAGGGTGACACCAATGACACGGGCTATAGGATGAAAACTGATCAACTTTCCTGAGCTTAGGTGATTTATCGAAAGAGGTTTTCTACTTTGGCAATGGCCTCCGGTAATGCGAATACAATGACTTTGTCATCCACCTGAAACCGGAAATTGCCGTCGGGGATCAAGCTTTCCTTCCCCCGGATAACACCTCCAACCAGCGCCGACTTGGGAAAATGCAGATCTTTGAGCGCTTTTCGGGTGAGCTGATTTTCTTTATGAACGACAAACTCGATTACCTCGGCATCCACTCCATTAATGCTGGTGACTGCCGCAACCTGACCCTTGCGGACGTAGCGGAAAATGTTGTTGGCTGCAATCAGCTTTTTATTGATGAGCGTATCTACCCCGATGTTTTGGGAAATGTGGGTATATTCTTTATTCTCAACCTGGGCAATCGTTTTGTAGACGCCGTGATTTTTCGCCGTAAGGCTGGCAATGATGTTGGCTTCAGAATTGTTGGTCAGGGCAATGACTGCGTCCATATTGTCTAATCCTTCTTCAACCAGCAGGTCAAAATTACTGGGCTCGCCGTTGATGACCAGGGTATGGTTCAAGATTTCGCTTAGGTATTTGCAATGATCCTTGTCGCGTTCGACCAGTGTGACATTGAAGTTGTTTTCCAGCAACTTGGCCGTTGCAACGGCAAGGTCGGTTCCGCCAAGGATCATGATGTTTTTAACTTTCACCTTCTTTTTACCCACCATATTTACCAGCGTATCAATGTCTTCCTTGTCGGTAATGAAGTAGATGTGGTCATTTCGGAGCAATATGGTTTCTCCGTTGGGAATAATGGTTTGATGCCCCCGGAGAATCGCAATCGGACGCACAGTTGCCTCGGGATCAATCCGATGCAACTCGCTTAGTTTCACATTGATCAATAGCGATGTTTCTCCCAGCGTAAGCCCAATAAGACTAATCCTGCCTTCCTCAAACTCGTAAATATCCGTAAAGGAACACTGCCCGATCAACCGCTGGATTTCTTCAGCCGCCAGTTGGCTTGGCGCAATCAGGGCATCCACGCCTAACTCTTCAAACATTTTCCGTTGCTCGTCCTCCAGATAATCCATCGTTTTCACCCGGGCAATGGTTTGCCGGGCACCCATCTTTTTGGCTAAAATAGCCGTGAGCAGGTTGGTTTTTTCAGAAGTTGTCACAGCCAATACCAGCTCAGCACGCGATACCTGCGCCTGTTCTAGTATCTCTATGGAAGAAGCGTCGCCCCGAAGGGTCATTACATCGAGGTGGGTTGCCGCATAATCCAGCACATCCTGGTTGGAATCTATCAGCACGATGTCGCGTTGTTCAAAGGCAAGTAACTCGGCGAGGTGAAAGCCGACGTCTCCCGCGCCAGCAATAACTATTTTCATTTTTTATGTAGCTTGTACGGCACACGATGAAAAGCTTGTGCGCTATTCCGGTGCAAATATAGCTGTCTCTCAGTTGGTTTTGTAAAAAAAATGGCAATTCCGCGTTCGTTACTCCGCCAATTCAATGATTATTGCAGAATTGCCCGATGCAAGGCTTCCAGGTTTTTCCTGTTTTCGGGCAACCACATGGCATTCAGCACATCGTCTTTTTCCAATTTGGTGATGTGAAAGGAAATCGCCGCCTTCAGTTTTTTGCGGTCACGGGGGCGGTAGACAAAACGGATCACCTCCATCCGGTCTTTTCCAAGCAAATTGTACATCAACCCCAAGCTGTTGTCGTATTGAAACTCCTGTAGGGTAAACACCTTACCGGCAATGCCCACGGGGTTAAACAGGCTTTCGATGACCCCGATATTGTTGCTTGCGGAAATCTCTTTCGTGCGCTCAGACGTATTGATTTGCACCAAAACCACGCCGGAAGTATTTTTTTCAATCCAGTCGCGGAAAACCTGCACAAAACGAATGGCAGAAAACAGGCCGTAATTGTCCAAAGCGCCGGCATCCATGACCTCTATGCTTGGAATGCTGGGCAAATGCACATTGGGCAAAATGTAGGGATAGGTGGCATTCATGCGCAAAGCGGTCAGGAAGCGCAGGCTGTCAGCACTTTGGGCACCAAACATCCAACCGTAATCCACTGCGTCCACTTCCAGCGTTTGACGATGCGCTGCGCTAACCGGAGGAATCATCATAAAAGAGGCACCGTGCGGAGACACCACCAGCCGCCTGCCATCATTTACAATGGTTGGCGTGAGGTACAACAGGGGGATCAGTGCGCGGCGCTCGGGATCGCGGTAGTCCGACAGGCTTTTGTCGAGCAGGCCATGCGTATTTTCGTTCAACTGCCGTTCAAAAATATACCCCCGGTCTTTGTTGTAGGTATGGCCGCTTTGCTGAAATCTCGCCCAGGGCAGAAAAATATCATTTGTGACAATCGTGAACGCGATTGAATTGAGTAAATCTTTGGAAATCTGGTCAATATGGCTATGATCGTAAACATTCAGCGCTTTCCCGTTTTGCTTTTGCAAATACAGTTCGCGCAAATACGACGCGCCGATCATACCCCCGGAAGCCCCCGTGATGAGGACGGAGTGAGGCATTAATTGCCCGTCCATCAAGCTGTCTGCGGTTTGAATTACCTTCATAGTCCAGATGGCCGAACGCAAACCTCCGCCACTGACGCAAAACAGAACCATCTTGGGTTTTCCCGGCCGCTCTCGTTGAGCGCTGACTTTTGATAACCAGGTATTTAAGATGTCTGTAGTGTTTTTTTTATCGAGTTCAATCTGCCCCGACTCGCAGACCTCCTGCATGCGGGCAAGGGAATATTCGGCAGGCTCACAGCCATAGTCCATGCCGTAAGCTTTGTTGCGCTGGTGTAGCTCGTCGAAGCTGGTGACATAATTTGCTACAAAAAGAAGGCCCAAAAATACGGTGAACCACCAATGGCTGAACCAGTAAATAATGGCGCCAATGATGGCTGTAAAAATGCTGAGTAGGATAAAAATACTGGCAGCAGCGGGAATCCGGAAGGCAGCAGCGTCAATCAGATAACCCAGCGCGAGCAACAAGCCCATCGTCAGCAACTGGAGCAGCAACACGTTGAGGTGGTTTTGCCGGAAGATATTGAGCAACAAGCGCACATCATAGTGAGCCACACTCCGCACCAACTTTGGTCGGAAGGACTCATTCAGATACGTCATCACTTTCCATCGGTTTTCATCCTGTTTGATGTAATCCATATCCACATCCCGGCGCCCCGGCACAAAAAGCCGCTCTGTTTCCTGCGGGGTCGTCGGTTCTATTTCGTAGTAGGAAATGTCCTTGTTGGTGAGATGAAAATACGCGCTGTAAAATATCAGGATGGCCAATCCGCCCGAACAAAGACCCAGCCAGCGCAGGAATGCCCCCCAAATGGGGACTGATTCATAAACCAATTGAAAATGAAAGATATACCCGCTGTACAAAATGAAAAAAACCAGAGGGAGCAAACTGTTGTTTATACAAAACTTGGTGAATGGCCGCGACAGGGAAGCCAAGAAGGGAAAATGATGGGAATTGAGTAGGTAGGTGGTCAGGTTCCAGCTCATCACGAAGCCCCCATAGGCCAATCCCACTAAAAAAAAGCTAAAAAAATCAATCGAACCCTGGTATTCAGGATCCAGAAAAAGGTAGGGAATGCCCAGCTTATTGCCGATTTTGCCGGTAATGAGCAACGCGACCAAGAGCCACATGCCAATGAGTAGCACATTGCTGCGCACATGCGACAGCAACAATTGCAACGGAAATGAATAAAAGAGTTGTTCGAAGTACTGCTTCATCTCTTTCAGGATTTAGAGCTTGTTTGGGAATTCAAAACAAGCACTTATTTCTGCGTAAAATAATAAATTTGCGCTTTCTTATTAAAAAACGCAATCCTTTATGAATATTGCTGTAGTTGGAACCGGATATGTCGGGCTGGTAACTGGCGCTTGTTTTGCCGAAACCGGCAACCACGTCGTTTGTGTGGACATTGATGAGCAAAAGGTAGCCCGGATGCGCCGTGGAGAAGTCCCGATTTTCGAGCCTGGCTTAGAACTAATTTTTGAGCGAAATACAAAACAAGGGCGTCTTTCTTTCACCACCAACCTCGCTGAGGCTATCGCCCCCGCCCAAATCATCATTTTAGCGTTGCCAACCCCGCCCGGGGAAGACGGTTCCGCCGACCTTTCTTACATTACCGGGGTGGCTGCCCAATTGTCGCACCTGCTGAAGACCGATTACAAAGTTATTGTTGACAAAAGCACCGTACCGGTCGGGACCTCCGAAATCGTACACGCCATTATTGCCCAGCATGCTGATGAAGCCCTTTTTGACGTCGTTTCCAATCCCGAATTCCTGCGGGAAGGGGTGGCGGTTGAAGATTTCCTGAAGCCGGATCGGGTGGTGATTGGCACGCAATCAGAACGAGCCAAAAAAATTATGCGCCTGCTTTACGAACCGTTTGTGCGCCAGGGAAATCCCATTATTTTTATGGACGAGCGCTCGGCAGAATTGACGAAATACGCAGCGAATGCCTATCTGGCTACGCGCATCTCCTTCATGAACGAAATTGCCAACCTTTGCGAACGCATTGGTGCCAATGTGGATATGGTACGGGCCGGTATCGGCAGCGATACCCGCATTGGCAAACGCTTCCTGTTCCCGGGGGTGGGTTATGGCGGCAGTTGTTTCCCAAAAGACGTTCGGGCGTTGGCCAAAACAGCCAGCGATCACGCCTACGATTTTCACATCCTAAAGTCCGTGATGCGGGTCAATGAATACCAGCGGCACATACTGACCCGGAAAATAAAAACGTTTTTCAACGACGACCTGGATGGAAAAACGATCGCTATCTGGGGGCTTTCTTTCAAACCCAATACCGACGATACCCGGGAAGCGCCCGCGCTCTACCTCATTGATGAATTGCTGGAAGCAGGGGCGGTCGTGAACGTATACGACCCCGAAGCGATGGGGAATGTTAAGGCCATTTATGGCGACCGGCTGCAGTTCGCTTCAGATCAGTACGAAGCGCTCGGTGGTGCCGATGCCTTAGCAATTGTGACGGAATGGAGCGTTTTCCGGACGCCCAATTTTCAGATGATGGCAGATTTGCTGAACGACAAGGTCATTTTCGACGGTCGAAATCTCTACGATTTAAACCAAATGGAAGAGCATGGTTTTTATTACGACAGCATTGGACGAAGCACCATTCTAAAGCCATAATATAAAATAAAAAATATGCGAAACCTGTTTTTTCTGTTGCTCCTGATGGGCGCGGTCACTGGTTGCGGCTCCTCCGGAACACCATCCGATAAAGGACTCCAAAGTGGAGAAGACGACGCTAATCTGGAAGTCATCGAGGCAACGACCGAAGACGGTTACTTAGAGAGGTTTTCGCGCCGAAAGGCGGATTACGCACGCGAAGGCGCTTATTACAAACTCAATCCTGACGGGCAATTAATCGAATTGGCGCATTATGAAAACGACACCCTTCACGGCCAGCGCATTCTTTTTTTTGCAACGGGCGACACCCTACAGATTGAACACTACCAAAGAGGTTTTTTTGAAGGAAATTACCAGGCCTTCTACCCTGGGGGAAAACTCGAACTGGAAGGCGTCTATGTAGCCAACACGATGGATGGCCTGTGGAAAGGCTATTACGAAAGCGGGCAGTTGAAAGAAACGGTTACTTTCAGGGAAAATGAAGAAAACGGCCCCTTCGTCGAATACCACCCCAATGGCCAGCTCAAAGCCGAAGGCTATTACAAAAACGGCGATAAAGAAGAAGGCCTGCTCAAACTCTACAACGAAAACGGAAAACTTGTGAAGACGATGAATTGTAATTCAGGCATTTGCCGCACCATTTGGAAAGACAAAGCGGGCTAACAACTGCTTTGTCTTTCTTTAATGCGCTCAAATTCCACTTCATAACGGCTATCGTTTGTCTCCATCACGCGGTCCCAGAAATTAAAATACAACCCGTAATTGCAGTTGGCCCGCTGGTGGTGCATGTTGTGGTGCGTTGACGTGTTCATCCATTTCCAAACCGGATGGCGCACAAAACCTTTTGGAAACAGCTCGTATCCAAGATGGCCGGTTACATTAAAAAACAAAGACCACACGGCGAACAGCAACAAAGCAAGCGGATGAAACGGCACACACAAAATGGCAATGGGAATGATGCCGAATTCCAGCACGGCTTCTAAAGGCTGAAAAGACAGCGATGCCCAGGGCGTCGGATTCCGCGAATTGTGATGCACCCGGTGTGTCAGCATGAAAACTTTCGGATGATGCATCACCCGGTGCATCCAGTAAAAATAGGTGTCGTGCAGGACGACCATAAAAACAAAGGAAAAAGCAAAATAACCCCAACCGTAAGCGCTGACATCGGTATAAATCCGGGTAACCCCGGCTTCCCGGGCGCAATAAATGCAAATTCCCATGAGGGCAAAAATCAATGCCGTAGATGCGGAATGCAACACTTCACTCCAGATGTGCTTTGGATCGGGAAACCGCTGCTGAATCTTGTATTTCAGCCAGCTGCGCCGCTTAACAACATAAAAAATAAGGAAAGCTGCGCCGGCCATAAACGCATAACGCAAAAAAACAGTAGCCGCGCCGAGTAACCCGCCAAGGGGAATGCCGAATTTTTCAATGAAGAAGTACATGGGTTTTGAGTTTTAGCCCCCTAATCCCAAAGGGGGATTAAGAAGGTTAAAGGATAAAGTGAAAAGGATAAAGGGGTTATTGGTTATCAGTTATTTGTTCTAATAACCAATAACCAATAACCAGCTTCAGACGCTTAGGAACATCGCAATAATAAGTTCGCGTTTTCGGCGTGGGGATTTTTCCAGCGGACAAGGCGCAAGAAGGGAGCGTAGCCAAAGCTACGTGACCGACGAAGGCAATTGCGCCGACTGAAAGCAATTGCGGGAAGTCC
>JBBQGV010000101.1:0-20665 GCA_038323375.1 Chitinophagales bacterium
AAAGACCAAACTAAAGAAGATCGCTTCATTTACCGCGGCACAACGGTTTCCAGCGGGTTGGCCATTGCGACCCTTACGGCCATTGGCAGCGCCACCAAATTGGGCAAAATTGGCAAAAGCTTAGAAAGCATCCAGGAAGAACGGACGCCTTTGGAGTTGCAGATCGGCAATTTTGTAAAAAAAATGGTGCTTGCCGGGGCGGTTGTTTTTCTCATCGTTTGGGCCATCAATTATTTCAAAACCTACGATATATTAGACAGTTTGCTCAAAGCGCTGACGTTGGCGATGAGCATTTTGCCGGAAGAAATTCCTGTTGCATTCACTACGTTTATGGCCCTGGGATCCTGGCGCCTGATGAAAATGGGCATCGTGGTGAAACAAATGAAAACCGTGGAAACCTTGGGCAGCGCTACCGTGATTTGCACGGATAAAACCGGAACGATTACGGAAAACAAAATGAGCTTGGCCAAATTGTATGTGTTGGAAACGCAACAAACTTCTGATCCCGAAAACACGTTGGGGCTAACAGAAAAGGAACTCCTCCGCTTGGCGATGTTTGCCAGTGAACCGATTCCGTTCGACCCTATGGAAGTAGCCTTACACGAAGCGTATGCAACCTCCGTAACCGCCGACGAAAGACCCCATTACCGCATGATACACGAATACCCGTTGGGTGGAAAACCGCCGATGATGACCCATGTGTTTGAAAATGAATCGGGTCAGCGCATCATCGCAGCCAAAGGAGCACCGGAAGCGTTGATGCAGATTTCTATTTTAACAGAGGCTGAAAAACAGCAAATAGCAGTAGCAGCCAACGCGCTGGCGACCAATGGCTATCGGCTCTTGGGCGTAGGGGAAGCTGTTTTTGCAGGAAATGATTTCCCTGCTGAACAACAGCAATTTCAATTCCGGTTTAAAGGCATTGTTGCTTTTTACGATCCTCCAAAACACAATATCCAGGCGGTTTTGGAGGGTTTCTACCGCGCCGGAATGACCGTAAAAATTGTCACCGGCGACAATGCGGCCACCACGACCGCCATTGCCAAACAGGTTGGATTTCGGGGCTACGATAAAAGCATCAGCGGGGACGAACTTATGCAATTGTCGGATGCCGAATTGCAGGAACGGGTGATCAGCACGCAGGTCTTTACCCGGATGTTCCCTGAAGCCAAACTGAAAATTATCAATGCGTTAAAAGCAAAAAACGAAATTGTAGCCATGACCGGCGACGGCGTCAATGACGGGCCTGCGCTAAAAGCTTCGCATATTGGCATTGCGATGGGTAAAAAAGGAACCGAAATTGCCAAAGAGGCTGCTTCCTTAGTTTTATTGGAAGACGATTTGTCAAAAATGGTGGATGCGGTGGCGATGGGCCGGAAAATTTATACCAACCTGAAAAAAGCGATCCAATACATCATTTCCATTCATATTCCCATCGTGTTGACGGTGTTTTTGCCATTGGCATTGGGCTGGATTTACCCCAATATTTTTTCCCCGGTACACATTATTTTTTTAGAGTTGATTATGGGCCCCACCTGTTCCATTATTTACGAAAATGAACCGATGGAAAAAAACACGATGCTGCAAAAGCCCAGGCCTTTTACGAATACATTTTTTAACTGGAAAGAACTGACCACCAGTATCCTGCAAGGTTTGATGATCACCGCCGGAACCTTGCTGATTTATCAGTATGCAGTTTATCAGGGATTCAGTGAAACGATCACCCGGACGATGGTTTTCACCACACTCATCGCGGCCAATATCTTTCTCACTTTAGTGAACCGCTCTTTTTTCTACTCCATATTCACAACCCTCCGGTATAAAAATAACTTGGTTTTGCTCATCATTGGCATCACCGTTGCCATTTCAGGGTTGTTGCTTTTTGTGCCGCCACTGGCAAAATTCTTTGAATTTGAGGCTCTGACTATCGCTCAGTTGTCCATCAGTATGGGCATAGGCTTTGCATCTGTCATTTGGTACGAAATCATCAAATGGAGGAAGCGGGTTGCCGGTAATACAGAAATCATTGCCAACACTAAAAGCTAATTATCATGGAAAAAGGCACAAAAGAAAATCCGTGGCAGCTCAAGACGCCGCCCCTGACCTCCGAATATGAAATGTACCGGGATCATCGGGATGGTAAAGACGTCATTGTTTGCACCGTCGGCAAAACCGTGTTGCTATACGATTCCCGCTCTCTGACGGATCTGCACGCAATGCTCAAAGCACACGGCGACTGGATGGATCTCGGTTCGGCAGACGAGCAAAAGCCAGCCAAAGAAGGCACCGTTGAAGCCTGGAGCCGTTCAGAATCCAATCCGATTGGGGGCTGGTATGGCCTGAAAAAAGGGCTGCGCGGGCGTTTTGGGATGTATATTCCGCCGTTGATGGAGGAATTGGGATTGGCGGAGGTGGAGCACAATCCTAAAAATAACCGGATGCGGGCGATTTAAGTGGGGGCTGTCTTTATAGTCCGATAGTGGGGCAAGAACCTTAAAGGCCGCAGGCGTAAATATCGCGACGTTGTGTCTTTATAGTCCGATAGTGGGGCAAGGACGGTCACTACATACGCCCCTGGTTACCCGCCCTACGTTCCAATATTTCACACAACGGCACAACGCTCACAACGAAAAATGTGGTTTTGAAAGCCGCCTCGTTGTGGCCGTTGTGTGAAAAAAATCCGTTGCGCCCTTCACGGTTAAAATTTCCCGCAAAGGGCGCAGAGGTTTCGCTAAGTCCGCAAAGCTGGACGCCCTCTTTAGCATCCTCCCGTTGTGCGGGACAAGTTTTGCGAGAAACAATTTCTCGTAAAATCTGCTAAGAAAGTATCCACTTTTCCGTAGTTTTGGCGACGTAGCAAACTTGTAGCGACAAGTCTGCACAATTGCACCATTTCAATCGCAACAACATGACAAACCGCTTCTTCCTGCGCGCCAGCCTGCTCTTTATTGTAGCCATAGCCTTCTTTGCTTCCTGCAAAAACAATTCAGAAAAAACGGATACCGGCCTTGTCGCCAATCCCGTCGTTTTTGAAAAACCCCGGGTTCCCGACTGGCACAAAAACGCCACTATTTACGAAGTCAACCTTCGACACTATACGCCTGAAAATACGTTCAAATCGTTCGAAGCAGAATTGCCCCGATTGAAAGAAATGGGCATTGATATTCTGTGGTTTATGCCAATTCACCCGGTAAGCGTGAAGAACCGGAAAGGCGAATTGGGCAGCCCCTATGCTGTGGGCGACTACTACGACGTGAATCCGGACTTTGGCACGATGGATGATTTTAAACACCTGCTGAAAGCCATCCACGACGCCGGGATGTATTGCATCATAGACTGGGTGCCCAACCACAGCGGCTGGGACAACCCGTGGATTACCGAACACAAGGATTGGTATACGCAGGATTCGACCGGGAACATCATTGACCCGATAGATTACAATACGGGCAAATCCTGGGGCTGGACGGATGTCGCCGACTTGAACTTCGACAACCCGGAAATGCGGTTGGGGATGATTGATGCCATGAAATTCTGGGTTAAAGATGTCGGGATTGACGGTTTTCGGGTGGATGTGGCGCACGGCATTCCGGTTGATTTCTGGGCGCAGTGCTCCGACTCGCTCTACGCCATCAAGCCCCTTTTCATGCTGGCCGAAGCGGAAGTTCCGGATATTCGCAACAATGGCGCTTTTGTAATGGATTATGGCTGGGAAATGCACCATTTGCTGAATGAAATCGCCAAATATCAGGGTGCCAGCCGGGATAAGGTCAAACAACTTTCGCAAGGAAATGTCGTGGAAGGCAAGGCCAAAGCGCCTGAGAAAAAAACGGCGCTGGACATTGATAAACTATTGGCCAAAAAAGACAGCCAATACGTGAAAGGGTACGCCATGCAATTTACCTCCAACCACGACGAAAACTCCTGGTCGGGTACGGAATTCCAGCGCATGGGGGCAGGGCACAAGGCATTTGCAGTGCTCACCGCCACGTTTGACGGGATGCCACTGATTTATACCGGTATGGAATCGGCAATGGACAAACAATTGGAGTTTTTCAAAAAAGACCAGATTGACTGGGGCAATTACCAATACGCCGGTTTCTATAAAACCCTTTTTGACCTGAAGCACAAAAATCAGGCGCTTTGGAACGGCGAATACGGGGGAGCATTGGTGAAAATCCCCACCGGGAACGACGAAAACATCTACGCTTTTGTACGCGAAAAAGCAGGCGATAAAGTGGTGGTCGTGATCAACTTATCGGCAAAAAAGCAGGCATTTAAGTTGCAAGGAAATAAGCATTCTGGAGAATATACAGAGATTTTTACGAATAAAATGTTGCGATTGTCAGAAGAACAGGCGATGGAACTGGAGCCTTGGGGATATCAAGTGTTTTCGAATTAATTTCACCTCTTTTATAAGACTTTTTGCGCGGGGGAAGTTGACAAAGTCGAACCAATTACTTATCTTTGGCGTTAGTAACCCGATGCGATAGTATGATCAAAAGCTTCGGAGACAAAGAGACTGAAAAAATTTGGATGGGAGAATATTCAAAAAAACTCCCCGGTGATATTCAGCCTATTGCACGAAGAAAGCTTAGGATGATCAATAGCGCTCAGGACATCAACGATTTGAGAATTCCTCCTGGAAACAGATTGGAAAAGCTTAAAGGTAATTTGAGTGATTTTTACAGCATCGGAATCAATGGCCAGTGGAGGATAATATTCCAATGGTTAGGAAGTAATGCTTATCTGGTTCAGATAATTGATGATCATTAAAATAAAGCTCGTGATGGAAAAACTGCCCAATATACATCCTGGCGAAATTTTATTAGAAGAGTTCCTGACTCCTATGGCGATCAGTCAATACAGGCTGGCCAAAGATTTGAATATTCCGCAAACCAGGGTCAGCGGAATCATCAAAGGGAAAAGAAGAGTAACTGCCGATACTGCTTTGCGTTTAAGCAAGTATTTTGGAAATTCCGCCAAATTTTGGATGGGATTACAGGATGATTTTGATCTGGAAGAATCAAAAGACAAATTGATTGAAGAGCTAAAAGGAATACCCAAAGCAGATAAAAGTGCTGCTTGATTATGCAGAAGGTAGATTGCCCTCACACTTTCGCCACATCATCCAGCTTATCCAACTCCAGGCGCACCACCCCGCCTTCGGAGAAGTACATTTTATTAAACTGGTAGTCCCACAGTACTTCGTCGGCCATGTAGGAGTTATTGGCATGCACCGTTTGCGAAAACGTTTCATCGAATCCTTGCACAATGACCAATATTTCGGCGTTCATGTGGTGAAGCCGTTCGGGTGTCAGGTTGTTGAAAGGGCTGTCTTCATCAATGGCGTGTACTAAGGTCCAGTTGAGTGGAAACAGGGTTACTTTTTCCCGTTCAAGTTTCAGGCCGATGTAGCGCCGCGTCGCTTCGCCGCTGTGCTGCTCCGTCCAGGAAAAAACGACTTGCATTTCGAGGTTGATGATCTTGTTGCTCCGTTCGTTTACGATCCGAAATTGAAGGCTTCTGCCCTCTTTGTAAGGAGCGATGAGGGCATTCTGGCTGAACAGGATATGCGCTTTGGGGCGCGAAAACCTCGAAAAAACCAATCCCGTGACCAACGCTACGGCAATTAATCCCACCATCGCATCCGTGACGGCAACAAAATTGGCGGCAATGCTGTGCGGGCTAATGGCTCCATAGCCCACCGTCGTGAAAGTCTGCATGCTAAAGAAAAAAGCCTTTAGCAGCCGTTGGGTAAAGTGAATTTCGTCAACCCCGATCAACGCGCCCGGGCCTAAAGAGGCCAGCAATACGGCGAAAACTGCATTGATGGCAAAATAAAAAACCACGACCAAAAGCAAAAATCGCACCCACGACATTTCGATGAGCGGCTCGTAGATCAGCCACTGCCGCCTGCCGTTGCGACGGACATTGAATCTTCCATCTTTGGAAATCAATCTTTCGCCGGAAGCGCCTATTTTTGTGCCGAGACCCAGGTCGTTTTCCTGTTCTTTGCGACCCGGAAACAAACGACGGGAGGATGAACGTTGCTGTTTCATACAAAATACATTTTTACCATAACAACTTTCCCTGAATTTGGATTTATCTATGGAAAAATTCGCCATCCAGCCCGACATCAAAAAGGCGGCCACGCTGCCTGCTGCTTTTTACCGCAGCGCCGAAGCTTTCGAAGCCTCGAAAGAAAAAATATTTGCAGCCCACTGGAATTTTGTAACTGAAACGGCGTCAATTGCCGAACCGGGGCAAGTTTATCCGTTCACCTTGCTGGAGGGGGTATTGGACGAACCATTGGTATTGACCCACGACCAAAATGGCCAAAAACATTGCCTGTCTAACGTCTGCACCCACCGTGGGAATCTCGTGGCCATGCAGCCGGGCAAAGCCAGAATGCTCAGTTGCGGTTACCACGGGCGGAGTTTCCGTTTGGACGGCACCTTTAAGAGCATGCCTGCTTTTGAAGGCGCTGAAGACTTCCCCACGGCTGCCGACCACCTCACCCCCGTGCCTTTTGAGGAATGGCTGGGGCTTATTTTTGTTTCCCTGAATCCGGCAGTCAGCTTTGAAGAAATGACGCGCCCCATGCGCGAACGCCTGAACTGGCTGCCTTTGGACACGCTGCATCTGGTGGAAGAAGGCACCACCGACTACCCCGTCAAGGCCCATTGGGCGCTTTATTGCGATAATTTTCTGGAAGGATTCCACATCCCGTTTGTACACCCTGCGCTCAATGCAGCCATAGATTTTGAGCAATATGCCTACGAAATTTTCCCGCATTGCAATTTGCAAATCGGCATTGCCGACGAAGGCCAGCCGCATTTTGAAGCGCCAGAAGGCCACCCCGATTTTGGCCAAAAAATCTATGCTTATTACTACTGGCTGTTCCCCAACCTGATGTTCAACTTCTATCCCTGGGGCTTATCGCTCAACGTCGTAGAACCGCAGGGCTTACAAAAAACGCGCATCCGGTTCCGCACTTACCTGTACAAAGACGCTACCCACCAGCGGTCTTTAAACAATCTTGAGGCAACGGAACTGGAAGACGAAGCCGTCGTGGAAAGCGTGCAGCGTGGCATTCAGTCGCGCTATTACCACAGTGGGCGCTTTTCGCCGGCGATGGAGCAGGGCGTGCACCATTTTCATCAGCTACTCGCGAAAGTGCTTTCCTGATAAATAGGCAAGTAGGCAAACTCGCAAATGGGCATTTTTTGCCTACTTGCCAACTCGCCCCTTGCCCCTTTCAAATAACCCCTAACTCCTTGCCCACCTTCGTAAAAGCAGCCACCGCTTTTTCCAGATGCGCCCGGTCGTGTGCGGCAGACATCTGCACGCGGATGCGTGCTTTGCCTTTGGGCACTACCGGAAAGAAAAAGCCAATGACGTAAATGCCTTCTTCGAGCAGGCGGTTGGCAAAGCGTTGAGAAAGTGATGCGTCGTAGAGCATGACCGGCACGATGGGGTGTTCGCCGGGGATGATGTTAAAACCCGCTTCCGTCATGGCCTGGCGGAAATAGCGGGTATTGTCTTCGAGTTTGTCGCGCAGGGCAGTACTGGCGCTTAACAGGTCGAGTACAGCAATGGAAGCGCCGACTATTGCAGGTGCTAACGTGTTGGAAAACAGGTAGGGGCGCGAGCGCTGGCGCAACAGCTCCACAATTTCTTTTCTGGCAGCGGTGAAGCCACCGGATGCGCCGCCCAAGGCTTTTCCGAAGGTTCCGGTAATGATGTCTATGCGGCCCATGACGTTGCGGTATTCGTGGGTGCCCCGGCCGGTTTTGCCGAGGAAGCCGGAGGCGTGGCATTCGTCAATACCCACCATCGCGTTGTATTTTTCGGCGAGGTCGCAGATTTTATCCAATTGCGCAATGGTGCCATCCATCGAAAAAGCGCCGTCGGTGAAGACGAGGCGGCGGCGGGCGGATTGGGTTTCTTTTAACTTTTCCTCCAGATCGGCCATGTCGTTGTGTTTGTAGCGAAAGCGCTGCGCTTTGCACAACCGAATGCCGTCAATGATGGACGCGTGGTTGAGTTCGTCGGAAATGATGGCGTCTTCCTCCGACAACAGCGGTTCGAACAAGCCACCATTGGCATCGAACGCTGCGGCGTAGAGAATGGCGTCTTCCATGCCAAGAAATTCCGAAATTTTGGCTTCCAATTCTTTGTGAATGTCCTGTGTGCCGCAGATGAACCGCACCGACGACAGCCCGAAGCCGTGCGAATCTATGGCCGCTTTTGCAGCTTCGATAACCGCCGGATGCGAAGAAAGTCCGAGGTAGTTGTTGGCACAAAAATTCAGCACCTCCGTTCCTTGCGTGGTGCGGATGAGTGCGCCCTGCGGCGTGGTAATGATGCGCTCTTCCTTATACAGGCCGGCGTCGCGGATCTCCTGAAGTTCCTGCTCCAGCGCAGGTTCGACGGTTTGGAACATGGTTGTCGTTTTTTTGAGTGGCTAAGGTAGTAATTCTTGAAGTTGGCAAATGGGCAAATTTGCAATTTCGGGTACTTGCGAGTTTGCATATTTGCCTCTTGCGCTTTGCCAACTTGCCTTCACTCAACAACTGCCTCCGGTCCCAAACAAAACAACGCATCCAACAGACTCAGATTGGGCAAAAAAGCATAGCGGTCTTCAAAAACCTGATGGTAGGGCTTCGGCGTGAAATGCGGATCGGGCTTTTGCAGGTGTGGTTTGGGGTGGATGGCATTCCGGAGGTCTTCCCATCCGTCGGGGGGAGCGTCAACATAAGCGTCGGTTAATTGCAAAGTGACGTCCATGCGCAGCAATTTCAACAGGGTTTGCAACAGTTCTAAGTTAAAATCGAACAAAAAAGGAAATGGTTTTTCGTAAAAAGGCTGGAGCGCATCCGCATAAAACTCATAAAACGGCGCGTTGCCATAAGCCGATCGGATGGATTGCCAGTGTTGGCGTTGCCAGGGTTCGTAGTAAGCGATGCGCACCTCGCGGATGGCCTGCTGTTCGTTTTTGCCTTTGATGAGTGGGATGGTCAGCCGGGTCAGGCCGTTGGCTGCGGCAATATGACAGCGGTTGCGGTAGGTGCCTTTTTGGTAATGCTCCCACTGCTCGATAAAGACCGGTTCGCTGCCTGCTAATTTGGTAAAATACTGTATGGATGGCAGGTATTGGATTTCAAGTAAAACAGGCATTAACCTACTGTTTAGGGTCGCTGAAATAATAACTGTCCACTTTTCCAGGAGGTCTTTTGCTCCTAACCCTTCGTTGGGGAACCGCCTCCCTTAGCTATGGCTAAGGTCGGGAACCCCCGCCTCGGTTAGAATCAAAATGCCTTGCCCGGAGAAAGCGACCCTTATTAATTCAGCGACCCTTAGGTCTTGTTCCCCTAAACCCTGGCGTACTGCCAGCCATCGGATTGCCGCTGCCGAAGCCAGGCGTCTTCGTCATCTGGTGCATCATTTTGCGCATTTGCTCGAACTGCTTGAGGAAAGCCTGGATCTCGTCCAGCGTTTTGCCGCAGCCGCCGGCGATGCGCTTTTTGCGGCTGATGTTCAGCAACTCCGGGTTGGTGCGCTCCTGTGGCGTCATGGAGTGAATAATGGATTCTATTTTGTTAAACGCACTGTTGTCTATGTCAACGTCGCGCATCATTTTGCCCATGCCGGGAATCATGCCCATCAAACTTTTCAGGTCGCCCATTTTGCGAATCTGGTTGATCTGGCTCTGGAAGTCGTTGAAGTCAAACTTGTTCTTTTTGATCTTCGTTTCCAGCCGCTTGGCTTCTTCTTCGTCAAACTGATCCTGCGCCCGTTCCACCAGCGAAACGATATCGCCCATGCCGAGAATCCGTTGCGCCATCCGGTCGGGGAAAAACACGTCCAGCGTGTCCATTTTTTCGCCGGTGCTGACGAATTTGATTGGCTTGCCCACGGTGTATTTTACCGACAAAGCTGCCCCGCCGCGGCTATCGCCATCCAATTTAGTGAGCACTACGCCGTCGTAGTCAATGACGTCGTTGAACGCTTTTGCCGTGTTGACCGCATCCTGACCCGTCATCGAATCCACTACAAAAAGCGTTTCGTTGGGCTGGATGGCTAAGCGGATGGCCGCAATTTCGTTCATCATTTCCTCGTCCACTGCCAGACGGCCGGCAGTATCCACGATTACCGTATCAAAGCTGTGCGACTTGGCGTACTGGATGGCGTTGAGGGCAATCTGCACCGGGTTTTTGCTTTCCGGTTCTTTGTAAATACCCGCGCCTACTTGTCCGGCAAGCACCGTCAACTGGTCTATGGCTGCCGGGCGGTATACGTCGCAAGCGACCAGCAGCGGACTTTTGCTGCGTTTGCTTTTGAGGAAGAGCGCCAATTTACCGGAAAAAGTCGTTTTACCCGAGCCTTGCAAGCCCGCAACCAGAACCACTGTTGGTTTGCCGTTCAGGTTGAGGGTCGCGGCCTCTCCGCCCATCAGTTCCACCAATTCGTCCATGACGATTTTCACCATCAGGTCGCCCGGCTTCACGGATTTGAGCACGTTTTCTTTGCCCATCGCCTTGTCCTTTACCTTGTCGGTAAATTCTTTGGCGATTTTATAGTTCACGTCGGCGTCCACTAAGGCACGGCGAATCTCTTTGATGGATTGTGCAATATTGATCTCGGTAAGGCGACTTTCCCCTTTCAGCGTTTTGAAGGCGCTTTCCAAACGATCGCTCAGGCTATTGAACATGGTTGATGGATGTTTATGCGTTATGGGGGGCAAAGATAAGCATTTTAGTTGGCAGAAAAATCTCCGGGCGACAAGAATCCCCTCCTTAAAAGCATTCTGATAATTTATTCCCACTTTTTCCTTTTTTCAAAAGATGAATGCTTACTTTTGGAAAATACAGATTTTTCATTCATTGTAAAACGAAAATACCAATTATGAGTGCGCCATTAAAAGTCATCATTATGCTGGTGATTTGGTTGCTTTACTCGCTGATTGCTTACAAAGGATGTTTGCAGCAATGCTGTTCGGCAGATGCCGCTTCGATGACCGATTTGGACTCGAATGCGATTGATTCCGGCACTTTGGTGCGCTATCCGCTTGACTTTCAGTGGGCTAATGCAGCCGCTTTCACCAATGACGGTTTTCCTGAGCTCAAGCAAAGGCTGCTGGCTCAGATGAAAGACAACAACCTGCTTCAAATCACGGGCCTCTATTACGAAGCCGAACCTAAGCCGGACGGCTACGACAACATGGGGTTTGCAAGAGCAGACGCTGCGAAAAAGCTATTTGCAGGCACCATTCCTGATGATCGGGTTCAGTTGCGCGCCCGCCTGATGGACGAAACCCCCGGTGTTCGCAAGGGCTACTTTGAAGGCGTTGCTTTCGAGTGGATCACACCGGAAGCCACAGCGGAAGCAAGCGTTGAAGAACTCGACGACCGCATCATCATTCGTTTCCCAACCGGTTCCGTACAAAGAGAATACGACCCGGCAGTAGAAGCCTACCTGACCAAATTGGCCGAACGCGTGAAAAAAACAGGGGAGCGTATTTCGCTGGTGGGGCATACCGATAACGTCGGTACCGACCAAGTGAACAACCAACTCGGTTTGGGACGTGCCAACCAGATCAAAAATACATTGACCAAAGTGGGCGTCAAGGCCGAACAGGTAGACGTGGACACCAAAGGCAAAACACAGCCGGTGGATTCCAACAACACGGAAACCGGGCGCCAGAACAACCGCCGCGTGGAAGTGAGGCTGATCAAACAGTAATATTCTTCAAATTCAATCAAAAACGACTAACCATGTTGCTCAATACTTTCTTTTTACAAGATGCCGCTACCGCCCTGGGCCTGCCGTGCTGGCTGCTGTGGGCGCTTTGTTCATTAGGCGCTTTCCTGCTGGGTCTGTTGCTTGGCTGGTGGCTTTGGGCCGAGTACCGCCGCCGCGCCACTGAACTGGAAGAAGAACTAAAAAACCTGCGCATCAAATACGGCGAATTAGAAAAAGACTACGCCAGTTTGAAGTATCAAATTGAAGAGGCCAATAAAGAAACCGGCTCCCTGCGCGCGTCGCTACATACCTGTGATGCCGACAAAGCAGTGCTGAAAACCAAACTCGCCAAATACGAAGAAGGCGAAGCCGGCGGTTTGGTCACAGGGCGCGGATTGGCTGGTGGATCCATTGATTACGGCGCATTGCTGGGTCAGGATAACCTCCAGATCGTAGAAGGCATCGGGCCAAAAATCGAAGAACTGCTCAAGCAAAATAACATTGGAACCTTGTCGAATCTGGCAGCCTGGAGTACGGATGACCTGAAGGAAATCCTGGAAAATGCCGGCTCGAACTTCCGCATTCACGACCCACATTCCTGGCCAAAGCAAGCCCTGCTCGCTGCTGAAAACCACTGGACAGAGCTGATTGCCCTGCAAAAATCATTAGATGCAGGCAAAGACTCTGCAACCGGCGACGAAACACCTTCCAAGGTAGAAAAAATGATTGCCAAGTTGATGGGTTTCAGCACCAACCACGCCGACCTGAAAATTGTGGAAGGCATTGGTCCGAAAATCGAACAATTGCTGAAAGCTGCCGGCATCAATATCTGGTCGGATCTGGCCAAAGTGCCGCTGGATCGCCTGAAAGAAGTTTTGGCCGACGGCGGAGAAGCTTTCCGCTTAGCCGATCCGTCTTCCTGGGCGAAACAGGCTGAATTGGCCGCCAATGGAAAGTGGGGTGAACTGAGCGCTTACCAGGAGTTTCTGGATGGCGGGAAGGATCCGGAATAGGTAAGTTTGCAAGTGGGCAAGTTTTGCTAATGGGCGAAACTTGCCCCGTAAAGTATGGTTGATCCATCTCTTCAAATAGCTTGTTGCGATGGAACAACGCAAAATAAGTCAGGGTTTGATTTGAAGTCAGACCCTGACTCCTTCACCTCCCGGAGATGACACCTTTCCAAAAGGTGTTACCTCTTGAGGAAACGAAAGCCAACTCGGGAACAAGGCGTTTCAACAGGATTTTGGGTCTTCGAGAAAGGTAACACCTTTTTTGGGAAAGGTCTCACCTTCGGATCCGTCCAGCCAAATCCCGCTCGCGCGGCGGCTCCGCCCCGTGCGTTCTATTATCAGGGTTTCCAGCCCGATATCAAAACTGATAAGTGAGGACTTGACTTGAAGTCAAACCCTCACTATCCGCCTCACCGCTGCACCACCACCTGCCGCGTCAGCACCTTCCCGCCCGATTCTATATGCACACTATACACCCCCGGCGGCCAGGCCGCTACCGGGATGCGCAGGGTTTCGACCTGCGGGGTTGCATCCACTTGCGTTTCGTACATCTCCTGACCCAGGGCATTAAAAATGCGGACTTGAATAGAGGTTTGGAAGCCGCCAAGCTGGAGGTGGAGGAGGTCGGAGGCGGGGTTGGGGGAAAGCTTGGCATCACCATCCGTAGGGCAGGACTGGAGTACTCACTGGCAGCCCGCAGTTTTCAACGTAGTCGCCGCCTGTCCATTTGGCGATGTTCATTATTCTATATCCATTGTCAAGTTCAATGCTTGCCGTAATAATTAGGGTATCCCTAAAAACAGCCATGTCTTGTACAAAATAATCTAAATTGCCGCCAAGTCCGCACCACTTTTCGCCATCCCATTTGGCGATACTTTTGGCGGCTACACCATCCCCAACGATATCAAAGGTACCACTCACGTATAACGCATCATGATGAACCAGCAACTTATACACCTGAGATGTATTTTCTCCCCAAATGCCGCCGTGTACGTCTTCCCAGCCATTTGAACCAAGCCGCATGATTTTATTGCCAGCATTGCCGTCAGAAGCATTGAATGCCCCGCCAATGTAAAGTTGATTTTGAAAAACAACCATTGAATTGACATGTGAAAAAGATCCAAACAAGCTGCCATCTACCGGGTGCCAGACAGTGCCGTCAAATTTGACAATGTCTTCATAAATCTCGCCGTTTATGATTGCCTCAAAGTTGCCACCTACGTACAATTCGTCATTAAAGTAAACCATATCCGTAATTAAAGGAAGATCAGGCGAAAAGTTTGGCGGAAATGGAATTCCAGTCTATTCTATCCCATTCCATTTTGCAAGGCTATTGACTGGTATTCCACCAGCAGTGCAGAAAATACCTCCAACGACAAGTTCTTCATTAAAAATCAAAGCCTTGGCATAACTCCGAAAGGACTTCCTGTGGCGTTTTTAAAGCCGCTAGTGACCGAGTCCCATGAAATTCCATCCCACCTAGCTATCCCATAAGTCAGTAGCCTGTCAATGTTAGAATAGCCGAGGCCTACATAAATTTTAGATTTATACTTGTTGATTTTCCATATTGGATTGCAGACATTATAGCACCATTCCTGGCCTACCCCCATAGCGCTATACTCAACTCCGTCCCACATTGCTATCCCATTTAAAAGCAATAAATTAGCTTCTCCGGAGCCTTTAAGATACTTGAAATTTCCTCCCATGTAGGGAATGTTCTCCTCATTATCGGCATACAAGCTAAAAACTGAATAATCAGGCCATTGGTCTGCACGAAGCGGCTGCCAGAATTGTTGGGCTTTTGTACTAAAAACGCCTGCCATTATTATGATTGTTACCAGATTTTTCATGATAAATGATTTTATAGGATGATTAATGATGCATTTTGATAAATCGGCCAAAAAGCTGATCATTCCCTTTTGTGGTAGCAATGATAAAATAGACAGATGGGGGCAAGCTGGAGATATCTATCCCCCCATCAACAGGCGATAACGTTTCAATTCGGTTTAAGCTATGCCCTAATGCGTCAACGATTCGGATATCCATAAAGGCAGAGGTCTCACTCAAGTCCGACTTAATAAAGAGTCTTTGTGTCGCAGGGTTTGGATATAGTTGTAAAGAACGTGCAACACTATTTTCGACTTCAGAGACGGCCACAGGATTGCAATCCAATTTGAATTTGAGGGTGAGGGCGTCGTAGCGGTTGGTTGAGCCATTGTACACCGAACCGGCTATGATTGGATTGCCGGCATTGTCTAAGATCATTTGCCCGACGATTACATTGGCGGTGGTATCGGTCAGGTTGAAGGTTTCGGACCAGAGCAGGTCGCCGTCGTCGTCGTATTTGGCCAAATGCAGGTCGTACTTTTCGTAGGCATTGAGTGTCACGCCAGCCACGTAGAGGTTGCCGCTGCCATCGGCTACGGTGGCGACCTGTTCCGGTTCGCTGCCGGGCAGGCCGTCGCTGGCGTACCATTCAGTGAGGTAGTAGGTAGCGGGTTGGCTCATGGCGTTAAAGCAGGTGGAAAGCAGGAGCGCAAGGCAGAGAACGGCCGGGCGGAGCCCGGAAAATAGTACACACCAGGCAAAGCCTGGCGCGAGCGGTGGATTGGGTACATAGATTTCATCTTTGACTATCTATTAAAAGTTGGATAATAGACTTAGGGAGCCGCCCGGGCTAATGCCCGGACACTTGTTGTCTTACGCTAAAACAATTAATTAGGTGACACAGCCGAAGGGTAGTCAAATCAGGCTGAATCGTGGGTAGTAATGGTATTAATTTTGTAAGTATAAGCCTTTTTTAAGGGGTTGCGCAAGGGGCAACAAAAAAATTAACAGTAAATACACATAACTATGTCCACTTTTTAAAATTCAATATACGAGTCAAAATAATGGGATGCCTTTGATTCGTCGGGCATCAGATATTGCAAACCGACCACCCAAACGCCGCCACCAGCAACACCGAATACCCGACCCACCACTTCATATCAGTATATTGGGAAACGCCAATCCCGAATCGGCGGTCGAGGTAAATACACAAAATAATTTTCTCTAAGGAAGCCCCCAATGTTGTGCCCATTGCAATGCCCATGAGCCCAAAATAGGGTGCCAAAACCAGGCTGAGCGTCACGATGAAGATCAACTCGATCACCGAAGAAAGCAACGCAATTTGATTGGATTGCAACGCCATCAGCACCGAGCGGGGAAAAAGCACGCGGCTAACCGTAATGAGCAGAAAAGCATTAAAAACGATGGCGCTTTCCGAAAATGCATCAGTGAATACGATCGGAAAAAAGTACTTGCTCGTAAGCATCAGTAAAATAGAAAGTGGAAAAAGCAGGTGGAACAAGCGCAACGAGCGTGTCTTCAATTGCGACAAGCCGTCCTGTAAGTTGGTTGCCAGCGCGGGGATTATTGCGGCACTCAACGCACCCGTTAGCGCAATGACCAACGGAAACTCACGCGCCCCGTATCGAAACACTGCAAAAGTAGCTTCATCGTCGCGGTACAGGTGCCCCACCAGCCAGAAGCTGAACGAATAGATCAGCCCGCCAAGTAAAGCGTATAAAGCCAGCGGCCAGGCCAATCGGATCCATTTGCGCAACAGCGCTGCGTCCCAACTCAACTGGCCGGTTTGCAGGATCAACACGCTGATCCAGGTAAATTTCAGCACGCCCAGCGCGATCAGGCCGTAAAAACTCCAAATGAAATCAGCGCCCAACGCAACCGGTGCCAGCACGGCGACCATTTGCAAACCAAATCCCAGTATCCCAAACCAAAAAATAGCTTTCGCTTTTTTGTGCAGCAGGTAGAGGTTTTCGATGAGAAAAGCAGGCAGGTTAAAAAATTGCCAAAGCAAAAACAGCTCGTAATAAGGCAGCGCAGGGCGGCTGGCGAGCGCAGGGATTGCAAGGTTCTGACCAAACCACAGTGCGGCGAGCAACAGGGCGCTCAGTCCGGTAAACAGCAAAAATGCGCTTCCCGTGAGCCTTCTTTGCTCCGGTTCGGGGAGGGTTGGGAAATAAGAAAGCAGCGCCTGGGAAAGTCCGGTCACCCAAAAAGCGCTGACTAACAACCCAATGTATTGCAGGATTTCATAGACGCCGATCTGGTCGGCTGGCAAACCCAATTGCGCCAGCAGAATGCCCGTCAGGATAGCACTCCCCTGGCGCATCAGGTAAAACCACTGTAGCGCGCCGGTGGTGTCAAATGGCTTCATCTTTGTCTTTAAAGATTACGCCGTATTCCTCCAATTCTTTTAAAACCGGTTCGTAAACTTCGCGCATCACCGGAATCTGGACGCCGCGGGCAGAGATTTTGCTTTCCATCACCAATTTTACAAAAATCCCGAGCGGCAAACCCACGAGCCGTGCCATCGCTGTGTCCGATTCGTTTTCGCCTTTCATCACCATGGTGGAGGTATGTTTGCGCTTTCTGCCCGCCAGCTCGTATTCGATCTCGTGCTGCATGATTACCATGTCTTTATCGTTGGGATTGAGCTTCCATTTATCGAGCAACAATTGCTCCAGGATGAGCGCCGGTGTTGCGTTGGCAACCTTGATTTTGCTTTTTTTGAACAAGCCCAGCCATTCTAATTTTTCCATGACCGGCGAATTCGGCTCCTCTCGAATCAGGGCAGCAAGGCGTTCCTTGACCGAACCGCTTCCTGTGGGCACATAAGCCTCCATAAGTTCGTGATACGACAGCTTGGCGGAGTCAAAAATCGGGAACGAACTGTCTGTCATACCGATTTTGACCAATGCGGCCCACGCATCGCAAAAGCCTTTGTGGCGCAGCGTACCGCGGATGATGTTTGGAATGCCGTTCAGGCCGTATACTTCCCGGTAGAGCATCGAATCGCGGTTGGCGTACGCCTCCCATTCGCCCATATCCTGGATGTTTACCATCCAATGTTCGCGAAACAAGCGGTGGTAAGGCACGTATTTAAACTTTCCGTTTTCAAAAAATTGTGCCGTGCCCGTACCTGCGCGCACTACGTTCCGGGGGTTCCAGGTGAATTTGTAGTGCCAGGGATTGTCGTCGCTTTCCGGTGCCACCACGCCGCCTGCGTAGGAACGGAAAGCGGTGATTTTGCCGCCTTTGGCTTTGATGGCTTCGATGCGCTGCATGGCCGACATGTGGTCAATGCCGGGGTCGAGCCCCAATTCGCCCATGAAGATCAGTTCGTGGTTGCGCACCTTGTCGCCGAGTTTTTGCATCTCCTGCGACACGTAGGAAGCCGTAATGAGGTGCTTCTTCAGCTTCACGCAATCTTGCGCCACTTCAAAGTGCAGGTGCGCCGGCAGCAGCGAAACGACGACATCCGCACGGCTGATGAGTTCGCGCCGGTCGTTGTCTTTGAGCGCGTCGAGCCAGGTCGCCCGCCCGTTGGGGTGGTTGTTCACTTTGCGTTCGGCCAATGCAGGATCTGCATCCGCAACCGTTACAAACCAGTTATTTTCCTTAGCTTTGTTCAGCGTGTAATTGATCAGCGCTGTTGCAGAACGGCCTGCGCCGATGATGAGGATGTTATTCATGCCTGAATTTTGGGCGCAATTTATGCTGAACAAAGCAAACTATCCAATGATGAAAGAAAAACTGTTGCACATTGCGCTGCGGATTTACGATGCGAAAGAAGAGTTGCCCACACCCGATGCTGAATTATTGGAGGAAGCGAAAGCTGCTTTGTCCAAATCCTATTCGCCTTATTCCAAATTTCAGGTCGGCGCGGCAGTGCGTTTAGCCAACGGCGCTGTGCTCAGCGGTGCCAACCAAGAAAATGCTTCTTATCCAATGTGTCTTTGCGCCGAGCAGGTCACTTTAGCGACAGCAGCCTCGCTACACCCCGGCGTGGCCATCGAATCCATCGCCATTACCGTGCGCAGTCAATTAAAAACCATTACGGCACCTGCGTCGCCTTGCGGGGCCTGCCGTCAGGTGCTCTGCGAAACCGAATCGCGCCACCATCAGCCCATCCGCATTATTTTGCAGGGCGAAACAGGCCCGGTTTTTACGCTGGAAAAAGCCGGAGATTTGATGCCCTTGTCTTTTGACGGGAGTTTTTTAGAGTGAGTCTCGAACGCTAAAGAACAGACAAATAACAGACACCGACTAAATGGACAGACACTAAATCATAAGTAGAAAAAAATTATCTTTGGCATCAAATCGCCAACTATGAAAAACTGTTTGTTAGGTCTTTGTGGATTATTGGCCTTGCTCAATGCTTGCACCAATCCGAATCCTGAAACCGGTTCGGCATTGTTTACCGTGACCTATCCCGACAGCTTAGGCTCGGGGTCATTCGACGGGCGCTTGTTGCTGATGCTTTCCGTCAACGGCGAAAAAGAACCGCGTATGGAGATCAGCGACGGCCCCAATACCCAATTGGTTTTTGGGGTGAATGTCGAAAACTGGCTTCCCGGCGAAACGAGGAGTTTGGATGCTTCGGCTTTCGGGTATCCGTTTGAATCATTGGCCGATGTGCCCGCCGGCGAATATTACGTGCAGGCGCTGCTCCACAAATACGAGACCTTCAAACGCAGCGACGGCCACACGGTGAAATTGCCGATGGATCGCGGCGAAGGCCAGCAATGGAACCTGGCACCCGGCAACCTGCTCAACAAACCGGTAAAAATCAGCTTCGACCCCAGCAGCAAAACGCCTATTGCAGTCGTGATGGATCAGCAAATACCACCCATTCCGCAGCCGGAAGACACGGAATATGTCAAACACATCAAAATCAAAAGCAAGCTCCTCAGCGAATTCTGGGGGCGCGACATGTACCTCGGCGCGCACATCCTGTTGCCCAAAGGCTGGGCGGAACACCCGGAAGTGAAATACCCGCTGGCCATTTTCCACGGCCATTTTCCTGACGATTTCAGTGGCTGGCGCACAACCCCGCCCGATACCACCCAGCCGTGCGAGTACAGTGACCGGTTCAAATTGGATTGCTACAACCGCATCCAGCAACAGGAAGCGTACGATTTTTATAAAATCTGGACCGGCCCCAACTTCCCGCGCGTGCTGGCCATCGAAATCCAGCATCCAACGCCATATTACGACGATTCCTACGCAGTCAATTCCCAAAACCTGGGGCCTTACGGCGATGCACTGACGTACGAATTGATTCCTTACATCGAAGCACAATTCCGGGGCATCGGCGAAGGCTGGGCGCGGTTTATGTACGGCGGCTCCACCGGGGGCTGGGAAGTGCTCGCTGCTCAGGTTTTCTACCCCGACGAATACAACGGTTGTTACGCAGCCTGCCCCGATCCCATTGATTTCCGGGCTTATACGGTGGTAGATATCTATAAAGATAAAAACGCCTATTATTTGGACAGCCCATTCAAAAAAACGCCCCGACCTGCCCAGCGCGACTACCTCGGCCACGTCAGCGCCACGCTGAAAGAAGCCAATTACCGCGAATTGGCTCTCGGCGACAAAAGCCGCTCCGGCCAGCAATGGGATATCTGGGAAGCGGTCTATTCGCCCGTCGGCCCTGACGGCTACCCCAAACGCATCTGGGATAAAAAAACTGGCGACATTGACAGCACGGTCGCAAAACACTGGCGCGACAACTACGATTTAGCCTACCTCCTCAAGCGCGACTGGAAAAAGCTGGGCCCAAAACTGAAAGGGAAAATTAAAATCTACTGCGGCGACATGGACAACTACTACCTCAACAACGCCGTCTACCTAATGGAAGACATCCTGAAAGCCACCACCGACCCGCATTACGACGGCGAAGTAGATTACGGCGACCGCGCCGAACACTGCTGGAACGGCGACCATACCCAACCGAATGCCATTTCCCGGCTCAGGTATCATCGGATGTTTATTCCGAAATGGGCGGAGGAGGTGAAGGGAAGAGCGCCGAAGGGAGTGGATTTGAGGGGGTGGAGGTATTAGGG
>JBBQGV010000102.1:0-20619 GCA_038323375.1 Chitinophagales bacterium
CTTTTGGCTACGCCGAACTTGCGTTTCCCACCGGACTTCCCGCAATTGCTTTCAGTCGGCGCAATTGCCTTCGTCGGTCACGTAGCTTTGGCTACGCTCCCTTCTTGCGCCTTGTCCGCTGGAAAAATCCCCACGCCGAAACCGCGAACTTATTATTGCGATATTCCTAATGAGCTTTCTGAAAAACTCTATGTTTGGAACTTTGTTTGTAAAGCAACGGTCTGTACCCGAATGACCAATTCAGCAATTTAACCAATACTACGATAACCTGCATGGCAAAGAAAAAAGAAACGGCTGTACTGGAACCTTCCACCCCTAAGGAAGTGCGCGATGCCATCTTCATTAAAGGCGCGCGAGCCAACAACCTCAAAAATGTGAACCTCGTGATCCCCAAAAATAAATTGGTGGTGGTCACGGGCGTTTCGGGCTCTGGCAAGTCGTCCATCACCATGGATACGTTGTACGCTGAAGGGCAGCGACGCTATGTCGAGAGCTTGTCGTCGTACGCGCGGCAATTCCTCATGCGGATGAAAAAACCGGATGTAGACTACATCAAAGGGATTTGTCCGGCCATCGCCATCGAACAAAAAGTGAGTACGGCCAATGCGCGCTCTACTGTCGGCACGCTCACGGAAATATACGACTTCCTGCGCCTGTTGTATGCGCGGATCGGTAAGACGTATTCGCCAGTGTCGGGAGAGATCGTAAAGAAACACGAGGTTTCCGACGTCACCGATTTTATCAATCAATTTGATGCGGACGACCGGGTGCAGTTGTTCATTCCGCTGCCTTATAAATATCAGGATCGTGTCTTGTCGCGGGAACTGGAGCTGCTCCTGCAAAAAGGGTACACCCGCGTATCTTTTGGCGGAGAACTAATGCACATCGAAGATGTATTGGCAAAAAAAACGCCGCTTTTGAGCAGTAAATTAGGCGAGATCAAAGTGCGCAACATCTACGTGCTCATTGACCGTTTTGTGGTGACCCCCAATGACGTGGAAAACCTCAAGCGCATTGCTGATTCCGTGCAAACGGCTTTTTACGAAAGTGAAGGCGAATGCTTAGTGGAGGTGATGGGCAAAGAAACGCGGGCTTTTAACAACCGTTTTGAATTAGACGGCATCAGCTTTCCGGAACCCACGCCGCAATTGTTCAATTTCAACAACCCCTTTGGTGCCTGCCCCGTTTGTGAGGGATTCAGCATGGTGACGGGCATTGACGAAGACAAAGTGGTGTCGAACAAAGCGATGTCGGTTTACGAAGGTGCCATCAGTTGCTGGAAAGGGGAGAAGTATGGCCTTTGGCAGGAAGCCTTTCTGGCGGTGGCGCACAAATTCGATTTTCCCGTACATCGCGCTTACCAGGATCTGAGCAAAGAAGAGCGGAAACTGCTGTGGAAAGGCAATGCGCATTTCAAGGGGATCGAAGCTTTTTTTACCGAGCTGGAAGAAAAAGCCTACAAAATCCAGAACCGGGTGATGCTGGCGCGCTATCGGGGCCGCACCACCTGCCACGCTTGCGACGGAGGGCGTTTGCGCAAAGAAGCTTCTTATGTAAAAATCGTCGGCAAAAACATCATGGATTTGGTAGATCAGCCGGTGGATGAGTTGCTGCCGTTTTTTCAAACTTTGGAACTGAATGCGTTCGACGCCAAAGTGGGCAAGCGGTTGGTACTGGAAATTTCCAACCGGCTCCAGTTTATGTGCGATGTAGGTCTGGGCTACCTGTCCATCGGGCGGCTCTCCGCATCGCTGAGCGGCGGCGAAACCCAACGCATCAACCTGACGCGGACGTTGGGCAGCAACCTGACCAGTTCGATGTACATCTTAGACGAACCCAGTATCGGCCTGCATCCGCGCGATACCGGTCGGTTGATTAAAGTACTGAAAAGCCTGCGGGATCTTGGCAACACGGTCATCGTGGTGGAACATGAGGAAGAAGTGATTAAAAACGCCGATTATCTGGTGGACATTGGCCCGGAAGCCGGTATCCACGGTGGCGAAGTGGTTTTTGCAGGGCCTTTTAAAGACATCTTTAAAAAGGCAGCTACGAGCCTGACCACGCTGTACATGACCGGAAAAATGGGCATTCCCCTGCCAAAAATTCGCCGCAAAGGCGTTCGCCACTTAGACTTGAAAGGCGCGCGCCAACACAACCTGAAGAACATTGATGTGCGCATTCCCCTGCATACGCTTACGGTGGTGACTGGCGTTTCCGGCTCCGGTAAAACCACGCTGGTGAAGCAGATCCTCTATCCCGCGCTCTTGCAGCATTTTGGAGAAAATATGCCCAAAAGTCCAGGCGCTTTCGACGGCCTGGAAGGGGATGTCAAAGCACTGACGGCGGTGGAAATGATCAACCAAAACCCCATCGGGAAGTCGTCGCGTTCCAACCCGGTTACCTATGTGAAAGCCTACGACGCGATCCGCGAACTAATGTCGAACCAGCAATTGTCGAAGATTCGCGGGTTCAAACCCAAACATTTTTCTTTTAATGTGGAAGGGGGGCGCTGCGAATCCTGCCAGGGAGAAGGCGAACAGGTCATCGAGATGCAGTTTTTGGCCGATGTGCGTTTGGAATGCGAAGAATGTAAAGGCCGCCGCTTCAAACAGGAAGTGCTGGATGTGCAATACAAGGGCAAAAATATCTTTGAAATTCTCGCGCTGAGCATTGAAGAAGCACTCGCGTTTTTTGGCGACCACAAAGACATCGTCAATAAAATAAGGCCGTTGAACGCGGTAGGGTTGGGTTATGTGAAATTGGGCCAATCGTCCAGTACCTTATCCGGAGGCGAAGCCCAACGGGTAAAATTGGCTTCTTTTTTGGCCAAAGAACGTTCCGATGAGCACATCCTGTTCATTTTTGACGAACCAACCACGGGTCTGCACTTTCATGACATCAGCAAGCTGCTCGACGCACTGAATGCATTGGTGGAAAAAGGCCACTCGGTGCTGGTGGTGGAACACAATATGGAGGTCATCAAATCTGCCGACTGGGTCATTGACTTGGGGCCGGAAGGCGGAAAAGACGGCGGCCATCTGGTGTTTCAGGGGCTGCCCGAAGATTTGGTGAAGGTTAAAACGTCTTATACGGGTCAGTTTTTGAAGGAGAAACTAAAATGATTTAATGATCCAGCACCAATTGCACCAATGCCCGCATACCCAGTCCAAATCCACTTTCGTCAATGTAAAAGTCTGGCGTATGGTGTGGTGGCGCGTCAAAGATGGAAACGTCTTTAGACTTGCCGCCTAAGAAAAAAAACAGGCCGGGCACTTTTTGGGCGAAAAATGCAAAATCTTCCGCTCCGGTGATGGCTTTGATGATGCGAACATTGTCCGGGCCGGCTGCTTTTTCCAGCGACGGGATCATTCGGGCGGCCAACTCAGGGTCGTTGTACGTAACGGGGTAGCCAATGGTGATAGACACCTCTGCCTTTGCGCCGGCGCTTTCCGCAATGTTTTCAGCGGTTGTCCTGATTTTTTCGTGGATGATGCGCTGCATTGCCGTATCTAAAGCCCGGATGGTGCCAATCATTTCCACTTCTTCGGGAATAATGTTGTTGCGAACACCGCCGCTGATTTTCCCAACGGTAATCACTGCCGCTTCATTGGTCAGGTTGGTTTGCCGGCTGATGATGGTTTGCAGCCCCATAATGATTTGTGCAGACACCACGATCGGGTCAACGCCGTCCCAGGGCCTTGAGCCGTGCGTTTGTTTGCCTTTTACTTTGATGGAAAACTGATCGGCAGCCGCAAGTAGTCCTTTTGTTTTGTAGGTAATCGTGCCCACATCTGTTGCACTGGAAATATGCAGCCCGTACATGGCTTCGATGCCGTATTTTTCGATCAGGCCTTCTTTGATCATCAAAGCCGCACCGCCTTCTTCGCCTGGAGGCGCTCCTTCTTCAGCCGGCTGAAAAACGAAAACGATTTTGCCTTTCAGGTCTTTTTTGATTTTGGTGAGCAAGGTGGCCACGCCCATGAGGATGGCGACGTGGCTGTCGTGTCCGCAGGCGTGCATAACGCCGACTTTTTGACCCAGATATTCAGATTCTTCTTTGGATGCAAAGGGCAGATCCACCCGTTCGCGCACCGGAAGTGCATCGGTATCCGCACGCAGCCCGATGGTTGGGCCTGGTTTGCCGGTTTCCAGCACGGCCACTACCCCCGTGTGCGCCATGCCCGTTTCCACAGGCAGACCCAGCGTTTTCAAGTATTCAGCGATATAGGCCATCGTTTTGTATTCCCGGTTCGACAACTCTGGGTATTGATGCAGGTGCCGCCGCCATTTAATGACGTCGGGTTCGATTTCTTTGGCAATGGCAGCGACGCGGGTTTCCAGCGCTTTTTGCGCGGAGGTGGTTGTGAAACAGACCAGGCAACAGGCAATGGTAAGCAGAAGCGTTCGGTTCATGTTTTTCATACTTTTATGGTAAGACAATCGTTTTACTCCTCTGTTTCGCCACCCAGCAACTCATTTTCTGCGAGGATTTTGACCGCCAATTCGGCGTCTTCTGAATTCGTATACAAGTCAGCGTTGCCTATGAAAGGCAGCACGGAATCGGGTTTGTTCACAATATGGCTGGTGATGCCGTTTTGTTTGAGCAAATCCTCGGCAAGCTTGGCCTGGAACAATTCACGTGCGGTAAAAATTTTAACCCATCCTTCTGTCATTGGTTTGTGTTTTTAGGTTTTGTAATAAGACCAAAGTTAACAATAAATTAGGGGGCTAACCATATAATTGGACATTTTGGTCAACATGACGTTAACGTTGCTCCGTTTTCCGCGCGTAATTGACCGATTTTGGGGTAGAACATTGCGCAGCCCATTTAGTCCCGTGTCTGTCCATTTAGTCCCGTGTCTGTTCTTTAGCGTTCGAGAACAAGGCGTGTTTTGCCGCAAAAATGGGAGTTTACTCGCGTAAATGACCAGTTTTGGGGCAAAATACAACGCAGTTATCGGACTATAAAGACAGGCACTAATTAAAAAAATTACTTCCTTCCTTGTTCACTCGGCAACACCGGCATCCTAAACACCACCTCCACGCGCCGGTTGCAGCGACGGCCCGCTTCGGTGTCGTTGGGGCACAGGGGCCGCGTAGGGCCGTACCCAAAAACTTTGATTTTGGCCGGGTCGAAGCCGCATTTTTCCACTAAGAACCGCTTGACCGACTTCGCGCGATCGGAGGACAGTTGCTGATTGGCGCTTTCTGCGCCGGTGCCATCTGTGTGGCCGATTAAATCCAGTTCGGCACCCATGCGGGTAGCAATTTTTGCTAAGCGTGTCAGCTCGGGGAAGGATTTATCGGGGTTGTCAAACTGTGGAGTCCCATTTATAAATGTACTGTGTACGAGTTTGAAATGCTGGCGGATGTATTCAAACGACGTCAGGATGAACGTGTCGCGGATGATTTCCCCTTTGGGCATATTGGCTAAAAAATGCCGGGTATCATGCTCCGAATAATAGCCGGGGATTTCCGGAAAAAGCCGGACAACTTCAGCGCTATCCGGACTCGTGTACGTATAAGTGCCTTTGGAAGAAATTGGTTGAGAACGTGCCCGCAGGTTGTAGTCGGTCGTAAATTCCATAAAGCCGCCACCGATCGGGCGCCGGTTCTCGTCAAGCACCAGGCCAGCCATGCGCATGGTATTTTTGGGAAAAAACGCTCCTCTTATCTCAATATCCCAGATGTCCGTATCTTCGGAGCACTTATCGAAGCGGTCAAAGTACCCCTTGCCCGTGTATTCAGAAAAGAAGGTCAAGCCATTGTCGTCGAAGATGGTGTTCAATTGCAATCCCAGGTTCATCGGTTCGCCGGCTGTTGTCCACTCGCCAGCTTTTGTCAGCGTAACGCTGTACATATCTGTTCCGCCTAACCCGCTTTTATTGTTGGAGGTGTAGAACAACAAACGTTCTTCGAGCGCCAGAAAAGGAGCGCCCTCGTCGCTTCCGGGCATGTTGATGTAGCCGCCGACCAGCGCGGGACGACCATATCTGCCATCCGTGCCTGCTTTCGATGCAAAAATGTCTTTTTTCGGTGGTTCAACTATGTTTGTCAGCGTCGTATAATTTTCTTGTAACAGTATCGCACCATTTGGAGAGAGCATGGCCCGGCCATCAGCGCCGGAAGTCACCGGGAGCGAACCGGGCCTCGACCACCGCCGGTTGATGTTGTGGCGGTAAGCTTGCAGCAATTTACCTCCCGACCTGAGTACCATCAAGCGCCCGTCAGCGCTTATGGAAAGTGGAACGATGTCGTCATCCGCAAAAAGCTCCGGCACCGGTGCAGGTTTAGTCCACTTATCGTCTTCCTGTTTGGAGGTCATCACTTGCGCGGTGCCTGTTTCCCTGTTCCGACGCATAAAAAAGACCTCATCGCTTTCTCCCCAGGACACGAGCGCATATTCGTCGTTGTCCGGCGTATTCCAGGCAAACACTGGCTGCGGCAGGGTGATTTTGTCGCCGGCTTGTTCTATAAGCGCGGCGTAGTTGTCAAACCACTGCTGCTTTTCGGTTTGAAAATAAAAATTGGTTGGACACACCTCCTTATCGGGGAAAAGCGGCTTGAACGTATTCAGCGCTTCTTTGGCAAATGCTAATTGCCCTGTTGTAGAAAAATAGTTAGCCGCCCTCAGCGCCAAATCGTATACGGCTCTGTGGTGCGGGTATTTTTTCGCTAAATACGCGACTTTGGAAATCAGTTCCGGTGAGCTGAGGGTTAGGTTGCGGCAAATGATTTGATCTTGTAGATTTACCATCATCCGCACATCTTCGACTTGTGTTTGCTCTTCGGCGTCAAGGTTTCCGGCGTCGTCGGTCGTGTTGGCGAGGCAAAGTATCTGGTTGCAAACATCTACATCCAGAGCAGTATGCGGATTATTTCGGTGAAAAGCCAGCAAAGGGCGCAGCAGGCTAAGGCAAAGTGTATCCCGGGCGCTATCGAACCAGCAATCCTGGGAATTGGGGTTATTGGGATGCTCGATCCTGAAGCGATCCATATCGCAGAAAGAATGGTGAATCATGAAGATATCCCAGATGTTTTCCTGTATGTCCCAGAATTTTGGATAGTTGGCATTCAGGACGGCATCTGCATACCGATCTGAAATGCCCGTTGCGTCTTCATACGTGATTTGCCACGATTTGCGCAAGACAAGAGAGGCGCACGCTCGCCCTTTTTCGGTCAGAATTTGCGCTTCTGACGGCGGCGGCGGGGCGCTGCTGGCCCAGTCCCGGCACTCTTTTTTGTCATAAACGGGCTGCTTCGAGGCAATGAGCTTGTTTACAATAATATCGCGCACGGTATCGCGGGCACCTGCTCCTTTCCAGCAGGGGAAATTGTTGTAAAGGGCGTCAAGTTCGGCAATGGAGCCGGAGTTGCATAGTTGTTCGAGGATGCGGGCCTCTAATTTTTCCGCCGTCCCTCTGATTTGACCTGGCGTCACTTTGTATTTGGCTAATTTGTAGAACTGGCGTCCTCTTAGGTTCTTTACTTCTTCTTCCAGTTCGCAAAACACGTCGTGCATCCGCTTCCACTCCGCCATGTCTTTGGCTTCGTATATGCTGAGCGCTTCATAGTAATACCGGGCACCCGGCTTGTATGTTCGATTTTTTGTGCTTTTTTTAAAGAGTTCTTTTGCAGTCTTAGTTTCACCTTCGATCATCGCACGATAGGCTTTGGGGAAACTACCGCAGCCAGCCAGGAAAAGAACAAAAAAGACAAATAGGAGGGTTTTGCTTTGTGCAAAAGCGGAGAGGTTCAGCTTGGTCATTTGTTGGCGTTTGGTTGTTTACAATGGTCGTATTGCTGTATCGTAGCAAATATAAAATTTTCTGTGTATTTAATTACAACACGCAGTGATAATACTTATCAATTGTAAGTTGTATCATTAAATCTCGCAATCTGTTAGTTGCGAAACGATCGAACCGTCATCGTCTTTGCAACCGATCAGGAAAAAAAGGAAATTATATTATGTCATTGCTTGCTGTTTTATCAACCAATAGCCAGTCTTAAGTCTGAAGCCAGCCTTCTGCAAATTAAAAAAACTTCCTTAACTTTCGCCCGTCTTCCAATCAAAACGATAAGTCCATGCCGCTACCTACCCGCGCCGAAGCGCAAGCCCTGCTCGAACATCATGTGAAAGACGAATACCAGCGCTACCACGCGCACATGGTGGCGACCGCCATGGAAGGTTATGCCCGGCACTTTGGCGAAGACGCGGAACTTTGGTTCCTAACCGGCTACCTGCACGATCTGGATTTTGGGGAGTTTCCGGAGGAGCACCCGGGGCCGTCTTTACAATGGTTCCGCGAATGGGGCTATCCGGAGGATTTTATCCATGCGGTAGAAGCGCATGCCTATGGCTATCACGGCTTTAAAACCCTGCCCCAAACCCGGTTGGCGGCAGCATTACTGGCTTGCGATGAAATCAGCGGCATTTTTTTCGCTTATCAAAAAGTGAATCCGGTTCCTTATCACGAAATGAAGCTGAAATCCATTAAAGACCGTTTAAAGCAAAAAGCTTTTGCGGCTAAAATTGACCGGAGTACGATTTACCTGGGTTGCGAACACCTCGGCGTTTCTGTGGATGAGCATGTGGAAAATTTGATTCGGTTTTTTGAGGGGGTGTGAGACACCGGGTTGGAACCCTGAAAATAGTAGGGACGAGGCCGGAGCTTCGACTTCGCCCAGTTGCCGCCTCAGCGCCAGCGGTCAGCATTGGTCGGTTTTTTAGTACTTAGAGCGAGTGAAAAACTTGCAATGCTCGCTATATCTCTGTCTTTTTGACTACTTAAAGCGAGTAATAAATTCTTTTTATTCGCTTCATCTGCCTATTTCTGACCACTTAAAGCGAGCAATTATGCAAAAAACTGTAATGATCGGCCGGGAAAAAGAAGTTGCTACCCTTCAGGCATTATTAGCTAACGAGAAACCCACTACCGTTTGACAGATGAGTACTCGCTTTTTTACCTGAAATTTATCGAAACCCTGCGGAAAGAAGGAATTGGAGTTTGGAATGCGTTTCAGCAAAAACCAATCTACCTGGCCTGGAGTGGCTATGCATTTGAAAGCATTTGCCTCAAACACCTGCCGGAAATAAAAAAAGCGCCGGGCATTTCGGGCGTCTTCTCTAATTCCTCGGCATTTTACCACAAGGGAGCAGACGGTATGGATGGGTGTCAGATTGACCTATTGATTGACCGGGATGACCGGGTAATTAATCTCTGTAAGATAAAATGGGCATCTTCCGAATTTATCATCACAAAATCTTATGCCGCCGATTTAAGGAAAAAAGTCGCACTGTTCAAACACTATTCAAAAACTAAAAAGCAGGTATTCCTGACTTTCATTAGCACTTACGGTGTTTTACCGAATGAGCATAGTCTTGGAGTAGTGGATAAGGAGTTGCGATTGGATGATTTGTTTGGGTCGAGATGAAACAGGGTTGTTTTCAAATCATTCTTGCTGGTGGTTCGTTGAGTGTTTGGGCGACCGCGAGGGTCGAACCCTACCCCGCGCTCAATTCCCCAACTCCAAAACCACCACCGTATTCCGTTCCACGGGAATCAAAGAAATATCCTTCACCATCTCCTCCGTCACCACATTTTTCGCTTTTGTAAAACCCGCCATGCGTTCCTGGTAGCGAGCGGTTGGTACGGTGACGGGCGTGTTGTTGGCATTCAGGATCACCATGACAGTTTTGTCTGCATCGTAGCGGAAATAAACGTAGATGCTGTTTTCGGGCACGAATTGGGTCAATTTGCCGCGGTGTAGGGCAGGGGTGTTTTTGCGATAATTGGCGAGTTTTTTCACGTAATCAAAAGCCTCTTTTTCCAACGCTGTGCGGCCTTTTGCTTCAAATTTATTGACGGTATCTGCCTTCCAGCCACCGGGAAAATCGAGGCGACCACCTTCGCCGAAGCCACCGCCGGGCACGCCCGTCAGCAACATTTCTGTACCGTAGTAGAGGCTGGGAATGCCACGCTGGGTGAGCAGCAGGGCGAGGTTGCTTTTGTATTTCAGAAAGTCTTGGTTGACATTGCGGTAAATGCGGCCCAAGTCGTGGTTGTCTAAGAATAACACATTGCGGAAAGCGTCTTCATACAAAAAATCCTGCGCCAGCACGTAGTAGAGCCGTGCCGCGCCTTCCGTCCAGCCCTGCTGTCGCCCCACGGCTTCCTGCATGGCATAGTTCATCTGAAAATCCGTGCAACCGGGCAGGAAAGTATTGTCTTCGCGCAGACGGCTGTTTTGCGTAAAATGCGCCTGAATGGCCGTGCCGTGGTCCCAGATTTCGCCAAAAAAGCTCAGGGTTGGGAATTCTTCCTGTAAGCGTCTTCCCCATTCCGCCATGAATTTTTGGTCGGGATAAGCGTAGGTATCAATGCGGAAAGCGTCGAGGCCAGCGTATTCCACCCACCAGATGTTGTTCTGGATGAGGTAGTTGGCCAACTGCGGGTGTTGCTGGTTCAGGTCGGGCATGTGGTGGTCGAACCAGCCGTCGCTCATGCGCGTGCGGTCGCTTTCAGAGGCATACGGATCCATCAGCGCGGGCGCACGATAAGTCGTTTTGGTAAACTCGCTGAACTGGTGTATCCAGGTTTCATCGGGCAGGTCGCGGATGAACCAGTGCTGATCGCCGACCTGATTGTGTACGATGTCTTTGATCAGTTTGATGCCGCGTGCCTGGCAGAGTTCCGCCAATTTGGCGTATTGTTCGTTGGAGCCGAAGCGCTTGTCAATGGCATAGTGATCGGTGAAGGCATAGCCGTGGTAAGATTCGTAAGGTTGGTCGTTTTCGAGCACCGGATTGAGCCAGAGCGCCGTGACGCCTAATTCTTCTAAGTAATCCATGTGTTCCATCACGCCGACGAGGTCGCCGCCGTGGCGGAAATAAATTTTTTGCCGGTTGGTACCCGTCTGCCGCATATCGGCGTAACTGTCGTTACCCGGGTCGCCGTTGGCAAAGCGATCGGGCATAATGAGGTAAATGAGGTCAGAAGCGTCCACGCCGACGATGCGGCCTTCGGCTTTTTTCTTTTCGCGCAATTCGTAGGGGTAGGTCTTTTTCGCGCTGCCTTTTTTACTCAGTTCGATGGAAAATTTGCCGGCTTTTGTGCCCGGACCAATTTCTACTTCCACAAACAGGTAGTTGGGGTTTTGCAACCGGGTTGTTTTCCGCACGCGCACACCGGGGTAGGCAATGGCGACTTCGCTGTCGCGGATGTCCTGGTCGTAAATCAAAATTTCAAGCACCGGGTTTTGCATGCCGATCCACCAATTGGGCGGTTCCACACGAGCCTGATCCACTTTGCCGCCGGTGGCCGGAATGTGCCTGAATTTGGACTCCTCCATGCCCAGCGGCAGTTTTTGCCAGGGGTCGTTGTTGTAGATGGATGGATTGGTTTGGGCGGCGAGTAGGGTGACGGTGCAGGAGAGCAGCGAGAGGAAGTAAAGTTTTGACATGCAAAAAGGGTATTTAGCGGGTGATGGATTACTTGATCAGAACAAGTTGATCAACATATTCAAAGTGTCAATGGCAATATTGGTATCCAGCGCCACTGTCGTCACCATTCTCCTTCAATTTTATCAAACTCGGAAGTAATGATCCGGTGTAGTGATTCAGCTTCCTGATCTTCCATAATACCAGCAAATTTTAATACGGCTTCCAGATTTGTTATATTTGGAGACTCTTTCTTTATATTTTGCACATAATCAAATAATTGATGAAGAGCTTGAGGGTTTTGCATTTCTCGGATATCGCGGATAATTTGCTCTTTTATTGCCATAATAATTGCTATTTTGAGACTCTGGATTGTCTGATTTCTTCAATGAGTTGATCTGCCGTTTGCTCACTTTGGAAAGCACCAAAAAGTTCTTTCATGCTCATGCCTTCCTCTTTCTCAGTTTTTAAAGATTGAGCAAGTTTTGCGAGGAGTTCCAGTTTATGATCCTGGCTCATGTTTTGCAGCAATGCAAGGTAGTTATTCACCAATATGCTGTTCACATTAAGTGCATCCATGATTACTTTTTTAGTACAACGATAGACAAAGATCGAAATCTTTTTGAGATGCGCTTATATTTTCCAGGCTGTGGTTGAGGCATAAAGGCATCGCCAGACTTTTTCTTAGTGTATCGCTCGATGAAGTTTTTTAGCTTTTCAGATCTCAACAATCCAGGCCATTTGGCCAAAATAGCCAATAGAATGAGGGTAGTCACCATAAGGATGATTCGATTTTTAACACCAGATGAACAGCTTGTTCAAATTTTTATGTACAAGCTTTAAATGAATAGATAGCATATAGACAACGGGAAGGCCCATTTCGTTCAATTGGACGATCATGTCGGTCATCCCCAGGGGCGACCACGAGGGTCACCCCTGCCGTCATCCGTCCACCGTTATTCAATCTTCAACGTCTTCACCTCCCCACCTGGCGTCAGCATGATGAATTCCTTCTTGATTTCGGTTTTTACCACCGGTTTCAGGGCGGGCATGGTAAACCGCACCACGAGGTTGTAGGAAAACTGGACACAAGGTTCCAGTACTTCGGGGTTGATGACGATGTCGTAGTCGTTGGCGGGAATGGCGTTGTAGAACCGCGAAATCGGCTTTTCCGCAGTGGTGACGATGGCGCTGCTTTTTTCGATGCTTTCTAAACTTTGCGTGCTAAATGCCTGATAGCTTTCGTAGCGGTTGATGGGGTAGGCCACCCAGGCGTTTTCGGCAGTGATCACGTAGGCCGAATCGAGCTGGATGCCGATGCTCTGGTATTGCTTTTTGAGGTTTTTGAGGTACAGGAATGTCGCTTCGCGCAACTGGGCATAGATGGCCTGCGAGTCGTTCACAAAATAGTCCACTTTCACGATGTCGTAGATTTCCTGTTTGGCAGCAGCCGTGACGATGTTGTCGAGCAGCGCCGCTTTTTTATAGCGGACGTGGACGTTTTTTTGCAGTTCGAAGCCTTTCGGGATTTCGGTGTAGGTCTTTTTGGAAAACAGTTTTTTGGTCATGTCGAATTCGTATTTCGGCAAAAAGTTGACCATGTCTACATGGATGTCTGCTTCCGGAATGCCCAGGGTTTTCAGTTCCGCGATAAAATTCCCGATGCGGGTATTGATCAGGGTATTGGTCTCATCGGCCAATTTGCCAAATTGCACCAGATTAAAAATAGCCACATAGGCGCCCGCGTTTTGGTTCGACAGGGCGTTGATGCCGATTTCAATCGTATTGCCTTCGAGCATCATGGCGCTCTTCGGCACGCCCCGGTACTGGTTGTTTTCCCGAATTTGCTGGTAGGTATTCTGTTGAACGCCGTAATTGCCCATGACTTGTGCGTGCAAGGCGGCAGAAAGTAAGAAGAACCCGGAAAGGAGTAGGATAGATTTTTTCATAGAGATGGTGTTAAGATTAATGTGAGATCAGGTTTTATTTATTCGAATTACGGGGACGATTTCCCGCAAAGGGCGCAAAGGTTTCGCAAAGGCCGCTAAGGTTGGCGTCACACTTTGCGGACTTCGCGTATCCTCTGCGTACTTTGCGGGAAATAGTCCCCGCCAAGGCCGCTAAGGTTGGCGTCACACTTTGCGGGGAACAATTCCCGCTAAGAAACGGCAAATTCACCAAATTATTCCCTGAATGTTTGCTGTTTTCAAATATTACCTATCTTGGTTCCGGCAATTTAGCCAGAGAAAAACCAGCTTTATACCAGACACATGCAAATCATTGAAAATCCGAAGGTATACGACGTATGCATCATCGGCTCCGGAGCAGGCGGCGGCATGGCGGCCAAAATGATGACCGAAGCTGGCGCCGAAGTCGTCGTGCTCGAAGCCGGGCCTATCTACGATTCGGCGGAAGGCGATATGTTCAAATGGCCCTACCACTCGCCCCGGCGCGGCGCGGGCACCCACAAGCCTTTCGGCGAATTCGACGCCGCGTATGGCGGCTGGAAAATCGAAGGCGAACCCTATACCGTGGCACCCGGCGGACACGGTTGGGACTGGTTTCGCTCGCGCATGCTGGGCGGCCGCACCAACCACTGGGGGCGCATCTCCCTGCGCTTCGGCCCGTTGGATTTTCAGCGCAAAAGCATTGACGGACTGGGCGATAACTGGCCGATCACTTACGAGGACATCAAACCTTATTACGATCGGGTAGATCGCTTAGTTGGCATCTTCGGCACTAACGAAGGGCTGCTCAACGAACCGGACGGTATCTTTATGCCGCCGCCAAAACCCCGGGGCTACGAACTTTTGGTGAAACAAGCCGGCATGAAACTGAACATCCCGGTGGTGCCTTCGCGCCTGTCCATCCTGACCCAACCCCTCAACGGGCGCGCCGCCTGCCACTATTGCGCGCAATGCGGGCGCGGTTGCAGCACCCATTCCAATTTTTCTTCGCCTTCGGTGCTGTTCCCGCCGGCAAAAGCCACGGGCCGACTGACCATGGTGCTCAACGCCATGGCCCGCGAAGTGCTCACCAACGCGGAAGGCAAAGCGACCGGCGTTTCCTACGTCAGCAAAGAAGACGGGCAGGAATACCGCATCAAGGCCAAATCGGTCATCCTCGCTGCCGGTGCCTGCGAATCGGCGCGCCTAATGCTGAACTCAAAATCGAGCAAATACCCCGACGGCATCGGTAACTCCAGCGGTGTGGTGGGCCAATACCTGATGGACTCAACCGGTGCCAGCCTCGCGGGCTTCATCCCCAAATTGGTGGATTATATGCCCCACAACGAAGACGGCACCGGCGGGATGCACCTCTACACGCCCTGGTGGCTCAACAAAGCCAAACTCAACTTCCCCCGCGGCTACCACATCGAAGTCTGGGGCGGACGCGGCATGCCGAGCTACGGATTCGGCGGCGAAATCCACAAAATCAACGCCTGGCTCGGCGATATTGACGGCGTGGTTCGCGCCAAAGGCGGCGGCGGATACGGCAGCCAGCTCAAAGAGGACTACCGGCGACTTTACGGCTCGGTGGTCGGTTTTTCCGGTCGCGGAGAAGCCATCGCGTTCAAGCACAACAAGTGCGAAATTGATCCGACGGTGGTGGATCAATGGGGCATCCCCGTGCTGCGCTTCAGCTACGAATGGAGCGAACACGAAGTGCGGCAGGCCAAACACATGATGGATACGTTTTCTGAACTCATCCACACGATGGGCGGCAAGGTGATCGGCCCGGTAGCTGACCGATCCACCAATTTCGGTCTCGCCAAACCCGGCCAGATCATCCACGAAGTGGGCGTGGCGCGCATGGGTGCCGACCCACGCAATTCGGTGCTGAACAGTTATTGCCAGTCGCACGATGTGGACAATCTTTTTGTAGTAGATGGCGCGTCATTTGTGTCCATGCCCGACAAAAATCCGACGTGGACGATCCTGGCGCTGTCCATGCGCGCTTCGGAGTATTTGGCGGAAAAATTGAAGAATAAGGAGATTTAAAAAACCTGGATTATGAAAAAGATCAGCAGACGAGATACTTTGTTTTACATCACTTTAGCGAGTGTGGCCGCAAGTTTACCTGCCGGTTGCAAAACGGACAACAAAGCCGAAACGCCTGAAGGCCACGAAGGCATGCACGACAACTCCGATGGCTTTAAAGGGCTTTCGGAAGAAGACAAGTTGTTGTTGAAGGAAAAATTCTTCACCGATCCCGAGCGCGAAACGGTTCGGGTATTGGCCAACCGCATCATCCCCGCCGACGACCAATCCGGCAATGCAGAAGAAGCGGGTTGCGTGCAATTCATCGAATTTATGATGCTCGATTTCCCGGAGGAATACGAAGTGCAAACCAAAATGCGCGGCGGCCTCGCCTGGCTGAACGCCGAATGCCTGAAACGCTTCAATGCAGATTTTGCCACCTGCACCGAAACCCAGCAAAACAACCTGTTGGAAGACATCGCCTACCCCGATACGGCAAAGCCCGAAATGAGCCACGGCGTCGAGTTCTTCAACCTGTTCCGCGATTTTACGGCCTCCGGTTTCTGGAGCAGCAAACTGGGTATTGAAGATTTGCAGTATATGGGGAATTTGCCGAATGCGTGGGACGGGCCGCCGCAGGCGTGGGTGGAACGGCTTGGGGTGGGGGATTTGATTTGAGGAGGTGAGGATTTGAGCACGGGCAGAGCCGGTAGGGTGCGACCCTTGCGGTCGCCCAAACAACGGTGGTACGGCGGACACCGGCGGCATAAGTGTTACGAGCCGGTAGGGTGCGACCCTCGCGGTCGCCCAAACACTTGACGAGCCACCAACAAGAATGATTTGAAAATTTGAAAATTTGAAGATTGGGTTGGGGAAAGGGAAGAAATTGGCAAGTTGGCGAGGGGTGTACCACTCATCAAATTATTTGCTTCAAACACCCCATTCCACTATCTTTGTACAATACCGGTTCGACAAAGACGCCGCAGATTCAAAACATTTTGACCGGTTGAGGATTAATATTGCCATTTAGGGGCGCTGAATTAATAAGTGTTGCTTTCCCCGCTGGCCAAAAGTCTTCCATAACCCGCGATCTGCTCAGGACGGTCTGTGACCCGACCCCGCGCCGTCTGCAATTGTAAAAAGTAATCTTAAAAACCTGCTTAAGGGTTGCTGAAATAATAATTGTCCACTTTTTCAGGAGGTCTTTAGAGCCTAACCTGCGTTGGAGAACCGCCTCCCTTAGCTATGGCTAAGGCCGCCCCGACCAAGGTCGGGATCCGCCTTGATTAGCCCCAAAATGCCTTACCTGGCAAAAGCGACACTTGTTAATTCAGCGTCCCTTAGAGCATGTCAGAACCTGCCCAATTCAATCACACAGAATCCAGAATCGTAAATCTTGTTCTTAGAAACAGGCCGTACTTGCTAAAATCCCACAGATTGCGTATTTTTAGGGTAATTTCTATGTTTCATCTGAATCCTTTTAAGACTCAAAAAGCGTATGAGCATTCAAATCAATCTTCCTGATGGTCTGAAAATCAGTCACTTTGAACTAAACATGCTGTTAGTAACTAAACTTTTCGATGAAGGGTTGATCTCATCGGGATAAGGAGCGGCTATGGTTGGCCTATCTAAGCAAGCGTTCATTGAGATGTTGGGCAAATACGAAGTCTCTGTTTTTCAATACGACATCAATGAAATAGAAGACGACATCGCCAATGCCTAATGAACTTGTCATATCAGATACCAGCCCGTTAATTGCGTTGGTTGATATTGGGGAATTGGAATTGTTGCAGAAACTTTATAAGAAGGTCTGCATTACCGATATTGTGAGGCGTGAAATTCACCCCGAGCTGCCAACTTGGATAGAAGTTTCCACGCAATATGATCAAAAGCAGTTTCATGTCCTCAAATTGGAGTTAGATCCAGGAGAAGCAAGTGCGATTGCATTTGCGCTTGAAAATCCCGATAGCAGGATCATAATGGATGAGAATAAGGGGCGATCTGTTGCCAAGAGGCTTGGGTTAAAAGTTACAGGTATCGTCGGAATCATTATTAAAGCCAAAGATATTTGGTCTGATCAAATCAGGCAAGGAGATTTTAGCCAAATTAGAAGAACACGGATTTTGGCTTTCTGAACTGTTGAAAACCCAGGTAATTGCAAGCTTGAAGGAATAGCCATGCTGCACCTGCTGGCTTAAGTATTCCAAATCCCTATCAAAACAAGGAATGCGAAGACCCCAAAGCTGGGGTACCGCATGGCGGGATGAGGGTTTTGAGCCGAGCATAACGTAGCTATCGGACTCTAAAGACAGACCCTACTTATCCTCCACCCACACCGTCAACCCAGCCGCCACGCCCTCAATTATCAACGCATGCACCGCCTGCCCGTCAAAAAATAGACGGCACTGCATTCCCAATCACAAGGGCGGATGTTTGCCAAATTTTGTCAAAACAAGCCTCAGATTCACAAGTGTTGGCCTGTTCAATTGAAGTTTCTCAACCGTTGCCCTTCCTGTTGGTGTTAACCCGGTAATATGCGAGAAGTCAACACTCCACTGAAAATGCCGTTCCCACGCATCTGTACGGGGATTGTACAAGGAACAAAGTTTTCAGCCTGCTCCGGTTAAGAGCATTCTACGCATTTCATTGAAAAATCAACACCGATGGTTGAAAAGCTGATGCCGGGTAGCCAATGCCCGTTATCTTTGAATTAAACTTTGGCACTTTCCGAAGGTCACAGTATTTCATGCACAAAAGAATACCCAATGCACTGGCGATTGTTGACTGTGTTTTTATGGATGGGCTTCACTGCCGTCGCTGCTCCTTCCGACAGCATCACCGTTTACCTTTTCCTGCGCGAAGATTGTGTTATTTGCCAGCAATATACGCCGCAATTGGAGCGATTGGCCGCTGAATGCGGGGGCAAAGGCGTCCATTTCTTCGGCGTTTTTCCAAACGCCTCTTCTTCCCCGGAACTCATAGCTGAATTTGCGGAAAAATACGGGCTGACCTTCCCTTTGGAAACGGATCCGGATCAAACATTGACCCACCGGTTTGGTGTCACCATTACCCCGGAAGTGGTGGTTTACGACCACCGGCTTGGGCAGGTTTTATATACCGGCCGGATAGATGACCGTTATGTAAAAGTCGGCAAACGCAGGCGCCATGTGCAAACTTCAGAACTGGAAGACGCCCTGAAAGCCATCCGATCCAGACAGCCCGTCGCAATCCGGGAAGCGCCGGCGACCGGGTGCCTCATCACGTTATTGGAATAGTGGGCTGGCTATGGGGATGTAAAAAGATTGAAGGCAAACAGAACGAACAGCTTACAACACTCAACGCTCAACGTATAAATAAACTGATTATGAAAAAAATCCTGCTACTCCTGATTTGCTTTGCAATCTTCCTGAATTTACCTGCGCAAACCGTCAATTTCAGCGAACACATCGCGCCCATTGTCTACAAGCACTGCACCGGTTGCCACCGACCGGGCGAAGTGGGGCCGATGCCCCTCACCAATTACCAGCAAATATCGGCCTGGGGCACGATGATCAAATACGTGACCGGCATCCGCTACATGCCGCCTTGGAAAGCCGACCCGGAATACCAGCACTACCTGCGGGAAAACATCCTGACCGCGGAAGAAATTCAGCAAATTGCCGATTGGGTGGACGGCGGCAAACCACAAGGGGATCCGACCTTAGAGCCGTCGCTGCCAGTTTTCCCGGAAGGCTCGCAAATCGGGACACCCGACCTGGTTTTGTCATTTGCGGAAACGCATATCCACCCCGGCAACGGCATTGACGAATACCGCTATTTTGTGCTGCCCACCGGCCTGACCGAGCACCGCGATCTGCTTGCGGTAGAAATTCGCCCCGGCAACCGCCGAACCGTACACCATACGCTGATTTGGACGGATACAACCGGTGCCGCTGCCGCGAAAGACGCAGCAACGCCGGAATACGGCTATGTCGCAGAAAGTGGCGGCAGTATCGGGGGCAATCAGGAAACCTTTCAGGATCAATTACCCGGCTATGTGCCCGGCCAGCGCCCGCCGGTGATGACGAATGGGATGGCGATGCGCCTGCCTGCTAATTCCGATTTGCTGCTACAAATGCACTACGCGCCTACCCCGGTAGATGAGCCTGACAGCACAACGGTCTTGCTCTTTTTTGCCGATGAGCCGGCCATGCGTTATGTGAAAAACAAAATTATGCTCCCGTTTTTTGGCACGCTGACCAATGGCCCTTTTTGGATTCCTGCCAACCAGACGCGCGAGTTTCACGGAACCTGGACGGTACCCGAAGACATCAGCATCATTGGCATTTCGCCGCACATGCATTTGCTGGGTACACATTGGCGGGTTTATGCCGAAACGCCTTCCGGCGAAACAGTCAACCTCATTCGCATCAATGATTGGGATTTCAACTGGCAGGGTTCTTACAGTTTTCAACGGCCTCAAATCTTGCCGGCAGGATCGGTCATCCACGCTTACGCCGGTTATGACAATACGGTGAACAATCCGGTGAACCCGAACAGCCCGCCGCAGTTTATCTCCTGGGGCGAAGGCACTTCTGATGAGATGTACTACCTGCCCATCAGCTACGTTAGCTATCAGCCTGGCGATGAAGACCTGGAGTTGGATGATATGCTGGTGAATACGGAAAATGATCCTTCTTTTTATTTTCTGCGTAACCGGTTGTATCCCGTAGCGCCCAACCCCACCCGTGACAACCTAAAGGCAGGGTTCTCCCTGGGGCAACCCATGCGCACCGTCTTAGAGCTGTACAACATGCAGGGGCAACCCGTGAAACGATTAGCTGACGGCTGGTTTCTTTCCGGCCAGCATACGGTGGAGGTCAATGTGCAGGATCTTGCGCCCGGCGTGTATTGCCTGCGCCTGATTGCGGGCAAAGAGCAGCATTTGCAAAAATTTGTGGTGGTAGATTAGGGTCTGTTTTTAGAGTCCGATAGCTGCGTTATACTCAGCTCGAATAAGGCGCTAAGTTGTCCACATGAGCAGGTGTCACGGAGTAAAGGGAGTCTCGCGGATGGCTTAACTCCGTGAGACTCCCTTTACTCCGCGAGACTCCGTGACATACAAGGAAGCCCGCAGAGGCTGACCTCAGACGCTTCGCTCATATATCGGGCTTTTGCGTGCCCATGCTATCAAACTCTAAAGCCCAGACACGCTCCTAA
>JBBQGV010000103.1:0-20593 GCA_038323375.1 Chitinophagales bacterium
CCGGACTTCCCGCAATTGCTTTCAGTCGGCGCAATTGCCTTCGTCGGTCACGTAGCTTTGGCTACGCTCCCTTCTTGCGCCTTGTCCGCTGGAAAAATCCCCACGCCGAAAACGCGAACTTATTATTGCGATGTTCCTAACCAAAAGGATGGCTTTTTTGTTAGAAAAGAAAGGAATGATCAAAAAATGATAAACGACCCGAACAAAGCACTCTGGAACATTCTGGAAACCGTAACCGACCCGGAAATACCGGTACTTACCGTTGTAGACTTGGGTATTGTCCGCAATGCTTTGGTACGCGATGACGGATCGGCAGAAGTGGTCATCACTCCGACCTATTCGGGCTGCCCTGCCATGAATACCATTGAGGTGAACATCCGGGCGGCGCTTCAGGATCATGGGTACAGCCAGGTGAAAGTGACCACGGTACTCAGCCCGGCCTGGACGACTGACTGGCTGTCGGATCAGGCAAGGGAAAAATTGCGGGAATACGGTATTGCACCGCCGGAAGCGCAAAGTATGAATAAAATGGCGCTTTTTCAGGAAGTGCGGGAAGTGCCTTGCCCGCAGTGCGGCTCCAAGCATACGCAAATGATCAGCCAGTTCGGGTCAACCGCCTGCAAAGCGATGTACCGCTGCAAGGATTGTTTAGAACCTTTTGATTATTTTAAATGCCACTAATGGGTATCTGTGTTTATAGTCCGATAGCTGCGTTATGCTCAGCCCAAAAACGGTCACTTACGCGAGTAGGCTCCCGTTTTTGGGGTCTTTGCGTGCCTTGCTCTCGAACTCTAAAGAACAGACACCTGGCTGAATGCCGATAGCTGCCTTATACTTGACCTTTAATGCCCGAAAGCCTCTTGGATGCTCAGTTCCGTCACCTCGCCGATTGAATTCAGGTAATTGAAATCCAAAGCTTTGCGCTCTCCCATGACTAAAAAAGTAAAGGAGCGCCCTTTAACGTATTGTTCGTGGAAAGCCGTGAGGTCGGAAGCGGTGCTTTTCGACATCGTTTCGTAGACTTCCTGCTGGAGATCGTGCTGAAAACCGAGATCCCGGGCAGCGCGCGCGTCCCAATAAAGCCGGGAAGGGTGCGTCCGTTCGCTTTCTATGCGTTTCATGATGGAAGCCCGGGCCTGTTCGATCTGAGGTTCCACCACCGGCATCTCCTCAATGATGCTGCGCAGGGCGGGCAAGGCATCCGTGAGCTTGTCGGGTTGGGTGCCCACATACGCCTGTAGGTAGTGTGCGCGGTTGTGGCGGTGCGGCGACGTGTAGTAGGCATAGGTATGATAAGCCAGCGCTTTAGATTCGCGGATTTCCTGGAAAACAATGGAAGAAAGCCCGAATCCAAAGTATTCATTGTACAAATCGAGAAGCCGGTATTCTTCCAGGTTGAAATTGGGCGTACCTTTGGAAAGGAACAGCAAATCGGTCTGCACAATCGGAAAATCGAGGAAAATTACCTGGTTTTGATGGGTATCCAGCTCTGAAAACACTTGTGGAGGAAGCGGCTTGCGCAAAGTAGCCTGAAAAGGGTGGTGTTTTTCCAACAACCCGGCTACGGCTTCAGCCGCACGCGGACCGTAGTAATAAATCCGGTGTTCGTAGCTGCGCAAACCCTGCATAAGCCCCGTTAGGTCGTCCGGGCGGATGGTTTTAAGTTCCTCTTCCGACAACCGCCAGCGGAAAGGCGAATTGCTGCCATAACGCGCATAGTTGGCCAGGGCATCCCGGAGGATGACGTTGCGGTCCTGCTTTGCATTGAGGCGCTTGACGAGTACGTCAGAAATCACATTTTCCAGCACCTGTTCATCGCCCCGGAGCTGGGACAGCAGGTATTCCAGCAATTCGATGCCCGCTTCCAACGACTCGTCCAAGCCGCTGATGGTGATGAAGGAACGGTCGTCGTAAACGGTGACATCAAGGCTCAAGCCTAAGCGGTACCACTCTTTTTGAAGCGCCTCTGCGGAGTACTTCCCTGCTCCCAGATAGGGCAGGTAGGTAAAAGCCAGCGACAGGCGCCGGTCGCTGAGGCGACCCATCTCAAAAATATAATCTATGCGGAAAAGGGAATTGTCTTTATTGGCAACGTAGTCTAATGCTATCCCCCCAGAAAGTTTCAATTGCTGAATGGCGCTGTAATCTGCAAACAGAGGCTTCAGGCTTGGGGTTTGTTTGGATAAAAAATCCTGAGCGAAAGCCGACACGGCATCCCGGCTTAGTTCCACAGGGGTGATGACGGGCTTTTCGACCTTGATCACATTGGGGTCGGTGCCCTGGCGTTTGTAAACGACGGCAAAATTATCCATGCGCAGGTTTTCCTGCACAAAAGCCATCAACTGATCTTTCGTCACAGTTCTGAGCCATTCAGTATGGTGCGCATATTCTTTCCAGGGAACCCCCAGGATAAACGCGGCAGTCATCGCCGAAACCCGTCCACGGTTGCTTTCGTAGTTCTTTATTTCTGTAAGGTATTGATTCCTGACCACGGCTTCCGGCATCCAGTCTTCAAATTCCCCTTTTTTGAGTCGCTCTATTTCGCCCAGCAGCAGCGCTTCCACTTCTTCCAGGGTTTGCTCTTCCCGGGGTTTGCCGTGCAAGCCAAAAGCAGAATAATCTTCGTAGTACCAGGCCCAGGCGTCGGCTTCCAGGACTCTTTGTTGCTGGTTCAGATTGAGGTCGAGCAACCCCGCTTGTTCGTTGTGCAGGATATCCCAAACCATTGGCAGGAGCAGTTGGTCTTGTGATTTGCTGCCGCCAAAACGCCAGCCGATTTCTACCCAGGGGGATTCCAGTCCCCAGACTTCGCTGCGTTGCGGGGTGGTGATTTTCGCCTGGTCGTTGAAGCGGAACGCCGGAATTTCTTTGGGCTGGTAATCGCCGAAATAGCGCTCGGCTATCTCCACCGCTTTGTCCGGATCGAAGTCGCCAGCCAGCACGATCGCCATATTATTGGGTACGTAATAGGTCTGGAAATACCACTGAATATTGTGGTGCGACGGATTACGCAGGTGTTGTGCAGAGCCGATGGTCGTCTGCGTGCCGTAAGGGTGATCGGGAAACAACAAACCGCGCAGGGTATTGCCGACTTTGCGGAAATCGCGATCCTGCCCGATGTTGAATTCTTCGTAAACCGTTTCCAGCTCGGTATGAAAAAGGCGCAGCGCCATCATCCGGAACCGCTCCGATTCTAAGTACATCCAGCGCTCCAGTTCGTTGCCGGGAATGTCGTTGACGTAGACCGTTTGATCCACCCAAGTGTAGGCATTGGTGTCTTCCGCGCCCAGCGCAGTGACCAATTTATCGTATTCGTTGGGTGCCGCAAGCCGGGCCGCTTCATTCGACAAGCGGTCAATTTGCGCGTAAATTACTTTGCGTTCCGCTTCATCGGCGGTTTGGCGGTGGCGCTCGTACAGTTCGGCTATTTCTGCCAACAGCACTTTTTCCCGCTCCCAGTCGGTGGTTCCGATTTTGCTGGTGCCTTTAAACAGCATGTGTTCCATGTAGTGCGCCAAGCCGGTAGTTTCGGCGGGGTCGTGTTTGGAACCTGCCCGCACCACGATGTTGCTGAAAACGCGGGGCTCGTGCGGGTTCACGCTCATGAACAGGCGCATGCCGTTGGAAAGCGTGTATTCCTTTACCGAGATGGGATCGTTGGCGGATATTTGATAGCTGTACTTTTGAGTAAGCAGGTTGTCCATAGTGCTATTGCTTCGGTCGTTTTTTGTGAGATGGATTAAGCCGTGACATAAGGTTGCGACCCGGCCAATTGACAAAGGTAACAATGTAGGAGGAGAAAGGGTTTGATTAGAGTCAACTGTTAAACTACATCAGCAAAAATTCTCCGCTTTTCGTGCTGGGACTTTCTTTAGCGTTGTATTTGCAGGCCGGGCTTTAGGTGCCTTTAAATTTTTTTGAGGTTTCCCGCAAAGGGCGCGGAGGTCTCGCAAAGTCCGCAAAGCGTGATCCCCGCCTAAACGTTAGCCAGGGAACGTCCCGTTTGTCCTTTGCCCATTTGCCTTCCCGCTTTATGCGGGACAGGCTCTGCAACCTCACCCTTACCCCACCTCCCGATTCACCAAAATCCAATTACTACCCGCATCAATAATCACAGCATCCGGGAAAATTTTGCGGAAAGCTTCATCGAAAAAGGTTTGCGATTTTTGCTTATCCCCGGCAGAATAGGTTAAGCGGTTGTAGAGCAGGATGCCCTGGGGGGAAAGCATGCGTTTGAGGTCGGCGAGAAAATCCAGGGTTTCAAAGTCTTCCGGGATGATGTCGTCGAGAAAAACATCCATGCAGATCAGGTCGTATTGCGTTTCGCATTGCGCAGCGAAATCGAAGGCATCGGCGGTGATCAGCTCAATGGGAGAGGAGATGTCCGAAAGGGTATATTTGTGGGCTAAGTACAATACTTCTTCGTCAATTTCCACCGCCGTGTAGTTGAAGCGGCAGTCAAAGACCCGTTCCAGCATATAAGGAATGCTGCCCAAGCCAAAGCCAAGAATCAGCACCTCTTGGATGGGTTGGCTCTTGACCTCAAGTTGCTGGAAAGCCCGGCGAAAATTGGTGTACAAATCGGCAAAAGAATAGACGGCATTGGCGGTATTTAATTGATAACGCCCCTTCACCAAACTCACGCTGAGGTACGGGTTCAAAGCGCTCAATGCGCTTTCGAGGTGTTGCTCGAAGAGATAACTCAGCCAAAATTTCCAACGCGGCGGCTTCATTCTCCGTCCCCATTTTCCCAGCCCCGCTGCGCGGCTGTGTCTTCCAGAATGCGCAGCAGGATGAGCCGCTCATCGGTATCGAACTCAACTTCCCGGCGCGTCATCACCCGTTCCACCATGTCGAAGGCTTTTTCGCTGCGGTAGGTTTCCAGCGCGCCGTTGTCGCACCAACTGAAGGAAGGAATGTGCTTGGGGGGGAAGCCGCTGCCGAAAATATTGGCGCAAACGCCCACCACCGTCCCCGTATTGAACATCGTATTGATGCCGCTTTTGGAATGGTCGCCCATGATTAGGCCGCAGAATTGAAGTCCGGTGGATTGAAAAGCGTTGTCTTCATAATTCCAGATTCGCACCTCGTCGTAAGTATTGCGGAGGTTGGAAACGGTGGTGCTGGCCCCAAGGTTACACCACTCGCCGAGGATCGAATTGCCGAGGTAGCCCCCGTGGCCTTTGTTCGAGTTTGCTTGGAGCACCGAATTATTCACCTCGCCGCCGACCCTGCAACCAGGGCCAACCGTGGTAGCGCCATAAATTTTTGTGCCCATTTTCAAAACCGCCCCGTCGCACAGCGCAAATCCGCCCCGAATGAGGCAGCCTTCCATCACTTCCGCGTCTTTACCAATATAAATGGGGCCATTGGTCGCGTTCAAGACCGAACATTCCACCCGGGCACCCGGCTCCACAAAAATGCGGTCTTTGACGAGCAACTGGTTGGTGGGACTGATGGGTTCGGATATTCGGCCTTTGGTGATCAGGTCGAAGTCCTCTTCTATGGCTAAGTGGTTGAGGCGGAAAATATCCCACAAGTGGTTGATTTTCAAAAAGGCGGTGTCTTCCAGGTCTATCCCTTTCAGTTCATGGATGTCCTCGTCGCGGATCAGGCGTTCGATTTGTTTGTCATCCATTCGGGCCGCAATCAGTTCGCCGTTGTGCAGGAAAGCTTCGTTGGGTTCCATTTGCCGAAGCAGCCGGCAAAGCTGGTCGGAAGGCAGGGCGGAAGCATTCACTAAAAAATTATCCTGCTCGTATTCAATCGGATAGCGATCCGCTAAGTAGTCCTGCGTGATGTAGGAAACCGTTCCGCCCATCATGCGCTCCCATTTCTCCCGGATGGTCAGGATGCCAATGCGCAAGTTGGCCACAGGCCTGGTGTACGTCAGCGGCAGCAGGCGCTCCCGAACCTCGTTGTCGAACAGGATGACGTTGGTCATAGTCGTTGTTTTTGTGGGTGCTCAAAGTTGTGCCACAAAATAAAGAAAAAAAGCGCATTCCATCCCTGCCTTGTGGTTAAATGATACAACCTGAAAACGCAAAGCCCCGATCTTAGGGAAGACCGGGGCTTCGTGCCCTTGTAAAGCAAAAGGCATTGCCTTATGCTTCTTTCTTGGCGTATTTCTTGTTGAATTTATCAATACGACCCGCCGTATCCACAAACTTCATCTTACCGGTGAAGAATGGGTGGGAGAAGCTGGAAATTTCCATTTTGACCAATGGATATTCTTTTCCGTCTTCCCAAACAATGGTATCTCTCGTATTGGCACAGCTGCGTGTTGCAAAGGTTTCTTCAGAAGAGATGTCTTTGAACACAACCAACCTATAGTTTTCCGGATGGAGACCTTTTTTCATGGCAAAAAATTTCATTTTCTAATTGGACGGCAAAGATAAGTAGCTTTCCTTGCAAAAAGCAAGTTTTAGCCAAAATCTTTTTTTAGTTGTGACCTTTTTTAGTTCATTCGTCGAAGAATTTGAACATTTTTTATAAAAATTCTGTTTGACTTCAAATAATCGAATACATTTGCAATCAAATTCTGATTTTTAATCAATTTATTAACAAATATTCTTTTAACCCGATGGTTATTGCACGATTATTAACTGCCGGTTTAATCAAACAACAATAAAAAAATCCGTTGATATGGAAATTTCAAAATCTCTTTTTGTTCTTTGGCTGGCGCTTGGCGTTGTCAGCGGTATTGGTTTTGGTTTGGCGATCGGCAGCATGGCGGTCGGTTTACCGATGGGGCTGGCACTGAGTCTGTTGACCGGCATCGTATTTGAACGCGTCAAAGAATTCAACGGCTGGGCGAAGTAAATTGCATTTGCCTTTAGCGCTTAGTCACTTTTGCATAGGGAAACGCAGCCAGCGGCGTTACATCGTGATAACATTCCAAGCCGGAAATGCAGACGCCGGCTACCTGATCAAGCGCCACCTGCCCATTGTCCTGAATCGCCTTTTCGGCAATATACAGGTGTTCGATCTGGCCAATCACCATGATGGTGTTGTTCAGGGTAATCGGAATTTCCTGCACGAAGCGCATGCCAATTTTTACCTGGCTTTCCTGTACGAAAGGTGCAGGAAAGCCATCGAGCCACTCGGCATTGAGCCCGCAGGCGTCGAACTCGGAGGTCAACGGATCGAATTTTGCTGACGTAGCATGCGCCTTTTCCACAAAATTCCGGTGAATGTGATTGATGGTGTAATAACCGTTTTGCCGAATATTTTTGTAGGTATGCCCCTGTTCACCCACCACCGGCCGCTGGATGAACGCCAACAAAGCCGGGTCTGCACCGAGGTGTACCACCGAGCTGAAAATGGCTACGTTGGTCACGCCGCTATCCGAAACGGTTCCAATCAGGTTGGCGGGCTTATATCCACTCACCGAATTGACTAAGTTGGCCCGATAAAAACGCTCCAGTTCCTGAATGGCTGACCGGGTAAAATGCTTCATCGCTGATTGTTTTCACCAACGAACAACAGATTCAGGAGATGGTTTATGCATTTTCGTCCCCTTCATCACAACTTCGCAATTACCTGCATCAATTCTGCTTTTTTTGTCCTTGAAACTGGCAGCGAGCGCTTGTTGCGCATCACAATTTCGCCGCCGTCGGTGCGCACGATTTTTTCAACGTGCTTCAGGTTGATCAAATAGGAGTTGTGTGCCCGAAAAAACAGCGGGTTGTTCAGCAATTCTTCCACTTCGCGCAGGGATTTGGAAACAATGACCGGTTTGTTTTGCGTAACTAAATGAAAGGAAACATAGCTCCCGTCTGACTCGCAGAATAGGATATCAGCAGTTTCCACAAAAAGCAATTCAGCGCCTACGGGCAATGCGATGCGTTCCGGCACAGGCGTATTTTTCAGGTATTGCACGGTTTCTAATTGTGCTGCCTGGAGTACCGGAGCGTGTTGGGCTTTTTCTACGGCCAGAACCAGTTCTTCGCGGCCAATTGGTTTTAGCAAATAATCTAACGCATTAAATTTAAAAGCTTTGACGGCGTATTGATCATAGGCAGTTGTAAAAATTAGCTTAAAATCCACAGGCACGCATTGTCGCAGCAAGTCAAATCCATTGAGCACCGGCATTTCGATGTCTAAAAAAACCAGGTCGGGGCGATTGTTCCGAATGGCTTCCAGCGCACTTTCCGCATCGTTAAAAATGCCGCTGACCTGCACGCCCGGGCAATATTTTTCCAGCAGTACGCGCAACACATCAGTGCAGTAAGATTCGTCGTCTATGAGGTAGGTTTTGAGCATGATGACTGATTGCTGGCAAGGTTAAAGTAGAGAGTAGAGAGTAGAGTGAAGAAAGGTCACCCCGTCAATCGGATGGTCACCCGTGTTCCTGCGGGCAATCCATCCTCAGAAAACAGGTCTTCAATGACCGCATCCGCATGGACACCGTACAATTCACGGATCAATTCCATGCGCGCTGCGGTCACTTGCAGCCCATGCGATTTTTGCGTAACCGCAGACTTACTTTTTAGCGCTGCCGAACGGGTTCTCCCAACGCCGTTGTCTTCCACGACCACGCATAAGCCGTCTTGCTGATTAAAAATGCGCACCGCAAGTTTTCCTTTGTCCTTTTTGTGCATCAACCCATGCCAGATGGCATTTTCCACGTAAGGCTGAATGAGCAATGGCGGCAGTTCTAGTTGTTCCGGATGCACTTCAGGGCTAATGACTATTTCATAGTCGAAGCGATTGCCGAAGCGCATGGCCTCCATTTCCAGGTAAAGCCGCAGCGCTTCCAGTTCGCGGTCTAAGGATACCCGGTCAGCGCGGGAATTGTCTAAAATCAGGCGAATGAGCCGCGAAAACTTGGTCAGGTAAGCCGACGCTTCATCAGGTTCGTTCACCAGAATAAAGCGGTTGATAGAACTTAGGCAATTGAATACAAAGTGAGGGTTCATCTGGGCCCGTAATGCGGCCATTTCTACTTTGGCAATGCGCTGGTTGAACGCGGTTTTCAAAGCCTCCTCCCTGCGAATTTGCCCGATCCTGTACCGCCAGATTAGATAAACCAAGCCCACTATGACCATGCCTGCCAGGATTCTGAACCATCCCGTTTGCCAGAAAGGCGGGCGGATCTGTATATTCAGCCGCAAACCCGGCGCATTCCATACCCCTTCCCTGCCCGATTTTACTTCAAAAACATAGTCTCCCGGCGGCACATTGGTAAACGCAGCCCGGTGCAGTTTCCCGTTGTCGATCCAGTCTTCCTGAAAACCGGCAAGGCGGTAAGCATATCTGTTTTTTCCCGGTTGTGAAAAATTGGCCGAAGCAAATTCAAAGACGAAAAAATTTTGTTGCCAATTCAGTTCGATGGTCTTAAAAAAACCGGGGCTGGGCAAATGGTCGGGTTCTTTTTCAAAAACCTTGAACGAAGTGAGCAAAATCCGGGCATCGGTTTTTGCCTTCAGCACCGAATCGGGTCTGAAAAGGGTAAATCCCTGCACGCCGCCGAGCATAATTTCGCCTATGCGGTTACAGGCAATTGGCGTATCAATCAGCTCATCCGGTAGCCCGCTGCTTTGGTCGAAGGTGCGCACTTGCAGGGTTTTTGTATCCACCCAGGCCAATCCTTTTGGTGTACCCACCCAAATATGGCTCGTTTTATCCGTTTGCAGGCTGAACACCTGGTTGGAGGGCAATCCATTTTGGGTGTTGAGGGTTAGAAAAGCTTCGTTTTCTGGCGCTTCGTAATCAAACCTCGAGATGCCCCCCGGATCGGTAGCTGCCCAAATATACCCCAAACCGTCTCGGCATATCGCATTGACCATAAAAGCGCCGAACGTGTGCTCCGGGCTGCTTTCCTCGCGTTGGTAGATGTTGAAACGCCCGGTTTTTTCATCGTATCGGAACAACCCGTAATCTTGCGAACCAATCCATACCGTTTGGCGCTGCGGGTCAGCGAACACACACGAAAGGTTGCGCCCGATGAAGCCTTCCGCTTCGGCCGGTTTCCACCAGTTTTCGGGAGCGGCGCGCCATACCCAAATCCCCGCGTCGTCCGTTGCAAACCACAAATTGCCCTGGCTGTCTTCTGCCATATCCTGGAAAATGGAAGCCGATCCAGGATTGGGCAAGTGTTTGGGAATGGTTACCGCACCCAACTTCAAGGTTCGGGGGTTCAACAAAAATAGCTGATTCCCGGCGCCAACCCAGATGCGGCGGCGACTATCTTCATACAGCAGCGCAGCGACACCGGGCAGGGCAATGGTTCGGATTATTTTCCCACGCTCCATTACAAAAAGCTGCCGACCTCCCAAATTATTGGCGTATTGCCAGCCATCGTCAGCTTCGATGAGTCGGTAAAAAGGGTATGCATCGGGTTCAGGTGCGCCGGATGCAACCCGATCAAACCGGAAATGCTGCAAATCCGGATCGAAGCAGCGGAGGCCGTCGGGAGTGCCAAGCCAGATGAGGCCGGTCTGATCCCGGTGAACGATGCTGTCGGGGATCTCGGAATAAGCTTTCAAGCCCTGATGAAAAGAGAAAATATGCGTTCGGGTGTCAAAACTGAATGTGCCGAGGTTGGTATACAGCCACAACTCCTGCGCCGACTTCCGCCCAAGGCGGTAAATTGTTTTGTAACCGTAGTTTGCTTTTTCCGGCAAGACCTGTTCTGCAAAAGTTTTCCAGGGGAATGTGCGGAACAAAAAATCCCGGGTGTTGAACAGGGTCAAGTCGCGGTTGTCGCAGCACAGCCAAAGGCGGTCGGTGGTGTCAGGCAGCAAGTCGGTGACCAACGAATTGGGAAGGGAATGGTCATCCCGACCGGTATTCCGCCAGGTTTTGAACCGTTCTGTGCGGGGGTCATAGCGGTTGAGACCGTTCCGGGTGGCGATCCAGATCAAGCCCGCAGCATCCTGTTCGAGGTCGGTAATGATTTCGTGGCAAACGGTTCGATCCGGTTGTCGGGCATCTGGCAGGTATTGGCGGAAAGTGTACCCATCGAACCGGTTCAGGCCATACGTGGTACCAACCCACAAATAGCCAAGCTGATCGCGTAAAATGGATTGAACCTTGTTGTCGCTAAGCCCGTCCCGTTCGGTGAAATGCTGGTAGAACGGGAGGTGCTGCGCCTGCGCAGCAAAGCCGGATAAGAGGAAAAGCAGCAGCAGGCGCATTCACTTATTTTTTGTTCAACTGATTACCTGCCAAGATAATCATTCTGTATCAAATTTGCCTTCCGTGATCCTCACAACCGTATTGCCGTTGTCGCTGGTGAGCGTACCTTCAAAAGTGCCTTCCAGATCCAGTTCTCCCAATTTGGTGAAGGTGAGGGTAAAACTTTCTCCGGCTGCGTTGTTGACGGCGAGTAAACGCGTATCAAAAGGATCGGTGCTGTTGGGATTCACATACTGCACGGCCCATACTGCCGGGTCATTTTTATTGGTAATGGTGTAGCTTCCAAGTTGTTGAATGTCGTACAGGGCAATGTTGAACGGCTGGGACTTATCCGGCTTCATCTCGCCGGCCACGATGGTCGTACCTTTGGGGTAGCCCTTGGGATTGTAAGCGCCGAAAACATCAGTGCATTCCACTAATTTTCCGTCTACTTTCATAGACAGAAATGGCCCGCCGGAAGTTGCAACGGCCTTGGCTGCGCCCTCTACTTGTGGTTCGGAAGCCTTGTTGCCACACGCTGTTGCCAGCAATAGGATCAAAAAAGGTAATCGCCTCATTTTATTTAAATTTTATATGGTTAAGTTTTTCCCCGGATGCCGATAGACATCATATACCCTGCAAACAGCGACAACAGGGTATTCATTAGAATCATTTGAGTGCCAAAGAGGTAGGCGTCTTGCGGTTTACCTTTGGCAAAAACAACCGGTACGCATTCGTGCAAATCGTATTGGGTAAAGGTGAAAAAAGTAGCCGCACCGCTACGCCCTTCAAGAGAATCTGTGGCACCCTCCGCAACCGGATAGCGAAATACCGATCGCCGGGCCTTTCGTTTGCCATTGCGGATTCCCGTGCTTTCCAACTGAACGGAAGGGCTATTCCTGCCTGCCAGAAACCCGGAAATCCGCCCCTCAACGACTTCGCCGGTTGCCCGAAACCACACCGTTTTGGCTGTATCGCTGCCAAAAGCATACAACAGGAAACCCACCGAGGCCCAGGAAGGCCAACCGGAAAAAGAGCTTGGTCATTTGCTGATGATTATTGGCGTGTGAACAAATCCCTCCATGCCTAAGTAATACAAGCCTGCGGGCAGGTCTCCAACGTAGAGTTGATTGCCGGAACCGGTTTTCAGGCGACGGCCATTGCTTTGAAAGAGCGACCACTGCGTATTGGCGGGCAGGTTACTGATTTGCACCCATTCCGAAGCCGGATTGGGGAAAATTTCCCATTCAGGTTGTTGCAACGAGGCATTCCAGACCCCGGTCGCACTTCCTTCTGCGCCCGTGCCGATGGTTCCGGCAGGCGGGGGTACTTGCAGTGCGGTGCCATTGCCAAATTCATCCGCGCCAAGGTCTACTCCACCACTACGGGGCTGGCCGTCGTAATCGTTTGTTGGCGCTGAAGCAGCCTGTCCGGCATCAATTGCCGGGCTGCCGTTGTTCAGGTGAAACTGGGCGTTCAGTTGTGGGTTCGTTTCCAAACTTTGTACATCGAAACCCAACTGCGATTTCCATTGCGCAAACGTGCGTGCCGGCCAGTTTACCCCGTCGTCAAAACTGGCAGCGCCGGTTGTTTTATGGTAAATATTGCGGTTGATGAGGTTCGTGCCCGTGAGTGCGCCTTCCCGCACTTGTACCGTATAATCTTCATCGCCTGTGCCGCTTTGATCAACAAACAGGTTGTTGAAGACCTGGATGTTAAAATTGGCGGGCGTCAGCGTGGTCGTTTCACTCAGGTAAATTTCTCCGCGCGCAATCATGAGCGGCGCATGGTAAAGGGGAGAAGCCGTCACGACTGTATTGTTGTAGGCAGTGCAGTTTTTTGCGGCAAAAAAACCAATTCCGGCACCACCCGTGGTCACCACCATGTTGTTGAACGCCGAACTGTTGAGGCATTCGTAGTAACTTGGATTGGCATTGGTGTCGAAAAAATCGGCGTCGGTGTAGAACCCGAGCAGGATGCCCGCTTCGCCGGTGTTCATGATCAGGTTGCCTTCAATCACGCAGTTGGCTGCGCCGCCTTTGGCATAAACGCCCGTGGTAGAGGTGTGGTGGATGTAACAATTGCGCACCACCATGCCGTCGCCGTTTACGTTGTCAATACCTTCTGCATTGGGTCCGCCGTTCGCTTCCGAGTTGGAAGGGCCGATCCCCGAATTGTAGAGTTCGCAATGCAAAATTTGAATGTTATCGCAGCCGGGCTTGATCTTAATGCAGTCGCGACCCGTATCGTGGATTTTGCAATTGCGCAGCGTGATGCTGCCAGCGCCGCGCCGTTCATTGGCGGGAAGCCCCCATTCCCAGTTCGTTTCAAAACTTACGCCGTAGTAGTAGCCGCCTTTGATTTCGAGGTTTTCCAGCACCCCGCCCGTCACATCCGGTTCGTTGTACCAGATGCAGGAAGCGACGTCCTCGATGTTGAGCGGGGCAGCAATAATCGCCCATTCACCGGGGTAGGAGCGGAGGGTTAAATTGCTTTTGGGAATACGAATTTCATTGGAAGGGTAGGTTCCGTTTCGCAGTTCGATGATGTCGCCAGGGTTGGCCCGGTCAATGGCTTCCGGGATGGTTTTGAGGGGTTGCGCCAAGGTGCCGGCGTTGGTGTCGTTGCCATTGGGCGATACATAAATCGTGGCCGCCCGCGCGGACGAGAACCCAATGATCAGGAAAAACAGGAGAATTGACTTTTGCATCGTGTGATTGTTTGTGCAAAAGTGTACCGGATAAAGATGCCGGGAAAGGGTGGGTTTGTGAATGGGGGGTTTGGGTTTGTAGATGGGTGAAGCGTCCTCACCGCACCACCACCACGTCCCCCGTATACTGCACCGTCACCCCATCCACAAACGTAATTTCGGCCACCCAGACATATATCCCGGAGGCTGCCGGTTTCCCGCGAAAATCTCCGTCCCAGCCGGCGCTTTCCTGATTGGGCGCGAAGTTTTCGGCTTGAAAGACGTGTTCGCCCCAGCGCGACCAGATGTTGAGCGAGCGAATTTCGAGCGCCTCCGGCCCGGCAAAAACGGTGAAGCGGTCGTTGATGCCATCACCATTTGGGCTAAAGGAGTTCGGCACATAAACATCGCGTTGTGCAACGACCCGCACCGTAATGCTATCGGAAGTGGCACACCCGCCCGGAGCCACCACATGCAGGGTATAGGTAGTGGTATGGTAAGGGGTGGCTTGCGGTTCCGGGCAATCCGTACAGGAAAGTCCGGTGGCTGGCGACCAAACCAAAGAATCTAACGGCGTGCTTTGCGAAAAATCCAAAAATACGCTTTCCGCCAATAGCACGTTCAGGTTGGGGCCCAGTTCGATTACAGGAATCAGCGGGGTAGCTAAGTTGCCGTCTACAGATTCAATGCAGCCGTTTGCATCCCGGATGCTCAAGGTTTGCGGTCCGGGAGAAAGCCCCGTAAACGCAGAAACCGTATCGAAATCACTTCCTGAAATGGCAAATTCAAATGGCGGCGTACCACCTGTAAAAAGGGTCGCCAGAGCAGCTCCGGTGTTTAATCCTTCGCAGCCCGGATCCAAAAAATCAACCTCCAGGATCAGTTCAGGTGGGCTATTCAGCGTTTGGGAAAGGATCAATTCGCAGTTCTTCGTGTCCCGGATTGTAACGGAGTAGCTGTCGGCAGGCAGGTTGCTGAGCGTTGCCGTTTGGCCGCCGGTGCTCCATTGGTAGGCATACGGCGACGTCCCACCCGAAGGCAGCGCCGTGATGCTGCCGTCCGAGCCGCCAAAGCAGGAAACATGGACGCCATTGGAGGTCGGAGTAACGAGGGTTCCGATAAGTGCGGGCGGTTCTGCCAAATCTCCGAACAAAATGACATCGTTCCCAAAATTATCCGTTATCGTAACGAAATAGGTGCCAACAGGCAGGTTGCCAATGATCGTTTCCGTGTTTAAGGCGGCAACGGTGCCTACGCCTGCAGGCGTTCCCGGGCCAATCCTTTCCCAACTGTAATTAAACGGCGGCGTTCCGTTTTCAACGGTGAAGTGTAGTTGGCCACTCGCTTGTCCGGTGCACAAAACAGAATCGAAGCGGAGCTGGCCTATGATTTCGCATTCGATGACGTATAGCGCCAGGTTGACGGTACTGTCACAACCATTGGGCGTGGCAAGTCCTACCTGAAATTGGCCGGTATCAAAAAAAGGCTGTCCGCCTACGTAGATGCTGTCTCCATCGCAAATTAGCAGGTCCAAATTGGTGGTTGAAGCTGGCAGTACGGTAACATTTAAAAAAATTGTGCTGTCGCAGCCTTCCGTTCCGGGGAGGTGGAATTCGTATTGCCCGGGATCGCAAATTATAGTGTCGGCACCGGTCCAGCATTGGCTTTGGCAAAGCATCGTGTCAATAAAAATCGGCGGAATGCTCTGTACCACAATGGTTTGACATACAGGCGGCGCGGTATCACAAACATTGAAGGCAGTGACGCAGAGGTTGTAGATGCCGTTGGTCGTCCAGGTTCTTTCGAGCACGGTATCCTGCTGCCCGGAAATGGGCGCGCCGTTCACCGTCCAGCGGAACATGGTTGCGCCGGAGGGAGCGCTGAGATGGTATTCCGTTGGGGTGTTTCGGCAAACGATATCGTCGCCGGAAAGTGTGCCTGAGTTTTCCAAAGCGCCGACCGCCGTTGTGCCTTGCAGCACCCGGATGGTGTAATTACAGACGTCGCCAGCGCTGCCATCCATGACAAAAAAATAGTACTGCCCGATTACTAAGGGCACTGTATTGTTGAATATCGCCGTTTCGTTGTTGCCGATGTCCGTATTGCAATTCGAAACCAACTGGAAAGTCTGGCAATTCAAGCTTTGGTAAATGCCAACTTCAAGCCCCTGATTCATCTGACAGTTAAACGCCCGAACGCTGATTTGCAAATTGACGCTGCCTGCAATAAATCCGATCCACTGCATGTGGTGGATTTGAGTGGTGCAAAATCCGGGAGGTGCCTGCCCTTGCTGCGGGTCGTCGTTGATCCCGGTAAACCCGTCAATATCGCAGATAATGCAGGCTTCATTACAAAAAGAAGTCATCTCCGGATTGGGTCCGCAAGGCTGAGGTTGGGCTTGAAGCACCCGCAATAAAGAAAAAAGCAAAAAGGCGGTAAGGGTAGTTTTTGTCATAACTGGCAATGTGTCGTCACTTTGTAAAGGCGGCTTATCCGCACTTTGTAAAACACTACGGAAAGCGATAAATATACACCCTTAGCGGGATTAAACCCGATGAATTTACCGGTATGTCTTAGGGGCATTGAATTGATAAGTGTCGCTTTACGCTTACAGCCGCTTCTTCCTACGCGAGAATATCCGGTAGGATGGCTTCGCAGCCATTTGAACAGCATTGATTTTTTTCCTACTTTGCCGCTCAAACAATATATAGTATGAAAACCAATGCTTTGCTGTTCATTCCGGGGTGCTGGGTGCTGTTTTTTATCCACCTGGCAGGTTGCCAACCTGCGCCCCAAAGCCCGGTTGCGCCCAATACAACTGGCGACGAATATTTATTGCTGGCAGAAGACCCTGCCAGTGGCGCGTATGGCTACTACAATCACAAAGGCGAACTCGTTGTCCCTTTCGGCAAATACGCTATGTGCCTGACCGATACCTTTCGTACCCATGCCGTGGTGTTGAAGGAAAAAGACTTTGTGGTCATTGACCGGCAGGAAACCGTGTTGTACAAGGTCTTCAAGTACGATAATGGCCCCGATTTTTCAGCTGACGGCCTGTTCAGAATTGTGCAAAACGGAAAAATCGGATATGCGGATGCAGCTACTTATCAGGTGGTCATTCAACCGCAGTTTGACTGCGCCTTCCCGTTTGAAGATGGCATCGCGAAGGTGAGCAACAACTGCAAAACTGAAAAACAAGGCGAGCACAGCATCTGGAGCAGCGACGATTGGAAGATGATTGACAAGCGCGGAAACATTGTCCAATAAGTCCATCGCTTCACACATTCGTACGGTGCGCCTGTATAAAGCCAAAGAATTGCTGCTGACCACCGACCTGAACATTTCGGAAGTTGCTTATGACGTCGGATTCAAGGATTGAGCCTATTTTCCCGAACCTTTTCAGAAGAATTTGGTTTCCCGCCTACGGAAATACGCAAATAAGGCTTATCTTTAATTCCGTCATTTGACAAAGGTGGGGTAAAAGGCAGGTTTGCAAGGGGCAAATTGGCAGTTTTTACCCCCTTGCCAATTTGCAAACTTGTACCTTATTGAGGTGCTACATTCCTAACTAATTATCTACTTGCTTGGCCACCACCGTCTTCCTCCTCACGCCGCCGTTTACCCAACTCAATACGCCCTACCCCGCTACGGCTTATCTGAAAGGCTTTTTAAACACCAAAAACATCTCCGCGTATCAGGCCGACCTGGGCATTGAGGTCATTCTGGCGCTATTTTCCAAACCAGGGTTGATGCAGTTGTTTGCACAGATCAACAGCAGGCAGGAGGTTTGGTCGGAAAACGCGCAGCGCATGGTGGTGCTGCAAGACTACTACATCCATACCATTGATGAAGTCGTGTCTTTTTTGCAAGGCAAAAACCCTACGCTCGCGCACTTGATTTGTCAGGAGGATTTTTTGCCCGAAGCTTCCCGCTTTGAACAATTGGACGACCTCGAATGGGCTTTTGGCGCAATGGGCACGCAGGACAAAGCCAAACATTTGGCCACCCTGTATCTGGAAGACCTCTCTGACCTGATCACGGAATGCGTGGATCCCCATTTTGGCTTCAGTCGCTACGCCGAACGCCTCGGTCGCTCCGCCAACAGCTTCGATGAACTGTACGAACACCTGCAAGCACCTTACACTTACATTGACGAACTGCTCGTTGCCTTGCTGAAAGACCGCATGGCGGGAGTCGCCCCAAAATTGGTCTGCATTTCCGTGCCGTTCCCCGGCAATTTATACAGCGCTTTTCGCTGCGCCCAATGGATCAAACAACACTACCCCGGCGTAAAAACGGCGATGGGCGGAGGGTTTGCCAATACCGAACTGCGCTCGCTTTCCGAACCGCGGGTGTTTGAATTTTTTGATTTTATTACTTTAGACGACGGCGAAGCACCTATCGAACACCTCGTAGAACACGTGGAAGGGAAACGCCCGCTGGAACTACTCAAACGAGCCTTTGCCTTAGCCAACGGCAAGGTCGAATACTTCAATCTTAGCCTTAGCCCCGATTACAAGCAGGCGGAAACTGGTACGCCCGATTACAGCGACCTGCCACTCAACCGCTACATCTCCGTGCTGGAGGTCGCCAACCCCATGCACCGCATGTGGAGCGACGGCCGCTGGAACAAACTCACGATGGCCCACGGCTGCTATTGGGGGAAATGTACGTTTTGCGATATTTCTTTAGACTACATCAAAGTCTATGAACCCGTCGCTGCCCAATTGCTTTGCGACCGCATGGAGGAATTGATCGCACAAACCGGTCAAAACGGCTTCCATTTTGTAGACGAAGCCGCCCCGCCGGCTCTGATGCGCGCTTTGGCCTTAGAGATCATCAAACGCAGGCTCACCGTGGCCTGGTGGACCAATATCCGCTTTGAAAAAAGCTTCACCCGCGACCTCTGCCGGCTGCTCCAGGCTTCCGGCTGCATTGCTGTTTCCGGCGGCTTAGAAGTAGCTTCCGATCGCCTGCTCGCCCTGATTGACAAAGGCGTGACGGTGGCCCAAGTGGCCCGCGTGACCCGCAATTTCACGGAAGCGGGCATCCTCGTCCACGCCTACCTGATGTACGGTTTTCCTACCCAAACCGCGCAGGAAACCATAGATTCTTTGGAAATGGTACGCCAATTGTTTGAACAGGGCGTCATTCAGTCGGGCTTCTGGCACCAGTTTGCGATGACGACCCACAGCCCCGTGGGCATGTACCCCGAAAAATTTGGCGTCGTGCGCGAAAACCTGACCGAAGGCAGTTTCGCCAACAACGACCTCGTCCACAACGACCCCACCGGCACCGACCACGACGGCTTCAGCTACGGCCTAAAAAAATCGCTGCTCAATTACATGTACGGCATCTGCTTCGAATACCCGCTCCAGGACTGGTTCGATTTTAAGGTGCCGCGCACGAAAGTGCCCGCAAATTACATCGAAATGGCGCTGGGGGAGGCCGAATCGGAGTTCCTAAAACCCACCACTAAAATCGCATGGCTGGGCATTGCGCCGGCCATCAGTTATTTCAGCAAAACGAAAAAAGGCCAGCAATGGGACATGGCGACGCTTTCTTTCCACACTAAAAAAGAAACCCTCGAAATCAAACTCGACAAAGCTCAGGGCGATTGGCTGGCTGGCTTTTTGCCGGAAATTGCTCCGGCTTCCGGAAAGTTGTGGACGTTCCAGGAGGTGCAGGCCGGGTACGAAGCAGCAGGGCTGGGGGAGTTCGAAGCGTTTTGGTATGGGAAGTGGATGACGAGGTTGAAGGAGATGGGGTTGGTGGCAATTTGAAGCGACATCTCGCCGCCCTAAAGCGGCAGGTGTCGTCTCAATTTTTGCGAATATCGTTCCAAATATCATCGAGCAGCAAGACATCAAGCACACCGGTGTCAGATACGTAGTTGGAAGCGCTGCTTAGAGCTTGCTGGTCAAGTATTTTGTAGCGAATAATCGCCTGGAGGCTTGGCTTTCCGTGTGGTGCCACTCCCTTATCACGGCGCTCATCCCGATCCCGGTCGGGACGGAAGACAAGCCGCGACGGATTGCAAATCCGTGTTTCTATGGTTTAGCCAAGAAATATTGATAATTTTTTTGATACATAATTTCATTTCGGATGAGGGCAAAAATTCGCAGAATAATCTTATTGCTAAGAGCATTTAAGATGGCCATTTTGGGTTTGCCTTGTTCGATTTTTCGATCATAGTCTTGACGAAGTTCTCCTTTGGTTGTCAAGATGGATCTGGCGGCAAGGTGCAGCAAAGTTTTTGTAACTATCCAGCCGCCCCTAAATACTTATGATTTCCGACCCCGGAGAGTAGGCTGTCCAAAGGGCGAAAATTTATCTTGCACATTTCAATTGAAAAACGATTCACGAAATTGTATTAATTTGTTGAATATCAGTAATTTATATCTTCGTTTGGGTAATCACTTTTGGTATCCCCTCAAAAAGTCCGGGCACAATAATTCATTCAAAGTAACTATCCAGCCGACTCGTCCCAGGGGGACGCTATCTTTGTAGAAGTGCCAAAATTGGAGTCCTGCGTGCCGTAGGTACGCTATCTACTGTGCGAAATAGCGTACCTACGGCACGCAGGACCGCCCCTTCCTCTAATGCTACAAAGATGTTGCTCCGATGGAGTAGGGCGGCTGGATAGTTACGAAAAAAGTATCAGTGACCATTTACCGATTGTTTTCAATTTGAACCTAAACTTTCTGAGCCATGCAACAAGTAGAGAGCCTTTGGCCATCGGCATTGGGTAAGATAAAAGTATTACCTCCTGTACAGATATTA
>JBBQGV010000104.1:0-20513 GCA_038323375.1 Chitinophagales bacterium
AATATGTTATCTGCATCTCTCAAAGCTAAAATTGATATTTGTGCCCAAAAAATACGAACTTTGAACCAATTCCCACTGGTTTTTTTTTACCACCAAGCCTCAACCCACATGATCGCCGCCGAAGGCGGCTGTATAGTTACAACAAATTAAGTTGTTAATGGATTTTGAATAATTGTGAATGGGGTGTTATTCCTTAAACTCAATAAACTCCGCAGGTACCGCATCCGTCAGCCAAACCCCGTTGGGCGTGCAGTAGAAGACGTGGCCGGTGCGGTATAAATCTCCGGCGCGGATAGTCAGTGAAACGGGGCTACCGTGGCGCCCGCTGGTTGCAGAAATGCCCGGAAAGGCGATATTTGTTCCCGAACCAATCAAAATTAACATTTCCTATGAAAAAGCTCCTGCTCCTCCTACTTTTTGCGGCAAGCATCCATTTCATTCAGGCACAACCCAGCCCTGAAGAAAAATTACGAACGATGGGCATCACCCTGGAGGAACCCCCAGCGCCGATTGCGAACTATGTCAACGCGGTGCGAACCGGCAACCTCCTCTTTTTAGCTGGTAAAGGCCCCCGTAAGTCCGATGGCAGCTACATCACCGGCAAAGTTGGCACCGAACTGAGCATCGAGCAAGGCTACGAAGCCGCCCGCCTCACGGCCATCAACCAACTCAGCGCATTAAAGGCAGAAATTGGCGACTTGTCTAAAGTGCGCCGCATCGTAAAAGTGCTTGGCATGGTGAACGCGCCCGACGATTTCGCCAAACACCCGGCGGTCATCAATGGCTTTTCGGACCTCCTGGTGGCGGTTTTTGGTGAAAAAGGCAAACACGCCCGTTCAGCGGTAGGTATGTCGTCGTTGCCCAATGGCATGGCGGTGGAAATCGAAATGATTGTAGAGTTGGAGGAAGATCATTAATTTTGAATAGTAATGGCAGGTTCGGTCATCTTTTTTATGCTTTCCCTTGTTTGAAAAGGGGTTCTTTAAGTGGCTTTAAAGTGCTACTTTTGCGAGCCTTTCATGTATGATTATTGGAAAAACCATTAAAGTTTGATTTATGGCTTTCGATATTGAGATTATAAAAGCGTACTACGACGCCTTGCCTGGCCGGGTGGATGAAGCCCGCAAAGCGCTGGGACGCCCGCTGACCTTATCTGACAAAATCCTTTATACGCACCTGCATCCGGATTCTCCGATGATGACCTACAACCGCGGCAAGGATTATGTTTTTTTTGCACCCGACCGCGTCGCCATGCAGGACGCAACAGCCCAGATGGCGTTGCTTCAGTTCACGATGGCGGGCCGCGAAAAAGTGGCAGTGCCGTCTACGGTGCATTGCGATCACCTCATTCTGGCGAAAGAAGGCTCGGAAGAAGATTTACGTACAGCTAAACAGGTCAATTCGGAAGTCTATGACTTTTTGGCTTCGGTTTCAAGTAAATACGGCATCGGTTTCTGGAAGCCCGGCTCGGGGATCATCCACCAGATCGTGCTGGAGAACTACGCGTTCCCGGGCGGCATGATGATCGGTACTGATTCGCATACCGTGAACGCAGGTGGTCTTGGCATGGTCGCCATTGGAGTAGGCGGTGCAGATGCAGTGGATGTGATGGTCGGTATGGCCTGGGAATTGAAAATGCCCAAACTGATTGGCGTGAAGCTCACCGGCAAAATGAGCGGCTGGACTTCGCCCAAAGACGTGATTTTGAAAGTGGCAGGTATTCTGACTGTAAAAGGAGGAACCGGCGCCATTGTAGAATATTTCGGCCCCGGCGCGCAGGCGATGTCCTGTACCGGGAAAGGCACAATTTGCAACATGGGCGCTGAAATTGGCGCGACTACGTCCACGTTTGGTTACGATGAATCTATGAGCCGCTACCTGCGCGCAACAGACCGCGCCGACGTCGCAGACCTGGCAGACCGCGTGGCAGAACACCTCACCGGTGACGCCGCTTGCTACGCCAATCCGGAAAAATACTTCGACCAGGTAATCGAAATTGACCTGTCTATTTTGGAGCCGCACATCAACGGCCCGTATACGCCCGATTTGGCCTGGCCGATCTCTGAATTTGCGAAAGCAGTAAGAGAAAATGATTATCCACAAAAATTAGAAGTGGGTCTCATAGGCTCCTGCACCAACTCTTCCTACGAAGATTTGGATCGCGCGGCTTCCATTGCCCGCCAGGCGGTGGATAAAAAACTGAAGGTGAAAGCCGAATTTACGGTAACGCCTGGTTCGGAGCAAATCCGCTACACGGTGCAGCGCGACGGACAATTGGAGGCTTTTGAAAAAATGGGCGGCGTAGTGATGGCCAATGCCTGCGGGCCTTGCATCGGGCAATGGTCGCGGCACACCGACGATCCAAAACGCGCCAACTCCATTATTACGTCTTTTAACCGCAACTTCTCCAAGCGCAACGACGGCAACCCGCAAACCCGCGCGTTTGTGGCTTCGCCGGAAATCGTGACCGCCCTGGCGATTGCCGGCGACCTGACGTTTAATCCGCTGACAGATACCCTGATCAACGAAGACGGGGTTGCGGTAATGCTGGACCCGCCAGTTGGAGTTGAATTACCAGTAAGAGGCTTCGACGTGGAAGACGCAGGATTTCAGGCACCTGCCGCTGACGGCAGCAACCTGAAAATTGAAGTTGCGCCAACCTCCAACCGCCTGCAGTTGCTGACGCCCTTTACGCCAATTACGGCTGCACAATTGAAGGGCATGCGGATTTTAATCAAAATCAAAGGCAAGTGTACGACCGACCACATTTCGATGGCCGGTCCGTGGTTAGAGTTCCGCGGGCATTTGCAAAACATTGCTAAAAATACGTTCATCAGCGCCATCAACGCTTACAATGACGAAGCCAACAGCGTACTCAATTTCGTAAAAAACGACTTCATGGCGGTGCCGGATTCCGGGCTTACTTACCGCGACGCGGGCATCGGCACCATTGTTTTTGGTGAAGAAAACTATGGAGAAGGTTCTTCCCGCGAGCATGCAGCCATGCAACCCCGGTTCCTTGGCGTGAAAGTCGTCGTGGTGAAGTCTTTTGCGCGCATCCACGAAACGAACCTGAAAAAACAGGGCATGCTGGCGCTCACTTTTGTAAACCCGGCTGATTACGACCTGATCCGCCAGGATGATACGGTGGATTTACTCGGCTTCGAAGACATGAAACCCGGAGTAAACCTGGCCGTATTGCTCAACCACGCCGATGGCACACAGGATCGCATTGAATTGGCGCATACGTATAACGAACAGCAAATTGTTTGGGTACGCTCAGGTTCGGCGCTGAATAAAATCCGTCAGGATCGGGGTGCGATGTAAATTTCCGGGATTGATTGGATAAAGATCATAAATGGAAGGGGTCTTGTCTGAATTTCAGGCAAGACCCCTTGGTTTTGTATGGTCTTATATAGTTATTGCGTTGATGGACAGGTTGGAGAGGCTAATTTGAAGTGCTATGAATTGGGTAAATCTTCTTCGAGCGACTTGATGACGGCCTTAACTTCTTCGATAGTAAGTTCCGTCAGGGTTGATAGCAGGGCTTCTGAAAGGCCATTTTTAATGCCGTTGGCAATGAATTTTCGTTTACTTAGCTGGATGCCTCCTTCAATGCCTTGTTTGATACCTTTCTCGATACCTTTCTCGATACCTTTCTCAATACCTTTCTCGATACCTTTCTCGATGCCTTTCTCGATACCTCGTTGTTCTACTTCATGCAGAATTGCTTCCTCGATACCCATAGCTTTACGATTTTGAGTGATAAGTTCCAATTCATTTTCAAATATAGGGATGTTTTCCATCCTTTCAAAACTTACATAGTAACGAATGAAGTTTAGTATCCGTCTTACTTTTACGACAGGATAGCCTTTGCTCAATAAGCGACGTGCCGTAGCAAGCTTCATATTCAGTAGTGCCTCATCCTTAAGAGACCGGGAAAGCCCCGGCCAGGCAGCTTCCAATACAACCGCAAAAATGTTGTCACTTAATGCCAATGCCTCCGGAGTATGATCGGCCAGGATAAATGTGTTAAAGCGGTAAATCATTTCCGTTCCCATAAAGGATTGCCTGTACTGGCTTTTGTGATATTTTCGGTTTTTGTCTGTATAAATCGCCAACGAAGTCAAAGGGCGTTCGTAGCGATCTTGAATGCGGTAGCCACTCTGAAACATGCGTTTAGGAAAATTCGGATCGGCATAGCCTTGAACCTCCACATGGATAAGAAACCAATGCTCTTCCCCGCTTTTGAGCCAACCTTTTATCAGCTTGTCTGCGTGGCGCAATTGGGTTTCCGATGCAGGCAGAATTTGTTCCAGTTCTTTGTCTAAGAACTCGAACCCACGCAAAAAGTCTATTTCATTTACATGTTTCGGGAAAAAGAAGTGGAGCATTTCTTCAGCCAAGTCTTCGATAATGCCTTTCCAAAGGGTGTCTCGACTAACCATAATTGAGCATTTGACCCCAATTTATAAAATTTTGTAAATTTATTATTTTATGTGATCGCGTTAATTTGGCTCGCAGCATATTTTGTACAATACCACCTGTTTTTTGTAATGGAATTGTTACTTTTGTCCGTGAAAAGCATGTTTTTCAAAACAAAACGGAACAGTTATGTGGAAAGAATTTAAAGAATTTATCAATAAGGGGAACGTGATGGATCTTGCGGTAGGCGTCATTATCGGTGGCGCTTTCGGCAAAATTGTAGCTTCTCTGGTAGACAACATCATTTCGCCGATAATTGGATTGTTACTTGGCGGCGTTCAGTTGGACAAAGCGTTACTCATCACACTTAGGGCTGCTGAAACGGCTGCTGACGGCAGCGTAACCACGCCTGCGCTGGTCATTCTGCTTGGCGCTTTTATCCAGAGCATCCTCGATTTCTTAATAATCGCCTTTGTCATCTTCTTAGTCGTTAAAGGACTTAACAAAATGAAAAGGCAGGAAGAAGCTGCGCCTGCTGCACCACCGGCACCGTCGGCTTCGGAAACACTGCTCGCAGAAATTCGGGATTTGCTGAAAAAGTAAGCCTGCCGTCAATTGCAGGCTTGTGAAAAAATACAGCTCGGAAGAAACAAATACCTTCCGGGCTGACTTATTTAAAATACCAAGGCTTAGGGGCGCTGAATTAATAAGTGTCGCTTTCTCCGTGCAAGGCATTTTGATTCTAACCGGGCGGGGGTTCCCGACTTTGGCCATAGCTAAGGGAGGCGGTTCCTCAACGAAGGGTAGGAGCAAAAGGTCTCCTGGAAAAGTGGACAGTTATTATTTTAGCGACCCTTACTGCCGTGGAATCGTATAAATCGCCTCCTGCCAGCCATCAATAAACCGGAAACCCGCTTCGTTGAAATAGCCATCCTCTTCCAGCATAATGTGCACTGTTTTGTTCCATTCCGAAATAAGTACCGCCGCGTTTAACTCTATGGAATACGTATTCCCATGGATCAAATTCAATAAGGTCGCCATTTAGACAAGATTACAGAATTTTAAGCATTATCTGTCCAATTGAGTTGATCTTTGTAAAAAATGTAGGTACATCAAATAAACCCTTCAATCCGATTCCTGTTCTAACCAAATTCATGAACCCCTATGAATTTTTTCACCTAATAATACCATAATTTTTATGAAGTTTCAATTCATCTACACCTTTTTTGCGCTGGCATTGGGCGCTTATTTGTTCATGGGTAGTTCTAACGGAGCAGGCGCAGTCCAAAGTATTGACCTTACAGGGTCGCCATTGGGCGGAGGAATTTTTTGCTCATTCTGCCATAGTGGCGGCAGTTTTTCGCCTTCCATCGCAGTACAGGTGCTGGATAACGGAACGCCGGTTACTGTTTACGAACCCGGAAAAACGTACTCGCTGCGTGTGGCGATCACGGCAGGTGCCGGTTCACCATTGCGTTATGGATTCATGGCCGTTGCACTGACCGGAGCAACCAATCAGGGTGCCGGCACTTTTGGAACGCCCCCTACCGGGATGCGCAAGACAACCATTAGCAACAGGGTCTACGTAGAACACAATACGCCAAGCGTGGCCAACACTTTTGAAGTGGAATGGACCGCGCCTGTTGCCGGAACCGGTGATGTTCGGTTATACTCGGCCGGAAATGCAACCAATAACAACAATGGGACTACGGGGGACAATGCGGTACGGCTTCCTACACCGCTGACCCTGACGGAAATGGCGACGAGCAACCTGACAACGACGCAGTTGTTCCGTCAACTGTCGGCGTGGCCCAACCCGGTTAGCGATGAACTGAATATCCGCATCGTCACCGCCAAAAGCGGGCTGTTCAAAATGGAGGTGTTGGATGCCCAGGGCAGGTGGCTGCGCTCGGAACAGGTGCAGCTTGCTGCGGGCGAAAATAACCTGCGCCGGGATTGGAACGCCGCAATGCCGGGCGTTTATTTCGTGCAGTTTAGCGACGGAGAAGGGCTGGCAACACTTCGGGTGTTGAAGCGATAGGACGATAAGCAAAGAGCAAGGGGCAAGGGGCAAATCGGCAAGCACGCAATTTGCCCCTTGCCATTTTCATCTGTATCACAAGATTCCTTGCACCATTTTGGCGTCTGCGACCTGAAGGTGGCGACCACGGAATCATTGCGCCCGCCATTCTTTTTCAAAAAACTCACCGATCTCCTCCCAGTTATTCACCCGTGTGAACCGGGTTTCATGGATGTTGTGTGATGCTGTATAAAGCAAGCCTTTTCCGGTAAAAGTCTCCAGATTGTTCACATGATCATCAATCATGTAATCTGCGCGGAGGATGCTTTTGTCTCCGCAAAAAACAAAATTACGCCAGTGGATGAACGGGAAATGCTGGAGCAACCAATCGTATTTATCTTCTAAGGAAGCCCGGAATTCCATAGCGGCAGTTGTAATGAACACATCGTAGTGTTCGGTCAGGCTTTTCACCACTTCCTGGCTGCCGGGCATCACCGGCAAGTCAGCGAAAAAGCCCTTGTCGTGCAGAAAATCGCGCACGTGCATGGCGCCATTGATCTGGTAAATTTTTTTTCCCCAATAGTCTTCTTTTTGCAACCGGATGCCGAGTTCCCGTTCGTAGAGGTCGAGGAATTTGGGCGATACGTCGGCAATAACTTCGTCCATGTCAAGAGCGATGCGCAGTTTTATCATAATTTGCAGGTATTATACGTTAACAAGGAGTTACCCTTTGAACCTAAAACGCCCCTCGGGCATTTCCTTGAAAAGAAAAGCGCAAAAGTATATGAAAAAAGTTTTCATGGTTGAATTTGAAATGCCGGAAATATTCAGTGAAGAATTTGTGGCGCTCATTCCCCGGCAGCGCTACATCATAAACCAACTCCTTGCCAAAAGGATTATTCATTCCTATTCCTTAGCGAATGACCGTTCCCGGCTTTGGGTGGTGGTCAACGCAGAATCGGAGTGGGAGGTCATAGACATTCTCAGCCAAATGCCGCTGAATGATTACCTGAAACCCCACATCAGCGAGTTGATGTTTCACAACAGTGCTGAGGCTGTGCTCCACTTTTCTTTGAATTAGGAGAACGGTAGACGGTGGACGAGCGTTACCTATCTTTGTGGCGTTCCCAATAATTTTGCGCTTCGATTTCCTCCAAAATGGCGAGGTAATTTTCGTACCTGACCTCGCTGACCTTATGAGCTTCTACAGCTGCCTTGATGGCGCATCCCGGCTCATTGCGGTGCAGGCATTGTCCTCCGAAACGGCATCCGACCGAGCGTTTGAAAAACTCCCTGAAATTGTGTGCCACATCGGCAGTCCCCAGGTTGTTGAAAGACAGGGTTTTAATGCCCGGCGTATCAATGATTGAGCCGCCAAAATCGAGCTCCATCATTTCTGCAAAGGTCGTCGTGTGCTGTCCTTTGCCAGAGTGGTCGGAAATCTCCTTGGTGCGCAGGTGTAACTGTGGCTGGATGCGGTTGACCAAAGAAGATTTACCCACGCCTGATTGACCGCCCACTAAGGTTACCTTTCCCCGCAAGGCTTCCACCAAAGCTTCCTGTCCAACTCCGGTATCAGCGGAGACCAACAACACCGTGTATCCGATATCGGTATAAATATAATGCATGGCATCATACAACTCCATTTCCTCCGGACCGTAAAGATCGGCTTTGTTAAAAGCGATAATGACCGGAATGTCGCTGGGTTCGGTCATCATCAGAAAGCGGTCAATGAAACCGGGCTTCAGGTTGGGTTGAACGATTGTACTGATGAGCAGTGCTTGGTCAACGTTGCTCGCTAAGAGGTGTAAATCGTGTTTGCTGCGCGGCGATTGGCGGGCAACATAGTTCCGGCGCGGTAGTATCTTTCGGATTAGGCCGCCTTCGACATCTGGTGAAATTTCCACTTTGTCGCCGACGGCAACCGGGTTGGTCAGGTTCATTCCTTGTAATCGAAACTTGCCCACGATGCGGCACGGCAGTACTTCTCCGTTGTCCAATCGCACATTATACCAACTGCCGGTAGATTTGATGACGGTTCCTGTTTGCATGAATTGTTTTAGAGAAGGGGTAAACTTCAATTCCCCAGAAGAAGTTCCTGACGAACATGTGAAATGAAAGAAACCGACATTTCGACAACCTCAGCGATTTCTTCATCCGACCATTCCGGTTGCTTTTTAAGGATGTGCATGGCTACTTTGCGGGCTTTTAACAATTCGCCTTTAGTCAGACCTTGTTCAATACCTTGTTCAATACCTTGTTCAATACCTTGTTTCAGACCCTGCTCCATGCCTATTTCCAAGCCTTCTAACCGGGCTTCCTCCACGATGTGCTGCTTTACCAATTCAATAATTCCCATTGGACCTTCTTTTTTTTGATCAACACTTTGGATTTCATTGTCAAATTTACTAAAGAATTCGTTTTTTGCAAACCGTGCATAATATTTAAGAAACTGAAGGAATGCCCTTGCTTTTTTAATGGAATACCCTTTGTTCCGAAACTCCCGGTACAACTGTATTTTCATATTTAACAAGATTTCATCATTCCAGTTCGACTTTATGCCCGCCAATGCCGCATTCATGACCCACGCCCAGGGATTTTCGGAATCTTTGAAATCTTTTTCTGAAAAATCAGCTAGTTTGAATAGTGGATACTCATACAAAAGGGTCGTATTCATGGATTGAGTAATGTACCGATTCGGTCTCCAGTTCTTATCAGGATCAGTTAGGAGCGCCAATGCAGAAACAGGAACGTTGTAACGGTCTGTAAGGCGGTAAAAGTAAATGAACATCCGCTGCGCGAAGTTATTGTCGTGATAACCCTGCACTTCAATATGGATCAATATCCATTGCTCTGAACCATCAAGCAGCCATACTTTTGTCAGTATGTCTACACGACGGTGCGACTCTTCAGATTCAGGAAATATCTGTTTCTGCTCTTTGTCGAGCATTTCAAAACCTTTCGACCAGTCAATCAGGTTGGTGAAGGCTGGAAAAAAGAAGCCAATGGCCTCTGGAAAAAAGTCTTCAAAAATTCCTTTCCATAGTTTATCACGGGTGAGCATTGGACATATTTTGGGTTTAACAGGCTTTTCGCAACGAGCCTGATTCAAATCAAAAATACGTCCGGCAAGTTATAAAAATATTTTGTTTTGAAATAAAAATTTTAAATTTTTTTGTTATAAAACGCCTCGGCGCTTTAACCTTAACAACAATAAGCACACCAAAACCAAACCAGCACCAAATCCAATGCGGATCCACCTTTTTTGCGACAAGCGTATTTTGCTTTCTAAGTAATAAGGGTTGGCGGCATTGGGCGAACCCATACCTTGAGCAATGGCCCAATTTTCGGGATCGGCATTGTCTACTTGCGGAACCAACAAGTTTAGGGTAAAGACCGAATCGGTTGGCGGCAGGTCGTAGGTGATGCTGTCTACCGAGGCACCCTGCGCAGAAAACAGACACAAAGTTTCGTGCCGCTTATGCAGTCCGAAGCCCAAGCCCCCAACGGCGTTGTAAGCCCGCGGGAACAGAGTTCGGAGCTTTTCGATATCCTGGCACACCACGAGGTAATCGTTGGGCGCTATGGCCACATCCGGGAAGGCAAATTCGTGGCGGTCGCCATCCGTCATGACCCAGCCGAGTAACGAAACCCGCTCGTCCGAATTGTTGAACAACTCAACCCAATCGCCCGTTTTTTTATTGTTCGCGCTCACTTCATTGACAATGATCCGCCCCATCAGCGGGTGTTCGTATTTCTCAAAAATTGCCCGAATGCGATATGGGCGGTCGCTTTTCAATAAAAAATCAAAACTTCTGAGCGCTTCTCCTCCGCGTACGCCTTCCCAGCCTACAAAGCGATAGCCGTAGTCAGCCAACGCGCGCACGTTAACCGGTACGCGCTCGAAATATACGCCCTCAAAAACCGAATTATGCACCCGCACACAATCGTTGACCAGCACGGTGCCGCCGCCAGTGGCTTCCACCACTAAGTTGCGCAAATCGCCTAATCGGAACATGTCCTGGAGGTGTTGGCGCACATAAGCCGGGCGCTCATTAGCAAAAGTGCGCAACAGGTTCACCTGAGATTCCCATTTGCCCGGACTGAGTTGCCAGCGTTTCAAGTGTTTCGGCATTTCAAGTTGCAAGAGCTGATAAAACGAATCAATGCGTGCAATCACCCGTTCTGGATGAAAACTTGCATTGAGGTGGTCGGCGAAGCGGTTAACGAAAGCCGTCCGAAACCCTGGATTTTCCAGCAATTTTCGCAAAATGAACGTACTCCAGGGCGGGTTAGGCCAGTCGGGGCCATCCGGCGCCGTGTGAAAAGCTAAGCTGTTGTTGCGCCAGCCCTGGATTTCCTGCAGGCTGAAGCCCCAATCGGTGTCGTACAGGATCCAGCGCCAGCGACCCGTTTGCGTTTTTGGCCGCCAGTATTTGATGTTGCCGCCTGCGTCCTGGTTATCAAAATAGATCTGTGCGATCTGGTAATTCATAAAGTTGTCCACATCCATCTGCCGCTCCACCCAGGCAAAGTTTTCCGCTTTACTCAGGTCGTGCGCCGCTAAGTATTTCAGCAGGCGCGAATAATGCTGGCGACTGCCCCTGCGCAGGTTGCTGCGGTGCTCCATAAAATCAATGCTATCCTTGTCCACATCGCTGTGGCTATCAATGAAATGGCGGTTGATTTTTTCACGGATGTTGTAAATGCCCCAATATTTGCCATTGATGTAGACGTGCGCCGGGCGGTAAGCTTGTTTTTCAATGTCCCAGCCATCGAGCAGATTGGTCATCAAGGCGTCACGGAAGTGGGTTTTGCCCCAATCGCTGCCGGAATTGCGCAAAACCAGCGATTTAAAGCTTTTCGGACCTTCTTTGCCAAAAACCGGGTGCCGGATGCGGTCTTCGCCATAACCCTCCCGGGCAATGATGGCCAATGATTTTTGTGGGAACAGGCGGCTCATCCCACCAAAAAGCCGCATGCCGCTTAGGCAATTGTAAGCACAGGAACCGTCCGTTTCATAAAACTCGACGTGCATGGGCACTTCCCGGCGTGTCCAGAAATTGGCGTTTGGTTTGTTCCACAGGCTGTCGGCAATGCTGCCCTGCATGAACAACCCCCGTTGCGCATCGAACAACAGCGCCGGCGTTACAGCTAAGGAAATGACAGCAAAAGTGCTTTTCGCTTCGCCGATAAAGTAGGTATGCCCCATAAAGCGGCTTCGGATGTTGTCGCGGTAAGCCACGGCCCGCAAAACCGTCGTGCGCCGGATGACGATGGGCACCCGGTATGGCTGCGAGCGCCGCGTAGGCATGCTGCCATCTAGGGAGTAGTAGATCTCCGCGCCGGGCGATGACAATTCCACTTCCACAGCGGATTCGTAAAACCCGCCAGGCGTGGAAAAATCCAGGTCTAACTGCACATCAGCGGGGGCTGCCGCGCGCAATCCTGCGCTCAACAACAACAACATCAGAAGGATGAGGTAGGGTATCGCTTTCTTCAAGATAATCGGTATTTGGCCTTGTGTTGTGTCTGTAACGCTCTTTAATACGAATGACTTGCAAATAAGTTACTATTTTGTTGGATAGAGGGATTTTTTTGGATTTTCCTGTCTATATTCGGTAAACTAATCGCGCACATGCAACGACGAAAATTTGTTCAGCAAGCTGCCCTGCTTACCGTGATGGCAGGCGCCTGTAGCACCACAACGACCACAACATCCAAGCCTTTCAAGGCGCGCAGGCTGCGCTCAGGCGATCTGATCGGCCTGTCAACGCCAGGGAGCTATATTCCCGACAGCGCCCTGGAAAAAGCCGTAAAAAATGTAGAAAGCCTTGGGTTTCGGGTGAAATTGTCTAAAAACATCCGCGCCAAGCGGGGCTATAATGCCGGAACGGACGCCCAGCGACTCGAAGACCTCCACGCCCTTTTTGCCGATAAGGAAGTGGCGGGCATCTGGTGTGCGCGCGGGGGGTATGGCTGCACCCGCATCTTGCCCAGCCTTGATTATGCCTTGATTCGGCGCAACCCCAAAGCGCTTATTGGGTACAGCGATGTGACCGCACTGTTGCTGGCTATTTTCCGGGAAACCGGCCTCATTACTTTTCATGGTCCGGTGGCGGCTTCGGAACTGACGGATTATTCGCGGGCGCAGTTCATCGCCACCCTGATGGAGCAGCGATCGGAAATTTCGATCAGTATCCCGGAAGTGCTCAGCACCCAGGATAAACCCGGTTATAAAGCCCAAACCATCCGGGGCGGCACTGCCAGTGGGGTGCTCACCGGAGGCAATCTCTCTTTGCTGGCAGCGATGGCCGGTACGCCCCATGCACCCGATTTCAGCGGGCGCATCGTATTTATGGAAGACGTAGAAGAGCGGCCCTACCGGATAGACCGGATGCTGACCCAATTGCGCCAGGCTTGTAACCTTGAAAAAGCAGCAGGGATTGCACTGGGGGTTTTTGTAGACTGCCTGCCCGAAACGGATGTGCCTTCGCTGAGTCTGATGGAAACCTTAGATGATCAATTGGCAGGCCTCGGCATACCCGTGGTTTATGGCATGCCCATCGGCCATATTTCTAATCAGTGTGTGCTGCCGGTGGGGATAGAAGCGAACTTGAATGCAGACGAAAAGATCCTGACGTTGCTGGAAAGCGGGGTGGAATAGACTTGTTGCGACGGGGCAACGTGGTGGGAAAAACGAGCTATTTTTTTCCCAATCATAGCGTTTTTTGAGGAACATAGCCTTGTTATATGACGAAAAAAAGGTGAAGAGTGGAAGAAAAAGAGCCGTTTTTCACCCGCGATGATCCCGTCGCAACAAGTCTAATAATCAAAACCTGAACGCGATATGTGACAAGCTAACATTATTGCGTTATCTTTATCGTCAGGCAAAGCCGCCCGGATCCCATATCAGGTTCTGGCGTCTAATTGTAAAATCTAATGTCTAACCTCTTTTACTGCCAATATGCCAAAAGTAATTGATAGTCAATTATTGGACAGCATCCGCAAGCCGGATTATCTGATAGATGAACTGCTCGACAAGCAATTGGAGCGGATCGAAGAGGTGTTGGGTAAGCAGGCCAAAGGCTTGGGCAACAAGGTCTTGGCGCTTTTTGTACAAAACGGCGTCCGCGTTCAATTATCGGAACAGGAAGTCATCCGCGAATTTTCCATCAAAAAAAATGTAGATACCCACTCCGTACGCAGCATTCTTGATTTGTTGAAGCAATCCGGACTGTTGCAGATCTCGCCCGGTGGTAACTTTGAATTGCCCAATAACTTTATCGCACAGCGTGCTTTTCGCAAAATAGAATCCGACAACCGCGTGCTGCGCAGCATCCTCCTCACCATTCAAGACCGGATGAGCCGGGAGCAATTGCTCGACCAGCAATACCTCAACTACATGACCCCGATGATGGATCAATTGGAGTTGAGCGAAGTAGAACAGGAGTTTGTGCAAGACTCCCGGCAGGCCATCCGAAAAGAAAGGCGCGTGTTCCGGCTTTTTTTGACGCTGATGTTTCTGGCTTTATTGGCTTTAGCCAGCTGGGCATTGTACAATGGCCAGGAAACGCAAAAAAGTAATGATAACCTTAAACTTGAATACGACAAGACACGCGACGCGGAGGACCAGGCCAGAAAAAGTTTCATAGCCGCAAAAAGTGCAGAAGCCCTGGCAAGGGATGCCGAACAATACGCGCAACGGCAAAGGGCGAACGCCGAATCGCAGCGTTACATCGCCGACAGTTTGCGCTTTGAGGCGGTAGGAAGCCGCGATTTAGCCATCAAAGAACGCATCAATGCGGAACGGATGCGGCAACGGGCGGAGCAGGAAGCGAAGCGGAATGCCGCCTTGGAAAAACAGGCTCGTGACAGCAGCGACATTTATAACCGGTTGCGCCTGGGTGCCCAAAAAAATGAAGAGGTTGCCCGGATGGAGCGGGATCGCGCCCAGCGGCTGAGCAAAATTATTGCTTCGCGCAATGCGGCTGTGCGCACCCTCCAGATGGAAGATCGCCGCCTGCGTGCACTTGTCGCCATGGAAGCTTATAACATCAACCGCATGGATGCTGAAAATGGCAACCCGCTTCAGCCCGACATCTTTAAAAGTTTATACACAGCAACCCGGGCGCTGAATCCGCAGCTCTCCTTTACGCAAACCAAACACAAGGGTGGAGTGCGCGACATCGTATTCCATCCGGACAAAAATGTATTTTACTCCACCGGCAGCGATGGTGTGGTGCAGGAATGGCCGATCCGGAGTTGGAACACAGTGGGTACCCCGCAATTAGGAGACTTGAAAAAACTGGAGGCGGTGGGCGGAGGCGTACAAAACGCTTTAGCCATCAGCGGAGACGGGCGGCAGTTGCTGGTGGCCGGCGAACCGGCTTATTTTCAAATCCTCAATACCCGCAGCGGCAAAGTGGAAGTAACGCTGAACAAAACCCGCGGTGAAGAGATTTTCTTAGGCGGGTTCACCAAAACCGGCGGGTTTTACGCCATGAGCCAGCGGCAGTTCTACATCTGGGAACCGGGAAAAGAGGTGAAATCGTTTCCGAAATTGTCTTCAAAAACCGGCGGTTTTTTACCCGACTATCCTGAAAAAGGGGACTCCAGACTCTGGAGTTTTTTAGGAGTGTACAACAACTATGCCTACGAATTGAACATTTCCGAATTCGATGGCGGGCAGGAGAAAACGGAGGAAGACAATATTGAAGGCACCCAAAAAGAAGTGGATTTTGGCAATATTACAGCAGTTGCTGTAAGCATAGTGGGCAATAAAACGCTCGTTGCCTATGGGTTCAATACTGGCCGGCTATATATTATTGAAGGAGCAGATCTTAGCAATCTCTTTCAAGGTGAAGGCAATCAAAACAAGCGTTTCAAGCACCACCAAGCGGCGGTTTCAGACGTGGTTTTCAGTCCTGACGGGCGTTGGCTGGCCGCAGCAAGCTATGATGGAACGGTTAGCTTATGGGAAATGTCGCGCTACAACAGCGACGCCTCCTACCAGCCAACGGTGCTAGACGGCCACAACAGCTGGGTGCTGTCGCTGGCATTTTCCAACGATAGCCACAATTTATTGGCAGGCTGTCAGGATGGGAGCATTCACTTCTGGAACCTGAATCCTGAAAACTATGCCAACCAGCTCTGCCTTGACCTGCGGGGCGCCCTCGACGATTCCATCGAAGAGCGAAAACGCGTGGAAATTCGTCAGAAAAAATCCATTCAGCAAACTGATTTTGATGAATTAACCATGGAGGAATATCGTTTGTATTTCGGCGAGCCGGATAAACAAAGGTTGAGGAGCAAAAATAGTATCGGCGGCGTTGCAACAGGGATTCCTGTTTGCACGGGGCGGTAGTTTTTAGACCTATAAGGTTTTCAAAACCTTATAGGTCTGCGGAGGGCGAGTTTTCGGTTTTGCATTATCTTCAAAAAGCGAACCTATGAGACATCGGATTCCTGGTAAAATATGGGCGGTATTTGCGTTGTTTTTAGCGGTATCGTTTTCCGCCCCGGCGGCAGCGCAGCAAACTTCGTGCGAAGCGATTTACCGTCAGGCACTCAACGACTTCAATGCGGGCAGGTTGGAACGTGTGATCTCGGTGGTGTCGGAATGTGCGGGCAACCGAAACAATTCACGACCGTTGCGCCGGGAACTGTTGTCGTTGCTGGCGATGGTTTATACTTTTTTAGACGAAGATGAAAATGCAGAAAAGGCATACCTCGACCTTTTAGAACTCGATCCTTTTCATTCGCCGGGAACGGATGCGCCGGAATTGGCCTATTTGGCGGAGCGCTTTGTGACCTATCCCAAATTTTCATTTTATGTGTTTGGCGGGCCTTTTCTATATGTAAAACCGAATGTGTTGAAAACCTATACCGCATCAAATGTGGAGGTGCGTGAAATTTCCTACCGCCGGAACAGCGAAGACCCGGCAGGTGCCACGTTTGGATTTATGGCTGCGCTTAATATCCTGCATCCACAATTGGATTTGGGGATTGGCTACACGTTTTCTACGCTGAGTTTCCGGTATACAGCACAATTGGAAAATGCTTTACAGGCCGATGGGGGCAGGGGCGCTGCAAACCTTTCCTTTTTTGAGCAACACCGGTGGTCGCAAATTCCGGTTTTTCTCAATTACCGTTTTGTCAGAACCAATCAGCCAGGCAAAACGCAAGTGATTCCTCATGTTTATGCGGGACTGACGCTGGATCGCATGCACCAGTCTTCGGCGCGGCTGATTGCACCTACCATCCGGTTCGAGCAGTCGGGGCAAGAAACTTCGACGGGCATCATTTTGTTGGAAAATCTCCGCAATACCCTCAATAGCTCATTCATTGCCGGTGCGGGGGTGAAAATGCACCGGCGCGGCTTTTTTTTCGGTGCCGACATCCACTATTCGGGCATGTTGCGCAACCTGACCGAGACCAAAAATCGCTACGGTAATGAGTTGTTGCTCGGCACGTTTAACTATGCAGACAGCGATTTCCGGTTGAATAGCTTTACCGTTCGCGTGGGAGTGGGTTGTTTTTTGTTCCGGTCGAAGCGGAGATATGCGCCGTAGAATGGCCGACATTTATTCAAAAGCGATTACTTCCCGCCCGTGTTAAAGCCGCATCATTTTTTATCTTTGCGGCGAAACCTGCCGACATGAAAAAAATTGTGATCGCCATAGACGGTTATTCCTCTTGTGGCAAAAGCACGTTAGCCAAGGGGCTGGCGGCTGTATTGGGCTATGCTTACCTAGACTCGGGGGCAATGTACCGCGCGGTTACGCTGTATTTACTTCAGCACAACATTGATCCTACTGACGAAGAAGCTGCTGTTGGCGCTTTGCCGTACATCACCATCCATTTTGAAAACGTCGGTTTGGGCAACCACACCTTTCTGAATGGCGAGGATGTGGAAGCGGCCATTCGGCAAATGGAGGTGTCTGAAAACGTGAGCCAGGTTTCCATTATTTCTGCGGTGCGCCGGGCGATGGTGAAGCAACAAAAAGCGATGGGGCACCGGAAAAGCATCGTGATGGATGGCCGCGACATTGGCACGGTCGTTTTCCCGGAAGCAGAATTGAAAATTTTCCTGACCGCCGATCCCGAAGTGCGGGCGCAGCGTCGCTATAAAGAATTGATGGAAAAAGGCGTGGACGTAGCCATGGAAGCGGTGCGCCGCAACCTGTCTGAACGCGACCGCATTGATTCCACGCGTGCCGACAGCCCGTTGCGGCAAGCAGAAGACGCCATCGTGCTCAACAATACGCACCTTTCACACGAAGAACAATTGGAAAAGGCGATTCACTTAGCCGAAGCGGCGCGTTTACAGCCCGCCGATCAATCCATGTCTTTGTGAGCCGAAAGTTGGTGCCCTGGTTTTGCTGGATGGGTTGTTTGCTGTTGACCGCTTGCGGCGAAGATGCCGCATTCCGGCGATGGGAACAGGCGTGGGAACAAGCGCCGAAAGGCGGTTATCCGGCAGTTGCCGACGAAGCCATCCCTTCAGCAGAGGAAGTTCGTAAGGCGTTGGAACAGTACCGCCTGTTGGCCAAATCTTTTCAGCAAATTAATGCTGCTGGCCTTGAAAAAAGCAATCAACAACGCTGGAACCGCTACGCTGGTGAACTGAAAGCAGCTTTGCAAAGCCGGGAATACTTAGCTGAAGACCCTGCCGCTTTTGACATCGGTGGAACGCTGGGATCACTTCTTCAGCGCGACTCCGGAGCTTTGGAACTCCGTATGGAGCGCTTAGAAAAGTGCCTGGAAAATGCACCGATCTATTACGAAACGGCCAAACAATTGTTGGAGCGCCCTGATCCGGAACGCACCTTGCAGGCCATCGAAAAACAATTGCAAACCCTGCGCCTGTTGCGTGATTCCTTGCCAGCGCTGTTGGCAACTGCCGGCCTTGACGAGGCTTCGGAACAAAGCTTTTTAGAAAAAACCTACTGGGCTAAATTAGCCATAAAAGATTACCTCGCTTTCTGCGAAAGCCTGCATTTTGAGCACAGCGACACGACGCTGGTTCGGAGGTTGACGGAGTGACAATTTGCAAGTTTGCAAGGGGCAAGTTTGCAAGTTTGCCAATTGGCAAACTTGCAAATCAATCCACCACTTCCACCTCGATCATATCTGAATAATACTCCGCGGAGGCGGTAAGGTTTGCCAGCGGCGTATCCGAGATAGTTTCCTGTTTTTTTACTAAATAGAGTTGCACTTTCCCTTTCGGGAGGGCGGGAATGGTGGTTGCCGGAATGGCGTGGATGTCATTGGGGTGCGGGCCGGCAGCAATAACCGTGTAGGATGCGCCGGTTTCGGGAACCGTGAACAGCATCACAATGCTTTCGCCTTTTTCTAAACTGCCTTGCTCAATCACGAGGGTCATGCCTTTGGATTTGCTGATGACGCCTTCTTTGATGGAAAATTTGCCGATGCCGGTCATGGCAATGGTGTGTTCCAGTGGCTGTCCGCCGGGCGTTTTGGTTTTGAAGGTATACGGCGCGGCGTAATCGGTTTGGGTTTCATATACATACCGGATTTGCTGCCCCTGGATGTTTCTGACGTCCATGCCGCTGCCCTGAAAGCTGACGCCGCCTGCCAGTTCAATGGGCACGGAGCTTTGGACGGAATCGCCCTGCGAAAAAGAAGCGTAGGCTTTCAATTCCTGTTCAGGTGCCAGGTAACGCACAAAAAAATCGCCATGGAGGTTCGATTTTAATTTTTCAGGCTCGTTGTTGCGGCAAGCAAAGGTGGTTGCGGCAAGGCTGGCAAGGATTGCAAGGATGAATTTTCTGTTCATAATTGTGGTGTGGGTGGTTTTGGGGGCAAAGGTAAGAAAGGAATAAGTAAAAAGGCTTTGCCCCTTGCCAATTTGCCATTTAAACCTCTCCTCACTCCACCACCACAAAACAATAGCCGCCGAATTTGTGAAAGCGAAGCTCTGGCTTTATTAAAATCCATGTATTGTAATGCGGATCGGGGCTGAGCGAAAGGTAGTGGATATTATTATCGGCATCCTCGTTCATATTGACAAAGGCTTCGACTCTCTCATTTTTACATTTTCCGATAAACGTTTGACTACGAATAAAATCAAGGTCAACTAAATGACGAAAATGATAGACACCGGTTTTTGATGGGATCAGTCTGTACTTAAGGTCGTAAATATTTGATTGATTCAAGTATTCACCGCTTAGGTCAACTTCATTATTTGCATAATAAAAATATTCGTAATCATAAATACTGTCTATGATTATATTAAAGTCAAGCATGGCAGACTTGGCTGGGTTGCTACTGATCTCAGAAACCTTTGAAGTCGGAAAAAATTGCCAATTCTCAATGGTAAAAAATTGATCAAGATCTTTCTCATACATACAATTGCTGAAAGATGAAACAATTGTAATGGTATCTCCAACATGAAAAGTATCCTGAGCCGGGGTAAGTGTAATGGGGATTTCAAGCTTATAGGCAGTTCCTAAGGGGGGAGTGCAGTCCTCTTTACAAGAATAAAACTGCAAACCAGTAAGTAACAAAAAAGCAAACCAGAAAATGAAGGTAGTTTTCATGGCGTAATATTTTACATGAGAGAATCGGCGGAAAGGCCCCGCCGATCCCTTCATTATATTAATCAATAACTATTGAACAAATCATTAACTTGCTGCTCCGTATTAGAAGTACTTCCAAGGTGAAGTTGGATCAAACGACTTCGATATTGCTCAGGATTAATTACGGTGTTGTTTAATGTATTAAACAACTGAGCATTTGTAAATCCGGATACATGATCAACAACTCTTGTCGGAGGATCTACTACACCATCTAACAAATCGTGATGTAAGCCCCATGGCACATGATTTGGCTTGGCATTTACTCTCCTTTCTGTTCGTGCTTCGAAGGTTTCCCCTATACTGGTATTGGTGAAGTAGCTTCTATGCGCATACGTCATCCCAATATGCTCCGCCCAGGATTCACACACCGCAATTCTTCCTGCATCATCACTGTTTTCATTGCCCCAGCCATTGGCACCAACTTCAGCCTCAATAACATCCAACCAGTAGAGTGAGCCAACTTG
>JBBQGV010000105.1:0-20431 GCA_038323375.1 Chitinophagales bacterium
GGCATCTTATGTCGTAGGTTCCGTGGTAAATGGTCCCTACAACGAAACTTTCAGCACGCCCAATAAGGGATACCTGCTCAATCAGGTAAATGATTTCCTGGGTATGAACTGGACCCTATCACCATGGACATTTGATGAACCGAATACAGGCATAGGTCGCGATAATGGAGATTATTTCCAGACCACTGCCGGCGGCAAATTAGAAATCGTGGATTCCGACATGGATGTATGCTGGATCAGTCCCGAGATCAACACCACGGGCATCGGTACCTTTCAATTTAAAGCAGATTTGTCTTGGACAGGTTTAGACAATGAAGACTACATAAACGTTCAATACAGCCTCAACGGCGGGGTATTTACTACCTTGCCAAACCAGTTTGGCGGAGGAGCAGGAACCATTCAGTACGCCTTCCCAGCGGTGGATCAAGCTGGTTCGTTCACAGTAACGCAAGCAGGATTAACTGCCAATAAAGTCCAAATCAAGATTTGTGCGCTGGCCAACTCGCAGGCTGATGTTTCGCAGGCCGATAACGTGCGCATTTTGGACACCGGAGGCGCACCTGTAAATGTATCGCTGTGTTTTTGCCCATCCATTGCGAATAAAACGGCAACGATTTGTGGTGGCAGCACCTTTACCGTGACGCCGACCAGTAGCGGTGGCGATTTCGTACCGACGGGCACTACATATTCCTGGTCAGCCCCTGTAATGGCGGGTATCACCGGGACGGCCGCAGGCTCCAATGCTGCGAACATCAGCGGAACCTTAACCAATACGACGAATGCACCGATCAATGTGGTGTACAACGTAACGACTACCTCAGGAACTTGCCCCCCCGGCAGTTTCACGGTGACGGTGACGGTGAATCCCACCCCGGCGATTGGGGCTAAAACGGCAACGATTTGTACTGGCGGCACCTTTACGGTGACGCCGACCAATGGCGTCGGCGGCGATATAGTACCGGCTGGCACTACGTATTCCTGGTCAGCCCCTGCAATGGCAGGTATCACCGGAACGGCGGCAGGCGCTGGTGCTGCGAACATCAGCGGCACCTTAACCAATACGACCAATGCCCCGATCAATGTGGTGTATACAGTTACGCCAAGTTCCCCGACGACGCCACCTTGTCCCGGCAGCACATTTACGGTGACGATGACGGTGAATCCCACCCTGACGCTGGGCAACTTGGTGTATAAAGACAATAACATCAACGGTATTTTCGACGGAGGCGACATGGGCATTAATACCGTATTGGTCAGGTTGTACCTCGATGACGGCGATGGCGTTTTGGATGCAGGCGACGGCGCGGCTATTGCCACTACTAACACGGCCAACGTATCGGGTCAGGATGGCATTTACAGTTTTGTTGTTTGTCCGGGCAACTACATTGTTGAAATCGCCGCTACCAACTTCAATTCCGGCGGCCCATTGTACGACGGTGGCCTAATGACCGCCCTCCTGAGCAGCCCGGTAGGCGGAGCGACCGACCCGGATAACGATGTCAATAACGACGACAACGGCGATCCGGTGGCCGGTTTCGGGGTGGCCTCACAAGCGGTAACCCTGGCCCCCGGCACGGAACCGACCAACGACGGCGATGCCGATAACAATACGAACCTGAGCGTGGATTTTGGCTTCAAAACATCCACCACCCTGTCCATCAATGACGTGACTCAGGTAGAAACCAACGCGGGGATGACCACCTTTAGCTTTACAGTCAGTCTGAGCTCGCCGGCCGGGCCGGGTGGCGTTACTTTCGATATTGCCACCCAGGATAATACAGCCACGACCGCCAATAACGATTATGCAGCCAAATCCCTGGTTAGCCAAACCATCCCGCAGGGAAGTTCCACCTATACTTTTAATGTTACGGTGAACGGCGACCTGGTGGTGGAAGACAACGAAACCTTCTTCGTCAATGTGACCAACGTCACGGGCGCAGGTGTAGGTGTCACAGACGGCCAGGGTCTGGGCACCATTAACAACGACGATGCGGCCACGCTGACGCTCACGGGCGGCATTTCCCAAAATGAAACCAACGGCGGCACGGTCAGCCACGTCTTCACCGCGACGCTCTCGGCCGCAGTGCAAGGCGGCTTCACAGTAGCCTACACGACCAACAATGGCACGGCCACCACGCCTGGCGATTACACTGACAACGACGGTACGTTGACCTTCGCCGGTATCATCGGCGAAACCCGAACCATCACGGTCTTGGCCATCGGCGATATTACCGTAGAATTGGACGAGACCTTTACCGAAAATCTCGGCGCCATCGGCGCTACCACGGCCACGCAGGCCGCCGCCATCACCAAACCCGGTTCGCCACAAACGGGAACGATCACCAACGACGATGCGGCGGTCGTCAGTCTGGCCGGCAACGTCAGCCAGGCGGAGAACCTCACACCGCAGGTTTTCACCGTCAACCTCAGCAATGCGGTGGACGTAGCGGTGACGGTCGTGTTTTCGACCTTAAACGGCACAGCGACCACGGCCGATAACGACTACACAGGCATCGCCGGCCAGACGGTGACTTTCCCGGCGGGCACCACGACGGCCCAAACCGTCAACGTGACCGTCAACAACGACAGCAAAGTAGAGGCTGATGAAGTGTTCAATGTCGCCATCGGTATGATGTCGGCTGGTGGCCGAAATGTAAGCCTCGGCACCAGCACTGGAACCGGCACCATCCTCAACAACGACGCGGCAACCGTCACGCTTTCCGGCTCGGTTTCTCACCCCGAAGGGAACACGGGCACCACCGCTTTTGCCTTCACGGCAACCCTGAACAACCCGGTGCAAGGTGGATTTAGCCTCGCCTACACCACCAATGACGGCACCGCCACTACCGCCAACAACGACTATGTGGACAACGACGCCGCCTTGGTATTCGCCGGCACAGCCAATGAAATGAAAACCATCACGGTATTGGCAAATGGCGACTTTATCGTAGAAAACAACGAGACCTTTACCGTGGCATTGGGTGCTTTTTCCGGCCTCTTGGTGCCCCCGGCGCAAGTTACTACCGTCGGCTCGCCTGCCACTGGCACCATCCAAAACGACGAAACCGACTGGGGCGATGCGCCAACTGCCGCGCAAAGCGGATTTGCGAATTCTTATCCGACCACCTTGGCCGATAACGGTGCCCGGCACACTGCTTTGCTCGGCTTCAGTCTGGGCGCTACTGCAGACGGCGAGGCCGACGGCCAGCCTACTTCCACTGCCAATGGCGACGGTGCCGATGAAGACGGGGTGATTTTACCAGCTTCGCTGATTACGGGCACCTCTGCTTCTATTGCGGTTAATTCTTCGATAGCGAATGCTAAATTAGACGCCTGGGTGGATTTCAACCGCGACGGTGACTGGACTGACGCAGGCGAGCAAATATTTACTACTCAAAACCTGGCAGCAGGCAATAACGCATTCACTTTTGCGGTACCCGGCGGCGCTTCGGTGGGTACCTCTTTTGCCCGTTTTAGGGTAAGTGCTGCCGGCGGACTGCTTTCTACCGGCGTCGCTTCCACCGGCGAAGTGGAGGATTACCAGGTTTCTATTTTGAGCAACCAGTTTGCAGTGGATAACCCATCTGTAATAGAAGGCGACGCGGGCACAACCAACCTGGTCTTCACGGTCAGCAGAACCACCAATACCGGTACTTCGTCGGTGGATTACGCCGTATCGGCAGGAACGGCAACGCTGGGCACCGATTATGCGTCCAATCCATCTGGTACCCTGAATTTTACCGCAGGCGGCGCACTTTCCCAGACCGTGACGGTGACTGTCAATGGCGACCTCGTGGTAGAAAACAATGAAACCGTTATCCTTACTTTGTCCAACCCTGTGGGCGGTGGCATTGGCGTCAGCCCGGGAACGGGTACCATCAACAACGATGACCTGGCAACCTTGACCCTGTCGACCAACGGATCCTCTTCAAACACCGAAGGAAGCATCTTCGATTACTTGGTGTCCATTAATAAAGCGGTACAAGGCGGTTTTACCATTGCCTTCAATACCAACGACGGTACGGCGACGCTTGCCAATAGTGACTATACCGATAATGACAACACATTAACCTTTTCGGGTTCAGCCAATGAAACGCAAGGATTTTCCGTCCTCTCAACATCAGACAACACGGTGGAACTTGATGAAACGTTCACAACCACCCTCGGCACCATTGGCGCTACGTCTGCTGTACAAATTGCGGCTATTACCAAAGCTGGCTCTCCTCAGACGGGTACGATCAACAACAATGACGGCGCCGAGGTATCCATCGCCGGCAGTGTCAGCCAACTGGAAGGGCTAACGCCTCAAACCTTTACCGTAACGCTTTCCAACCCGGTAGACGTAGCCGTAACGGTACAGTTCTCTACGGCGAATGTTACCGCTTCGACTGCCGATAACGACTACACGGGTATTGTTTCGCAAACGGTGACCTTTGCCGCGAATACGACCACCTCGCAGACGGTTCCGGTAACCATTATTAATGATAACAAAGTAGAAGGCGATGAAATTTACAATGTCAATATCGGCGGCACGCTGAGCGCTTCCGGCCGCAACGTGGACATCATATTATCCTCTGCAAACGGCATCATCCTGAACGACGACAATGCCACGGTAACGCTCACAGGCACTACCAGCCTAGCGGAAGGAAACACGGGACAAACGCCGGTGGTATTCACCGCCACGCTGAATAACCCTGTGCAAAGTGGATTTACCCTGAACTATACCACGAACGACGGTACTGCTACTACCGCCAATAACGACTATGTAGACAACGACGGTTCTTTTGCCTTTACAGGAACCATGGGCGAATCGCACCAGATTACAGTTCAGGTAAACGGCGACCTGAACATAGAACCGAACGAAACCTTTACCGTTGCGATCAACAGCCTCGGCTTCGTGACCATTGTAAATCCTGCGTCCGTTACAATTGCCGGCTCCCCGCAAACGAGTACTATCCTCAATGACGAACTCGACTGGGGCGATGCGCCAACGGCAACACAGAGTGGTTTTGCCGGTACGTACCCCACGCTATCAGCCAACAACGGCGCACGGCATGCCCTTGCCGTGGGTGGGCTTCGCCTGGGCGCGACGGTTGATGCCGACCTCGACGGCCAGGCAAATGCCACCGCCACGGGCGACGGCGCGGACGAGGATGGCGTGACCTTGCCCAGCGCATTGATCATCAATACGACGGCCAATATCACCGTCAACGCTTCCGGCTCGGGCACACTCAACGCTTGGGTGGATTTCAACCGAAATGGCTCGTGGGGAGATACAGGCGAAAAGATTTTTTCCGATCTGTCCGTTTCGGCAGGTAACAACGCGCTGAGTTTCGTGGTGCCTGCGGGCGCGTCGCTGGGCACCTCCTATGCCCGCTTCCGCTTGACGACGGCCTCTGGCACGCAGGCGAACGATGCCGCCGCCGACGGTGAAGTGGAGGATTATCAGGTGAACATTGCCAACACCCAATTTTCTATCAACGATCCGGTCGCCATCAACGAGGGCAACGCAAGCACGACGGACCTCGTCTTTACCGTGAGTCGCTCCAATACGTCGAATGCCTGCTCGGTAGATTTTTCTGTTACCGGTGGCACGGCGACTGTCGGCGACGGCGACTTCACCGTCTTTACGCCTTCCCCGATCAGCTTTTCAGCGGGTGGCAGCTCTACGGCGTCTATCATAGTGCGCGTAAACGGCGATACCAAAGTGGAATTGAATGAAACCGTAGAAATCAGTCTTTCTAATCCGGTGAATGGCAGCATTCTGGATGGTCTGGGCGTCGGAACGATCAACAACGACGACGCCGCTACCCTTTCCATTACCAGCCCAACGGTAACGGAAGGCGACGCCGGCACACAAAATATGACCTTTGATCTTGCCCTGAGCAACCCATCAGATGCCAATGTGGTCGTCAATTTCGCCACCATAAATGGCTCGGCGACCACCGCTGATGTGGATTACCAAAGCAACAGCGGCAGCCATACTTTTTTGCCCGGGCAAACTACGAAACAGGTGGTCGTGCTGATTACCGGCGACTGCAAAATAGAGCCGAACGAACAATTTACGGTTCAATTGAGCAGCCTGAACGCGAATAGCCGTAGCGTTACCTTGTCTGGCGGCGGCAGTACGCTTAGCGGCACAGGCACGATCGTCAACAACGACGCGGCACCGGTGATTACCTGCCCCGGGCCGATCACCATTTCCTGCACTGCTTCCCAATTGCCAGCCAATACCGGCATGGCGACGGCTACAGACAATTGTGCGCCCATTACGTTTGGGTACACTGATGTCATTACACCCGGTTCTTGCGCAGGCAATTACACCATTGCCCGCACCTGGAAAGCGACGGACAATACCAACGACATGAGCACCTGCGTGCAAACCATCACGGTGGTAGACAACACCCCGCCGACGCCGGTTTGCCTTAGCAATACCGTCTTCATTGGCGCAGGCGGCACTTATACGCTTCAGGCTTCAGATGTCCTGAATATGAATGCGACCACAGACAACTGTGGTACGGTATCGGTGTTTAGCATCACCCCCGCAACGGTGACCTGTGCACAACTGAACCAAACCATCAACGTGGTAGTAGTGGTCAAAGACGACTGCGGCAACTCGGCTCAATGTACGGCAAGTATCACCGTACAGGAAGACACCGATCTGCCATCGGGCTGGAACAACGGCAATGTGGGTAACGCAGGCGGCAGCTCGATATTTTCCCCTTGCTCCGGCACCAACGGCGGGTTCGTATTAACTGCCACCGGGTTTTCGACTTCGAGCAGCGATGTATTGCACACAGCCTATCAGCAGATATGCGGCAACACAGAAGTAATTGCAAGGGTAGTGAGCATTAGCGGCGCTGGCTGGGGTGGCGTGATGATTCGTGAAAATCTGATGCCAGGGTCGAAAAAAGTGAGCATGAAAACGCAGTTGACGACGAATATCCGACGCGAGATCCGCTCGGTGACCAACGGCGCCGCTGCGATATTGAACTCCATTCGTCCGGGGCATGCCTGGCTGAGATTAGTGCGCACCGGAAGCAATATTGTTGGATACTCCTCTGTAAACGGGACGACCTGGGATTTTGCATTTTCGGCTACCGTCAGCATGAGTGGCTGCGTGTATGTGGGCATCTTCTCGGAAAGCATCAATAATTCTGTAACCAACACCGCCACATTCGATAACGTATCCGTAACGGGAGCGCCGGTTTCATTGGTTGGCAGCTTTAACCAGTCTCCGGTTGCAGCAAGCGGCGACCAGGTTCAGATTTATCCCAACCCGACGACGGGTGAACTGAATATTGATCTGGATGTACACGCCGGGAAACCGGGTGTGGTTCAGGTATTCAACGTCTTGGGTGAATTGGTTACCCAAGAGCGTTTGGTTGCAGGCGAAGTGGAACCGCTCCGCACCCGCATCACCGGGAGTTCTGGCGTTTATACTGTGGTAATCCAGTTGGATGACCGCAGGATTGTGCGCCGGGTGGTGGTAGACCCGGGTGGCGGGAAATAGATTTTTTTGAATCCCGGTAGGGGCAGAAAATTTTCTGCTCCTACCGGGATACACGTCTTTTCTGCCCCTACCTGGATACGCGCCTTTTTTGTTCATCCTGGCGGGTTTGTTATTGGCCGGATTCAGTCTTTTTGCTATGCAGACGGTGTTTTTTGGATATGGGTTTCACTTTTGAGGCTTTGGTGTGTATTTTTACCATTATAATTCATCCCTGTTCTGCTCTCATAAAAATCACACCATGAGAATTATTCAAATTGCATTGTTCGTACTCTTTACTTCCGGAGGTTTGTTTGCACAAATCAAACCTGATGTTCAGGAAAATGCCCGCAAGGCAACGCACCATTATGAACCGGAAGATATTTTACCCATACCCCCTTTGCGCCCGGGCGCGCCGGCAGTTAACAGCTTTGATCTGCCTGCCGGGCAACCCCGCCCATTGCCAGCCCTGACCCGGCTTCAGTTAAAACAAAAAAACATTGAAATTGAGCGCGACCCAGCTTCGGGAAGGGTCGTTGCGGTGCGGGGCGAACTGCCTGCTGAAACGGTAGAAATCCTTGGAAAAACGGCCCTGGAAAACCGCTGTTTCGGTCATTTGCGCGCGCTGCGGGAAATCCTCGGCGTTCAGGATCCTGCCATTGCTTTTGAAATTGCCAATATTCTGGAAACCGGAGACGGTTACACCCACGTGCGCCTGCAACAAATGCACCAGGGCGTCAAAATCCACGGCGCAGAAACATTACTCCATTTCAAAGGCGAACAAGCCTATTTGCTTAATGGCCGCTGGCACGCAACGCCTGCGCTGGAAAATCTGCAACCTGAACTGTCTGTAGAAGCTGCTTTGCGCAAAGCAAAGGACGATGTAGCGCTCGCGACAATCGTGCGCCCGCCAAGTCTGGAAATGTCCCAATGGGCCGGCTCACCTGAAAGCGCTGAACTCGTCATCTGGTATGACGATGAAAAAAAGCCGCACCTGGTCTGGTCGCTTGAAATTGTGCCCAATCTGACTGCTCGCTGGGCGTATTTCATAGATGCCCAAAATGGGGCAATCCTGAACAAATTCAGCCAACTCTGCCAATTGCACGGAAAGGTTGCGTGCCAATCGCCCCACGAAGCAGCGCCGGAAACGAGCGGAACAGCAACCCAAACGCCTTTGTTGATGCCCCCTTCAACTGCCGTTGCTAACGATTTACTCGGCGTGCAGCGCACCATCAATACGTACCTGCACAACGGCACGTACTTCCTCATTGACGCCTCGCGCAGCATGTTCAATAGCGCGCAATCGGTGTTCCCAAATGATCCGGTCGGAACGATCTGGACAGTCAATGCCGGGAATACTTCGCCGGAAAACGACAATTTTAATGCCAATCACGTTACTTCCGGCAACAATATCTGGAACAATACCACTTCTGTTTCTGCACATTACAATGCGGGCAGGGCGTTTGAATATTTCAAAAACACCTTCAACCGCAATTCCATCAACGGGCAGGGCGGCAATATCGTCTCCTTCATCAATGTGGCCGACAGCGATGGTACGTCTATGGGCAATGCTTTCTGGAATGGCGCGGCAATGTTTTACGGCAACGGCGACCAGGCCTTCTCTTCGCCGTTGGCAAAGTCGCTCGACGTGGCTGGCCACGAGATGTCGCACGGAGTCATTCAAAACACAGCGAACCTCGAATATTATGGCGAATCGGGTGCCATGAATGAGTCTTTTGCCGATGTGTTCGGCGCTATGATTGACCGCGACGACTGGAAACTGGGAGAAGATGTGGTGAATCCCGCTGTTTTCCCGACCGGCGCACTGCGCGATTTATCCAATCCCAACAACGGTGGCAATTCGCTCAACGATCCTGGCTGGCAGCCCAATCACATATCTGAAAAATACAACGGTTCTGCCGACAACGCCGGCGTTCACATCAACAGCGGCATCACCAACCGAGCCTTCTTTCTTTTTGCCACGGCAGTTACCAAAAATACGGCTGAACAAATTTACTACCGGGCGCTGACGACGTATCTGGGGCGTTCTTCGCAGTTCATTGACCTGCGCATTGCCATTATCCAGGCGGCAACCGATTTGCACGGTGCCAATTCTGCGCAAGTGACCGCAGCAGCCAATGCGTTTGCCGCAGTCGGGATCGGCAGCGGCCAGGGTGGCGACTACGAACAGGATTACGAATCCAACCCGGGCCAGGAATACATCGTGTATACCAATACCAATCAATCCAAGCTCAGTTTGGCGAATTCAAGCGGGGACATTGATACGGATCCGTTGACGAATGTCGGCCCGTTTGGCAAGCCTACCGTTACGGATGACGGCAGCGCCATTGTTTATGTTGCGCAAAACAAAACCCTGCGCGCGTTGCTCATTGACTGGACGCTCGGGACTTTTCAGACGCAAACACTCAGCGCGCAACCCATCTGGCGCAATGCCGCCATCTCCAAAGATGGCAACCGCTTAGCTGCCCTGACCGACGATTATAACAATATCCTTTACATTTACGACCTGGTGAGCGGTACGAATGAAGAATATGAACTCTATAACCCGACTTACGCGGAAGGGGTCAATACCGGCGATGTGGTCTATCCTGACGTGATTGAGTGGGATTTTTCGGGCGAATACGTCCTGTACGACGCGCTTAACGAAATCAACACCAACAACCAGTCCATCGAATACTGGGACATCGGTTTCGTCCGAGCCTGGAACAAGGCCGCCAATACCTACGGCGACGGTTTAATTTCAAAATTGTTTTCTGGCTTACCAGAAAATACCAGCGTGGCCAATCCGACTTTTTCTAAAAATTCGCCTTACATCATTGCCTTTGATTACATTGACGAGTTCAACGATGAAAATTTTGTGCTTGGCGCCAACTATGAAAGTGGCGATGTCGGGGATATTTTTGAAAATACCATCTTAGGTTATCCGAACTATTCCACCGACGACAACCAGCTGATTTTTGACGCCCTGACCACAGACAATGACGATGTGGTCGCCATCATCCCGCTGGCTACCGATAAGATCAGCCCTTCCGGCAGCGCGTCGGTCTTTATTTCGGATAACAGTGGTGCCAAATGGGGCGTTTGGTTCGCCAACGGCCTACGCGACTTGACGGATGCCGGGGAAATTACGGCTCCCAGCCTACAATTGCAAGCCGCGCCCAATCCATTTGTTCAGGATCTGACGGTCGGCCTCGAACTGCCGCAAAGCACCACCGTCGCTGCCGATTTGTTTGACCTGACGGGTCAAATCGTGGCTTCCAAAACCTGGTCTGCACCAGTCGGGCGTTCTGCCCAGAGTTGGTCATTGCCGGGTTTGCCTGCGGGCATGTATTTGCTTCGTTTGCGGGCGAATGGGGAGCAGGCGACGCTACGAGTTGTAAAACCGTAGAGCTTTGCTCTATGGTACGTATAGCGCTCTTACAGAGCTATTGGCTACAAGCCCAGCCCTGTAAGGGCGCCTGTTCCGGAGCATTAGGGGCATCGCCCTATGCGACCATACGACATTATACGACAAAATCGGCCATTAAGTGACATAGTGCAACAAGGCATGATTATATGCAATATTTTTGCAAAAAAGAGTGCCATGCCTCAGTCTCTAACCAAAGTATACGTACACCTCGTATTTAGCACCAAATACAGGCAGCCGTTGATAGACGATGCCATCAAACCGGAATTATTTGCCTACCTCGGCGGTGTTTGTCAGGCTCTTGAATGCCACCCAATCCGGGTTGGCGGACACGATGACCATGTACATATTTTGTGTATTCTTTCCAAAAAAATCGCCTTGATGGACTTGCTGGAGGAAGTCAAAAAAAGATCCTCCAAATGGATCAAAACAAAAGGAGAAGCTTACCTGAATTTCTATTGGCAAAGAGGTTATGGCGCCTTTTCGGTTAATCCAAGAGGCGTACCGGTAGTCGCACGCTACATTGACAACCAGGCGATTCACCACCGAAAAAAGGATTTCAAAGATGAGTTTCGCGCTTATTTGCACAAATATCAGATTGAATACGACGAGCGCTACGTTTGGGATTGAAGAAGGTTTTATGCCCCCTCAAAAGCCGCTTTCAACACCCCAATATCCAACTTTTTCATTTGCATCATGGCCTCCATCACCCGCTGGGATTGGGCAGCTTTTTGGGTCTTCACACACTTTGCTCCCGAACGCTAAAGAACAGACACTCACTAAATGGTCAGACACTAATTAATTTGCAAAAATCATTCTTTTTGTCCCTGCCAATTTCCCATCAACCACAAGGCTGTAAGCATAGACGCCGGTGGTGTTATAGCCATGCTCATAAAGCACTTCATTCATCCCCGTTTTGAATTGCAATTTTTGAGTCCACAAGACCTTCCCGTTCATATCCGAAACATTTAAAATAGCTTCCCGGAACGAAATTTCAGGGTCTACCCAAAAAGAAATAATCGTAGCTTCATCGAACGGGTTTGGGCGGTTTTGGAGCAATTCCACAGCGGGTAATGCCTCTTGTTCCGGCTCGTCCGTACCGGAAACGAGCCCAGGCAGCGCTTCCCTTGAAAAAAGACTTTCGACGCCGTTCTCATCCACCGACGCCACGCTGACATAAAACGTAGTGGCGGGTTGCGGAAAAACAAAATGCGTGTCAAGCGACGTATAAACAGTGTCAAAATCATTGGTCGAAGAGCGCACGAAAACTCGGTAATGCCCGTAATCGAGTGGATCCGTAATGTCCACGATGGCAACCTCGCCATTCCTGACTACCTGAAAATCAGGCGTTACCGGCCCGATGGCTGCCATGGCACCCGCTACGCCATTGATGACCGCATTTCTCGACAAGTAATTGAAATCCACAAAGAAAGAATCCAGCACCGAGTCGCCGTCCGTGTCCACACCGAGGATATCATCGGAGGTATGCTGCCGATCGTGGTAGCTTGCACTGGAAACATTGGCATTGCCGTGTTCGTTGGCAGAAGTGAACCGCATGGCTGCAAAACCCTGTTCCCGGAAAGGGATATGGTCGCCGCCCCGCCCGGTGCGGTCTTCCGCCGACATGATGGTGAGCAGCATGGGAACGGCTGCCAAATCCTTCACCTCTTCCGTATATTCTAATTTAATAAACCGGGACAATTGTTTATTCCTTGAATTAAATCCGCCGGCTGAAAACAGCCGCACTTGTGTGCTGTCTATATGGTTAAAGCCTGGGCAGGAAGGTGCGGAGGAGGTTTGGCCGCAAACGATTCCGCCAACGATGTCGTTATTGAATACTGCCCGAAGCGGGATGTCTTTGATACTGGAATACGTTGCAAACGCCTCGGCACCATGAAGGCCCTGTTCTTCGCCAATGGTGACCAAAAAAACGATGGTGCGGTCAAAAGCCAACTGGCTCATCACCCGGGCCAAGTCAATGACGAGCGCCGTGCCGCTGCCGTTGTCTTCCATGCCGTGTGCCTCGCAATTGATATCGCATTCGCCTGCACAACGGCTATCCAAATGCGCCTCGATCAGCACGACACCGTGCGCTGAAGTGTCAATGCCGGGCAGCACGGCGAAGATGTTCCGGTGCTGCAATACCCCGCAAATATTGAGGTTAAACTGGAGGTAAGACGGGAGGAGCCGGCCTTCATTTTGGGCGCTGATTTCCGAAAATTTTTGGTAAACCCAACGCCGCGCAGCTCCAATACCCGTGACATTCGAGACCGTATCTGCCCCGGTATTCCGATTCCCAAACGTGCTCATTTCCAGCAAATAAGCCTTCATTGAATCCGGCGAAACACCCTCAAGAATGGCCGATACAATACCATCGGGATGGTTCACAACAACCGAAGGCAAGTACGTAGCCGGATCGTAATTCCCGAGCATGACCTGCTCCGCTATCAGGTTGGTGGAAAGGAGGTTCGATTGGGCGGCAACCCAAAAATTTGCGAGGACAACGCAGCAGCAGGTAAACAGGCTTTTCATGGAAAGGTAATTTTGATGAAGAACAAACTTAGGGTTTGTTCGGGAATTATTTGCCAGAATATTCCTCCCCGCGATGTCGGAATCCGGGAGCGAGCGCGGCAACCCGTAATAAAACAAGAGGTCGTTTTCCGATCAGCGCTTCCCGCTACAAGCGGTCACCCCACCTCCCCAAAACCCATCAAAAACCTCGTCCCCCTGCCCACTTCGCTCTCAACGCGCAAATAGATCCCCTGCACTTCCGCCAATTTTTTAGCAATAGACAGCCCAAGTCCCGTGCCCGGAATTTTGACGTTGCGGGAAGCGTCGGTGCGGTAAAAGCGGTCAAAAATATAAGGCAGGTGCGCTGCGGCAATACCGGGTCCGTCGTCGGTTAAGGCGAGGGTTTGGGTGGCAGCGTTCCAGGAAAGGTTAATCTTGCACCCGGTTGAGCCATATTTCAGCGCATTGCTGAGCAAATTACCCGCGATGAGCTCCAGCAATCCGGCATCGGCAGTGACGATAGTTTCCGGAGGTATATGCAGTTCAACCACCACTTGTTTTTCCGAAATCAGCGGTTGCCACTTTTCCAAAAAAGCAATAAAAAACCGTTGTAAAGCCACCGGTTCCTTATTGGGCAGCACCTTCCCCGATTCTAAGCGCGACAACTGGAGCAGTTGTTCCAGCATCCGGTTCATGCGGTCGGTTTCTAAGAGCACCTGCTCAATTTTTTGTTCGTACTGCTCCGGTTCGCGTTGCTTCCGGAGCAGCACTTCGAGCGTGCCGCGGATGCCGGCGAGGGGCGTGCGCAGTTCGTGGGAGATGTCCTCCGTAATTTGTTTTTCGCGTTTCATGCTGTTTTCAACGCGGTGCAGGAGATCGTTGATGGTGGCGGCCAATTTGTAAATTTCGTCGCGGTGCGGTGGCAAAGACAAGCGGGTGCCGATGCTGCGGTCATCAATTTGGGTAGCCGTTCGGATCAACTGATGGATAGGCGCAATGCCCCGCGCAGCGGCAAAAGACGACGCCCAATAAAAAATCAGGGTCAGCAGAGGAAATGCAATCAACAACGTCAATCGAAGGTTTTTCAAAACCAATGCAGACTCCATCTGCGACACGCCCACGCTTAAATGTCCAATGACCTTACCCGAATCGTTTAAAACCGGAAACTGTCCCTGGCGGATCCGTTCGTTGTTGAATTTGTTATCGAAAAAAGCTTCCTCTTTCAGCGATTTATTGAATTTCAAATGCGCCGCTTTCATGTTGGCTGATTGAAAAACCAGCATACCATTTTTATTGGTAATTTGGAGGAAGGTGGGGTTCACTTCTACGCGGCTGTGTTCTTTCTCGTCCAATTCCGGACTCTTGTGCATCGAAATCAAATCGCCTTCAATCTCAATATTTTTAAAAACATCCACTTTTTCCTTGCGGATGTCCTTGTCCAAATGTTCGTACGCTGTTACATAAACGACCAGATACACCGCTGCAAAAACCAGTAAGGTGCTGGAGGAAGCAGCCAGGGTATTAAAATACGCGATGCGGTTTTTGAATTTCAATTTCATGCGTCGTCGTTGATGCGGTAACCGATGCCCCGAATGGTGGTGATGAACGAGGTGTCGGCACCAGGATCCTCTAATTTTTTGCGCAAAAAATTAATGTACACGTCAATCACTGCCGTACTGTGGTCAAAATTGATGTCCCACACTTTTTCGATGATGCGGGTGCGGCGGCAAACCCGGCCCTTATTGCGCAGCAAGTATTCCAGCAGCGCGAACTCTTTTTGGGTGAGCTCCACCGCTTCCCCGTTTTTGGTCACGCGGTGGGTATCGAGGTTCATTTCGATGTTTTTGTGTCGAAAAACTGTTTGTTCGCCACTTTTGCTGCGCAGCAATACGCGGATGCGCGCCAGCATTTCTTCAAAAGAGAACGGCTTGCGGATAAAATCGTTAGCGCCGGTTTCTAAGGCAAACACGGCATCGTCCACGGTGTCTTTTGCAGTAAGAAAAATGATGGGCAATTGTTGATTTTCTTTGCGGATAGCGCGGCAAATCTCAATCCCGCTCAGACCGGGCAACATCCAGTCGAGCAGCAGCAGGTCGTACTCTTCCAAATTGCTGAGTGCGATTTCTAAGCCTTTTTTGCCGTTGTCGGCCACATCCACCGCAAACCCCTCTTCTTCAAGTCCTTCTTTGATGAAGTTTGCGATGGATGCTTCGTCTTCAATTAATAAGATTCTCATAAGCTAATCGTCGTCGTCTACGCCCTCGCCAGCTTCTCCTCCACCATTTTCCGTTCCTACCTGTGCGGTAGCGCCGCTGCGGATCTCTGTATGACGGATTTGACCGCCCAGATAACCCGTGCGCGCCATCAACCCGAAAGTAACCAAACTTAATGCAAAGGCCGAACCAATGAGCATTTTTTTGGTATTTTCGTTCTTAAATCCTGCAAAAAGCGTGATCAAAGACAACAAGCCGAGTGCTTCCATGACCCAAATGGCTAATTCTGCGGCTTCTTCGTGTTGCTCAATCAGAACTTCCGAAACACCAGCCAGCCCTTCTACGCTTTCTTCTGCGGGTTCCCCGGTTAGGAAAACCGGAATGGCAATCAGCGCCATGATGAACCAATTCCATAAAGCAGCTTTTTTGGTGGAATCGGATTTCGTGAGGTACCCGTAAGCCATAACGCCCGTTCCAAGGATCGTTCCGATGATGGGAAAGTGATTGAGGATCAAATGCAAATGCGTGCTGTCCATTTTGCTGAGTTTTAATGGTAAACAATGGGTGCAAAGTTGATAGCGTGCAGGTTATAGGAACCTTTGCGTTTTCTTAAAAGTGGCTAAAAATGAATCTCAAAAAATAAAAAAAAATTCTCCGGCCTTCTCCTATTTTTGCTGAGAAACATCCATCTACTTCAACCTTATTCCACCATGACAAAAGAATTGCAAGCACATTTTCCGGCGGCTGCCGACATTCCTTCGGAAGTACGCCTGTCCGAGCCGTATCACCTCAGCGATTATTTAGTCGGCGGTGAAATTATCCGCTGGAAAGGAGAAGTACAACAGGTGCATTCGCCCATTTATGTGCGCATCGGGGAGGCATTCGAGCCGCAACACCTCGGCTCCTACCCGCTCATCGGAGAAAAAGAGGCGCTCGAAGCCTTAGACGCCGCCGTGCAAGCCTACAACAATGGGCGCGGCGTGTGGCCCACGATGTCGGTGGAAGACCGCATCCGCAGCATGGAAGCCTTTACCAAAATGATGGTGGAGCAACGCAGCGCGGTGGTTAAATTGCTGATGTGGGAAATCGGAAAAAGCCTGGCCGACTCTGAAAAGGAATTTGACCGAACCGTCGAATACATTTACGCCACCATTGACGAATTGAAAAATTTAGACCGTAGCAGCAGCAAATTCCTCATCGAACAGGGCATCATCGGGCAGGTACGGCGCTCGCCAATGGGCATTGTGCTGTGCATGGGGCCTTTCAATTACCCGCTCAACGAGACCTTTACGCTGCTGATTCCAGCACTGATCATGGGCAATGTCTTGATGTTCAAGCCGCCGCGCCAGGGCATTTTACTGCACGGCTTATTTCAGGAGGCTTTCCGCCAATGCTTTCCGAAAGGTGCCATCAATTTCCTGTTTGGCCGCGGATCGGTGGTAATCCCGCCCATCATGGAATCGGGAAAAGTGGATGTGCTGACCCTGATCGGATCTTCCCGTATGGCCGACCGCCTACAAAAATCGCACCCGAAAGTCAACCGCCTGCGTTCGGTTTTGGGTTTGGACGCCAAAAATGCCGCCATCGTTTTGGAAAACGCCGACTTAGATATTGCGGTAAAAGAAATCGTCCTCGGTGCCCTGTCTTTCAACGGACAGCGGTGTACGGCCATCAAGATCGTGTGGGCACACCGCGCTATTGTGGATGCGCTGGTGGAACAACTTTCCAAAGCCGTGGCGGAACTCAAACTCGGTATGCCCTGGGATAAGGGCGTACAAATCACACCGGTAGCAGAGCCCGAAAAGCCCGCCTATCTGCAGGAGGTCATTGTGGATGCGACCCGCAAAGGAGCCTCGGTGGTCAATGAAGGCGGCGGTTCGCAATACGCTTCGTTCGTTTTTCCGGCGATTGTCTACCCCATAAAACCCACGATGACCCTTTACCGGGAGGAACAATTCGGGCCGGTGATTCCAATCGCGGTGTTTGAAGACTTAGAAGAACCGTTGCAATACCTGATTGACAGCGACCACGGCCAGCAGGTTTCGATTTTCGGGACGGATGCAAACCAAATCGCGAGTTTAATAGATCCTTTGGTGAACCAGGTCACCCGCGTCAACATCAATGCACAATGCCAGCGCGGGCCAGACACCTTCCCGTTCTCCGGGCGAAAAGACTCCGCCCAGGGCACGCTTTCAGTACTGGACGCCATCCGGTCTTTTTCCATCCGCTCTGTAGTCGCCACCAAAGACCGGGCCGACAACAAGGCGCTGCTCAATACGATTGTGAAAGAAGATTTGTCTAATTTTTTGTCTACGAGGTTTATTTTTTGAGGGTTATTTATGACCGGATAGGGGTAACATGCAACCAGCTGCATCCTTTCTCACGTCTGATGTGACGTAGTTTCTCAACCACCAAACCCTTAGCTTTCATGCAAACCCATCCCTTACCCGCCCCCGACAACCGCCTCCAACTCGTTGACGCCCTGCGCGGCTTTTCCTTAGCTGGAATCGCCATCGTGCATTTTATGGAGCAATATTTAGCGGGGCCGGCGCCGGAAAGCGTCGGCAACTTTACGCAACAAAACACCGCAGACATTGTGCTCGAAGTCATTACCCAGGTTTTAATTCGGGGCAAGTTTTTTGCCCTGTTTTCCTTTTTGTTCGGCCTCAGTTTTTTGCTACAAATGGATCGCACGCAGGCCCGAACCGGCCAGGATTTCAGCGGGCGGTTTGCCTGGCGGCTGGTGGTGTTGTTGGCCATAGGGTTGTTCCACCAGAGCTTTTACCGCGGCGACATCCTCACGGTTTTTGCCATGCTGGGGTTTCCGTTGCTGTTGTTTTATCGGGTTCCTGATCGCTGGGTAGCGATCGTGGCGGCTATGATGCTGTTGGGCGTTCCGCGTTTGGCGATCCAGCTCAGCGGCGGCGGAAGCATGGAATCGTCCCCCGAGAACGACCTGCATTATTGGAATGCCGTCAAATCCGGCGCTTTTTCTGAAATAGTCTGGCTGAACAGTTGGGATGGGTTTTGGCAAAAAATGGAGTTTCAGTTTGGCTTCTTTTCACGCGGATACCAAAGCTTCGGCTGGTTCCTGCTGGGCCTGCTCGCTGGTCGCCTGAGGTTGTTTGAGCTGGCAGAAGCCTACCGCCCACTCTGGCGGAAATTGCTGCGCTACGGACTTTTTATTTTTCTGGGGCTGATTGCTGTCGCCGCTTTAATTTTTGGCGTTTTTGGAAAAAAAATCCCCGAATCCGTAAGCAATTTCCTCGGCATCAGCTTTTTTGACTGGGCCAATATTGCCCTGACTTTTGCCTACATCGGCGCTTTTGCCTTGTTGTTTTTAAAACCCAACTGGCAACGGCGTTTATTGGTTTTTGCGCCGTATGGCCGCATGGCGCTGACCAATTACGTGTTGCAAACCCTGATTGGTACAGCCATCTTTTTCAGCTTCGGATTGGGATTAATCGGCGATTTTGGCAATAGCGTGACCCTGCCGCTCGGTTTGGCGGTTTGTGTCGTGCAAATTTGGTGGAGCGCGCGGTGGTTGCAGCATTTCCAATACGGGCCTTTGGAATGGCTTTGGCGGTCGTTGACGTGGTTTTCGTGGCAGCCTTTCCGAAAGAAGTGATTTTTTATCCCCACAGTTCCGCATAGTATCATCATCAAACAGCTACTTTTGCGCAGCTAAAAAACGAGGTCATGAAATATCTGTTCCTACTTGCATTCCCTTTCCTGCTGATTGCCTGCGATCAGACGAAAAAACCCAATTCTCCCGCCGAGCCAACGGAGGCTGCTCCTTTGGATCAATTTGACCTTGCCAGCTACACCCTCGAAAGTGTGCCAGGAAGTTCCATGCAAATGGCAGTGAAAAAGAGCGAAGAAGGGGCGATCCGCGAAATGGGCAATGTCTTAGACGGGAAACGCACCGGAACCTGGACCCTTTACGCGAACGATCCGCTCCGCCCCCGAAAGGTTGTAAATTACGTGAACGGCAAAAAAAACGGCGTTTACATAGAAATGAGTGAAGCGTTTTCGATTGACATCCTGGCGCATTTTAAAGACGATAAACTGCACGGCAATTGGGCAAAATACCGCTTTGGCCGCCCCCTGCAAACCGCTGAATACCAAGCCGGAGAATTGCACGGCCCACAACGGGAGTTTGAAATCCGCGATGGAAAAATCATCCGGGAAGCCAATTACAAAAACGGTAAATTAGACGGCCCCTTCAAACACTTCAACGAAAAAGGCGAAGTGACGCTGCAGTATGAATACAAGGATGGTGTGAAAGTTGGGGAGGGTGTGTTGCACCCGAAGGATACGGTGAAGTGATTCGAATACAAAGAAGCCGGCCACCAGCTCCTGCTCATGGCTTTCCTGCAACGCATCGTCAACGGTGGCGGGCGCATCGAACGCGAAATGGCTGTTGGCAACGGACGCACTGATTTAGCCGTTTTCTGGAAAGACCAGGTTTTGGTCTTAGAATTAAAACTCCGCCACGACAAGTTGTCCGAATCCGACGGCATCCAACAAATCAGCCGCTACATGGACAAACTCGGCCAAAAAGCAGGCTACCTTCTCATTTTTGAGAAAAAATCTTCCGAAGAATTGCCGTGGGAAGAACGACTAAGTTGGGAGGTGCTGGACGTGGACGGAAGGGAGGTGACGCTGGTGGTGATGTGATCCGATTATCGCTGGAAAATCTCTTACCTTTACACCATGAAGCGATATTTCAATACGACCGGCCTGTGCAATCCTCAGGATCATTACATGGTGGATCCATTCCGTGGGATG
>JBBQGV010000106.1:0-19673 GCA_038323375.1 Chitinophagales bacterium
CAGAGATTATTTTTAGTAAAAATTTCTTTCAAAAATGATTGCCCTAAACGAAGATACAAATTGCTGATATTCAACCAATTAATACAATTTTATGAATCGTTTTTCAATTGAAATGTGCAAGATAAATTTTCGCCCTTTGGACAGCCTACTCTCCGAGGTCGGAAATCATAAGTATTTAGGGGCGGCTGGATAGTTACAAAAAAACTGCCCGTTGTGCAGGAGGATGGCAACAAGTCTAACAAAGCCCTAATTGTGCAGGGTTTGCACTTTATAAATGAGCGGGACAACGGACAGCGAAGCGACCTGTTTGCCTCATTTTATCAAAAACGCTCCTTCAGAAACCAGCTTATCTCCGATATAAAGTTTTATGGCTGACTTTCCTTTTTCCCAGCTTCCGGGATTTGTAGTTCCCCAGGAATGAGCCATCCAGGAATTCGTCCATCCTTCCTGTAAGTTGAATTCACTGATTACTTTAGGCATAACCTGGTTATTGGCCTTGATAAGCTGCCATTTTATTGTAAAATCGAAGTTGTTGATTATTTTAGGATACCTCATGAATAGTTCCCATCCGATACACCTGGTTTTTTCTGAATCGAATTCGGTAAAATATTGCCTGTCCTGCTTCGGCGTTAAAACTTCTTGTGGCGTTTCAAAAAACAATAGCTTGTCAAATAAAACTTCATCATAAAAAAAAGAATTCAAGGCATTGTCCAATAGCTCTAAAATTGACACAACAATTTTATTGTGTTCCCGCTGTTCTATCTCTTCGCTGATGATGTTGTTGCTTTTTTCTTTTTTTATTTTATTAAACCTTGAAAACAGCAATGTGCTTTCATTTTCAAATGGCGTACTTTCTGCTCCTTCATTTAGTAGGTTCAGGGCATCTTCCAATTCCCCTTCAATGACCAGATTTTTTATCTTTTCTAACGGAATTTTCATTTTTTATTGGTTTAACAGCCTCTAAAGGTCAAAACTCCCATGCCCCAGGTGATGTCTGAAAGCGGGGCGTTGCACAATTACCCTCCATATCAGTCATGTCAGGATTCAATTTATAAGCAGTAAGGTAATACTGCGTTTCTAATTTGCAAAGTTTAGGCGCAGAAAAGGTTAACCCCGTCCTCTATCCAGCATCTTTTCGGGCAAAATAGGTCATTTCCAGGGTCACTTATGTGCCCGGCACCATACTACTGGACAGTTATTATTTCAGCGACCCTAAATTTTCAAAGTTTAGTAAACGTCATGTTGACAAAATGTCCAGTAGTATGGCCCGCCACCCATGAAAGGCATCACTTTCGAACGACTCGAAACCCTCACTTGGCCTATCGGACGCTAAAAACAGACACTACTCAAAATCCTCATAAATCAAATACTTCCTCCGCATCCCCTTAAACGCCGCCAAATCGGCCTGCCAGGATTCCCGGATTTCGGTTTCGCTTTTGCCAGCGATGAGTTGTTTCCGCAATTGGTCGCTACCTGCCAACTTATCGAAATACAGGGTTTTTAGGAAAAAATTGGCGGTATCGGGAAAATTACGGTAGTAGTCGAGCAGGTAAGACAAATTGATGCGGCCCACGGTTCGCAAGCTGTCGGGGGAAAGGGCGCTGAGGTCGTAGCCCCGGCACAGTTGGCCTTCCAGCGGTGGTTTTGTTGCCCCAGGCATCGGGATCGGCGTAAATTCATAATTGCCTTTCGGAAATCCCGGACTGCCCAGCACCTGAAACTGCTTGTTGGTGCCGCGTCCGAGGCTCACGTTCGTGCCTTCAAAATAGCAGATGGAAGGGTAGAGGTAAATGGCGGTCATATTTGGCAGGTTCGGCGAGGGTTTAACGGGCAAAGCATAAGGCGTTTTGTGGGTGTAATTCAGGCAGGGGATCACGACGAGGTCGCAGCGCAGGCTATCGCGCAGCCACCCCTCCCCGTTGATCATTTGCGCGTATTCGCCCACCGTCATGCCGTGGACCACCGGAATGGGGTGCAGGCCCACAAAAGACTCGTACCCCGGCTTGCGCACCGGGCCGTCCACAAAATGCCCGTTGGGATTCGGGCGGTCAAATACCATAAATTTTACGCCGTACTTCGCGCAGGCTTCCATGGCATAGTGCATGGTGGAGATGTAGGTATAAAACCGGGTGCCTACGTCCTGCACGTCGAAAATGAGCCAATCCACCCCTTTGAGGTCTTCTTTGGAGGGTGCCTGCTTTTTGCCGTAGAGAGAAATCAGCGGAATACCGGTTTTGGGGTCTTTGCCGTCCGCAATTTTTTCGCCGTCGGCTGCCGTGCCCCGAAAACCGTGTTCGGGCGCAAAAATGGATTGGATGCGCACACCCCGGCGCAGCAGGCTGTCGGCTACGTGCAGGTTGCCGACCATTGCCGTATGGTTGACCAACAAGGCGACTGTTTTTCCTTCCAGGATAGGCAGGTAATCGTCTAATCGGGCAGCGGCAATGGTCAGCAATTGTAGCGGCGGAATCTCGGCAACTACTGTATCTGCTACCGGCGGGGCAGGTTCCTCCACTTCTACAACAACGGGCGGTTTTTCTACGACGAGAACCGGTTGAATTTTTCTGCTGCAACTCCATTGAAAAATGATGCAGCATGCAACAAATATTTTTACTTTTACAGGAAATTGTTTCATTTTGTTTTATTTTTAAACAATTGAGTATTTGAAGATTTGAGTATTCGAGGATTTGAGTCCTCACCAATCAAATCCTCCAATCCTCAACCAATCAAATCCTCAATAAAAAAAGTGCGTTACGCCATTGTAGACATCGAAACCACCGGTGGCCGTGCCGCCCGCGATAAAATTACAGAAATCGCGGTAGTGGTGTACGAAGACGGCCAAATTGTTGAAACTTTCGAGTCGCTCGTCAACCCGGAGTGTTACATTCCCTATGGCATCACCCAACTGACGGGCATCACCCAGGAAATGGTCGAGAACGCGCCGAAGTTTTACGAAATCGCCAAGCAGGTCGTTGAGGTAACTGCCGGGGCTATTTTTGTGGCGCACAATGTGCGGTTCGACTACAGTTTCATCAAAGAAGAATTCAGCCGTCTGGGCTATACCTTTTCGCGGCGGCAACTGTGTACCGTTCGGCTCAGCAGGCAGGTATTCCCCGGATTGGCCTCTTATAGTCTGGAAAACCTCATCCGGCATTTCAACATCAAGGTGGAACAACGCCACCGCGCCTTAGCCGATGCGAAGGCCACAACGGAATTGCTGGAGCGCATCCTGTCGCAACAAACCGGCGTGGAAAGCCTCAAAAAAATGATCAACCTCGGCATCCGGGAATCGTTGCTTCCGCAAAACCTGAACCTCGAACGCCTCCACGACCTGCCCGATGTGTGCGGCGTTTATTACTTTCACGATGTGCAGGGAAATGTCGTGTATGTGGGTAAAAGCATCAATATCCAAAAGCGCGTGGCGGAGCATTTTGCCGATAAAACGGACAAAGCGGGCAAGTTGCAGCAATTGGTACACGACATTTCCTACGAACATACGGGGAGTGAGTTGGTGGCGTTATTATTGGAATCGGAAGAGATCAAGCGCATCAGTCCTTCGGTCAACCGCGCACAACGGCAGCGCAATTTTCCGTACCTGATCCACAGTTACGTCAATGAAGGCGGATACCTGTGTTTGAATGTTGCCCAGGTCACGGCCAAAACACGCCGGCAATTGCAGCTTGTTGCGGAATTTCCAAAACTCAGCCACGCCCGGGGCCGGCTGCAGTACGCCATGAAAGCTTACGAATTGTGCGGTCGCTTTTGCAATATCCAACCGGGCAAAGGCGCTTGTTTTCATTACCACCTGAAACAATGCCGCGGTGCTTGCGCAGGGCAGGAAGCCCCGGAAAGCTACAACGAGCGGGTGCTGCAAGCCATGGAGGCCATGACGACCGTTTTCGACCGCAATTTTTTTATCCTCGACCGCGGGCGCCACACCGATGAATATGCCGTTATACTGGTAGAGGATGGCGCTTATTGCGGATTTGGGTACGTGGATCGAGATAGTGCAGATGAGGTGAATGCCCTTCGGGATGTGGTGCGCCAGCGCGCCGGAAACCCGGAAACGACGCGAATTATCCAACGGTTTATGGCAGATAATGAGCCCCTAAAGGTCATTTGGATTTAGGGGGCTATCAGTATTTATGGTAAGCAATTCAATGATTTGAGTATGAAAATTGATAACGACATTTTAAAACCTTACCTTCGCATCGTGTTTTACAGAAGAAAAATAATATTGGCTTTACTGCAACTGTTTGACGGGCAATTGGATAAAATTCGTCTACAAAAGTTGTTGTTCCTGTTTGCCAACAAACAGACCAAAGCTGCATATGATTTTATTCCATACAAATTCGGTTGTTACTCCTACTCTGCCAATGCAGATATGACGGCAATGGTTACACGTGGCTTTATAAATGAAGATGAAAAAACCTTCGAAAAGAAAGATAAAACCGACTATCTGAAACAATTGAAACCTGCCGACCTAAAACTATTGCAGGAAGTAAAAGCTAACTACGGAAAAATGAATGCAACGGCTTTAATGAAGCACACCTACATAAACTTTCCGTTTTATGCAATTAATAGCAAGGCAGCCGAAACCATCTTAACTAAAGATGAATTAGAAAAAGTAAGCAACGCGAAACCGAAAGGAAACAAAACGGTGCTATTTACCATTGGTTATGAAGGCATTTCGCTGGAGGAATATTTGGTTCGTTTGCTTAAAAATGATGTAAAGGTATTGGTGGATGTTCGCAACAACCCTCTGAGCATGAAATACGGCTTTAGCAAAAGTCAGTTAAAAAAATACTGTGCAAGTTTGGACATTGAGTATGTACACATTCCCGAAGTAGGCATACAATCTGACCAGCGCCAGGAATTGAACACACAAAGCGATTATGATAAACTGTTTGCCATTTATCTTAAAAACAATTTGAGTAAAACAACACCATACCAAAATGAAATATTGAAACTTTTGAAACAATATAAACGCATTGCATTAACTTGTTTTGAAGCTAATATTTGCCAGTGCCACCGCAAGTACTTAGCCGAAGCGATTGAAACCTTACCCGACTTTAATTATGAAGTAAAACACATCTAAACTATGGCGTCAACGAAAGTATTAATCACGGTAAAAACCTATCCGACACTTTCCGCCAAGTATGATGAGTTAGTCTGCACGGCAGGTTTTAAAGAAGATGGCACTTGGATACGGCTTTATCCAGTTCCATTCCGTAAAAAATCTTACAATGAGCAATACAAAAAATACGACTGGATAGAAGTTGACTTGGTAAAGAATACCAGTGATTTTAGGCCTGATAGTTTTAGGCCCAAAAGTATAGACACCGAAATAAAAGTTGTTGGACACATTGACACTGCCGACAACTGGGAAGAACGCAAGAAAATCTGTTTAGGCAAAATTTATTTAATCCTGAAAGAATTGATTGCAGAAGCCAAGAACAAAGATATTTGCACTTCATTGGCTGTTTTCAAACCGGCAAAAATTTTAGATTTTACAGCTGAGTTGGTTGATCGTGAGTGGGACAAAGACAAGTTAGCCAAGCTGAACCAGCTCAACCTTTTTGAAACAACCAAGGAAGGGAAATTTGGAGTCGTTCAAAAACTCCCTTACAAATTCAAATTCCATTTCAGAGACAATCAAGGAATTGAAAGCCGTATGATGATTGAAGATTGGGAAACAGGACAACTTTATTGGAATTGCCTTGCCCGTCACGAAGGAAATGAACAGAAAGCTGTTGCAGATGTTCGTAAAAAATACTTTGACGATTTTGCCAAAACAAAGGATCTGCATTTTTTCTTAGGTACGACTCAGGCACATCACCATGTTTCATTAAACCCGTTCATCATCATCGGAACATTCCATCCTAAGATAGAATTACAAACTAAATTGTTCTAGCCCATAACTTTTCAGTGTTTAACCGAACTTTAGCTTTTCAAATCAATGGTAGTGCCGAACACCTGCCTTCGACAATACCCGAATAGGGATACATGAAGCTCTCCATCATCATCGTCAATTACAATGTCCGGTATTTTCTGGAGCAGGCTCTGCTTTCGATCCGCAAGGGATCAGCAGCCCCCTCGGGGGCGGGGGGAGCCGAAGTCTGGGTCGTAGACAACAACTCGGTGGACGATTCGGTGCGCATGGTACAGGAGAAGTTTCCAGAAGTGCATTTGATTGCGAATCGCGACAATGTTGGTTTTTCTAAGGCCAACAACCAGGCCATCCGGCAGTCTTCGGGGGAATACGTATTGCTGCTCAATCCCGACACCGTGGTGGAAGAAGATACGTTTGAAAAATGTGTTGCCTTTATGGATGCGCACCCGGATGCAGGCGCTTTGGGCGTTCGCATGATAGACGGTTCGGGGAAATTCCTGCCAGAGTCGAAACGCGGTTTCCCTTCGCCCTGGGTGGCGTTTTGCCGCACCTTCGGATTATCCACTTTTTTTCCAAAATCCAAGTTGTTCAACCAATACCACCTTGGCTATTTAGACGAACATGAAATCCACCCGGTAGACGTACTTTCCGGGGCTTTTATGTTGTTGCGCCGCAGCGCCTTAGATAAAGCCGGGTTGCTCGATGAGGCCTTTTTTATGTACGGCGAAGACATAGATTTGTCGTATCGCATCAAATTAGCCGGTTATCAAAACTACTATTTTCCGGAAACGACCATCCTCCATTACAAAGGCGAAAGCACCAAAAAGGGCAGCCTAAACTACGTGCGGGCGTTTTACCAGGCCATGATCATTTTTGCGCGGAAGCATTTTACGGGCCGGAAAGCCGATTTGTTTGTCGCCATGCTCCGCGGAGCCATTTACCTGCGGGCGTTGCTGGCTTTGCTGACGAATGGCTGGAAAAAAATTGCGTTGCCCCTGCTCGATGGCGTGCTCATCTACGCCGGTTTGAATTTTTTGAAGAATTTTTGGGCGTCCTACCATTTTCACGACCCCGAATACTACAACCACCTGATTGTGTACCTTAATTTTTCAATGTACACGGCGATATGGTTGCTCAGCGTCTGGCTCAGCGGGGGGTACGACGCACCCGGGAATTTGCGCCGCTTAGCCCGCGGGCTGTTGGCGGGTTCTCTGCTCATTGCCGCAATTTATGGCTTTTTGGATGTGGAATACCGCAACTCCCGGGCATTGATTTTGCTGGGTGCTGCCTGGGCTGTCCTTTCTACTTCCGCCTTGCGTTTGTTGCTGCATTTTTGGCACCACGGCAACCTCCACGTAGGACGTACGCGCCAAAGCAACTTGATTATTGTAGGCGGAGAAGCAGAAAGCGACCGGGTGCGGCAGTTGTTGTACCAGGCTGGCGCAACGGTTAATTTCATCGGTAAAGTGTCGCCTCAGGAGATGGCCGATGCGCGTACCTTTTTGGGGACGCTGCGCCAGTTGGGGGAGGTGGTTCAAATTTACAAAGCCAATGAAATTATTTTTTGTTCAAAAGACGTGCCCATTCAGGACATCATGCGTTGGATGGCGCAGTTGGGGCCGGTGATTGAATACAAAATTGCTCCGGAAGAAAGCCTGTCCATCATTGGCAGCCATTCCAAAAACGAACCGGGCGAGTTGTATACCATAGACATTAGGTTTGGCATTGCCGATCCGGTGAACCGACGCCACAAACGCTTGTTGGATATTTCGGTGGCAGTCGCCTTGCTGCTTACCCTGCCCCTGCATTTGTTGTGGATGCGTAGGCGAGGCGGGTTTGTGGGCAATGTGCTGAAGGTGTTGGTGGGGCGAAAAACTTGGGTGGGATACCACCTCGCTACTGCCCGGGAAATTGCACTGCCGCTGTTGGCGCCGGGCGTGTTGTCGCCGCTGACCGGGTTGCAATCGGACAGGCTGAATGCCGAAACCATCGAGCGCCTGAATTTGCTGTACGCGAAAGATTATTCCATTGAAAAGGATCTGGATTTAATTTGGAGTGGCTATAGAAATTTAGGAGCAGTGTAAGTTTTTTACAAAAACCTTGATAGTATGCCATACTTCACACCCGACTTTGTAAGCTTTTTCCAGGAATTGGCTCAAAACAACAACCGCGATTGGTTTCAGGCCAACAAACCGCGTTTTGAAAAACACGTTAAGTCTAATCTTAGTCGGGTTTTGTCCATTATCAATTTGTCAAAAAGACTCACAACCCGCTCTTCAACGTTTCCAGCAACCCCTTCAACTCCTGCAGCCGGGCGATGATGGCTTCTTTTTCCCGTTGCCGGATTTTGGTGGCCACCAATTCTTTTTTGGCACCTTCCAGCGTAAAACCGCGTTCTTTCACCAAGTGATAAATCAACCGAAACTGCTCGATGTTCTGGCGCGTAAACCGGCGGTCGCCCTTGCTGTTTTTTGCAGGGCGCAATACATCAAATTCGCTTTCCCAAAAGCGGATTAACGATTTGGATACGTTGAACATATCAGCAATTTCTCCAATGGTGAAATAGCGCCGGACATCGTTCGATTCGTGGTCAAATAGCGGATTCTGATTCATATTTGTGTCACTATTTCCACGCATTCAGGCGCGGAATCAATTTTGTTGGAATGGGTTATGCCCTTCTTTTATTGGGCAATACACCCCTCTGTTGTGCTAAATAACCCCCAAAATCGCATATTATTACTATAATTTCAAAAAAACAGCCCGATTCTTGCAACAACCCTTGCGCGGGGAAAGCTTTGTTGTTATATTTGTCACTCGTAAGCCCTTGTGGGCTTTACCATTCGGCTCGAAAGACGAAGCCAACGCCACGATGGCAGGATGTTTTTTTTATTGGATGATCGTATTTTAAGTTTAGCCGGTCTGTTGGTCTCCTCTTCAAAAGTAGTCTCCATCATTCTTTCGCTATGCTTAAGCGCAGCAGGTTTGTGCTTTTCTGAACACAGGTAGTAGTGAATTGCCGCAGTGCATGAACATGCATCGCGCCTTTTTTGAGGGTAAAGCAGTTTTTGTTTTTTATTTTAGTATGTATACTTTATTCACTTTTTCAATTTTTTCAGTAATGAACATTTTTGTTGCAAAATTGAATTTCAAAACCTCCAGCGAAGACCTTCAGGAAGCTTTCGAAGCGTTTGGAGCTGTAGATTCTGCAAAGGTCATCATGGACCGCGATACGGGCCGCTCCAAAGGGTACGGCTTCGTTGAAATGTCCGATGACGAAGAAGGCAACGCTGCTATTAACGCACTGAACGAAAGTGACCTTGACGGAAGTACCATCGTCGTGAAAAAAGCCGATCCCCAGAAAAAAGCCGGCGGCGGCGGCGGCGGCGGCTACCGTGGTGGCGGTGGCGGCGGCGGAGACCGCGGCGGTTATGGCGGCGGTGGCGGCGGCGGCTAGGGTGGCGGCGGTGGCGGCGGAGACCGCAATCGTCGTGGCGACGGCGGTGGCGGCGGAGATCGCTACAACAAAGACAGGTATTAATCTGCTCTTTTTCAGATAACAAACGCCCGCTGTGTGCTTTATGCCGTCAGCGGGCGTTTTTTTATTCGGGCGGGCAGGAGTCCCGAGTTCGGTGTCGGACACTTCCAAAGTGTCCGACACCGGAGTCCCGAGTCCCGAGTCCGGACTCCAACCTACTCATTATACAACGTAGCATGGATGAAATTGCAAACATCCGTCACGAAATTATCGCAAAAATCAACATAGATCAGGTTGGGAAGGTAAGTACTCGTAATATGCCCCTGCTGGATGAGCGTCTGGATGCCTTGTCCTAAGCACGCATCAGCCCAGGAAGCAAGCGTTTGAATGCTGTCCTGGCTGTCTTCCCCAAGTAATTGCGGTGCCGTTGTGTTGGCCAACATGTGTCCACAGTTCGCTCGAAGAGCCGTTGGATTCGTGTATTTCGACAACTACGCCCTGGCTGTTGATGGCAATGGTGGGCGTTTCGCCGTTGTCGGTGTTGCCGGTATTGCCTTTTTGAGGCACACCGGTTTTGCTGCCCAAACTCAAAATGCCGGTATTGCCAATAGAACCTGCCTGATAGGATAAAGCAGTGCCGGTAGAGCCGGATTGTCGGTAAATCACCACCACATTGCTGCCAGACATCGCAATGGAAGGCTGTACGGCGGAATCTGCAAGATCCGTCAGGTTGCTTAGCATAAATTGTTTCGTGCTCATAAATGAGATTTTAAATGGGTCTAAAATAGATGCAATTGATCGAAATGCTGGGTTCTTAGTTTTGAGGGTACAAAGTTTTATTGATGAAGTTGCAAATATCGGTCACAAAATGCGTGCAAAAATCAACATAGACAATATTCGGATAATATGGAGTACCCGTAAAGTTCAGGGGAATGTCATTTTCCTGAATGAGTTTTTGCAAATATGACCCCAAACAACAATTGGCTTGTTCCGCCAATTTGGAGATAGCAGGGGTGCCCGCAATAATATCGGCTGTTTGTTGGGTTAAGGTCCAGGACAATAAATAAAGGTCTGCATGGTGATTGGCTTGTTGTAAATATAAATATCGTTGCCCCGGATGGTTTGAATCGGAAGGTGCCTGATAACTGACCATTACCTCGATATCGTTGGTGTTGGAGTAATGATCGTAAACCGTCAGATCGCAACCGGACATTACTGGCGCATTGGTGTCCGCGTCGATGTAGTAATCGGCATAGGAATGGATTGAAGACAATACTTGGGTGTTACCTGGGAACATCGCCGCTAAATTCATTCCTGATAACTCTACAAAATCGAAAACAGCAATTACTTTTGAGCGCCTGTTCGTGATTTCACTCAGCGGAATATCAACGATTCGCCGGGTTTCATTTGTCGGTTTTTGATACAACCAACTACCAAATGTATCCACGACATCCTGAATAAGCTGAGTAACCAGCGGCTTAAACGTCGTAATACTGCTGTCGCTTTTGTAATCGAATAATTGGCTGTTGTCAACACTGCCGCCCTTTTGCGTTTGCAGGAGATAATGGGAGAATTTGAGAACAATGACCTCACTGTTTTGACTCACCTGCAGAAAATTCAGCACATCTTGAAATATGGTCTTACTGGCTTGAGTTGTGTCAGTTGATTTGTTTAGCATTTTCATTCCAAGGCAACCTACTCCGCCAAAATTTGATGCAAAATGCCCGGACCAGGTTTCCGGATGAGCATCATTATCGCTCTTTTTCAACCAGCCTGGGCGCACATCAAAATACCGGATGCCATTCCCAAGCATGTTGTAGAAATCAAGTCCTTGTGTAATGGTGTCAGAAGTAGGATGGGCACTGGCTAAATTAGTACAATAATTCGTCTCAGACATTCCTGCATCATGCGCTCCTGGGATGACTAATTCCTTCAGTTTTTTATTGGAATAGTGACCCATCCAGGTGCTGCGGTCTGTGTAAATATTTCGGATAGGGGAAGAAGAAAAAAGTACTTTAAGATCATTGTCATTGGTGTAGCTGTCAATGAAAGGCGTTTCCTGTACCATAACGACCACCGAACCATTGGTAGCGATAGAGGGCTTTTGTCCTAATCCTGGGCCAAACAAACTAGAATTCAAGCTGACGCTTTTAGCGCTGCGATTTAATGTGCCTGATTTCACAATGGTAGGATAATTCAAGCTTTTATTAGCTGAATTAAGATTGGTTATAGGATTCCCCTGATATGCAAAGGCAATAAACCCATCTGCGGATAAACTGACGTCAGCGTATCCGGTAGTTTCATCTGTTAGTTGAGGGCTTCCACTTCCCCAATCAATGTCGCTAAAGTCGGTCTTTAATTTGCCGATTTTGATATTGGCATTGATAAGGTTATCAGAGACTAAAATAACGTCTCCGGTATCATTAACTGAAATCTTTGGATTATATCCGGATAAAGTGGATTGCAAATAAGTCCAGGAAATCACAGTGAGCGAACTGTCTATCCTTCCAATCAGCAGGTGGATTGTATCTGAATTTGGCGACTCTACGTACGCTGCAACAACTACATGTTGCTGGCTAATGTAGGCCATCGAAATAGAAGGTTTTGCCCCTGAATGTCCTACCGTGTAAGCTGTGCGCCAACCAACCGTTTTACCACTTTCATCGAATACGCCAACACGCGCCCACATGGCATTATTTGAAGATCCGGAATTTTTGTGGATTTCCGCCACCACGCCTTGACTGTTAATAGCAACGGAGGGGGTTTCTCCTTGATCACTTGAAACGGTGTGGTGATCTCCCCAACTGATAATGCCTAAGGTGTTAACGGTACCTGCTTTGTAGTACAAATTATTATTAGAGGAGGAATCTTTGTAAACGGCAACTATCTTTTCCCCCGCAATACTTACAGAAGGTTGCACACTCTTTGAGTGCAGCGTTTTTACATTACCCAGCATAAACTGACTTGATGTGCTCATAATGAAATAAATTAAGTGAGTTTAGAAAATTAAAATAAAAAAGGAAGGACAAAAGAGCAATGATCTCTTTGTCAGGCAAGTCATAAAACGGCCGTGTTATGTAATTGCTTTCTGGTACAATGATACTGGAAGAATCGCCAAATTAGGGTTTGCTGTGGTCGCAAAATAGTTTGCTGTGGTTGCAAAATATAGGCTGGGCTATTTTTGGAGTAAAAGAGCAGGTATTTATACGGAGAACCCGTTGGGTATAATTGCCTGTAAAATTGCGATATTTACACGCCTAATTTTTTATTCAACAACCGAATCAATAAAATCCAGGGAATACTGTGGACGGCAAAATCAAGCCAGTCAATCCAACTCATCTCTTTTGCGCCGCCCAAAATCCATCTGATTTTTCCCAGGATATGTGGTTCTGATTCGAGCGGAAACGGAGCAATGCCCACGGTCAGGCAAAGAATGCCCACTACCCACCAGTTGTTCACGATTTTTAACGCCAAAGACTTGATCGTATTTGCCATGTTGTTGAAAGCATTTTATACTTTTGGAAAGAAAACAAGCGCATGAAAATGTCGGGAGCAAATCTAAAAAAAAGACCTGAAATTGTCGTTACAGACGGGTTTACCCTCAACCCCGGCGATTTGAGCTGGCGCAAGCTGCAATCGCTGGGCCACGTTGGCCTATTCGACCACACGCCTGCAGGGGAAATGGCGAGCCGATGCGCTTCTGCCACCATACTCATCGTCAACAAAACGCAGGTAGATGCAGGGCTACTTGCCCAACTTCCTTTACTCGAATGTATATGCGTTTCCGCTACGGGTTACAACAATGTAGATGTTAAGGCTGCCAAAGCCCGCAGCATCCCGGTTTGCAACGCCGTCGGGTATGGCACAGATTCCGTGGCTCAACACGTTTTTGCCCTGTTGCTGGAGTGGCAAAATAAGGTACATGCCTATCAAAACAGCGTAGCAGCCGGAGATTGGGCGCGCAGTCGCGATTTTTGTTATTACCTGCATTCCTCCCGGGAATTGGCCGGACAAACGATGGGCATTTACGGGTTTGGCCGCATCGGCCAGAAAGTGGCAGTCATTGCACAGGCGTTCGGGATGAAGGTATTGGCCTGCCACAAACACCCGGAACGCGACGCCCTGCCCGGGGTAGAATTTGTGGACATGGAAACGTTGTTTGCGCAAAGCAATACGATCACCCTCCACGCGCCACTGGCGCCTGAAAATGAAGGCCTTGTGAATAAAAACTTGCTCAGCTTGATGAAACCCGACGCGCTGTTGATTAACACCGGTCGCGGCGGATTAATCCACGAAGGCGATTTGCGGGAAGCCCTCCTCCAAAGATCCATCGGTGGCGCTGCGCTCGATGTCCTGGCAAAAGAGCCGCCAACAGAAAACCACCCGCTTTTCGGGCTTGACAATTGCCTGATTACGCCCCATATCGCCTGGGCCAGCCGGGAAGCCCGGGAGCGACTGATGGAAATTACCGTGGAGAACGTGCAGGCTTTTTTAGCCGGAACGCCTCAAAATGTAGTGAACGCTTGAGTCGTATTAAATTGATAATCAGTTTTTTGCAAATATGTTGAAAATTACCCAATGGCTTCGTCTAAATGTGGCATCTGCCCAAAACGCTTCAACGTAGCAATATGCGAGCGAACCGCTTGCCAGAAAGTATCATTCACTAAGTAGGGAACGCTGAATTCTTCGGCAGTTTGTTTTACGATTTTTGCAATATTGGGGTAATGGACGTGCGAGATACCCGGAAACAAATGATGTTCAATCTGGTAATTCAAACCGCCAATGTACCAGGAAAGCCATTTGTTGTTTGGCGCAAAATTGGCAGTCGTGCTCATCTGGTGGATGGCCCAGTCGTTTTCAATCACGCCGCTCTTATTGGGCAAAGGGTGGTCAGTGCCTTCCACCGTATGGGCTAATTGAAAAATCAGGGTTATCAATACGCCAGCCACCACGTGCATCAGCACAAAGCCGGCCAGCACTTCCCAAAACGGGATGCCCAGGATAAAAACGGGCAACACGATCAGCACAAAGAAGTAGACCACCTTGATCAGGGTGATTCGGGTAAACATGGCGACGTTTTTTGACGTTGACTGGGTATTAACCCCACTCCGGATATGTTTGATGAACTGGACGAAATCCTTAAACGTCACCCAGTACAACGTTGGGATGCCATAAAACACAAAAGCATATAGCCATTGCAGGCGGTGTACCCGATACACCGGCGTGTGCGGCGAAAACCGCAGCATCGAGGCTTTGTCGTCAATGTCTTCGTCCATGTGAGCCACATTCGTAAACGTGTGGTGGAGCACGTTGTGTTGCAGTTTCCAGTTGAAAGCCGACGCGCCCAGCAAGTTTGCCATGTGCCCGGTGATGAAATTGACGAACCGGTTGGAGGAGTAAGCGCCGTGGTTGCCATCGTGCATGACGCTCATGCCGATTCCGCCAACGCCAATGGCCATGATGAACCACAAAATCAGGCTTGCCCAAAGCGGGGGCTGAAGGCTGAGCAACAGCACAAAAGGAAGGAAATAAACGAGGAGCAGAATAATGGTTTTTAGCACCATTTTTCGATTCGCAAATTTGGAAATATTATTTTCCCGGAAATAGGCATCCACCCGTTTAGTTAGGGTAGGGTAGAACACACTTTTTTCTTTGTTGATGAATTTTACAGTGCCTTTATGTTGCATGGTCAGTTCAAAATTAAATAATTTCTGTTCATTCAATATAGTGTTTGAACTTTAGAGTTCGAGAGCAGGGCATGTGAAGGCCCCAAAAATGGGAGTTTACTAGGGTAAATGACTGTTTTTGGGGCCTTCGCATAACGCAGCTATCGGACTATAAAGATCAGACACATCAGATGCGCAGCAATTTCTGCTTCTGCTCAGCAAACTCCTCTTCGGTCAGCACGCCAAGGTCGCGCAATTTTCCCAATTGAGAAATCTGCTCTAATAAATCTAATTGTTCCAACCCGGTTGCGCTTTCGCTGGGCATGGCCACGGGTTTCGGTTTTATAACAGCAGGCGGGGGCGTTTGTTCTTCCGGCTTGCGGCAGCCATTTTTCTCAAAAGCATCAAAATCTTTGCGCGAACGCAGGAAGGCAAGCGCATCGTGGTCGTGGATTTTACTTTTGTCATTAAATCCGAATGCCACGGCATGCTCTAAGTGGTCATAAGCTTTGGTTTCATCCTCCATCAAAGAGTAGCAGCAAGCTAAGTTGAAATGGAGAGCCGGGTCTTCAAAGCGCAGATCCAGCGCCTGCTCAAATGCTTCGATTGCATTGTCATAATCGTGTGAGCGGAAAGCTTCGATCCCCGCTTTTTTATAGTCCATCAGGGTTTCCTGCCCGCGCTTTTGGGGCGCCTGGCGGGTGCTTCTTGTCGGCGCCTGTTTCTTCACCGACGCCTCATTCCAATTGCCGCTGCTCGGGCTCTTCAGGTATTTTGCGTTATAGCGCTCATCGAATTCTTCGGCGGGCATCACCGCCAAAAGCACCGCGTCTATAAATCCCAGTAAAGCTGGAAACATAATCGCCGGAAAATCCGCATTTACTGTAATAATCATGCCGACCATGAACATGATAAAATAGACAACCCCGAGAAAGCGATTACCGAGATAAAAGCGATGTACGCCAAAGATGCCGAGGAAAAAGGCCAGTGCTGCAGCTACGAATTTGCTCTTCATATAAAATACGGTGTCTTGTTGTTGGTTTAGGAACGTGACGTAAATAACTTCCCTGTTTGGGCGGCCTCTTTTTTCACCATGCTTCGTTGTTTTGGCGGTCACTTAGCTTAGGCTAAGCTCCCTTCTCACGCCTTGCCTGATGAAAAAATAGCCTCGCCGAATCCAGGTAACTTATTTACGTCACGTTCCTTAGCCGGCAAATATAGCGTTTCAAGAAACTTTGGCCAAATTGCATAGACCAATATGGCTTTAGAGGGGGTGCTATGCACTTGTTGGAGGACATATGGCAATCATACCAGGAGCGCAGCCAGCTCTTTTCGCACCAGTTCGGCATTGTTCCGATGGAAAGATTCCTGTCCTTTCCGGAAACGGTAACGTTGCCACAGGCTTTCTTCGGGGAAGGGAATGTGATCGCGCAAACATTGTCTCAAGGTTTGAATATAGGCCAGCGAATCCTCCATGCGCCGAACCATTTCCTGTTGTGAAGCCGTTACTTGCCCGTGTCCGGGAATGAGCAGTTCCGGCTGATGTTGTTCTACAATAGCAGCAGCAGTCTGCAGGGTCTGTTCATAGGCTTCACTGCTGTGGTAAATGAACGGGAATTCTACTTCCGAAAGATAATCGCCAGCTACCCAAACGCGCCGGTTTTCCCACGATGCGATGGTGAAAAGGCCGTCGCTGTTGTGTCCGGGCGCTAAGTAAAAAGTAAGTTGGGTGTCTCCAAGTGTCAGTACCTGCCCTGAATGGCGCGCCACTACATCAACCGCCGGGTAAATGACCGGATAATCACGTTCGATGTAGTATTCTTCATCCCATTTTTTTACCTGGGCAATGGCGGCATCCTGATCAGTCTGGTTGGCAAAGGCTTCGGAAGCAATGGTTTTTGCGTCCATGAAAGCGCCGTACCCGATGATGTGGTCGTAATCAGAATGGGTAAACAGCAGATAAAGTGGCCGTTCTCCCCGGATTCCATCCACATAGCGCCGAATGAACGAGACCTCATCTGGCAGCCAGTTGGGATCAACCACCAGCACCATATCCGGCGTTTCGAGCACCGTGGCGGTCGTTTTGAACAAGGCGCTTTCAAAAACGCGAATCCCCCGGGCTGTGTATTGGGTTTTCAAAACACCTTAGATATTAATGGTAAAAGTATAAGCGCCATTGCCAGGCTCAACTTCCGGTTTTTCAGCAGGTTGTGGTTCTGTATAAACATATTGAAAGCTCATTTGTTCTTCAGGAACAACCGGCGTAGCTATTGGCAACCGGAAATGTACCTGAAGGCGGTTGTGAAATAATACCCGGAGACCCCGGTGTTTGGCAACCGTAAACTTCAACAAGCGAACGACCCGCATGGCTTCTTCGTCCAAGCCATAACTGAGTCCGCCGATCACCCGAGCATCAACCACGTCTCCTTTATGGTCAATATCGTATTCTACATGAACCGTACCTTCAACTTTTTGCGCCAAAGCGGCTTCCGGGTACTGCAAATGTTGGCCTACAAATGCACGCAAAGCCTTGTCGCCGCCTTCGTATACCGGTTTGTGGATGAAATGTTTGTCTCTTTTTTTGTGATCCATAACAAAACAGGAGTTAAAAAAAACTAAATTTAGAACGAACTGATCATTGACTTTTTCGCGCTATTTTCATAATATTGGGGAGTAATGTGGTGAACGAACAAATCTTTTCAAAGATACACAGTTGAGGATGAAGGACGCATTGTTTTTGCAATATTTGGAATTTGAAAAACGATATTCTCCGCATACATTGACGGCCTATCGAAGTGACCTCAATCACTTTCTGACCTATTTGTTACAAAATTATGAACTCAACTCCGCCGCTGACATCCGTTCTACACACATTCGTTCGTGGATGGTGGCCTTAGTCACGGAAGGGCTGACACCGCGGTCTATCCAGCGCAAGTTATCCACTTTAAAATCGTATTTTCGTTTTTTGCTGAAGCGCAATTACCTCAGCACCAACCCGATGCTGAAAGTCACGACGCCAAAAGCAGGCAAACGCCTCCCGGTTTCTTTGAGCGCTGCCGACATCGGCAAGTTGCTGGATCAAATGAACCTTCAGGAGGAAAGTTTTGAATCCATGCGGGACGCCGTCATCATCGAGTTGCTGTATGCAACCGGAATGCGCCGATCAGAATTATTGGGATTGACCTGGGATGGGGTGGATTTTGGTCAGTGCCGGTTGAAAGTTTTGGGCAAAGGCGGTAAAGAACGTTTTGCGCCGTTCGGCGAAAGGCTCCGCTCAAGTTTAGTCGCATACAGAGCAGCGAGCAAGCAACAATTTCCGGAAGGGCACCGCTTTGTGGTGCTGAACGACAAAGGCAATTCGCCCGATCCAAAGTGGCTGTATAATAAGGTGAAGTTTTACCTTTCCCGCGTTACCTCGATGGAGCAACGCAGCCCACACGTGCTGCGGCATTCATTTGCCACCCATTTATCGGACAACGGAGCGGATTTGAATGCAATTAAAGCGTTATTGGGCCATGCAAGCCTCGCAGCCACACAAATTTATATGCACAACTCAATCGAAAAACTAAAAAGCGTTTACGAAAAAGCGCACCCCAAAGCCAAAATGGACGACCCCCGAACCGCCCAATGAATGCATACACAGATGGTATTGAGTGTTTGTCTGTTTAGTCCGGTGTCTGGACTTTAGAGTTCAGGGGCAAGGCATGCGAAGGCGCAAAAGTGGGAGTTTATTCGCGTAAATGACCAATTTTGGGTCTTCGCATAACGCAGCCATCGGACTATAAAGACAGACACTATTGAACGCCGAATCATTATTTCTTAACCGTAAAAAAGAGTCTTATGAGAGTATTCACGGAAGCAGTGCAGTTTAAAGCTGACCGCAAACTGATAGAGTTCATTGAAAAGAAGGTTGGAAAAATGGATCAGTATTTTGACCGGATTATTGAAGCACATGTCGTGCTCAAACTTGAAAATGCCGGTCAGGTAAAAGATAAAATAGCAGAAATACGGCTAAATGTGCCCGGCGATACCATCATTGCCAAAGAAAGCAGCAAAACTTTTGAGGCATCTATTGACGAGGCTATTGATGCGCTCAAGCGCCAATTGATCAAATACAAGGAAAAAACTAAGGTGGGCAGCGAGTAGCGTTTCCATTCGCCAGACGTCTTGAGAGGCTGTCTCGGGTTGTGTAATAAGGTGCAAGTCTTGCCTCTTTACACAACCCCGGGACAGCCTTTTTTCATTTTAGCCGGATTTTTGACTCAGGAAACTGCATTCCTCCCGAATTTTTTAACGTTCCTACCGTGCCTTCCGGCGCAGAAAACAATCATTTGTCCCGGATTGTACGAAACCTTAACACGCTTGCCTTTCTTTTTTCTGGCAAGACCACTTGTATTTGCCTATAACGTCAAATGACGGTGCTTTCCTTGCATCCCGCATTAGCGGAAACTACCCTGCCTGCACCGTCAAAATTAAAAAAGCCGTAAAATTTTGCTGCACCGGCGTTTACACCGTTTCTCATATCGCCGGCGACAGTTGTGTAACAGCAGAAACCGAGCAGGAAGTCCTTGTACTGCTCCCACCAGATGCCGGTTTTGACTACGACCTGACCCAATGCACCGGGCCTTTTGTGGTAGAA
>JBBQGV010000107.1:0-19635 GCA_038323375.1 Chitinophagales bacterium
ATAGTGTCCGTCTTTTTAGTCCGATAACTGCGTTGTATTTTGCCCCAAAACTGGTCATTTACGCGAGTAAACTCCCATTTTTGGGGCAAAACACGCCTTGTTCTCGAACGCTAAAGAACAGACACGGGACTAAATGATAGTGTCTGTCTTTTTAGTCCGAGAGCTGCGTTGTACTCGACCTTAGCCTGAGCTAAGGGAAGCAGTTCTCCAACGGAGGGTAGGAGGAAAATGACTCCTGGAAAAGTGGACAGTTATTCTTTCAGCGACCCTTATCTCACTTTAAAAATTGAGCAAACCAGGTACACTTTTCGTGATTAGTGACACCAGCCAGTGCTTTTTTATGTTAGTTTTTGGCGGTTTAAAAATACAAATTCGTCAAATGATTTAGGTTCGTGACCTGTCAGAATTTTTACCCATTTAGTCGTTTTTGGTGTTTTCTGAAACCTAGGAAAGTAATGCAGCATAATCATTACAAGAATTAGCATTGTTGGCATATTCTCTTGCCGTTTGGAGAAATAGAAGTGTAGCAAATTGGGTGAAAAATAATTTATTTTCTTGCTTAGTCCTTCGCTTAGCTTGTCAGCCATTTCAGCAAAAGTTAACGCTTCATTATTTGTCAATTCGTAGCTTTTATTAATGTGGTGGTGCGGTTCAACTATTATTTTAGCTGTCACCCTCCCAATATCACCCACGTCAATTAAGGTGAATCTCGCTTGTCCTGCCGGCAAAAATATTCTTTGATTGTTTACCAAGTCATTACGCAAAGTTGTAGAAAAGTTTTGCATAAAGTATGCGGGGCGTAAGAAAGTATAAGGAATATTAGTATCTACAATTAGTCTTTCAATTTTATGATGAGGGATTATTTTACTATGCTCCACCCCTTGCACGGATAGAAATACAATGTGCTTTACCGAAGATTGCTTTACTATATCAATCAATGGAGCAAAATATTTTTTAACATCTGATATTTGAGGTGGTCTAAGCAGAAAAAGTATATCTATATTTAAAATAGCAGGCAGAATTGTCTGACTATTCGTAAAGTCAAATTCAATAATCTTGACTTTGAAATCTGCTAATTTTTCATTCCCAAATCCAGTGTCCCTAACACCGGCATAAATCTCTAATTGGGGGTCAAGTTTATGTAAAGCATTTATTACTTCAACCCCAACATTACCTGTCGCTCCTGTCACTAATACTTTTTTCATATTGTTAAGTGTGTGGTCTATTAGCAATGGTTATAACGATGCGACCTTCTCGCGCTTCGCCTGATGAAAAAATCCCCTCGCCCAATTCACGTAACTTATTTACGACACGCTCCTTACGGAGTATTGCCGTTTTGCATTTCGTTAGGCACAGCATCTTTCTCATATAGATTATGAATGATCAAAATTATATACCCAAAGAGAACGGCACTAATTATAAGCATATTATTAACTATTCCGTCAGACAAGAAAGAGACTTTAATTAATATTGTAGATATTACAAATCCTGAGTTTCTAATAATTTTATAAAATTTATCAGAGTAAAAAAAAGAAAAAAGAAGTAACAAAACATCAACAATTATCAATACTGAGAAAAATTCATCAAAGAAAATGTTGTTTATCTTTTTAAATTCGACAATTCCATTTGCATAATTACTGATGGTTATTGACCCCCAATTTATAAGTGTGTAAAAACCTAAAATGACCAAAACCGGAACTAAAATAACGGCTAAAGACTGTTTTAGAAGTACAAACTTCTTAATATTTAAACCTTCTTTGTTAGGATTATCAATTAGCTCATAATCTTTCTTTTTAATATTTTTGTAAAACAGGAATATTAAAAAGAAAAGAATTAATGATGTTAAAACATCAAAAGTGAACTGTAAATCATTTTTATCTTGAAACCAATCTGAGGTTAGTTCGACATAAGCAATGTCCTTGAAAATTCGCCTTATTACAATAAGGGTAATTATTTCATATTGTTTTCCAATATATACAGTAATTGATTTTGGTAAGAAATAAATTAATAGATAGACCTCATAAAGCAATATAAAAGAAAAGGGGGTGTAAATTGCTGCGATTGGGTTTTTGAAAAATTTCTGTTCTAATTCTATAAATCCTTGAGCATTAAGCAGAATTAATAGAAGGTGTATGAGATAACTAAATATAGCAATAATCAGTATAGTCTTTTCTATACGATCCTTTATTTTGGATGACAATAAAACATTGAAACTTCCTTTTATAATATTTTGGCTATTCATTCATTTTCGTTGTTGTGCCTAACTTATAGCCGTGCATTCGCCGCCGCATACTTTCCAAGCTTTACCACTACCCCAGATCGGTGGCGGATGAACAGAGTTGAACAGCCTTCCCCGCCCATGTGGGACAGGCTGTTCAACTCCAGCAGGATCTAAGGGCGGCACCTACTTTCTCTATCGTTCAGGCAAAGATTATTTAGTGTCTGTCCATTTAGTCGGGTGTCTGCTCTTTAGAGTTCGAGAGCAAGGCATGTTTAGCCCCAAAAACGGGAGTTTACTCGCGTAAATGACCAATTTTGGGGCTAAACATAACGCAGCTATCGGACTATAAAGATAGACACTATTTAAGGTTGCAAAATACTCAAGTTGGGTGCAAGAAGCAAGCATAGCAGAAGAATTTATTTGGATAAGTGCCGGTTGCGGGTGGAAAGGAATGCCGTAATACCAGATTTTCTGAAAACCATGGGGCAACCTGCATATTCCGGTCGGTCTACCCTCCGGTTCCGGCCATCTGACTCTCTGAAGGACTTGACGTTTTGTACCCTTGTGGTGACAAAAACCTATAGGTATGGCAAAAACCAAGCCCCAATACCTCTCCTTCTGCACGGACAGGCAGCCCCATCAATCAAAGCAACGGTATGCCAATAAAACAAACCAAAAGCCATTGAAAAACCTCGCAGCAAGTCTAATCTAATACAAAAAACACTTTATTTCGGTCTTTTATTCTGCCATTGAAATATACCCCCAATTTAAGTGCAGTCTTACCTCACTTCACCCCACTCCCATTCTCCCAGCCCTCTGGCGGCGACACCAATCCCAACTTCCCTTCGCTGTTTTCCGCCGTCAGGATCATGCCTTGCGACTCGATGCCGCGCAGCTTGCGGGGCGCGAGGTTAGCCACCACCAGCACTTGTTTGCCCACGAGCTGTTGCGGCTCGAAGTGTTCAGCGATGCCCGACACGATGGTGCGTTGTTCAAAACCCAGATCCAACCGCAATTGCAACAGCTTGTCCGCTTTAGGTACGCGCGCTGCTTCGAGGATGGTAGCCACGCGAATGTCAAGTTTGGCAAAGTCGTCGTACTGGATTTCATCCTTCACGGCAATCGGCTCTTTGGTTATTGAAATCGGAGCATTGGCCACTTCGGCTGCCGCCAATGCCTTTTGGCGTTCCGCTTCTGTTTGCAGGATGGCGGCTAATTTTGCTTTTTGCCGCTCTACAATCTCCATGCGGGCCGGATCCCGGCGGTCGGCGATTTTGGGAAACAAAACTTCGGGTTGGCCTACGCGGTGGCCGGAAGCGATGACTGGCTGGCTGTTTTGCAGGCGCTCGAGCACCCGTTCCAGATCACCCCGTTGTAAATCCGGTAAGCCCAGCAACGCCCGAACGCGCGGCGCCGTGAACGGAATAAACGGTTCGCACAGCACGCTCAGCAGGCCCACCACTTGCAGGCAGGTAAACAGGCATTCGCGGATCAGCGGGCTGTCGGGGTCGGTTTTAGCGATGTTCCAGGGCGAAACGTCCTGTAGGTGCGTATTGCCCCAGGATGATAATTCCATCAGCGTTTGGGCTGCTTGTTTGAAATTGAACGCTTTCAGGTCGTCGTGAACGCCCAGCGCCAAGCGGTGCGCGTCGCTCAGGGCATCCATCCAGTCGAAATCTACCTCCGGAACCAGTCCGTCGAAGTATTTTTGCGTCAATACGATGACCCGGTTCACAAAATTGCCGAAGTTATCCGCCAGTTCTTTATCATAGAAATCCACGAACTCATCCCACTTGAAATCGCTGTCCTTGTTTTCGGGCATGTTGCGCAGCAGCGCCCAACGCAGGGCGTCTTCTTTATTCGGGAAGTCCTTGAATTCTTCCAGATATACATGCTGCTCGATGCCCCAGCCGCGCGATTTGGAAAACTTCTGGCCTTCAAAATTGAGGAACTGGTTGGCGGGCACATTGCGCGGCAACGCGAAATCGCCGTGCGCGTGCAGCATCGCCGGGAAGACAATGCAGTGGAACACGATGTTGTCTTTGCCGATGAAGTGGATCAGTTCCACGTCATCGCCATACCAGTAATCTTTCCAGTCTTTGCCGTGATCCAGCGCCCATTGTTTGGTGGCGGAAATGTACCCGATCGGCGCATCAAACCACACATACAACACTTTACCTTTGGCGTCTTCCAGCGGCACCGGGATGCCCCAGTCGAGGTCGCGGGTAATAGAGCGCGGTTGAAGCCCTTCGCCGTCGTTGAGCCAGGACAAGCACTGGCCGGTTACGTGTTTTTTCCAGGTACTGGGGTCGTGGTGTTGCGCGCCGTCCAGCACGCCTTTGTCAATCCATTCGCGCAGCCAGCCGGCGTGTTTGTCGAGTTTAAAATACCAGTGTTTGGTGGCTTTGAGCACGGGCGCTCCGCCGCTGAGCGTCGAGCGCGGATTGATGAGTTCGGTCGGAGAGAGCGCCGTACCGCATTTTTCACATTGATCGCCGAACGCTTCCGTGTGGCCGCAATTGGGGCAGGTGCCGATGATGTAGCGGTCGGCCAGAAACTGGTTATAGGCTTCGTCGTAGTATTGTTCGCTGAAACGCTCCTCAAACTCGCCGCCTTTTTCGTAGAGCTTGGTAAAAAAATCCTGCGCCGTTTGGTAGTGAAGCGGTTCGCTGGTGCGGTGGTATAGGTCGAAGGAGATGCCCAGCCGTTCAAAGGTGTCTTTATTCAGGACATGGTATTTGTCAATGATCTCGCGGGGGGTCGTGCCTTCTTTTTTGGCCTGAATGGTGATGGCCGCCCCATGTTCATCCGATCCGCAAACCCAGACCACATCGCGCCCCAACAGCCTAAGGTAGCGCACATAGATGTCGGCAGGCAGGTAAGCGCCTGCTAAATGACCCAAGTGCAAAGCGCCGTTGGCATAAGGCAACGCGGAAGTAATGAGGTATTTTTTAGGACTGGCCATAAGTTCTTCTTGTTTGATTGAAATGCGATTTCAGGTCACGAAGATAAGTTATTGTAGGTTTGGAGTCTGTTTCAACGCCGTTTTATTCCCGTTCAGCATTTTTGGGTACATCATACCAGATTCAGGGTATTGGCATAACAAAATTTATACCTTATCTTTGCACTTTATAATAATTGAATCCTTTGCTCGTTTTATGGATTCGGTGCTCAACGACAAACAGATCGTTTCACAGCGCCGCTCAAAATTGAAGACTTAAGAAGTCAAAGAATATAACTGGGGTTTAGTTTTATTTTTGGGAAGTGCAGCTCAATGCTGCACTTTTCTTTTTGTACCTGCCCTTCCTTCCTTTTGACGGTTTTTAACTAACTTGCAGCACGGCAACAAACGGCTGGTTTGCTGGCTCAAACCACTTTATTACCATCATTCATGCACATCAAAACTTTCGTCGGCGTTTATCCCAACCTGGCGCGCGTCCGGCCTTCCGTGGGTTCTTTTTTAGATCAGGTCAAAGAGGCCTATCCATCCCTGCGGGCAGCTAATTACTTCCTGAGCACCCCGGAAGCAAGTTGTTTCATCTATCGCATTGAGGGGACCAAGCACCATAACACCGGGGTCATTGCCTGTCTGGATGTGCGCGATTTTTTGGAGGGCCGCATTCTCCAGCACGAACGCACCTTGGAAGCTGAAGAGGAAAAGCAAATGCGGCTGTTGCTGGAGCGTCGCGCCGCCGTGAAACCCGTGCTGATTGCTTACCCAAACGCCACCCCGCTCGACCATTGGATTTCGGCATTCATGCAGGCTCGTTTGCCTTTTATGGAGATAAACCTCGAAAAAGAAAAAAAACTGCATCGGGTCTGGCGGGTTTCTGAAGCGACTGATCTGGCAGAACTGACAGCGCTTTTCGATGAGCATGTGCCGCGGGTTTACATCGCTGACGGGCACCACCGCACCGTCTGTTCTGCTTTGTTGTATAAACGTTTGCAGGTAGAAAACAAGGACAACCTCGTTTACGACCGCTTCCTGTGTGGCCTTTTCCCGGAGTCGGAATTAGAAATATTTGCCTTCAACCGCATTGTACAGTTGCCGGATCATTTGGATGTCGAAACCCTGCTGTCGCGCTTAAGCGAATGGTGCGTTGTGAAGCCCCTGCGCAAAAAACGCCAGCCTTTGAAAAAACACGAAATGACGCTGTTTGCCGGCGATGCTTGTTACAGCCTCCGCTGGAAAAAAGAAGTCTTGGATGAATACGCCAGCGCGCCAGCCATACTCGATACGGCTTTGCTGAACGACCATGTGCTTGGAGAAATCATGGGGATAAGCGATGTGCGCACCGATAGCCGGGTTACTTACACCGAAAGCCCAAAAGGCTTGCGGACGATTACCAAAAAAATTCATCTGGATCCCCGGTGTGTTGCGTTTTGCCTGTATCCGGTAAGTGCTCCTGAGTTCTTTGCTGTAGCAGACGCCGGTGAGGTACTTCCTCCCAAATCTACCTGGTTCGAGCCGAGGATGAAGAATGGGTTGCTGGTGCAGGAGTTTTAGCTTCGACTCCGCTCAGCTACCTGGACGATCCGTTCGCTGAGCGAAGTCGAAGCCAAAAAAAAGCCCTGGCTTTGAAAGCCGGGGCCCGAAAATATAAAGCTATGAAAACTAAAACTATTGCAATTAGTTATTCTTCTTCTCCAACTTCCTTCCCACCTTTGAGGTGTTCCTGGTAAGTTTCCAATTCCTCCCAGTTGCCGTCGTGCGCCAATTGTGCCTGTTTCGCCCAGGTGGACGGGTCATGCATATTGTATTGGCTGCCTGCCTCGTCGAGGATGGCTTTCAGACGATCCGTATCCGCTCCTGCCAGATCTGCCCAGGTTTTGATCCCGGCAGCATGGAGCAGGCCTTCAATCTTCGGTCCGATGCCTTCGACGAGTTTCAAATCGTCGGCTTTAACTTTCTTGCCGGAAGGTAAGGTGATTTTTGCAGAAGCAGAAGTTTTTGCCTTGGTTTTTTCTGCAACGGGCGCTTCCTCCGCCGGAGCTTCCGCAACGGGGGGTTCTACAACCCGTGCAACCGGGGTTTCTACTACTGCTTCAACAACGGGTGCTTCAGCCACCGGCGCTTCCGCAACGGGTGCAACCGGGGTTTCTACTACTGCTTCAACTGGCGCTGCTTTCTTCGGAGCGGGCGCTTTCTTGGGTGCAACGGGTGCATCTAAGCGCTCTTCTACTTCCTTTAAGATTGGAACGACGCTGACAAACGTGCGATCCATACGACCTCTTTTGAACTTCACATGGCCGATGACCGATGCGTGTAGGGTGTGGTCTTTACCCATGTAAACGTTTTCACCGGCGTGGAACTTCGTGCCGCGCTGGCGAATGATCACGTTTCCTGGCTTAACTACCTGGCCGCCAAACAGTTTTACGCCAAGTCGCTTGCTTTTACTGTCCCGGCCGTTGTCGGAACTACCGACGCCTTTCTTATGTGCCATGATTCAAAAAAATTTAAAAGTTGAATAATGAACCGATCAGCCGGCGATGCTATCAATCTGAATTTTCGTGAAAGATTGGCGGTGGCCGCGCTTCACTCTGTAGCCTTTGCGTCTTTTTTTCTTAAAGACAATTACTTTGTCGCCCTTCTGGCGATTCAACACAGTGGCGGTCACCTTTGCGGCGTTCAGCACCGGCGTGCCAACAGAGAGGTTGCCGTCACGTTCGATCAGGAGCACCTGGTCGAATGTGACTTTATCGCCCTCCGCGGCTTCTAACTGGTGGACGAAGAGCTGCTGCCCCTCCTCAACTTTAAACTGTTGACCAGCTATGGTTACGATTGCGAACATGGTTCAATAGTGATTTAAATGAATTGATAATAATTTTGGAGCGCAAATGTACGCCACAGCGCCGGGAAATGAAACATTTATACAGATTTTTATTTTTCGGGGGCGCGTTGAGACCTGTAAACCTTATACGCTTGCTGTTGTTATCCTTTAGTATCAAACCAACAATCCATGTCACTTTTCGGATTTTTCAAAAAAGACCCCGTCCAAACGCTTGAAAAACAATACGCCCGCATGATGGAAGAAGCCATGCACATCCAACGCAGCGGCGACCTCAAGGCGTATGCCCGCAAGATTGAAGAAGCGGAGGCGATACAACAGGAAATAGAGGCATTGAAAGCAGCAAAGGAATCAAAAAAATGATTTGGACGTGCCCCCGCCTCCCGCGAAACCCTCGCAGCGGGGTCGGGCTGTCCGCTCTTATGGCTCCTGAGTTGGCGATTGAGCGAAGTGGCGTCCACTGAGCGAAGTCGAAGTGGGTCGGGATCCATACCGCTTCCATCCCTCACGCGGAGGACGTATCCGGAAAAAAGCAGTCAAAAGCGCTTAACAGCCAAGCCATGTAATAATTTTAGATTCCTAATATTATTTTTACCGGAATATACTTATTTTTGTTTACAACGTAATCAATGAACCCGGTCTTATACTACCTGATGAAAAGTAGGAACTTCTTCAAGAACAGCGAATTTCGAAGGTTTTACTTGATTTTTATGTAAAAAACAGAGTCAACATCTCGATGAGCGATTCGGAATTTCGGGAGTATGTGAATGTCATCCTTGATCGTCTGAATGAGTTAACGAGGTTGCTGGCTGAAATTGACGATGTAATATGAGAAAATACGCTCACATATAGAAAGCTGTCACAAGACTAACAGACAACAATATCTTCCGTACTTTTTTTACGCTCTACCTCATGGCAACTTCTGATTCCGAACGCCAACTACTTAACGACCGCTTTTGGCAAGATGCGGCCATTCTGACTGAAGAGGAACAAACGCTGCTTCGCGCAGAATTGACCCGCTGCTTCCTGCGATTGCCAGCTATGGCCGCACAATTGGTTGCGCGAGCTTCCGCAACTTCCGCTACCTACTAACGGATTTAAAATAATCCTTCAAACACCTGTACCGCCGGCCCGCATAGCCATACCGCCTCAAAGCCTTTGCCGACAGGCGTAAAGCGTACCTGGAGCCGTCCACCTTTGGTGGCAATCGCTATATCAGTAAGGTTGGCTTTCGGGTTTTTCAAATACCAGGCTATCGCTGCCGCCGTCACCCCTGTACCGCAAGACAAAGTTTCATCCTCTACCCCACGCTCGTATGTGGCTACCGAAATACCTGCTTCCGTGGATTCCACAAAATTCACGTTGATGCCTTCTGCCCGGAAGGTCTCGGAATAGCGAATCTTCCGGCCCAGTTCGGCTACCGGTAGTTCATCTAACTGATCCACAAACTGTATATAATGCGGTGAACCCGTGTTCAGGATATAATCGCCGTCGCTGGTTTGTGTCACCGTCGCCACATCCGACATTTTCAATTCCACCGAGTCTGGCGTCGTCATCCGAGCCTCATGCGGACCGTCAATGGCAATAAACCGGCATTGGTCGCCAATGAGGCCGAGGTGTTTGGCAAAAGCAACGATGCAGCGCCCGCCATTGCCGCACATGGAGCTTTCGCGCCCGTCGGCGTTGAAATAAACCATCCGAAAATCGAAGCCCGGCGCGTTTTCCAGCAAAATGAGGCCGTCTGCGCCGATGCCGAAACGCCGGTCGCACAGGCGTGCGATTAACACCACATTCGATGCGTCCGGGAAAATGCCTGCGCGGTTGTCCACCATCACAAAATCATTGCCGGCGCCCTGGTATTTATGAAATGGAATTTTGATTGCCATGGTTTACAAATGTTGCGGTGCGATGCACCGGACGTTCTTGATTTTGGCTTCCTGTCTTTTAGGGCGACCGCGAGGGTCGCCCCTACCGTGATTCCTGTTCCGGAACGGGAGGGACGTAGTTCGGATTGGGCTTTTTGAACAGCATCAATGCGCCCAGCAGCAGCATCAAAACCAAGCCCAGCAATGGCAAGCGCCACCCGCCCCAGATGTTTTCGAAATATGCTTCGTGTTTTTGCATGATTATTATTCTGTTAAACGTTGTTAATTGATGTCGGTTTCGGCGTAAGTTTGTATATTGTTCCTAAATACCATCACCTGAACTCCTAAAATTGCTCATTTCAATGACCGGGATCATGAAAAAATACGGCATTGTCATCGTCAGCTCCCTGTTGAGCGCTGTTTTGGCGGTCTTTTTCTATCGCCTTTTCGGTGCGCCGCAAGAAGTTCTCATCCGGGAAGCCCTGCCTTCGCAGCACACCGGATGGACCGATGACCCTTTGGCTAATGCGAAACAACGCACGTTTCTCTCTTCCGCCCCCACCAATTTTACGGCTGCGGCATCTGCCGTCACGCCCAGTGTGGTGAATATCCGCGCAGCGCAAAGCAGCCGTTTCGATTTCTGGGGCAGCGAAGAATCCTACGGCTCATCATCGGGATCCGGGGTCATCATTTCTGCCGACGGGTTCATTGTGACCAACCACCACGTCATTGAAAGCGCCAATGAAATTCAGGTAACACTGAACGACAAACGCGAGTTCAAAGCCGAAATCGTCGGCGTAGACCCGTCTACCGACCTGGCGCTACTGAAGATCAAAGGTAGCAAATTGCCTTATCTTGAGTTTGGCAATTCCGATTCGCTGCGTGTAGGAGAGTGGGTATTGGCCGTTGGCAACCCCTTCGAGCTGCAATCTACGGTCACGGCGGGCATCGTCAGCGCACGGGGCCGAAGCATTGACATACTCGAAACGCAGGACCGCATCGAATCTTTCATCCAAACCGACGCAGCCGTCAATCCCGGCAACAGCGGCGGTGCCTTAGTGAATACCAATGGCGAACTCATCGGCATCAACACGGCCATCATCACCCGCTCCGGACGCTACGAGGGCTATTCGTTTGCCGTACCCGGCAACCTCGTGCGCAAGGTCATCAAAGACCTGCGCGACCACGGCGTCGTACAACGCGGCATCCTCGGTGTTTTCATTGACGACCTGACAGAAGAGCGCGCCCGGCAATTAGGCCTCCCCGCCATTGAGGGCGTATACATCACCCGCATCACCCCCGATGGTGCTGCCGATAAGGCCGGCTTACGGGAAAACGACGTGGTGCTGAGCATCAATGGCATCAAAACCAAAACCCTGCCCGAAATGCAGGAACAATTAGGCAGTTACCGCCCTGGCAATACCCTCGCCATCGAATACGTCCGCAGCGGCAAAAAATACAAAGCCAACGCCGTGCTGCAAGGCAAACCCGGCGATGTTGTCGCCGCCAGCTCAAAAGACGACGGCTTCCTGCGCGAACTGGGTTTCGAATTGCGCGACCTCAGCCGCGAGGAACAAAAGCGCCTCAATACCAAAGGCGTACGCGTGGTGAGTATTTTCCGCGGCAGCAAAGTGGAGCGCACCAATATGGATCCCGGCTTCATCATCACCCGCCTGAACAGCGAAGCCGTCACCAGTATCGAAAACCTGATGCAAAAGCTGAAAAGTGCGAAAGGCAAGGTGCTGTTGGAAGGGGTATATGAAGATTATGCGGGGGAGTATTATTATGCGTTTTCGATGGAGTAGCAATTTTTTCGCACAACGAAATATATTTCATACAACGGCACAACAAACACAGCGCAGTATTATTTCACACAACGGCACAACGAACACAACGTAGTATATTTCACACAACGAACACAGCGCCAGCCTGATGCTTTTCGTAGTGAGCGTTGTGCCGTTGTGTGAAACCTCCTTCTTAGCATGAACACGGAGCCACGCTTTGCGCCCTTTGCGAGACCTTTGCGTCCTTCGCAGGAAAATCCACCTCCCCAGAAACCTGACTTTCCCCTAAAACTCTCCCTGTCAGAAACCTGACAAATTCCCCATAGCATCCCCTCTTCGTCCAAAATGCGTGTATATTGACCTGTGGATTCTTTTCTTACCACATAGGGCACATAGAATCGGTCACAACTTGTCCTGAATTGGCGGGATAGATCACATAGCGCTGCGTAACTCCTATGTGTCTTATGTGAAAACAACTATGTGACCTATGTGGTAAAAAAAACTATCTGGTAAAAAAACTATCTGGTAAAAACAAAATCACGATGAAAACAATCCTCCTCCCCATTTGCTGCCTGCTGGCCTTTGCGGCAAACGCGCAAAATCTGTTGAAGAGCCGCCAAAGCAGCACCTTCACTTACCTGTATCGCATCAACAACGAAGAAGCGAAGTCCATCTATCGTTCTAAAAAAGGAGAAGCTGACCCTGCTTTTTTCCATACCCTCGTGGATTCCTTTCCTACCGATAGCATTCCGGTACTGGATTTGCCGCAAGGCCACTACCTGAAGACGGCTGTCCGGAAAGGCGTATTACAGGCCGAAATTCTGACGGTACCGGTTTTCCAGGTTGCCTTGTTCAACAACAGCGCGGATTTGTGCATTGCCGTGCAGGATAGTTTGGGCCGACCCATCTCGGATGCCGTTGTCAAAGCAGGGCACAAACGCATTCGCTTTGACGAAAAAACGCAGCTCTACCGTTTGGCGAAAGCCAATAAAAAAGGCGTACTAACGATTGAACACGGCGGGTTTGAAACCTGGTATTCACTTGGACGGGCATGGAATAACCCCGGCTGGAAACGAGCCCTGAACAACAAACCGTTGCGCTACCTGTGGAGGCCGGTTTCTTTTGCCGTAAGGCTGCCGGTGGAGGCCGCAATTTCTTCCGTGTCACGCAGAAAAAGGTATTATTCCGTTTATAAAACAAAGCAATTTTTTGCGCAAGCTTACCAAAAAGTAATTTGCCTGTTTGATGACTACAACTGCGAAGAAAGCCGGGAAGATCGGTTCGCTCGGAAATGGCAGGGCTACTTAGTTTTTAACAAACCTAAGTACCTGCCCGGCGATACCATAAAATTTAAAGGATATGTTACCAATCTGAAAGGCAGGCCATTGACTGATTCTGTAACCGTTGCCCTGCATAAAACCAGGAACGATCAAAAGATCATGGCTCGTATGGCACCTTATGCGCCCGGGGCCTATGCCGGGGAGTTTGTCCTGCACGATAGCTTAGGGTTGCGCTTAGATCAATACTATGCCGTGTCGCTTCAAAAACAAAAAGCCCGGATTTATATGGAAGAATCATTCCGGTACGAAGACTACGAATTGCACAGCGTTTCTTTGGCTGTGCGCAGCGATGTAGTTCGGCACTTCCGGGGGGAAGATTTCGAGGTTTTTTTGAATGGTACGGACGAAAACGACCTAAATCTGGCCGATGCTCGGGTGGAAATGGTGGTTCGCCCGTTGACCCCGTTAGATTACCATGCAACAGCCTTGTTTTTACCCGACACCCTTTGGCGCTTAGAACAATCCCTCGAACCTTCTGGCGAAACGGCCATCGCCATTCCGGATTCTATCTTTCCTCCGCTCAATCTGGAATACGAATTATTGACCACCATGCTGACGTCCGACAACGAGCGGAAAACGGACCGGAAGGTATTCACGTTTTACCACCTTTTGGAAGAGCCGTTTTTTGAATTGAACGGCGACTCCATTCGCTTTTCTTTTCAGCGAAATGGCAAATCAGTGCCGGCAACGGGACAACTAAGTATGGTTAATCCGCTGATGGTTGCCACGCCCTCCAGGAGCATTGAGTTGCCGCATCAGGAAAAATTGAATACGCATTGGATGCGCTACGAATTGAAAGCCCGGGGCGTGCATCGGCAGTTCGCTCCCGAGTCAGAAGTTTCGCAACTTCAGATTTTACTGGAACGGGGGCCGGATTCGCTGCGCATGGTGGCCGTAAACCCGCGCCAATTGGCCTTCCGGTATTTCCTGTACGAGGGGAATCGGGAAATTGAGCGGGGCTACGGCGTCTCCTTAGCGATCCAACAGCGGGGCACGAGCAACCGAAAATTCCAGATCGTGTTGCAATACCTGTGGGGCGGGGCCATTAAAGAAGATTACTTCGAATCTGATTTTCAACCCAACCAACTGAACATTGCCGTCGAACAACCCGCGTTGGTTTACCCCGGGCAGCAGGCGGACATCCGCATTGCCGTGACTGACCAATCGGGGAAACCCGTGCCGGAGGTGGACCTCACCGCGTACAGTCTGACCAAAAAATTCTCCTACGACGCTCCCCGGCTACCTTTAATGGGCGTCAAGGCACCCAGTCGCAAGTTGATCAACAAATTTGAAATGGCTCCTACGGCGTCCAAGCAGGTGTCTTCTCCACTTAATTTTTCGGTCTGGCGGGAAAAAGCAGGATTGGACACGGTTCAATATTACCGCTTTTTATACCCCGGCTACAAAATATATCGGTTTGAAGCCACGCCACCCGATTCTACAACCCAGTTTTCGCCCTTTGTCGTCAATCATGGGGAGGTAGAACCCGTCCATGTTGTTTATTTAGATCAAAAACCGGTTTATTTCAGTTGGTCGGAAAACGAACGGCCTTATGCTTTTCACGCAACTCCGGGCTACCATCGGGTGGAATTGCGGACTCAGGATCGCATGTACCGCGTAGACAGTGTTTACATGCCAGCCAACCGGAAACTCATTTTCAGTCTAAGCGATTCGATACGGTTCCGCCAGGTGCAAATTACGCCCATGCCCAAAACCCTGAACGACCTCGAAAAAAACAACCTTTACCGCTACATCTTTCCGTTTCGGCATACTTTCGGAAGCGAAACGGCCTATCTCCGGCAAGGATCAGAAGTCTTACTCTTACAACAAAAGTACTTGATGCACCGCTCGCCGGGCACGCTTACCGGGCAATCCATCGGGAGTTTTCTGGCAGGTCCGGTCATGCCCGACCGTGTTCAATTTGTTTTGCAGGAGGGTTTTGAAAGTTATTTCGAGCATGAACCATTTTTTGAATACAATTTTTTGAAAGGCATCCTGAAAATGCGGGAAGTAACGCCAGCTAACCGCTATCCGAAGTCGTTGCTTTCGTCCGCTGTTGAAAACCTCGGCGATTGGGCTTTTTCAGAAGCTTATTTGCTGAAAGAACGGCAATTGCGCCTCGATGTCTGGCGCAGAGAAAACGCCCGATACCAGTATCCACTCACTACGCCGCCGGGCAAAGGGAAATTGCGCTTAGTTTTGGAAGAAAAAAAAGATTTTTCAATGCCGTTGAACATCCTGCTGCTACACCGCAAGGATCCCAATTTTTTTCGCGTTTACCCGGGCACGACGCAGGTTTTTCACGACCTCGCTTCCGGTGATTACCGGGTGGTCTGGATTTACGACGACGCCCGTTACGCCCTGATGGACTCCCTGTTTGTGCAGGGGAGCGGAATGACTTACCGGTTGGTTGAAAATCTCGTCGTTCAGCCCCGCGATACGTTTAGCGATCGCATGAACGAAGCCCTGGAGCAACAAATACGCTCGCCAACGCCGAACAAAAAAGGCATGGAAAGAGAAGTCGGCCAGATCAAGCAACTCTACCAGGGAAGCTTTTCGTGGTCGGGTCCCGGAAAAATGATTCATGGCCGCGTGACAGACGAAGCAGGGGAAGCGCTCATTGGCGCATCGGTATTGACTTCATCAGGAAGCAATGGGGTTGTGACGGACATTGAAGGGAACTACAGCCTTTTTTTGCCGGAAGGGGAAACCATTATAAGCGTGCATTATACGGGCTATGCGTCGGTTCGGGTGACGGATATTGGCAATACTCCGGTCGTAGATGTTGCCCTGACGTCCGGATTTCAACTGGAAGAAGTCTTAGTTACCGCCTACGGGGTTCCCTTGATCCAACAAGACCAGACCACGTCAGGGCAAACCCTGACCAGTTACCAAATCAGGAACATGCCGACCCGCGACATCAACGCATTGAGTGGCAGCGTAGCGGGACTTAGCGTAGAAGAAGGCGGTGATACAGCCATCCTCGGCAGCCGGACATCCGAAACATTGTATTATGTGGATGGCGTCCGGGTGCAAGGGGCGCTTATTCCGGAAATGAAAAAAGAAGACATCCTGAAAACTGAAATCCTTACCGGCGAAAGCGCCACCGCTCTTTTCGGATCCGAAGCGGCCAATGGCGTCGTGCTCATCACCACCAAAAAAGGCGGAAAAGGCGCGAACTTTGACGAAGCCTTTCTGGAAGCGGCGAACGCAGCCAATTCCATCCGCAGCAATTTTTCGGATGATGCGTTTTGGCAGCCCCGCCTGCGCACGGATCAGGAGGGCAAAGCCACTTTTAAAGTTACTTTCCCGGACGACATCACCAACTGGCGCACCTTTGTGCTGGGCATGAACGGCAGCCAACAATCGGGGCAGACAGAGGGCAGCATCCGGTCGTTTAAGCCTTTGGCCGCAAGGCTTAGTTTGCCGCGTTTTTTGGTGCAGGGCGACAGCGCCTGGGCCATTGGCAAGGTGTTGAATTATTTGCCGGATACCGTGTCGCTGCGCGCCGGGTTTGCCCTGGGCGATGGAGAAACAGCGCTGCTCGATTACCGGGTTGTAGACGCCGTAACGGATTCTGTGTTGTTGTCGCCAACGACGACCGATTCCATAGAAGTGAAATTTTTGCTGCAAAAACCAGACGGCTACACCGATGGCGAACAGCGCAGCATTGACGTGTTGCCACTCGGGTTGGAGCGCACTGCCGGCAAGTTCCTCGCGCTCGATGGCGATACGACGCTGCAATGGACATTCCCCGACAGTCTGGGCGAAGTACACCTTTATGCCCGCGCCGATGTGCTGGAAGTCGTTGAAGAAGAGATCGCCCGACTCATTCATTACCAATACGATTGCAACGAACAAATGGCTTCCCGGCTGAAAGCGCTGTTGGCGGAAGAACAAATTGCAGTGTTCAAAAACCGAAAATTTACCCGCAAAGCGCAGGCGCAAAAACTGATTACCCGCATCCTGAACAACCAAAACGAGCAAGGGCTTTGGGGTTGGTGGAATCGTTCGACCACAAGCTACTGGATCAGTACGCACGTGCTGGAAACCTTAGTGGAAGCTAAAAAGCAGGGCTATGCGGTACAATTGGCCGAGCAAAAAATTATAGAACAGGCGATGTGGGAATTAGAAGCAAAGGTCTCCAATGCCCGGAAATTGGAGTTGATGAGCCTTCTGCGGAGTTTTAACGCCAAAATAAACTACGGGGCGTATCTGCCTTTTATAGAAAGCGACACGACCCTGTCTACGTTCACCCGCTTCCGGTTGATGGAGTTGCAGCAACTCACCGGCCATGTCTGGAACCGCGACACGCTGGCGCATTACCGGCAGGAGACGTTGTTTGGCAATGTTTATTTTGCAGGCCAGGAAACGGAATATGAACCCAGCCGGAACACCCTCCAACTTACCCTGAGCGCATACCGCCTGCTGCAACGCGACTCTTTGTCTGACAAGACTTTACCTGGCCGAATCCGCAATTATTTCTTGGAACAGCGCAGCAATGGGCATTGGAACAACACCTACGAAACGGCGCAGATCATTGCGGCCATTTTACCTGCAGCAACCCTGCGCGCAGATTCGCTGCAACGCCCTGCTTTGCAGTTGTCGGGTGCAGTAACCGCCGAGGTGAAAAACTTTCCCTACCAAACTACCTTTGCGCCCGGCCAATCACTGACCATTTCCAAAACCGGCGATTTCCCGATTTATTTCACCGCCTATCAACGCTATTGGGATGCCGCCCCCCGGGAGCACAGCGAACATTTTAGCATCCAAACGACTTTTGCCAACGGCGGCAACCGCCTCCGCGCCGGCAAACCCGAAACTTTGGAAGTGACCGTGGAGGTGAAGAAAGACGCGCAATACGTGATGATCGAGGTGCCCATTCCGGCGTCGTGCAGCTATGAGTCGAAGCGCGCCTATTTTCCGGGGGAAGTACACCGGGAGTATTTCCGGCACAAAACGGCCATTTTTTGCGAAAGCCTGAAGCCGGGCACACACCGTTTTACCCTCGAATTGCTGCCGCGTTATACAGGGACGTTTACGCTCAATCCGGCGAAGGTAGAGTTGATGTACTTTCCTGTTTTTCAGGCGAATAATGCGGGGAGGAAGGTGGAGGTAGAGGGTAGAAAGTAGAGAGTAGAAAGTAGAAGAAAAAGTGAGGCGGATTTGAATCTTCGGAAGAAAACAAGCATATTTGTAGAAATAAAAGAATGGAACGAGGTATGACAGCATTGCAAAAGGTTGAGGCCCTTCTTCCAGAGATGAGTCCGGGAGAAAAAGCGCTTGTTGCCAAGTGGGTTAATGACGATTTGAGCTACCGGTCTCCCGGCATTGAAAAAACGCCCGGCGTATGTGGGGGCAGTGCTTGTATTGTACGGACAAGAATTCCAGTGTGGCTGCTGGTGGAAGCAAAAAATACCAGCACCACTGAAGCGTCTCTACTGACCTCCTACCCTGCGCTTCGTGCGGAAGACTTGACGAATGCATGGGCTTACTACCGGGCAAATAAAGAGGAAATAGACTTTGAAATTCAGGAAAACGAGGCAGTTGTAAGCGAATGACGAAACTTTACAGCAATGAAAACTTCGATTTTCAGGTCGTTACCGCACTACGTTCGTGTGGTTACGATGTTTTGACAGCTTTTCAGGCGGGGAATGCAAACCAACGCATTCCTGACGATCAGGTACTTGCATTTGCTACAGCGTCTAATCGTGCATTGCTGACATTCAATAGATTAGATTTTTTTGGACTTCACCGCAGCAATCCTAATCATTGTGGTATCATCGCATGTACCTATGATAACAATTTTACAGCCCTTGCCGAGCGCATTCGTCATGCTATTGAGCGGGAGCAATATGTGCTTGCTGGAAAATTAATCCGTATTTATAAGCCATAGAGACTTGATAAAGAAATTGAACGGCTTAAAAGCTAACTTGCGTTACCTTGCCACGTGTCGGACACTTCCAAAGTGTCCGACACGTGGCAAGGTAACGCAAGTCGAAATCAACATCCATGCCCACAAATAACTTCAACATCCACGGCCTCAACCCTGCACAAGTCCTTGAAGCGCGGGAAAAATACGGCTACAACCGGTTAGACTACAAAAAAGAAAATCCTTTTTGGGAAGCCATCAAAAGCTTAGCCAAAGAGCCGATGGTGCTGTTGTTGTTTGTGGCTTCTTCCATCTATTTCATCAGCGGCGAAACCGGCGACGGCATTTTTTTAGCGTCGGCTATTGTGCTGGTAGCGGCCATTTCTTTGTACCAGGACTCCAGAAGCCGCCATGCGTTGGAAAAACTCCAGCAATTTTCCCAACCCAATTGCAAAGTGATTCGGAATGGTGGAGTTGTGGAAATCAAAAGCGACGAATTGGTCGTCGGCGACAGCCTGATGGTGGAAGAAGGCACCTTCATTGCGGCAGACGGCGTCATCGTGCATTCCAACGATTTTTCCGCCAACGAATCCATCCTCACCGGGGAATCGCTGCCGGTTTACAAAGACCAAACTAAAGAAGATCGCTTCATTTACCGCGGCACAACGGTTTCCAGCGGGTTGGCCATTGCGACCCTTACGGCCATTGGCAGCGCCACCAAATTGGGCAAAATTGGCAAAAGCTTAGAAAGCATCCAGGAAGAA
>JBBQGV010000108.1:0-19476 GCA_038323375.1 Chitinophagales bacterium
CTCCCCCTCTCCCTCTCCCTCCCTCTACCCTCTCCTTTCCTTCATCTTCCGCATCCGTTTCGGGTTATACCAAAGCCAGAAGCCACTGAACGACAACAGGAGCAAGCCGAGGGCGACTAAGGTTGTGTAGGTGAGTTTCAGTTGTTCGTTGCTGGTTTGGAGGAAATAGTCGAGGATGGAGCCGTCGTGGATTTTTTCTAAGATGTCGGAATAGCGGGCGTTGACCGAGAGGATTTTTCCGGTGGTGCAATCCAACTGGAGTTCTGAAAAATGGTCAGCAAAAACGATCTTGGCGATGCCTTTTAGCGGGCGGATATCAATGCGGTCAATGGTAGGGCTTTTGCGAAGGCTGTCGGTTGCGTAGGTTTGCGCAATGCGCTGGAGGCTGTCTAAGGGTAGCCAGACAGCCGTTTCGGAAGAGGCACCTTTGGCCGTCGGGGGCAACAAGCCGGTGTGTTTTTTCCAACCCAAAAGCAGGCCGGTCAGCCCCATGAGGAACATAAAAGCAAAAAGGGGAACCGCCGCCCACTTATGCAATTTGCGGTATAAGCGCGTTCGTCCTGCGAGGGTACCAGTTTTTTGCTGCATAGTCGGTAGGTCTGATTTACACTACAATGGTACTAAAAAAAGTGAGGTATTTCATAAACAACGCATCAACAGGCAGGTTTTCCCGAATGTCGCAGCCGCTACAGTTGAGGCAGTATTCTAAAACTAAAGTCCACGCTCAATCGTAAATTACACTTGTTGCGACGGGAATCATCGCGGGGTAGGAATGGCTGTTTTTTGACCACTCATCACCTTTTTTTCGTCACAGAACAGGGCTATGCTCCTCAAAAAACGCTTTGATTGGTCAAAAAATAGCTCATTCCTCCCACCACGCTGACCCGTCGCAACAAGTCTATTCAAGTAGATGAAGATATTTCAAATGCCGCCAACCCGGAAGGACAATCTGAACGAACAGAAGATCGTTCTTTTCCTGCGCGGCGGCGTCTTCACTGTTACAAAAAAACACGTTATGAAAAACAACCGTTTTTTTCTGTTTGCTCTTGCCCTGATGGTTTGGTCGTGCAACCAAGCACAACCCAAACACCACAGCAAAAGCAATTCCCCCGAAGCCGCTGCAACTGGGGAAATGGTCAAAAAAGTAGTCAAATCCAATGCCGAGTGGAAAGCCCAGTTGAGCAAAGAAGCCTACTACGTTTTGCGGGAAGCTGGCACCGAAAGAGCCTTTACCGGCAAATATTCGGATCACCACGAAGAAGGGACGTACACTTGTGGTGCCTGCAGTTTGCCGTTGTTCGATTCCAAAACCAAATTTGAATCGGGTACGGGGTGGCCCAGTTTTTACCAACCCATCAAGCCGCAAAACGTCATTTCCCACGACGACACCACCTACGGTATGAAGCGCACCGAAGTGCTGTGTGCGCGCTGCGACGGCCACTTGGGGCATGTATTCGACGACGGACCAAAGCCGACCGGGTTGCGGTATTGCATCAACTCTGTTTCGCTGAATTTCCAAAAAGCTGAAAAGACTTCTCCAAAAAAAGATTGATCTTTACCCCATGCGCTTTTCAATCCCCTTACTTCTCGCACTACTCTGCCCCGGGCTTGCCAAATCGAGCCGCCAGGAGGTTGCTATTCCGTTTTTTTCGGAGCAGTTGACCGTAGCGTACAGCTCCGATATGCTTTTTTCCAGTTCGGTGAACATCCAGGAAAAAAGCTTGGTCGGCTATTATCAACGGCTGAACCAAACGGATTTTAGCGTTCTTTTGGATGACCTGGATCGCAAAAAAACGGCCCTCGGACTCAACGATTGGCTCTATTATGACCTGATGCGGCGGGTGGTTGATAAAATTTACGTCCAGAAAAAACCTTTAGAGAGAGAATTGGTGTGCTGGTTTTTGTTGTCTCAGTCGGGCTACGATACCCGGCTCACCTATTTAGACGACCGGGTATTTTTGTACGTTTACACCAAAGAAGAGGTGTTTGAAGCGCCCATGATCGAAGAAAATGGCCGCAATTACGTCAACCTCACCGCACTGAACCAAGCTTCGCGCAGTCAGCAGGCGCTTTACCTGCTCAATTTTGTGGCGCACCCCAAAGGGAAAGCCTTTTCTTTCCAATTGACCAAACTCCCCAACCTCAGCCCGCGCCTGCGACCGCGCAAGCTCCGTTTCATGTTTGAAGGGTTGATGCGTGAAATTACCGTGCAAACGGATGAGAACGTCGTGCAACTTATGAAATCTTATCCGCTCATTGCAGAAAGCAGCTATATCGAAGCGCCTTTGACCGCTACGGCAGCGGCCTCTTTGTTGCCCGAACTGCGCGAACTGATTGAAGGCAGGCGGCATGATCAGGCGATCGCGTGTTTGGTCGCGTTTACGCGTTCGGCTTTTGTTTACAAAGAAGACAAAGAAGCATTCGGGCGCAGTAAGCCCATGATTCCGGATGAAGTGCTGTTCTATCCGCATTCCGATTGCGAAGACCGGGTCGCTTTGTTTTATTATTTGGTCAAAACGCTGTTGGATCTGCCGATGATTGTCGTTGCCTACCACGATCACCTCACCATCGGAGTGGCCATTCCGGGGTATCGGGGCAGCGCACTGAAGCACAAAGGCAGGGAATTTTTTATTTGCGACCCAACCGGGCCTGTCAATTCGTCAGAGATCGGATTCATCCCGGAAGGCTATGAAAATGAACCATTTGAGATTATAAGCACTTATAAATAGGGCGATAAAAAGTGGCGCGATTTTTGGAGTGATCTTTTTATTCACTGGCAGTGTTTGAACTTGAATAACAAAACCGTATATAGCGGCGCATTAATTCAACAACTTTATTACATTTGCCGGAAAATGGGCATTTTTTGGGGATCCCGGTTCGCCAGGTGCCCCTTTCAACAACAATGGTCTTATTTATTAAACCTGAACGACATTATGTATTGGACACTTGATCTGGCAAGCCACTTGGAAGAAGCACCTTGGCCCGCAACGCGCGACGAGCTTATTGATTTTGTTATCCGTTCTGGCGCGCCGTTGGAGGTGATCGAAAACCTTCAGGAAATGGAAGATGATGGCGAACAGTATGAAGGCATTGAAGACATCTGGCCTGATTATCCTCGCAAAGACGACTTCCTGTTCAATGAAGATGAATATTGATTGATCCCGCGCTGCAACTGCATCATTCGCTTTAAGCGTACATTTTGATACAACGGGAAAAGGGTTTTGCGCAGAACGTGCAAAACCCTTTTTGTTTCAAACCTGACCGTATTGAAAAATCTGATCGAAATTGTAAAAATTGTTACCCGGCGAAAGGCCAGCCGCATCGAGTTGCTCGATGATACGGCTCTGCGTGCAAAAAACAGCAAATTCCGGGAAATGTATGAAGGCATCGAAACCGGCCAGTTCAAAAACGACCGCGATGCCGCAGCTCAACTCTATGGCGCAGACCCCGGCGATGCGCGCTACCGGCAACTGAAATCCAGGTTCAGAAGACGGTTGCTGAATACCCTTTTTTTTATAGACATCAAAAAATCGGATGCAGCCGACTACACTTCCGCTTATTTTACCTGCAACAAGGAGTGGACGCTGGTGAATATTTTACTCCAAAACAAAGGACTCGCCCCTGCTGCGGATTTGGCGAACCAGATACTCACCACGGCTCTCAAATACCGGTTTTCTGATGTAATCCTCAACTGTTCCCGGATTCTGCGCGAGTACGCCGCACTCAATGCCAACGAAAAGACTTTCGAACAACACGATGCCTGTCTCCGGGAATACAATGAAATCTTAGCTGCCGAAATTCGTTCGGAAGAGTTGTACCAGCGCGTTCTCATACACCATTACCGGCCCAGCGTGCGATCGTACGAGTTCAAAAGTCGCTTAGATGCCTATTGCAACGAGCTGATTCAACTGTCTGAAATGCACCAATCCCCGGTGGTGAACTATCACATGTACATCGTTTGGGTGATGCGCTATGAAATGGCTAAAGAGTACAGCGCGATGTTGGAGGTTTGTGCGCAGGCGGAACAGTACATCGAACAAAATCCCCTTTTTTACCAGGAGGAAAAACGCATCCTTTTTAACACCAAAAAGATGGCGGCCTATCTCCACCTCAAGGATTACAAGCGCGGCGGGGAATGCGCCGAAAAGTGCCTGCACGATTTTTCGGAAGGCAGTGAAGTTTGGTTTCTGTTTATGGAATATTACCTCCTGCTGGCCATCCACACAGAAAACTATATCCAGGCGCAGGCGATCTTCAACCAGGCCGGCAATACGTCCGATTTCAGAAAATTAGATGGCGTTATCCGCGAAAAATGGGCCATATACGAGGCTTACCTTCTTTATTTAATTGAGAGCCGGGATATAGACCCCAACTTCGTAATGAAGCAACTCCGAAAGTCGTCGAGGTTGTCCCGTTTTTTAGATACGCCCCCCTCCTACCCCCGCGAACAAAAAATGTTCCAACTGCTGGTGATGATTTTACAAGCACTCTTTTTGCTGCAACGGCGCAATTTCCAACAGGCTACCGAAAAAATAGAACACCTAAAAAATTTCACCAGTCGCAACCTAGACAAAGAAGAATTTGAACGCCCCCGTCAATTTGTTCGCCTCTTACAGCGCCTGAGCAAAGCCCGCTACCACCCCGACGAGCTCAGCGGGGTGGACAAACTGCTGGAGCACCTCTCCGAACACCCTTTTTACTACCACGGGGCACTGAACGAAATGGAAATTATTCCCTATGAAAAACTATGGGAGATCGTGCTGGACAAGCTGAAGTAGTATCTGTCTTTATAGTTGATGTTTTCTAAGCTTTTTTTCATCTTTGAGCGTTTCTTATGCAAAACAAAGGTAACGCTATGAAATACGGAATTTTGATCGCAGCCCTCCTCCCCTTGTTTTCTGGAACGCTGAGCGCGCAACGCGGCATGGGCGGCATGCAGGGCTGGAATTTATTCGAGGGCGTGCCTTTTGAAGAGGTCTTCCTGGAGGAGCAGGGCATTTCCTGGCAGCAACCCAAATTTGACAAAGGCATGAAGGCCATGGAAGGGCAGGTCATCACCCTGCGCGGCCACGTGATCATTTTGGATGCCTACATCCGCCTGAATGTGATTTTATCGCGCTTCCCGTCCAAGGCCTGCTTTTTTTGCGCAGCTTCGGGGCCAGAAACCATTGCAGAAGTTGAGTTGGCCAATAAACCGCGCCGCCTGCTCAACGACCAGATCATCACCGTAAGGGGCAAGCTGAAACTCAATGAAAGCGACCCGTACAAGCTGAATTTTATTTTGCAGGAAGCGGAGATTATTGGGGAGTAGAATCAATACAACAAAATCCTCGTCTCCTTCAACCCCAGCGACATCAAATATTCCTTCACTTCCAGCGCTTCTTCCTCACCCCTTTCCGCGTGGTGCAGCAACGTGTACCCATGTGGCTCTTTTGCATGCAGCACGGAGGGGGAACGCCTCCAGCATGGGTTTTACGATGCTCATTTTGCCCAAAAGGCAAGCAGTGAAGATATTGGCTTGCGCACCTTTGTTGAGCAGGAATTGGGCCAGTTCTTTGTTCCCAACATGGCTGGCTGCGCCCAGCGCCGTTTCAAAATCTCCGAACTTCCAGTCGTGGGCAGCATTGAGCAGGTTGGGGGTTTCTGCCAGCAAGGCTTTGACCTTGTCCATATCCCGGTGTGCTGAGCCAACAAAGGTGGATACCAGGTCTTTGTCGAGTTGCGGATCGGGATCGCCAAGCGTTTGGGCATTCACGCGGCTGAAATAAGGAATGCCAGCGGTGGTCAGCCCGACAAAACTGAGTGACTTTAGAAAATTGATGCGATTCATAGTGAAATGGTTATAATGATCGAATTAGTTAATCATTCGCTATGCAGCGCCTTAACCGGATTGGCCATCGAAGCCCGCAGCGATTCATACCCCACAGACAGCATCGTAATCACCGCAATAGCTGCCACAGCACCCGCAAAAACACAAACGGATAAATCGGTTCGGTATTCAAAACTCTGCAACCACCGCCCGGACAAATAAATGGCGACCGGGATGCCGATGATGCAGGAAATGAGCAGGATTTTGCCGAAAACTGAAAGCAAAAGCTATAAAATCCGCCCGTTGCTGGCACCCAAAGTTTTGCGGATGCCGATTTCTTTGATGCGCTGTTTTGACACGAAAGCCGCTAAGCCATATAGCCCCACGCAGGTGATCAGCATGGCCAAGCCGGAAAACTGTTTGGTCAGCTTCGCGATTTGCGTTTCGTTTTCGTACATCCGCCCAAATTCTTCATCTACAAACCAATAATCGAACCCGAAATCGGGAAAAACCTGCTTCCATTTCCGTTCCAGGTCTGCAATTTTTTCACCCATTTCCGTCGCAGGCAGGCACACGTGAATGATCCGGTCAATGGTATGGGGCATCGGCGAAATCGCCAACGGTTCAATTTTGTGGTGCATAGAGCGGTAGGGGAAATACTCAATCACGCCGATAACCAAGCCGTGTATGGGAGCCTGCGTAGAATCGGGTGGCCCAAACCCCAGCGAATGAACCGGGCGGATGATCGTTTTGCCCACCACATCGGCAGGCGTTGTATTCAAGGCTTTCACGGCTGCCATATTCAACAGTACAGCATTGGAATCCGCTTTGTGCGTCGCGTCAAAATCACGGCCTTCAATGATCTGCATATTGAACGTTTTCAAAAAATCCAAATCGCCGTTCAACTGAAACCACTCGTGTTTGTCGGCACCGAAGTCCGGAAAATTGCATCTCCATGCTGATGGGGCCGAAAAAGTCAAGCCGCGGCAAGTGATTGGCCAACGTCACTGCCTTGATTTCCGGGTCTTGCAGCACTAAGTTTTTAAAAGTGCCGTATTTAATGTCCGTTGCAGGGCCGGAAAAACCGCCGTAGCGGATGGAGACGATTTGTTTCCCGGCCTCGTTGAGTTTGGAATTGCGTATGAGGTTCGTTTGCCGCACCACCACGACCGAACCCACCAGCAGCATGATGGCCAATGGTGAACGTTTTACCGGTCATGTCGTTAAACGGCGACAGGAACAACGCCAATCGGGTTTAAAGAACTTTAACCTGATAAGGATACAAAACAACCCTACGGGGATGCATGGGGTAAAGGGGATTTTGTATTCCGTAAACATGCCCTACCCATTAATTCTTCACCCCATACCGAAAATCCACCGGCACTTTATCCGCCAGTAAACGGCCATCCTTTTCGGTGTATTTACTACCTGCGGGAACGAACACGAGCAACCGCGCCGCATCTGCCGCCAGATTAACCGCAACTTTCCCTTTAACCGCATGGTGCAAGACCTTCCGGTTCACGGCATCGTAAACATCTACCTTTTTGCTGCCCACTTCGATGTTCACCATTTTGGATTCGGTATAGGGGTTGTAAAGCAGGTAGGTTGGATATGCTTCGTACTTGCGGAACATATCGGTAGCCCGACAGTCTACTTGCAGGATTTGCGGCACATCCGTGGGTTGGATTGTGGCACCGAAAATGCCCACATGCCCACTGCCGTAAACTGAAAACATGGTTTCAGGGGGCATGCCCGGCGCCCAGAGCGGACCATCGCCCTGTGCAAATGGCGTGATGCCCTTGTGTTCATCATAAATAGACTCTTTGATCAGCCCTTCGTAAGCGATCACATTTTTGGTGAGGGCTTTGCGATTGGGCAGCGCTTGCAGGGCATCCGGGATGTCGTAAGGATAAAACAGGCGCGCCGTATTGGCGGCGTTCAGCGCCCAGCGACCCACAGCGCGGGCGTAACGCTGGTCGTAGCGCAACATAGCTGTGAGGGGCCAGGCCAGGTCGAATGTATTCATACAAAAGCCGTAGCCGCCGTTGTGGACTGTGCTGCCGGACATCCCGCTGACGTCATAGCCGCCCCATCTGTCCACAATCACCCCCCAGCCTTCGCGGCCCACGGCGTCTCCGTCGAAAGTCCAGTTCATGAATTGCTGCACATCGTAGTTAGTGCCGGTTTCAGCGTTCAGCCGGGCCGCCATATAAGGCGCAAAAGCCATCAGAATTTCATAAGAGCGGTTTTCTTTTTGCGAAGCCAGCACATCGAGTGCGTTGCGGGCGGCGCGCAGGTATTTTTCATCGCCGAATTTCTGGTAGGCCGCATACAGGATGAACGCATAACCCGCCGCCACGTCTTCCTGGGCAGGAATATGGTTCTTTGCGGGCGTCATAGTTTTAAAATCAAAAAACGAGTAGCTGTAGTTTTTGCCCAACACCTGATCCGATTTGTAAAACTGCTCGGCTACCGTGCGCATGATCTCGTTGTACCCTTCTTCTTTGGGGTAATAATTGCCGACGGCATAAAACAGGACGTTATTGTACACATCGTACCAGTAGTCGTTGCCGTAGCCGCCGCCGATATGCGCCCCCTTGTTGGTAAAGTTCTGGATGATGTTCCAGCCGTTGTCTTTGTTGAAATAATTGCGCGCCATGCGGACGTAGTTGTAGCCGTCCTGTTTGCTTTTGTCAATCCCCACCAGCGTTGCACCAAGAATTGCGCCCAATGCGCCAAGCGCTTCGTGGTTTTCGCCGTTGTTCATTGCGGGGCCCTGGCGCACATCGCCGATGGCGGTGTAGATGCCGAACGTCGGTTCGTTGAAATTCCGGTTTTGGTTGTCCATCCAGACAAAGGGCAAAAAATCGCCTTTAGCCGTGTGGTCGAATACGTAGGCGTCAAACTCCAGCGCCGTCCGCTTCCAGTCTTTCAAAACGTAGGGCTTGGGCTGTCTCGGCATGGCTTCGATGCGCGGCACGACAAATTGTGCAACAGCAGATGCCTGCGGCTCGAACGGCTGAACGGATTGGCATCCTGCGCCAATCAGGAACAGGAGCGGGAGGAGTATTTTGTAATTATTCATTTTTGTATGTTTTTGGATAATTAATTCAGCCAGGATTCTCAACTGTCCCTTGTTTCATCGTAGGGTCATTCAAAATATTGCGCATCACAAACCAACCCATCAAATGCACCACCGCAATCACCAACAGCGCAAACCGCAAAGCCGCATATTCACTCACGTACCACGCCAAGGCAATAAACAACCCGCAGCCGAACAACCGCCCGACATACAAACCCAATTCATGGTTGAAAATATAGGCAAATTCATTGCGTTTTTCAATTTCAGCCATCACATCAATCACTTTCAGTTGAACGGGAAAATACGCAATATCGAGCAGCGGGCGGGCAAAAAGCAGGCACGTCATGAACAAGATCACCCCCAAAGCTGAATACATTCCAGCATTGAACAAAGCGCCGAGGACAAACAACGAACACCCGATGCCGTAAATCAACAAACGGTGTTTTGGCCCGGTCACCCGACCCAAAATATACAGCAGGATTGCCGAAAGCAGGGCGCCGATGGATTGAATCAGTCCCAGGGATCCCTCTTTACCTACAAGGGTCAAAATCAACATGGTTGGCGCAGTCACGATATACCCCTGAGCCACGCCTTTGAGCGCCGCAAGTCCCAGCATTTTATTCCAAAGCCGGTCGAAATTAAAAAATAGAAAAGGCGCATTTTTGGGATTTTGAAAACCGCCGCGGTGTACCAGCACGGAAGCCACAATGGTCAGGGCAAACACGCAGCCGGTTAGGATGTAATACGCAAAGTTCACATTGCCCGAAAACCAGCCGTTTTTTTGCGTGGCGGCAATGAATGCTCCTGCACAAAATGGCACAAGGATGCCCGTCATGGTATAAAAAAAGGTTTCGATGCCGTAGTAGTAATTTCGGTTGCCATCGTTCGTGGTATTCAACGCCAAAAAATCGCGGTTGGCCCAGAAAAAGCCGTAGGACAAGCCCATGATCAGGCCTGCAAAAAACACGCCCGCTGTGTTGAGTTCGTTCAGCATCATCATGGCCGTCATGGATACGCCGCTGAGCAGCATGCCTAAGGAATAGAGCCTTGAAATAGGAACCCGCCTCAGCAGATAGCCATTGATCAGGAAGGTGGTTGGAATGCCCGTGTAAACGGCCAACTGGAAAATCACCACCAAGCTAATATCGGAGGAATTTCGCATGATGTATGCCCCGACGAACAGCTCAATGATGGGCATCACGAGTCCGTAAATGAGGTTGGTCAGTAACAACACCCGCATGCTGAGCGGGTGTGATTGAAAAAAACTAATTTCGCTGGTAGGTTTACTGCTCATCGTTGGTGGTTGGCGGGAATCCGGGAAACGTTCGGAAGGAATACGTTTCGGACACCCTCGAAGGTGTCCGAAACGTATTCCTTCCGAACGTTTTCGAAATCCCAGGATTAAATGCTTACGTGTCGGACACCTCCAAGGTGTCCGACACGTAAGCATTTCGAGATTACTTCAATCCATTTAAAATGTCTCCAATCGAAAATTTCGCGCCACAAATCACTTCGTCGGAAGCGCCATAATACATCGTAATTTCATCGCCGTTCACTAAGTGGCCGTTGGTAAACACCACATTGCCAAAAAAGCCCCGCGTTTCGTAGTCGGTTTCCGGTTCAAAAAGGGGTGCCTGCGATCTGGCGAGCACTTTGGAAGGGTCGTCCAGATCAAGTAAAACCGCCCCGAGGCAGTAGCGGTGGTTGAAATCCGCGCCGTGATAAATTTCCAGCCAGCCTTCTGCGGTTTTAATGGGCGCTGCGCCGGCGCCTACCCGCGCACAGTCCCACATGCCCGGTCGGGTACGCAGGATGCATTGGTGCCCGCCCCAGTTGAGCAGGTCGGGTGAGGAGGAGATCCAGATAAAATTACCACCAAGATCCACCCCGGAAGGGCGGTGCAGGCAGTGGTACTTCCCGCCGATCTTTTCTTCAAAAAGAGCGCAGTCTTTGTTGTGTGGCGGTAAAATCATGCCTTTTCGTTCAATCGTACGCCAGTCGCGGGTCTGCATCAGCCCCACGCCTACCCCGTTTTCGGAGACTTGCGTATACGTCAGGTAATATTCCCCGGCAATCTTGACAACCCGGCAGTCTTCGATTCCAAAGGTTTCTAATGCGCTTTGTCCGACTATTTTGGTTGGCAGATCTTCCGGTTCGTAAAAACGGATGCCGTCGTCGCTGCAAACCAGCCGGAGGTGCGAGATCGTAGAAAGGTACGTAATGCCCCGGTAGCGCACCATCCGGGCATCCGACAAATCCAAATCAGGGTCGTTGGTTGCAAATTCCAGAATTTTTAAATGCCCATCCTCCTCCATCACCGGGAACGAAATCCGGTCATCCTGCTGCACCGGCCTTTCTGCTACGCGCAGCAAGAGCCAGGTTTTTCCGGCAAACTCAAATACCCCGGGATTCAGCACGCATTCCACGATCAGATCGGGCGAACTGGGTTTTATGTCTTTCGTGGTTAAAATGGGGTTTTCTATAAATCTGTTTACCATGTTAGTTAGGTGCCAGCGGGATGTGGTGAAAATTTATTAGACTTGTTGCGATGGGGCAGCGTGGTGGGAAAAATGAGCTGCTACACACTGTTGGCGCATTCCTTCACTTGAATGCCCACTGGGCATTCCCACTTCGGAATCGCTCAGTCACCCAATCAAAGGCTTATTGAGGGAACATAGCCCAGCTACGTGACCGAAAAAAGACGAAGAGTGGGTGAAAAAGAGCCATTTTGCGCCCGCGATGATCCCGTCGCAACAAGTCTATTGAGTAGGGTTGTGAAAGGGCAAGGGGCAAATTTTGCAATATTTGCCAATTTGCAATTTGCCCCTTGCTTTTTGCCCTTCGCCAATTTGCAATATTTGCCAATTTGCAAAGGGATCCTTTCACAACCACAAAAAACTACGTCATAAACCCTTACTTCTTATCAAATTTCACAGAGCCGAGACTTTTCCCGCCCAGCACGAAATTGAGGAAGTAGGTTCCCTGAGGGTAGTTTTCCACATTGATGGAGAACAGGTCTACAGGGATTTCATTTTTTCCAAACCGTTGGTCAGCAATTTGCCGGCCCTGCACATCGAATACGCGGAGCAGCAACGGCTGGTTGCCAGGAAACGCATGCTTCACCCAGAGTTTGTCCGTAACCGGGTTCGGGTAAACCTCCCGGATCATCCGGAGCAAATCGGCGCTTGGGTTGTTTGTACCCGTTGTACCGGCATTGTAGAGATTTTGAATTTCTGATGCGGTCAACGCCTTGTTGTAAATTTTCAACTCGTCTAAAGCACCGATGAAATACTGTCCGCCTTCAACCGGGTTGTTGCCCATGCCCAGTGTGAGGCCGGTTGTGTTGAGTTTGGTCGGAACAGGTTTGATGTTGGCCTGCTCGCCGTTGACATAAATAATGTCATTCGTGCCATCGTGTACCATGGTGACATACCACCAGAAATTCTCAACGAGTTCATTGCCGTCGCCGCTGTCCATATCCGAAATGAAAACCGGGAACTGCACGTTGTTGCCGTTGGTCGTCCAAACGATCTTATGGTGCTGCGGCAGCGATATTTTCCAACGTTCGCTCCAGTGGCCAAAATCGAGGACATACGCTTCTGCATCGTCAATATTTGTTCCATCCACCCGTATCCAGAAACTCACCGTGGTGTAGTCAGAAATCAGTTGCACCGCATTGGGCGCTACAATCGAATCCCCTACCCCGTCAAATTTGATGTTCAGCAAGCCGCCGTTCGCATGGCTTGGCGTTTCAAAAGTCGGGTTGCCGCCAATGACGCCGTGATTGGCGTAGGGCGTAACGTCGTTGGCATTGCCCTCAAACGGGTAATGCGCGACCAAACCAGGTTCGGCTGTGACAATTTCTTCATCGGTGGAAACCGTAAGTTCAGCAGTCGTCGAGTTGTTGCCGGCATTGTCGAAAGCATACACTTCAAAGGAATAGAGCGTTTCAGCATCCAATCCGCCTACCAAAACCGAAGTTGTGGCGACCGTGTCAAAAAAGATCCCATCCACCAGGACTACGTAACCGGCTACCTCCCGGTCGTCCGTCGAGGCATCCCACGACAGCAATACCGAAGTTGCGCCGGTTGCAGCCACTAAGTTGCCGGGCTGGCTTGGCGGGGTCACGTCGGGCGTTTGTTCTTCGCCGGTCGTGACATTCAGCGTAGAAATCACCGATTCGTTGCCTGCTGCATCTACGGAGCTGACGCCAAAAGTGAATGTTGTTTGTGGTGCCAATCCGGTCAGATCAGCAAAGGTATTCGCTGTGGTCAGGATTTTTTCGCCATCCTGATACAGGTTGTAACCCATGACGCCAACGTTGTCGGTAGAAGCCCACCAAGTCAGGCTCACGCTGGTGAAAACGACACTTGCTGCGAGGTTGAGCGGCGCAGAAGGGACTTCGGAATCGGTAACCGCAGGCGCCTGCGATTGCAGGGCATACAACGCAGCGACTTCAGCCGCACTCAGGGCACGGTCGTAAATCTGCACTTCATCCAAAGAGCCGTTGAAAAAATTGCCGCCATCCACGACGTTGTAGCCCATACCGAGGTCATAAGTCGTACTGTTCATCGTACCCGCAACGTTTTTCTCTGCGACTTGCACCCCGTCGAAATAAATGAGGTCTTTCGTGCCGTCGTGGATCATTACCACGTGTTTCCATACGCCTGTGGGTAAAACATTAGCATCGCCTGCATCCATGTCGGAAATGCCGGAGGAGTTATTGGTAGTCCAAACCAGCTTGCCATGCGCAGGCAGTGAAATTTTCCATCGTTCCTGCCAGCCACCGAAGGACAACAAAAACGCTTCGCTCGTAGCTGGCAATTCGTTCACGTTGACCCAAAAACTCACGGAAGTGTAATCGGAATTCAATTGCGGCGAATTGGCAGCCGTAACTTCATCGTTTACGCCGTCAAAAGCATAAGCGTGGTTGGCTTTGCCAAAGCGGTCGTCGCCCAATTGCGCACCGTTTGCCTGCGCGTTGTTGTGGTATACCGTTTCATCGTTCGCATTGCCGCTGAAGGGGTAGTCCGCTACCGGGTCAGCATTGAAGTTGGGCGCTGTAGATTGTGAAATATAAAGTACCGTAACTTCCGCATTGCTGAGGGCGCGGTTGTAAATGCGGACCTCGTCGAGGCTGCCATTGAAGTAGTTGCCACCGTCAATTGGGTTGTTGCCAATGCCAAGCGGATGATCGGTTGAATTGAGTGCGCCAACGACGTCTTTCTGATTGGCTAAATTGCCGTTGATAAAAATTTTGTCTTTTAAACCATCGTGCACCATCACCACATGTCGCCACTGGCCAACCGGCAGTTCGTTACCGCCGCCGCTGTCCATGTCAGAAATGCCGTTTTCGTAATTGGTGGTAAACACCGGTTTGCCATGCGGTGGCAAAGAAATTTTCCAGCGTTCCTGCCAGCCGCCATTTGAAAGCAAATAAGCTTCACTTGTGGCGGGTAACTCGCCCACTTTTATCCAAAAACTGATGGTGGTGTAATCCGTATTCAACTGGATCGAATTGGCAACCAACATCGAATCCACTCCTGTAAACTCATACGCATTCGAAGCGTAGTTGAAGCGGTCTGTCGTTGGCAGCGCACCGCCATTTGCAGCGTGGTTGCCAAATTGCGTGGCATCTTCCGTGTTCCCGCCAAATTTGTAATCGGCAACCAAATCCGTTGCTGTGCCTGGGAAAGCAGCCTGATCATCGTATAAATCGGCCACGGCTGCGTCGCTTAGGGCGTAGTTGTAAATCTGCACTTCGTCCAAAACGCCATCGAACCAATTGCCGCCGTCCACCGCATTGTAGCCAATGCCCAACGGGTTGTCTGTACTGTTCAGGGTACCGGAAACGGCTTTGCTTGCTACCAACACGCCATCCATGAAAATTTTGTCGTTCGTCCCGTTGTGCAGGAACACCACGTGTTTCCAAACGCCCACTTCGAGTACGTTGCCGTCACCACTGTCCATATCGGAAATGCCGGAGGAGTTGTTGGTTGTCCAAACCGGTTTGCCGTGCGAAGGCACAGAAACTTTGAATCGCTCCTGCCAGCCACCGAAAGAAATCAGGAAAACCTCGCTGGTTGCGGGCAGTGAATTGGGTTTTACCCAAAAGCTGACGGTGGTATACGGAGAATTGAGTTGCGAAGAATTGCTCGCTTCAATTTCCGAAGAAGTTCCGTTGAAGGCATAGGCGCTGTTGCCATAGCCAAAGCGATCAGTGGCCGCTTTTACATCCGTTGCCTGTCCGTGGTTGCGAAAAGCCGTTCCATCCAGCGCATTGTTGTTGAAAGCATAGGAAGCCACAAGGCTCTGTCCTACAACGGGCGCTGTACTTTGCGCGGCGTAGAGGGCTGCAATTTGTGTGCCGTCTAAGGCGGTGTTGTAAACTTGTAGTTCGTCTAAAGCGCCGTTGAAAAAGTTGCCGCCGTCCACGGCATTGTAGCCAATGCCAAGCGGACGTACGGTCGCGTTCATCGTGCCGGAAACGTTTTTTTCCGCCACCTGCACGCCGTTGATGTAAATGCGGTCTTTCGTGCCATCGTGTACGAAAACCAAGTGTTTCCAGACACCTACGGGAAGCTCATTGCCGCCACCCGCGTCCATGTCGGAGATTCCGGAACTGTTGTTGGTCGTCCACACGAGTTTGCCGTGGTTGGGCAGTGATACTTTCCAGCGCTCCTGCCAGCCGCCAAACGACAGCAGGTAAGCTTCGGACTGTGCCGGAATTTCATTCGCTTTTGCCCAAAGACTAACCGTAGTGTAGTTGGAGTTGAGCACGCTTGAGTTGGGTGCCAGCAAAAAAGCCTGAACACCGTCAAAATCGAATGCGCTATTGGCTCTGCCGAAGCGATCCTGCGTAGGCGTGGCACCGTTGATGGCCGCGTGATTGGCATTAGCCGATTCGTCGTTGGCATTGCCGGAAAACGGGTAGTCGGCTACCGGGGTTTGTGCATACGCGCCTGTGACGGCCAGCAGTAAAGCACAAACGAACAGATAAATAGTTTGTAAACTCTTTCTCATTTTTATGTTGAATTTAGATTTTTAAAAAAGTGATTACTCGGTTTAAATTTTCACAAACCGGGTAGTAGCACAAACGGAACCCGATTGGTACATGACGAAGTAAATTCCAGGTTTCAACTCTTTTGTATTCAATTCAACCATCGTATCCGAACCCGCTTTTTGCTCGGCAACCAATCGCCCGTTCAGGTCATAAATGGACATGAAGGCGCGGTTGTCTGTATTTTCCGGGACTTGGACATAAAGCGTCTCCCGAACCGGGTTAGGGTAAATGCGCAGCATCCGCGAAGGATCCGGCCCTTGGCCAATACTCGTCGGAATGCTTTCATACAGTAGGTTTACTGCATCAGGAGACAGTGCGTAATCGAAGATTTTCACTTCATCAATCGTGCCTTTGAAGTTAAAATCCGCATTGCCCGGCAACATTTGCCCAATTAGCAAAGGAAGTGCCGCTGTGCGGATTTTGCCCGTTAGCATTCGGTAGGTATGCAATTCGCCGTTCAGGTAAAGCGCCATGTGTGCGCCATCGTAGGTGGCGGCAAGGTGATAAATGCTGTCTTTGGCAACCTTAAATTCGCTGTCTAAATCGCCAATAGTGGTCAGGCTGTTCAGCGTCCAGCGAACCTTGCGTTCGGGGGTGATGGAAATTTTCCAGCGGTTTTGCCAGCTTCCGTGCGAGATGGGGAAAATTTCGTGGTCGGGCAATGCAGTCGCCTTCAGCCAGCAACTGACCGTGATGCCATCCTGAAAGTTCAGCAGCGGGTCAACCGGCACGATGACGTTGTCGTTCACCCCATCCAGGAGACAGGCGCTAGCCGACTGGCCCCAAAAATCAGGGCCAATCAGGGCACCGCCGCTCGTTTGCCCGTGCAATTGGTTGCCACTTACATCGTTGGCGTTGCCCGAAAAAGGGTAATGTGCAATGAGATTGCCGGGGGTTAAGTCGAAGTTTTTGACCAAAATTGTCGTCGTCGCCTGGGAAGATAACCCTCCGTCATCGGTAACCGTCAGTTGTATCTGGTAGATGCCTGCTGTTCCGGGGGCTGTCCAGTTCACACTATTTCCGTTGCCGGAAAAGGTTCCCCCGTTGGCGGTCCAGGCAAAGGTAATCGGATCGCCGTTGGGGTCGCTCGCCGCACTCAAGAGGCCGATCTGGTTACCTGGCGCGACATAAGGTGTGCTTTTTTCAATGGCGGGAACCACCGGTGCCAGGTTGATTTCCGCGACTGCATTCATCAGCAAGGTTGCCGTGTCGCGATTACCGCTTTCGTCGGCGACAATCAACGTAATTTCGTATTCGCCCGCAAGGGCACCTGCCAGCCATTGCACTTCCGGGCCGTTACCGGAAATCGTGCCCCCGGTAGCGCTCCAGATCCAGGTGAGGTTGTCTGAATCCTGATCGAACGCTTTTCCATAAATCGTCGTGGAATCGCCGAATTCTACAGCGGTTTGGGCTGTGGCCAATGCCTGTATTCTCGGTTCGTACTGAAAGGATTGAGCGCTTTGCCGGTAATCTACCGCCACGCCATCCACCAGCATTTTATTTCGGTCGTAGGAAATCGCACCACCCGCAGGCGTCAAAGTCACCAAAATCGCTGCGTTCGCCGGAATGACGACGCTCACCGTTCCTGTTCCGTTTTGCAATAGAAAGGTTTCGGAAATGGCGTCGTAGACCCCCACCGGCGCATTGCCTACGGCGAGTTCTACGGTTCTGGATTGTGGAAACGGGTTGTATAGCAGGTATGTCGGATAAGCCGCATCCTGATAAAAATCGGTTTTCAGCAAATCTATTTTAAGGATTTTATCTACGTTGGTTTTTTCCAAAATGGCGCCGAGGTAGCCAATGGAAGACGTACCGTACAAGGCCAGATTGGTGCCTGCCCAGCCGCCCTGCACCGCATCGCCGGTGGAATATGGCGACAGGTTTTGCCAATTCTCCCGCAGCGCTTCGTAGCCGATGACGCGGTCGGGGTCGTAGGTATTGGACCAGGCCGAGGCGTCCTGCAGCGAGCCGGGTAAATAGCCGGGGTAAAACAATCGCGTGGCATTGGCCAAATTGAGGATCCACTTGCCAACGGCGCGGGCAAAGCGTTTGTCGTAGCGCACCATCGGCGCCAGCATGGCCGCTTGTTGAACGCCGTTCATCTGAAAAGCGTAATCGTTGCCGTTATCGTTGGCTTCGCCGATCAAACCCGAAACGTTGAATCCTCCCCAGGTACCAACGATGGCCCCCCAGCCCCGCAGGAACCCACGGTCAAACGCCCAGTTGACCATTTTTTCGAGGTCGTAATCTGTTCCGATTTCGGCGTTCATGCGCGCTGCCGTATAGATGCCATACGGCAATTGCAATTCGTAGGAAGGGTTGGTTTCCCACGCGCTCAAAAACTCCATACTCCACTCGGCGCCCTGGAGGTAATCGGGGTTGGCCGTTGTTTTGTAAGCGTTGTAAAGCACCCAGGCGTAAGCCCCCGCAGCTTCGGGTTCCGGCACGCTGGTCGTATTGGGCTGCATGGTTTTGAAATTCCAGGCGCGGTAATTCATGTAGGCTTTTTGCCAGGGCACGTCGTTGCCGCCCATTCCGCGCACTGCGCCCAAAAAGCGATCTGCTACGGAGGTAAACTGAAATGCCGCATCGCCGCCAATGTTGGGGTAGAGATCATACAGTTGATAAAAGTAGATATTGGGCATCAGGTCGTACCACCAGTCGCCGCCGCTGCTGCCGTTTCGGTTGTTGAGGTAAATGAGTTCGCCGTTGTTTTTATTGAAAAAATCCTGGCTCATCAGCACCCAGTTCTGGCCGTATTGGTTGGTTTTGTCAGCCCCGCATAGCGTTGCGCCCACCAGCGAGGGCAGCACATTGATGGCTTCGTTGCCCAGCGGAGAATTGGTGCCTACGTAGGTATGCAACCCAAAAACCGGACGCTCCGGGTAGTTCAACCCGCTGGGGCTGAGGTAAACGAACGGCAGGTACTGCCCCGTTTTTCCTGCATCGTACACGAAAGAATCGTAGCGCACCGCCACTTCCCGCCAGTCGCGCACATTGTACGGCGCGGGCTGATCGGGCATTTGCTCCACCCGCGGAATGCCGATTTGCGACACCTGCGCCGCGAGTGAAAGCGCCGACAGCAGGGCGAAAAAGAAGAGTATTTGTATTTTAATGTTCATTTATCAAGAGCGTTGTTTGTTGAGTGTTGTACCTCCGAACTCTGTTCGGAATTGTTTCCCATAAAGGGCGGAATTGTTTCCCATAAAGGGCGGAATTGTTTCCCGCAAAGGGCGCAAAGGGTACGCCAAGTTCCGCAAAGCAAGACGCCCCCTTTGCGTCCTTTGCGGGAAATTTTAGGCGCAGTCCCGCAAAGCAAGACGCCCCCTTTGCGTCCTTTGCGAGACCTTAGCGTCCTTTGCGGGAAATTTTAGGCGCAGTCCCGCAAAGCAAGACGCCCCCTTAGCGTCCTTTGCGAGACCTTTGCGCCCTTTGCGGGAAATTTTAGGCGCAGTTCCGCAAAGGGTGCAATTGTTTCCCGCAAAGGGCGCAAAGGGTACGCCAAGTTCCGCAAAGCAAGAC
>JBBQGV010000109.1:0-19098 GCA_038323375.1 Chitinophagales bacterium
CATTTTTTGTAATTGGTTTTTCCGGTAAGGGGGGGTGGGGGGTGGCGTGGGTGGCGTTGGGGGCGGCGGTGGCGGTAGGGGCATAAAATTTTCTGCCCCTACGACCCCACCGACCCCACCGCCGCCACCAACCCCCATCAATTCAATAATTCCATGAACATGATTGGGCATGACAATGTATTCGTGTAAAATGGCATTCGGAAAATGATTAGGAATGTCCTGCCAGCAGGCATCGGCAATTTTTCCCGCCTCGTTCAGGATCATTTTGCCATCAACAATGTCGCCAAACAGGCATTGCCGGTTGTGGGTACAAATGGTAATGAAATACAATCCCGCCTTTGAATAATCGTACCCTTTAAGGCGGATGCTTTTGCGGTGATGTATGTTCGGGTTGTAACGATTCATGATATTGTATGGGTAAAAGATTTACCCTGCAATATCCGGGATTCTGGATCTGAATCCTATGGCATGTCTTGTAATGTCTGGGTTTGTCTGACAATGTCCGGGTGTGTCCGGGTAAGGGTAAGGGTTGAAAATTTTCAACCCCTACAACCCCGCCACCCCATGCAACCCCTACGATTTTCCCCAATCCCGCATAATCCCCAATCGCCTGCTAAAAATGTACTTCGGTGTGCTTTTATACAACCCTTCATAACGCGCGATGGCTTCTTCCTTGTAGCCGGGATTGTCTGGTTCCAGACGAAAAAGGACGTAATAAATGGCAGCTAATTTATCGGGGTTGGCGTAGAGGTCGAGCATTTGATAAAGCAATTTGCGGGCCGCTTCTTTTCTGCCGTGGAGGGAGTGCGTTCGGGCATTGAGCAGTTCGGCTTCAAAAAGCAGGTCGGGATTGCCGAGGCCGTGGGCGATGGCCATCGCATCTTTCAACGTTTCATCCAATTGGGTCAAATCGCCCATTTCCAGCAGTACCATGCCTTTTTCCATAAGGCTGGAGCCCAAAACCAGACGGTTGTTAATTTTGCGCGTGATGTCTATGGCTCGGTTGTAGTGTTGTAGCGAGCGCTGAAACTCCCGGGTATAATAAAAGACATCCCCCAGCGTATTCACTGCTTTGGCAATACCTTTCTGATAATTCAGTTCTTCGCAGAGCATCAGGTTTTTCTGCAGGTAGTCTATGGCTAAATAAAAATCGCCTTTTACGCTGTACAACTCCCCAATCAGTCCCAAGGCAATGGCAATGCCCTGTTTGTCGCCGAGTTCTTCGCAAAGCGCCAGGTCTTTCCGGAAGAGTTCCATCGCTTTTTCGTAATTGCCCTTGCGTTCGTAAACGCTTCCGATGCAACCGATGGCGATGGAGGTCAGTTGTTTATTGCCCAATTCTTCGCTTAGCGCAAGGCCTTGCTCGTAGCAATTGAGCGCGTTGTCGTAATCGCCGTGTTCAAAATAAACGATGCCCATATTGGTATACAGCGTGGCCATGCCCTGCTTGTCATTCTGGCGGCGGCAAATGTCCAACTGCACTTCCTGGCACCGGATGCCCTCGTCGTATTTGCCCTGGTTCATATAAGTAAGCCCCAGGTTGGCGACAATCTGTGCACTTCCTGCGGTGCCCGTGCGGGTATAGCCCAGTTCGATGCTGCGCTCGAAATAAGTCATGGCTTCGTCGTATTTCCCTTGCCGGAAATAGAGGTTGCCGAGGTTGCCGTGTACCCTGGCTAAGCCCAGTTCGTCTTCAATGGATTCAAACAGGCTCGCAGAAATCTGCAGGTAGTTCATGGCCTTAGTGTAATCGCCGCGCAGCATGAGCAATTGCCCGAGGTTGTTGTTGGCTTGCCCCAGCAGCACCACATCGCGTGATTTTTTGGCTAAGCCAAGCGCTTTTTCGTAGGTCTGTTCGCACTCTTCCCATTGCCCGATGAGTTCCAGTACCTTACCTTTTTTGATATAGGTACGGATTTGATCCACTACATCACTTTGGCGGCCCAATTTTTTGAGCAGCTTCTCATAATATTCTAGCGCTTGCTGGTTTTGGTAGTTGCGTTTGGAATAGTCGGCTGCTTTGCGCAAATAGAGGCAGGTTTTGTCAAAAACCCCAGCCTGTTCATAGTGAAAAGCCAGATCCACGTAGCGCTCCTCAATGTTGTCGGAATACAGACGTTCGATGGCTTCGGCGATGAGTTGGTGCAGTTGTTGCAGGCGCACCCGCAATTGCATGCTATAAGCGGCTTCGCGCAACAGGGAGTGCCTGAAAATATAACGCAACTCGTTCATGGCCTGCCAAATCTGGCTTTCTTCGGCGGTTTTTACCTGTTCCTTCAGCAAGAGTTGGGAATTGCCGTTGCGCAGCACAAATTCTTCCTGAACTTTCATCACTTCCGTCAGCACCGGCAATTCAAATTCCCGGCCAATTACGGCAGCAGCTTTTACCGTTTCGCGCACCAAGGCAGAAAGCCGGTCAATGCGCGCCGTCAGGATAGAATTGATGGAATCGGAAAGCTTGATGTTTTTGTCTTTGATGATCCAAAAGCCCTTTACATATTCCAACACCTGGCTTTCGGTAAAGTATTCCAGCACTTGCTCCAGATAGAACGGGTTGCTGTTGGTAGCGCGCAGCAGCAGGTCGAAAAAAGGCTCACTAATGGGGCCTCCCAGCCGGGCTTCCGCGAAAGCGCGCACCGATTCAGGTTGCAGCACATTGAGGTTGATTTCCAACTGCGGCACTCCGAGGGTTTTTACAAAATCTTCGGCTAAGAGCACCGGTTTGGCGCCATCGTCGAGATATCGCGAAGTGATCAGCAAAAGCAGGCGGTGGCGGTTCATGATACGCACCAATTCGTGCAGCAACTCGCGGGAGCTGTCGTCAATCCAGTGGCCGTCTTCCAATTCCAGTACCACTGGCCGCAACAGTGCTTCGGCTGCGATCAGGTTGATGATGGCTGCGATTGAATTCTGATACCGGCCTTTGGCGTCCAATTGTTCCCAAAGCGAATCCGGGTAGGTGATGCCAATGAGCGCGGCCAGCACGGAATGGGTACGCTGTAATTCGCGCGAAACATAAGCAGCTTCCGCGCCTTCCAGTTCGGCAAGACCTGCCAGAAGAGCCTGCCCCCGGGATTCGAAGTACTCCCGGTTGGCGGCCAGCGGCCGGTCGGGCGACTGATCGAAGTAGTTTTTCAAAAAGTAGACAAAGGGATTGAAAGGCTTGCGCAAAATCTGATCCGACTGGCATTGGTGCCATTCCGTAAGGCCGTGTTCTGCCAGCAGCAGGCGCAATTCGTAAGCCACCCGGCTTTTACCGATGCCCGCTTCCCCATACACATAAGCAACGCCCGCGGGGCGGTTTTCGAGCAGGGGTTTTGAAAAAGCAAACAACTGTTCCAACTCCGCCTGGCGACCAACCATGGTTCCGGTATAAGCGGGCATGTTGTCATAGTCGCGCCCGATGAGTTTGAACGTCGGGATATTGCCTTTGATGCCTTTGTATTTGATATCACCTTTGTGCTGGAAGCGGAAATGCCGGTTTTTGTGGACTTCCCCATCCACTAGCACGTCGCCCCAGTCGGCATAAGTCATGATGCGGGCCGCTAAGTTGATGAGGTTGCCCACCGCAGCGTACTGGCAGCGTTCTTCACCGCCAACAATGCCGGTGTAGGCCGTGCCGAGAGTGACGCCTGCCCGGAATTCTACCCCCGCGCCGTGCTTGAGGTAGCGCAGTTCTTCCCAAATCGCCAGCAGGAATTCAATGGCCCGATCGGTATTGTTTTCAAAAGAAATCGGCGCGCCGAAAAACACGACGATGACCCCGCCTTTGTCGCTGAAGTCCACTTCTTTGAAATAGCCGGAAAAATTATTGACCTGGTTGAGGATGATGGTTGCAAACTCGTTGAGCGCTTCGTGGCTTTTAAGGCTCGTGAAGGACAGGAAAACCGCGATGACGGTGCGGAACTCACCTTCGCCCTTGTGTTCCAGCAGCGGCGGGGGCAGGAATCGGAGCCCTACCGATTCGTCTAACAGCGGCAGGTTGGAAGCGCGCAGCGGCGTTTCTTCAAAAGGGATATTACCTACTACACGGTAATACGATTCGTCTATTTCTTCTAAAGGAACCACGTAGGGGCCGGCTTGCTCGCGCCAGAACGCGTCGAGTACAATGTCCTGGTTCTGGGCGCGGATCTGGCAGGCGGTACATTGGTCTATGCCGTTGCCCCGAAAATAGAACGACTTGTGCTGATCGCCCACAATGCCCCATTCCACATCGCCATAAGCCAATCCAATTTTGATGCCGATGGTAAATTCCCCGAAGCGGAAGGCGCGCTGACTGAACATATTGCGCGCCTGCAAAGCCGCAAAAAGTGCCTCGCGGGCATTCACTTCGGGCGCACTTTCTGGGAAAACTGCGATGAAAGCGTCGCCGGCAAAATAGGGTATAAAACCGCCTTTGGTGTAGACCAAACGCACCAGCGGCGCAAAAATATCATTCAGGATACCCGACATTTGCTCGGCGCCCCGGCTCCCTTCCCGGGCCAGTACGTCCATTAGCGGCGTGAACCCTGACAGGTCTACGAACATGGTATAAGCGCGGAACGCGCCGGTTTGACGGTCGCTTAAGAATTGATCCTGAATGTAATGCGGTATCAGATTTTTCACGGACGGCGTAGTGTTGTGCTTTCAGTCGGGAAAATTACGAAGATAAACGCAAATTGAGGTGCATGAATTGTATGCAAGTTGAAATGTACGGTAGTCGAAAAAAACAACCCACTCGCAGAATTAGCATTACTTTAGGCTCCAGAGAACAGCATATTCGCTCGACAAACAGGTTTATTATGACAGACTTTATCAACGGCATCACCGCTTACGCCAACGGCATCCGCATCCTGACACATTATCGGCTTTGGGGGTTTGCGTTCATCCCCGGTCTCATCAGCGCCCTGCTTGGTTTTCTGATTTTTCAGGCGGCCTGGGCCTGGTCCGACGACGTTGGCGGCTGGATTAGCGCGCTTTGGCCTTTCGACTGGGGTAAAGCAATACTGTTGCGCATCGTCAATGTTTTTGGGGCGCTGCTGATCGGCGCAGCCGGGTTGATTGTTTTTAAACAGATCGTATTGGCGCTGGCTTCACCGTTTATGAGCTTTCTTTCCGAAAATATCGAAAAACGCATGGCTACCGGGCGTTCTGTGCCATTCAGCCTCGCCAAAGCTTGGGAAGACCTCGTGCGCGGTATCCGCATTTCCCTGCGCAACATCATTCAGGAATTGTTCTATTCTTTTCTATTGCTGCTGCTGGGGTTGATTCCGATTTTCAGCCCTTTCGCGGCTGTAGCAATCTTTTTGGTGCAGGCGTATTACGCCGGTTTCGGCAATATGGATTATACCCTGGAACGCTACTACAAGGTGCGCGACAGCGTCCATTTTGTGCGCCACAACCGGGGTTTTGCCATTGGCAACGGAACCATCTTTCTTTTGCTGCTATTCACCGGCATCGGGTTTTTATTTGCCCTGCCTTTGGCGACGGCAGCGGCTACGCCAGAGGTGTTGAAGCGGATGAAATTGCCTGATTAGTGTCTGGCCTATAAAATTAATTCCCGTTCCGTTTTGCGGTACAAACCCACATTGATCCAGCAAATCCATAGCAAAAAGGAGACAAAGGTGATTTTTTGGATGACCGGCAAATAAATGATCATCCCTTTGGTGTAGTACAGGTAATTGTTCAGACCCACAAGCAGCATGTTCAGGATTCCAAATCCAAAGAGTCCAAACCATTTGATTTTGTACAACCCGATGAAAGTCCCCGTCACAGCAATCAGGCCAATAAAAGAAGCAACATACGTAATTGCATCGTGGAAATTGGTGAATAAAAAAATCGCAATCATCATGGACAGGGTGCCCGAAAGCTGAATGATTACCCGGGCTTGTATTCCAAAATGGATGTACCTTGGGAAAAGGTACCAAAAGAGGGAAAGCGATAAACAAAGCGTCACCATGCCCGTCAGCGCAATCGGCCTGCCACCATTGTGTTGCCCGTTGATGGCGTATTCGTTGAGCAAATTGCACCAATAATTGTTGATCCAGCTAAACCCGGTTGAGTGTTGGTCAATTTGTGAACCTCCCGGGTAGTACCAAGTGGCCGCGAGGTAAAGTGGTACAAAAAGCAGGATTCCAAAAACGGGAGTTAATACCCAAAATTGTTTTATTTTTCTTTGTTTCAATGATCCTGCATTGTGCTGAATGAATGAGTTCCTTATCTACTGCCGTATTGTTGCTTTAAATCATTGGACAAATTGTCAAAAACATAGTCGTGTTCCTGGCGAATGCCCAATTTTTCAAGGAGTTCCCAATAAAATCTTGGGTTAAGGACAGAGGTATAAGTTGTTATTCTTGTCAATTTGCAACGGTCTTCACCAACTTGATCAAAATAGTAAATGGCTTCTTTGAACCCCAGCCATGTTCTGCCTGTCAACTGGTAATTAATGACATCCATCCGCAATACTTTGCCCCGCTCCAGCTCTGTTATTTTTTCTATGATCTTTCCTCCTGAAAAATAACAGGTTCTGATTCCTCCCACTTCCTCTTTTTCCAAAATGCATTTCTCCAGAATCGGCAAGTCGAATTTCATTAGAAATGGCTTTTCTGCATTGAGGGTATCCACTGATTTTATGGCGTCGTACACTTGCTCTGGCGTGTATGCATATATCCTTTCTGTTTTTACCTCAACGATTCTCACTCCACCGGAATTGATGTGTTTTTCGATAGGCATGCCAAACTAAACAATAATCAATGGTAAAATCAAAATTTTTAAATTGTTGGTGGGTTTAAAAACGCCAAAAGCAATTAAAGCCTTATTGGCCCAAATTCCGAGAATCACCAGCGGGATGATGACCGGGATAGACATGACCACACAAATCATTCCTTCCAATTGATTCAGATACAAAAAAATAAGGAATGCTATGATGGTGAAAATCATGCCGATAAAAGCCCATTTTTTAAAGGGCATTGCGCCAATGGCCACGCCCAATGAAAAAGGAAGTAAAATGAACAAAATCCAGCCATAATCTGCAAGGCCGTAGTGCAGAAAGGCAAACCCGATACCCAGGTAAATGAGGGTCAGAAGGATGGTTAGTTTAAAACTTCTGTCGTTCAGGATTTGGTTCATCAATTGCAGGATTTAGTTTTTGATAGAAATACAGTGTTTTATGAGTATCCACAAGGGATTCGGCTCCTTCCTCCCCATGTCGGGTAAGGACTATGCAAAGATTTCCATTGAAAAATGTCTATTAGTAGGGTCAAAACTAGTTTTTTGCCATAACAGGCAAACAGAAACATGCCATTAAGGGTCGCTGAAATAATAACTGTCCACTTTTCCAGGAGGTCTTTTGCGCCTACCCAGCGTTGGGGAACCACCTACCTTAGCTATACCAAGGTCGGGAACTCCCGCCCTTGATTAGAATTAAAATGCCTTGTCCGGAGAAAGCGACACTTATTAATTCAGCGACCCTTAGCTATGGCTAAGGTCGGGAACCCCCGCCTTAGTTAGAATCAAAATGCCTTGCCCGGAGAAAGCGACCCTTATTAATTCAACGCCCCTAACCACAAAATGCCTTGCCTGGAAAAAGCGACACTTATTAATTCAACGCCCCCATAGAAGCCTTACCGCATAAGGAAACGTTCGAATTACACTTTGGCCCCTTCCAAAATCCGGATATAATTCGCACGTTCATAAGCGTCAGGGTCGGAAACATTGAACTGGTTCATGGCGCCTTTGAAGGCACTGATAGATTGAAATCCTTTCGCCGACATCCAGTTTCTCAAATCGTCGTGCATCGTTTCCAGATACCGGATTCCATTTTTATACAAAGCAGAGGCGGTCATCGCAACATCGGCTCCGGCCAGTAAATATTTGATCACTTCCCCTGCGCTTTGTACACCGGTCGTTGCGGCCAGCGACAAACGCAGCTTGCCGGACAGGATGCCAATCCACAACAATGGCCAGCGAATCTCCGAAGCATCGCTATATTGCAGGTTGTGCATTACTTTTAAAGCCTGGATGTCAAAATCCGGCTGGTAAAACCGGTTGAATAAAACCAGGGCATCGGCCCCCGCCGCCTCCATCTGCAAACACATTGCTGGTTGCCCGGATAACGGCCTCAAAGCGGGCATTTTCTTGTTTGATTTGCTCTTCAAACATGGAAAACAAAACAACGGCACCGGCACCTGAATCTTCCATTTGCAGGATATTGTCTGTTTTTTCAGACAAGGTACTGGCTGAAACAACGATGGGCGAATGCAGTTTCAGTCCCATATAAGTCGTGTCGAGATTCATGAACTTCTTTTTTTAAAAAATGGGTTGAAAAGCATCTGCCGTGGAAACCGCCATTTGTTCATAAGTTTTCCAGCGCAGATCCACGATTTCCTGAGCCAAAGTCATCAGTTTATCTGCTTCCTCCGGATTGGTCAGGTTAAGCACTTTATAGCGCAGTTCGTTGTAGGCGTAGTCTTTTAGTGTAATTTTCGGCCTTGGCGAATCCAGCACAAACGGGTTGCGGTTGTTTTTGCGCAGCATGGGATTGTATCGGATCAAGGGCCAATATCCGCTGGCGACGGCGAGGTCTTGCTGATTCATCCCTTTTTCCATGTCTATACCGTGTGCGATGCAATGGCTGTACGCTAAAATGATGGAAGGGCCGTCGTAAGCTTCCGCTTCGCGCATGGCCAAAAGGGTCTGCTGGGCATTAGCACCCATGGCCACTTGCGCCACGTACACGTTGCCGTAAGAAATGACCTGAAGGGCAAGGTCTTTTTTGCCAACCCGTTTCCCTGCTGTCGCAAATTTTGCCGTAGCAGCCGTCGGGGTAGCTTTGGACATTTGCCCGCCGGTATTGGAATACACTTCCGTGTCTAACACGAGAATATTGATGTTGCGGCCACTCGCCATCGCGTGGTCGAGGCCTCCGGCACCGATGTCATACGCCCAGCCGTCGCCGCCAATGAGCCAAACACTCCGGTGAACGAGTTGATCTGCGAGGGACAACAAATGCCGGGCAAGGCTGGAATCCAGGGTTGCCAACCGCGATTTTAATTCGGAAACCCGCAAGCGCTGCGCTGCAATTTCTGATTCTAATTTTTGCGGCGATTCAATCAAATCCCGGACAAAATCTACCCCCAATTCCGGTTCCAACTGCCGCAGCAAGTCGTGCGCCATGGATAGGTGTTTGTCGGCAGTCAGGCGCATGCCCAATCCAAATTCTGCGTTGTCTTCAAAAAGAGAATTCGACCATGCCGGGCCTTTCCCGGCTTCATTGACCGTCCAGGGCGTTGTGGGCAGGTTGCCGCCGTAGATAGAAGAACAGCCTGTTGCATTGGCCACAATCAGCCGGTCGCCGAACAACTGGGTCAACAATCGGATATAGGGCGTTTCGCCACAACCGGCACAAGCGCCTGAAAATTCAAACAAGGGCATCAGGAACTGCGCGCCGTGTACCATAGAGAAGTTGACTTTGGCGCGGTCGTTGAAAGGAATTTGTTCAAAATATTGGATGTTTTTACGACCCTGTTCTAAAATGGGCGCTTTGTTGCGTAAATTGATTGCCTTTTCGCCGGGGTTCTTGGGATTGGTAGCTGGGCAAGCTTCCACACAAAGGTTACAACCCGTACAATCTTCGAGGTAGACTTGCAGGGTGTAACGCGTTTCGGGGAAACCACGGGCATTGATGTTGGCCGATTCGAACCCATGAGGAGCGTCTTTGAGCAGGTCTTCGTGATAAAATTTGGCGCGGATAACACTGTGCGGGCAAACAAAACTGCAATTGCCGCATTGGATGCAAAGATCTGGTTCCCAGTAGGCTACGAGGTCTGAAATGTTTCTTTTTTCCCATTTGGCAGTGCCGCTGGGATAAGTACCGTCAACCGGCATTGCACTGACAGGCAATTCATCGCCGTGCCCGGCCATCATTTTTCCGATCACTTCCCGTACAAACAGGGGGGCAGCATCCGGCACGACCGGCAAAAAATCAGTGGTGGCATGGGCGGTTTCAGGAATGGTCACTTCAAACAGGTTTTCTAAGGTCTGGTCAACCGCCTGGTAATTTTTTTCTATGACTGCTTTCCCTTTTTTGTAGTACGTTTTTTCAATGGCTTTTTTGATGTGGCGGATCGCTTCTTCGCGCGGGAGCACACCCGAAAGCGCAAAAAAACAGGTTTGCATGATGGTATTGATCCGCCCGGCCATTCCGGTTTCGCGGGCAACCTCCGTTGCGTCAATCGCATAGAACCGGATCTGCTTGCTGAGGATCGCTTTTTGGACAGACAAGGGCAGTTGATCCCAAACTGTCTCGCGGTCGTAAGGGCTATTCAACAGGAAAGTGGCGCCCTGGCGTGCCAGCGGCAACATTTCCACTTTTTCCAAAAAATTGAACTGGTGACAGGCGATAAAATCCGCCTGGGCAATCAGATAGGGCGCGTGGATGGGTTCGGAGCCGAAGCGCAGGTGAGAAACCGTTCGGGCACCCGATTTTTTTGAATCGTATACAAAGTATCCTTGCGCAAACAACGGGGTGTTTTCGCCAATGATCTTGATGCTGTTTTTGTTGGCACCAACCGTGCCGTCAGCTCCCAACCCGAAAAACAGGGCTTGGCACCACCCGGATTCATCCAAGGAAAAATAGGGATCAATGGCTAAGCTGGTAAAGCCGATATCATCGGTGATGCCGATGGTGAAGTGGTTTTTGGGCTGTTTTTTCTTCAGTTCATCAAAAATAGCTTTCACCATGGCTGGGGTAAACTCCTTTGAAGAGAGGCCATATCGCCCGCCGGTGATTTTGGGCAGGTGTGACAGTTTACCCTGGTTGAAGGCTTCCACCAGCGTGATGACGATGTCCTGATACAGGGGTTCGCCGGAAGCGCCGGGTTCCTTTGTTCGATCCAATACGCTGATCGCTTGGGCGGTGGTGGGCAGCACATCCAAAAAATGATCCATTGAAAAAGGCCGGAATAAACGCACCTGGATCACGCCGACTTTTTCACCGCCAGCCTGGAGGTATTTCACCGTCTCGGCCACCGTTTCCCCGCCGGATCCCATAATAACGAGGACGCGCGTGGCCTCCGGGTCGCCGGAATAATCAAAAGGACGGTACTGCCGACCAGTTAGTCCACCGAATTTTTTCATGACCTCCGAGACGATATCCGGGGTACGGGCATAAAATGGGTTGACGGTTTCTCTTCCCTGAAAATAGACGTCTGGATTCTGGGCGGTTCCGCGAATAAATGGGTTGTCCGGGCTCAGACCCCTTTTCCGATGTGCAAAAACAAGTTCGTCGCTGATCATGGCGCGGATAATTTCATCCGGAATCAGGAATATCTTATTCACTTCGTGGGAAGTGCGGAAACCGTCAAAAAAATGGAGGAACGGAATGCGTGCGGTTAAAGTAGACGCCTGGGCGATCAAAGCCATGTCGTGCGCTTCCTGCACACTGGCCGCAGCCAGCATGGCAAAGCCGGTAGACCGCGCAGCCATCACGTCCTGGTGGTCCCCAAAGATGGACAGCCCCTGTGCCGCTAAGGAGCGCGCAGCAACCTGAATAACAGCCGAAGTCAATTCCCCGGCAATCTTGTACATGTTGGGCAGCATGAGCATCAAACCCTGGGATGCTGTAAATGTCGTGGTCAGCGCCCCCGTTTGCAAAGCGCCATGGACGGTTCCGGCGGCACCGCCTTCGCTTTGCATTTCAATAATTTCAGGAACGGCACCCCAAATGTTTTTGATGCCTTTGGCCGACCATTCATCCGCCAATTCCGCCATCGTAGAAGAAGGCGTGATGGGGTAAATGGCGCAAACTTCATTCACACGGTATGCGATATAGGCAGTGGCTTCATTGCCATCAAGGGTCACTGCGGATGTTTTATGATCTGACATGATAAATATGCTTTTTAGATACTTTCCAGGGTCATTTCTATGGCGTGGCAGGGGCACTGCTCAAAGCAAACCGCACAGCCGGTACACAAGTCATAATTAAACAAATACCGTTGACCGGGCCCCAGCTTGATGACCGCATCCTCCGGGCACGCGCCGAAACAGCCGTCGCATTCAAAGCAATTGCCGCAGGAAAAACAACGGGTTGCTTCATTCTGCGCTGCTTTTTGAGACAACCCACCAACGATTTCCGAAAAATCTTTGGTGGCTGTCTCCAGATCTAGATGGGGTTGTTCCTGGACGGGGGCTTCTGTTCGGTACCACACGTGCAGTTTTTCAAATCCTGCAATTGGTTTTTTTTCAGGTTTCACATAAGGGTCTTCTTCTAAAAAACCGTGGATAAACCGGGCTGCTTTTTTCCCGTGCCCCACAGCAATGGTGACGCTTCTTTCGCCCGGAACCACATCGCCTCCCGCGAAAATACCTGCAAAGCTCGTCATCATATCGGAGCCTACGGCCACGGTACCATCTTCTTTAATCGCCATACCGGGCGCTTTTTTCAGGAAATTCGTGTCGGTGTCCTGCCCCAGCGCCAGGATTAGAGAATCCGCTTCTAAGGTTTCAACTTCGCCGGTGGGGACGGGTTTGCCATTTTCGATGCGCATGACCTCTACGGTAAATGATTGCTGGTCAATACTTTTTATGGTGCGCAACCAATGTATTTTTACGCCTTCGCTCAGGGCTTCATCTGCTTCGAAGTCATGGGCAGGCATGTGCTCGCGGTCGCGGCGATAGATAATCAGGGCTTCTTCTGCGCCCAGCCGTTTGGCAATGCGCGCTGCGTCCATGGCGGTGTTCCCGCCACCATAAACGGCAACTCTGCGGCCAATTTTGGGTTCCAGCCCGAGTTCGACATCACGGATGAAGCTCACCGCATCTAAGATCTGGCCGGCGTCGCGCGCCGGGATGTCGGTTTTTTTTCCAATATGTGCCCCGATTGCAACAAATACCGCATCAAAATTGCCGGCTTCCTTTTCGCGCAGGATATCTTCTACCTTGTAGTTCAATCTAATTTTGACGCCCATTTTTTCTATGCGCAGGATCTCGGCCATCAGAATATTCCGCGGCAAGCGGTAGGCCGGGATGCCAAAATGCATCATCCCGCCCGGTAGCGGGCCCGCTTCAAAAATCTCCACTTCATGTCCCAACCTTCGAAGGTGATAGGCTGCGGACAGCCCGCTGGGCCCGGCACCAACGACCAAAACCCTTTTTCCGGTAGTCCCGATAACGGGTTCAAATTGCCATTCCTTTTCTATCGCCAGGTCTCCTAAAAAGCGTTCGACGGCGTGAATGCTGACCGGACTGTCCACTTGAGTCCGGTTGCAGTTGCTTTCACAGGGGTGATAACAAACCCGCCCGTGTATGGCCGGCATGGGATTCTCCTCAACCAGCTTTTGCCAGGCTTTCCGGTGTTTTCCAGCCACGACCAAAGCCAGCCAGGCTTGTATGTTTTCCCCGGCGGGACAGGCATTGTTGCAGGGTGGAAGCAGGTCGAGGTAAACCGGGCGCTGTTTGCGCAACGGACCGGTGCCATCTGCGTGGCTGCGCAGGTCCGGGGTGGATGTTAAATCGTTGAAGTGCTGCAGCATGATCAAGTCCTTTATTTGCCGCAAGGTGGTTTCTTTTTTTTTAGATGGGAATGACAAATCTCAATGGCGTGGGAGATGTAGATCAGTTTGTATGATATTTCGTAGCCATAAATTGTTTTAGGTATTCGGCTCTACCCGGCGAGTGAAATCAGCCAATTACGTAACGCTTATCTGGAATCGTGTAACACTTATACCTCGCGCCGCGAAGTTTTGTGCCTAGCAAAGTACAGTAAATGCCTGTATACGGCCTCGCATCAATTACCTCATGCACAAAACCTGACGGTGTGCAGTATAACTGCTTAACCTAAAACATTCAAATACATTGTAATATAGAGCAATAGCCTAAAAAAAATTAAAAAAATTTTCAATAGTGAGCAACCCACAAATAGGTTTATTTCAGGTGGTATATCCTATTCATTGTCAGAATTTAATCTAAAAAACCCGAATATAATGAACTGAAAATCAAATTAATAACATACGTCAAGTGATCAAGTTGTCACAATCGTTTTTTGAACATTCCCTGCGGCATTTAGTTGTGCTTTCGATTTTGCGCAACCGGCAGGTGAAACATATAAGCGGTGCAATACTTCCGGGATAGCGCAGAATTTACCAGCATTGAGCCGATTATCTTTTTGTCTGGTAATTATTCAAAATCGCTATTGTAATTTTTGCATGAAACAACTATTTACAGGAGGCTATGCCCCACACTTTGTTCTCGCATTGATTTTGTTTATAACCTCGGGATTGTCTAATGAATTACAAGCGCAATGCAGTACCCAGCCTGCTGCCGGCATTTGCAGTGGAGGGAACGGCCAATTAACGAATAATGGGAATATTAATTCCGGGCAAACGTATTGGTATGCCGGTAATGGCTCATTTAGCGCAGTGAACATTAATGGTGGAACCCTGAGGGTATGCGGGCAATTAACGTTGTCGAATATAAATTTTAGTACCGGCAATATTTTCATTGAAGCAGGTGGAAGCTTAACCATCAACGGAGGCGGGTCTCTGAATATGAATGGCAATAGCGTTATTTCCAACAGGGGGCAACTGACCATCAACAGAACCGTTGTGATTCAGAATGCAAATAATGCCATCTTCAATGATGCCGGAGCAACTTTGAATATGAATGCAGGCGCCTATCGGTTAGATATCAATAGTTCGACTTCGATCTTTGTTAATAACGGAACCTCCAATATTCATACGCTTATTGTTCAGAGTTCTGCGAGCGGCACGGCTGTCTGCCTTGGATTGAACAGTTGCACTAATTTAACCAACCTGACCAACAACCTGACTAATTCCTTCAACGCGCCCGACGGATCGGCGGTGGTGTCCATTAGGGGCAATGCGCTGTTAAACAATCCATTGGCAAACAATGAAGCCGTGGTGGTTTGCCGGGCTACCGCGTCAACTACTTCGGGGGGTGCCAGTTTTGGCAGCGCTACGGTCATCAACAACTGTTCGTCATGTAGTGAAGTCGTACTTGCTCCCGTCCTTCCCATAGAACTCCTTTTCTTCAACGGAAAACAGGAAAAAGAAAGCATCGGGTTAAGCTGGGCGACTGCCACTGAATTGGACAATGACTATTTCAGTATCGAAAAATCAACAGACGGCAATCTCTGGACTGTGCTTGAAAACATCCAGGGAGCAGGCAATTCCACCGCGAATCTGCAGTATATCTTTGTGGATTATGCCCCGAAGGCAGGGATTCAATATTACAGATTGAAACAAACCGACTTTGACGGGACGTTTACCTATTCAGCGGCTATTGCAATCACTTTTGAAGGTTCAACCAATGGAGGGAATTCAATTTCTGTTTATCCCAATCCGAATTCATCCAATCAACTAAATTTTCGTGGAATTGGCCTTGATCTTTCCTATACGCTGGATCTCAAAAAAGTGACCGGAGAATTGCTTTATTCCCAAACGGTCAACACCCATTCAATCGCATTACCAGACCTTGAAAAAGGGATATACCTGATTACGCTGTACGCTGAAGGCAGTGCTGGGATTAAAACGTTTAAGTATATTGTGATTTAAGCGTTGGTTCGGGAACTCCCAAACCAACGCTTATATCTTGTTCGGGAATTCGTTAATTGGCTACGGTCGACAAATTTTATTTTATACTGCATTAAATTTTTTCAATATAGCCGCCGGCTATGTCTGCAAAATTCGCCTTGTCTAAAACAAAATTTCCTTGACCTCGCTCAAATCGAAGATTCGACGTAGTCAATCACGAAATCCCGAACAAGCTCTTAGGAGCCGAGTGGAACGCAGCTATCGAACGATAAAGACAGGCACTAATTGGCCAATTTAAAGGAATCCATAAACCGGTCAATAGATTCGTTCGAGAATTTCCCGGTTTCGGTGACGGTCTGGATCACATACATTTTATTTTTCACTAAATAAAAGCGAACTTTGAAGATGGCCACCTGGATGGCTTTTGTCCCGGCGTCTAATGACCTGGCTTTGACCACCAAGGTCTTTTTATCAGCCAGGTGCTCCCTCACCGGGTTTATTTTTTTATTTAGATAATCCTTCGCGCTGTAATCTTGGATAACCGGCCCGTTCAGATCTTCATTGTCTTTTTGAAAAAGTTGGTTGACTTTGATTTGATATTCCGATTCGTTGAATTGATCTGTGGGAACCAATTTTGAGTCTCTTGACCACCGGGTTAAAGAAAGCTCACCCCAGTCTTCCTGCGCATTGAACAAATAAACAGGCTGCTCTTTTCCAAGTACCCGCACGCGGTAAGGATCGCGGTCATAAAAATCCCAGTCATAGGGAAGACCTGCTTTTCCGGCAGGGAAGGTCTCCGTTTTATCCCCGTTTTTTACATAAATATAATACGTCAAAAATCCCTGGCTCACTTGCTCCCGGGGAATTTCGGCAGTGTAGGTAAAGCCGTTTTTTTGCTCCATATTGATCAATTTCCAACTCGGGCCATTCGTCACCTGAAGCTGAACGCTCACCGAAGGATCCGGCGTAATGACCTGCGCTTCAACCTTCAACGGTGCATCGGCTATCGCAAAATCAGCGGATTGATGGACGACATAGGTTTTATCCACCGATGCCGGAGGCGCGTGGAATTCATTCAACCGGATATTTTGCCAGACATCGCTCGCCTTCCACCCGGATTTTGTGCCCGCTTTGGTCAACAGGTAAGCGCCGGGGGAAACGACGAATTGCCCGTTGGAAACTGCGGGTTGAAGGCGGTTCCCCGCATTGAGCGGCAGGATAGAAAAATCACGACCCAGATCACTTAAGTTGATCGTCATCGGATTTTGATTCCATTGCACCACCGCTACGGTTTTCTCAAGGCTGTTTCTGCCGTACGGATTTGCAATGATTCCGGCGTCGGGCATCACTTCCAGCCGCCATACACCGCTTTCTAACTGATCCAGAAAATAAGCGCCCGTTCCGGGATAGGTTACCACGGGAGAATTTCCGTAACCTGCAACGTGTTTGAGGGTTGACGGATTTGTCGGAGGAACGGTGGTATGATTGGTATAATAATATTTTTCTGCTGCATTAAACAACGCAAGGTCTTGTTCGTAATTGATGAAAAACCCATCAAAAGCAGTATTTTCCGGGTAAGACCCATAGTCTTTATACATGGGAATGCGATGGAAAATTTCCCCACAAATTTTTAAACTCAGCGCTTTGTTGGGCGTATACGCCAAATTCATGTGGTGGGTATTGTATTCCGTATTGGCGTAAGCCAAAAATTGGGGATCATACGCAAAATGGGTAGCGATCTGAATGCCTGCTTCCCGGAAGGAGCGGGCCATTGCGGGGTATATGTAGGATTTTGCGACATCCGCAGCGTCAAATTCATAGACTAATTTGGCGCCTTTGTATTTTTTGATCGTCGCATCAAAAGTGATGTTGTAATCATCCACATTGGGCAATAAATTTCCGGCAACCTGTGCCTGCCCCACTTGGAAGATGCACCCCATCAACAGGGATAACTTCAAAATAAGCGGGTAATTCATGGTTGTTTTTTTATATAATCCTGCCACCCCCAGGGCTTCCCCGGCGCAGCCACCGGCCTCCCTAAATCAAATCGCACCGTAAACAGCCGGTCGGTATTGACCCTGCGGAGGTTGTACATAAAATATTTGCCGGGTACGAGGTCAATCCACCACACATTCCCGATGGCCGCCGGAATCAGGTTAGCTGTTTTCTGATCGGCGGGAAACAGTTGCCGAAAGCAGGTGCAAAAAAAGAAATAGAAGGAGGGTATGCGGGGCTTTCATGTTCAAGTAGTGTTTATCCGCGTAGTGGGACGTGCCAGCTACACGGACAAACACTAAATGTAGGATTTTACTTCAATAACTCAGGAAAATTCTGAATGGCTTTTTTATACCGGGGTACGGAAACGCCTCTCACGTAGCCCTGGTTGGGATTGAGCTTCACAAAATCCTGGTGGTAAGTTTCTGCGGGATAAAATTTAGAAGAGGGCGCTACTTCTACCGCTATTTTGCGGGAATATTTCCCGGAGGCCTCCAGGTTTTTGATGTAATCTTCTACCTGCTTTTTTTGAGCACCGTCGTTGTAAAAAAGGATAGAACGGTACTGCCTCCCGTGGTCGGGCCCCTGGCCGTTCACCTGGGTAATATCGCCTGAATTGAAATAGACTTTCAGCAATTGTTCGTAAGAAATTTCTTCGGGATTGTAGGTGATTTCAACGGCTTCGGCGTGTGAGGTACCCCCGCCGCCGACTTCTTCATAAGTCGGGTTTTCCTCCGTGCCGCCTGAATAGCCGGAAACGACTTCTTTTACGCCTTTTACGGCTTCAAAAATTTCCTCCACGCACCAAAAGCAGCCTTGTGCAATCACGATTTTTTCCCAATTCCCATTGTCCCGAGCTGGGGGAGCATTGACGTTGGTTGACGAAATGCCGGGTTGATCATTGACTGGCATAGTTCCTTTTTTTTGAGCCTGTGAGCAAGCCGTAAAACTCAGCATTAAAAAGACAGGCAAAACAAATTGAGCGATTTTTTTCATGGTGCGTTGATGTTTATGGTTTAAACCAGTAAACCACACTTTAGTTTTGCCACTTCATGGCTGAATGTCGTGTCACGGACGGTTCCCGGGCAAAATGACGCTCGCGATTCGTACTGCTCAATCCAAGCCTCTGCGGAAGAACCGCCTTTTCGATTTTGCTCGGCCAGCGTCCACTCGTCAGTGGCCGTGGTTTGCAAAAGCCGTTTAGAATTTAGCCGGAGCGCTATATCAAGCAGGCCAAATAGGGGGGAGGCTGAAATTTTTCCTATCTTGCGCCCCTAATTAACGTATGCGAAATAACTAACCACTTTGGGCGGCGTCTTCTTAACGCTGGCTACGTTAAAGGAACAGTTGCGTAGCGCCACTATGCGCCGGTTCCTTCGCCTTGCCAGCCTCAACAATCCGCTCGCCGAAAATGCCAACTTATTTCGCACACGTTACTTAGGAACGCCGAAATAATAACTTCCCGATTTGGGCGGTGGCTTTTCCCACCGGACTTCGTTGCTTCGTCGGTCACGTAGCTTTGGCTACGCTCCCTTCTTGCGCCTTGTCCGCTGGAAAAATCCCCACGCCGAAAACG
>JBBQGV010000110.1:0-19049 GCA_038323375.1 Chitinophagales bacterium
GGAAAGGTGTCACCTTCGGGTTTTGGGTCTTCGAGAAAGGTAACCCCTTTTTGGAAAGGTGTCACCTTCGGGTTTTGGGTCTTCGAGAAAGGTAACCCCTTTTTGGAAAGGTGTCACCTTCGGGTTTTGGGTCTTCGAGAAAGGTAACCCCTTTTTAGAAAGGTGTCACCTTCGGGTTTTGGGTCTTCGAGAAACCATGTCCCATTTTGGTGGTTTCAAATGGTTTTTTGGAGCCGGGGTTATTGATCATCCTGATCTGCTTTGCGGGAACGCTGAGCGTGGCGCAGGCGCTCAAAGGCAGCCAGTTCATTCAGGTAATCTACTTCCATGTCGGAAGCTTCACGGGCAAAGGAACGTCCATCTATACCGACAACATCGGCCAGAAAAGCCACAAAAGCATTCCAAACCTCGTCTAAAATCTGGAGTAATTTGTCCAACCAGGAAGGAAAGCTCCAGCCCAGAATGTCGCAAAGAATTTGAAGCAACTCCTTGATCACCTTTTTGATTTCCTGAAACCAACGGATCAGCCATTGCAGAAATTTTTTTCCGAAATTCCCTCTTGTTAAGATGCTTTTTGCGGTTTCTGTACCACGTTGGGCCATGTTGTGGCCATCCTGGGTGCGTAAAAATTTCCGCATTTCCTCTTGTTGCACCGGGCTTATCTTTTCGTGATTTTCCCGAATAAACAAATGCACCTTTTTCAATTGATCGTTCAGCGTGGCTGCCATTGTTTCGGCTAATGTTCTGTTCTCGTCACCAGGAGAAGCCCCAACAATGCCTTGACTAACCTCGCTTAGAAAGGTTTCAAAAGAATTGAGCAACGCATCAAGGGTGATTTCCTGATCGAAATTTTGAGATTTTGGGCTCATTTGAAATCGTGTTTTTTGAGTTTTGCCTACTCTTTCCAGACTTTTCGGCATCCGCCTTTTCCAGCTTTAGCATACTGGATTTAACCGTGGGTGTTTGCTCTATTTTTAGAAAGGATGGTGTTCTCTTATAATAAGTACAGGGTTAGCAGCTTGTGACAAACCGGTTAAAAATATTTTAGCCGGTTTGTCACCCAATCGCCGCTACTGCTTCACAAACCGCTCCCCAGTCCCAAGCCGTTTCCCATTCACATCTACAAGGCTCAACAAATACAAGCCGGCAGGTAAATCTTCCAGGTTTAGGTTCATGTCAGGGGAATCAACCGGGAATACACGCAGGATTTTCCCTTCCACAGAACTGATCTGAATCACATTCCCCGGCTCATCGAATTCCTGGGGCAGGGAGACCGTGAATTGTCCGGTACCGGGATTTGGGAAAATGCCCAATGACTGGGCTTGTCCTTCGTTTTCGGGCGGAGCAGCATAGTAGTTGGCCGAAACGGTGCCGCAATATTTCCGCATCTCGCAAGTGCTGCCGTCGGGAAGGGTGCGCGTGACGATCATGCACACGAAATACGTGCCGGAACTCGCGTAGGTATGCCAGATGGGGTCTTTTCCGGAAGAAACATTAGCTGTGCCATCGCCCCAGCCCCAGGTGACTTTATCGCAGGGCGTCAGGCTATTGGGGGTAAAAAGCACCTGATTCCCGTAATACGCCGTCTGAGAAAAGCCATTATTTACATCGCAAACCAGGTCGTCGCAGGAGCAGGGCGCTTCAAAACAAGGCATCGAGAAGGATTTGGAATACCAGGTGCCCCAGCAGGAGGATTCGTCGCTTTGCAGGCATTCGACTAAATAACAAACCGACTGTTGTCCGCAGAGAAATGTATAATCGAGGGGTTGATTGCCGTAAGTCACTTGGTCAATGGAGCCGTCGCAGTTCACATCCCAACTGATTTTTACCGAATACGCTCCAAAATCGGGCAAAGTATAAAAAGTCACGGTGCCTCCCGGGCTGCCCCAGTTGCTCATGTCTACAGCGACATTGATGTTGCTGGAAGACAGGTGCTGGGCGCAATCGTTACAGCCTGAACCCACTCCAAATTGGATCATTTGAGCCAATTTCACCCGGCAAACCTTGCCGTCGGGTCGCATACGCTCAATGGTCAGGGTGACCAAATAGCTGCCCGGACTTGCATAGCCGTGGCCAATACAAGGTTCTGACCCCCACCAGGTGCCGATACTGCCGTCACCGAGGTTCCAGATCAGTAAATCCATGGGATGAACGCCCGCAGGCGCGCAGAACACACTGGTGCTGGGATCGTAAGTGAAAGCCGCATCAAACAGGGTGTTTTGAAGGTCATCGCAACAGTAGGGATCGTCCAGGGTCGTTTTAAAAATCGTGCCGTCCAAACCGCAGGAAATAGCCGTATTTGCAGCAGTCAAAAACAGGCGGTATTGGCGACTGGTGGTTCCGACATCGAAGGTTTCGGGGGTCCAGGTATTGCCGCCATCGGTTGTTTTCAGGATGAGACCAATATTGCCGCCCACATCGCCGCCGACCGCAAAACCAGCGTTCGCGTCCCGGAATTTGACATCCGACAGGAAAACGTTGGTTCCGCTGTTTTGCGCAACCCACGAACTGCCCGCGTCGGTCGTTTTCAGGATGACGCCATCCCGCCCGACGACATACCCCGTATTGGCATCGGTAAACACAATCGAATTCAAGTGGCCGTTGGATACTTGCTGGATGCTCCAGCTAAAACCGCCGTCGAAGGTGCGAAGGAGGTTGCCGTTAAAATCCGAGGCATAGCCCGTATTGGCATCGGTAAAATAAACACCGTAAATGCCTTGCGAATTGCCTGTGGGCGGCAAGGCGTTCCAGGTGGCACCGCCATCGGTCGTTTTCAGGAGGACATCCTGACCCGGGTAGCCGCCAGCAATGAACCCGGTTTGGGCGTCCAAAAACCAGACAACCCTGAAATGGCCTACAATAGGCGGAGTAATAACGTTCCAGGAATCCCCGCCGTCGCTCGTTTGCCGAATCAGGCCGTTGTCGCCAACCGCAAATCCATTGAGTACATCGGTAAAAAAGACGGAATAAAACGCGTCGGAAGTCTGGCTGGGCAGGGGCGCGCCCCAGTTGGTGCCGCCGTCGGTTGTTTTTAAAATGGTTCCGTTGGTCCCCACCACATAGCCGGTGTTTTCATCGGGAAAATGGACGCTCAGCAAGTGGCTGTTGACGCCGCTTGCTACGGCAGTCCAGGGCTGTGCAAGGGTGGAAAACGATGCTGTGCAAAGCAATAACAGGGTTAAAAGGGGAAATGAAAATAGCCTAATCATCGTGTTGTTTGAATTTTGAGTGTTTGGAATGTTTGTCTCTTTTCCAATAAGTAGGCCTTAACACCCCTTGTGACAAAACCGCCTTAAATTTTTCTCCCTCGTCACATCCGCCCTGAAATCTGCTTATTAATATGAATAGTCCTTGCGTTTTTCTATTTTTGGCGGAAGCCTTTAAAGCATGAGCGCAAGACCAACACCAGTGAATAAAAACTTTGGGTTGTCGGAAGCCGAGTTCAAGCGATTGCAGGACGCCCTGAAACAAGGGAACCAACAGTTGTTTGAGCAAATTTTCCTTAGCCATTTCGAGCGTTGCCGTTCGCTGCTGGTCGTTAAATACGGAGCCAGACAGAACGACGCGTACGATGTTGTGATGTGGAGTCTTGTACAATTCCGGCATTTGTTGCTGGCGGGGAAGGTAGCTTACGGCAACCTGGAAGCCTATTTTATGCGCATTGCCGTTTCCAAATACCTGAGGGATCAAAACTCTGGTAAAGAAATCCCCACCGAAACACTGCCGGAAGAATTAGATTTCCCAACCCATTACTTAGAAGACGAAGAAACTTTGGCCGTTTTGGCAAAAGCCTGGAGCAAGCTCGGCGATATTTGCCGGAAACTGCTTCAGGGATTTTATTACGATAAACTCGACCTACGATCCATCACAGCCCTGATCGGCGATTCTTCGGAAGCCAACACCCGGCAACGCAAGGTTCGTTGTATCAAGGAGTTGAGAAAATTGTTTTTTGAGTTGGAATAATACAACCCGATACCGAATTAAATAAGCAACGTATCCATGAAAGCACCATTACGCGAACAACTCAGAGCGCAATCGCTGCCCGAAGATGAACTGTCGGAAGCGGAACAGCAATTGCTGCGCGCCGTGCTTGATGAGGAGATGCAGGCCAAGTGGGCGCAGGCTTTGGCTGAAAAAGGCGTACACCGGGAAGCCACTCAAGTGCGTTTGCGCAGGCTGCGCCCCCTGTTGGCCATTGCGGCAAGCATGCTAGTATTAGCCGTAGCTGCCTGGTGGTTGTGGCATGCCAGCCAGCCCGATGCTCAAGAATTGGCTTTCGATGAAATAGCACAACTGTCTGCCCCAATCGGCAATTTTCAAAGAGGTAAAAACAACGAAACGGACTCTCTGCGCAGCGCCACCTACACCGCTTATGCGCGGGGCGATTTCCAGTCGGCACTCAATGGGTTCATTGCCTTAATCGAAAAGGACAGCGCAACAATAGAGGATTACGTCTTGGCAGGTTTTTGTGCCCTGAAAAGCTCAAATCCTGATTTAAATGCGGCGCTCAGGTATTTCCTCGAAGCCCGCAAGCTCGACTCGGGCGGATATGCCGAGGACATTCGTTGGTATCTGGGTCTGACCTACGCCGGGTTAAATGAAAAGGAAAAGGCGCTAGAGGAATTGCGCGCCGAGGCAAGTGGTGGCCGGAAAGCAGAGGCGGCCAGAAAGTTGATAAAAGCCCTTCAGTAACCCCACCCAACCGCTACAACAATTCAACCTTCCCTTTCAACAACTCATCCGTTTTTTGCGCACACGCCGCGCCCCCGGGGAAGTATTTTTGGATCATCGGATTTGTCAGCGAGCTTATCAGTTGGCCAATTGACAAGCTTTCACAAACCGGCTTTCTTTGATCTAAAAATACACTCGAAATGAAACGCATGCTCTTACTTCCCATCCTGCTTATGACTGCATTTTCGCACCTGTTTGCGCAAACGCAGACCGTTAAAGGACAAATCACCGACAAACAATCTGAAATGCCGCTCATCGGCGCCACCATCATCTGGCTGGGGGATGTTGCTCAAACTGGTGCCGTGACAGACGTGGACGGCTATTTTTTCCTGGAGAATATCCCTGTTGGGCGCCACGCATTCCAGGTCAGCTACATTGGCTACAGCAGCCTCACCATTCCCAATGTGGTGGTTACCGCAGGGAAAGAAGTGGTGCTCAACCTCGCACTTGAAGAGAGCATCACCAAATTGGATGAAGTCGTGGTCACCGCTTCTGCAGAAAAAGACAAAGCGCAAAACGACTTAGCCACCATTAGCGCCCGGCAGTTCAGTTTGGAAGAAGTGAACCGCTATTCCGGCGGACGCAGCGATGTGGCTCGTTTGGCGGGCAACTTTGCCGGCGTAAGCACGCCCGACGACAGCCGCAACGACATTGTGATCCGCGGCAATTCCCCAACCGGCGTGCTTTGGCGCATCGAAGGTATTCCAATTCCCAATCCCAACCACTTTGCCACGTTTGGTACCACCGGCGGCCCGGTGAGCGCCCTGAATCCCAATATGTTGCGCAACTCCGATTTCCTCACCTCTGCATTTCCGGCTGAATACGGCAATGCCTTAGCTGGCGTGTTCGACCTTGGCTTTCGAAGCGGCAACCGCGACAACCATGAATATACCGTGCAATTGGGTGCCGTCAGCGGCCTGGAAGCCATGGCAGAAGGCCCGTTGGGGGGCGGTTCGTATGCCGTAGCGGGCGTTACTCCTTTGTGGGCATCGCCAAAGACGCAGGTTTGCCTATCGGAACGAATGCTACACCGGATTATCAGGACATTGCATTCAAGTTGGATTTTGCGAACGGCAAGGCCGGGAAATTCACCCTGTTTGGCATCGGCGGCCTCAGCGACATCGCTTTTCTGCACGATGAAATTGATGAAACGGATCTGTTCGCCGCGCCAAATGAAGACGCCTACGCAAAAAGCCGTTTTGGCATCCTCGGCCTGCGCCACAACCTGATTTTGGACGAAACGGCTTACCTGCGCACCGTGGTGGCGGCTTCTACCTCACAAAACAAATTTGACAGCGATGAATATTTTGACCAGGGCACGGACTCGGAAAGACTGCTCCGCGTCACGATGGTGGACAACAAAGAATACCGGCTTTCCCTTTCCAGCTTTCTGAATAAAAAATTCAGTGCGCGTTTTACCGGCCGGGCGGGCATTTTGGCAGAAGGCGACGAGGTGGAATTAGTAGCTGCGCTGGAAAAATTTGAACGCCTTTTCGGCAAAACGGAAAAACCGACCCTGGAAATGGACGCCATTCAGGCCCTGTTGAAATCAATGGCGCAACCGGAGTATTCCAGCCGGTTCGTAATCAAATCGAGCCAGGGGCTGACCTACATCTCCGTGCCCGAAATTGCCTGGTTTTTATCGGAAGGCGGCCTGACCTACTTAGTTTCCAAAGGCAATAAAAAACACCACCTCGACTACACCCTTGAACAATTGGAAGACCTGCTCGATCCAAAATCCTTCTTCCGCATCAACCGCAAAATGATCGTCGGCATCGAGTCGGTCCAAAAAGTCTCCGACTATTTCAACAGCCGCCTAAAAATTACCCTCCAGCCTGCTTCCGGCAACGAAGATTCGATTGTCAGCCGGGAACGGGTGAAGGCGTTTAGGGGGTGGTTGGGCGCGTGATGTCGCGCCCTACCGTTCTCCCAACTTCCCCGACGTATTCTGGAACGTATTTTCGCCGCACTTCAGGAAATTGACATAGCTTTCTACGCCTTCCTGATAGCCACGCGGGGCAGCCAGGACGCGCTCGTCGGGCGACATCATTACGTAGAGCGGTTGGGAGTTTTGCTCAAAATTCACGATCTGAAAATCTGCCCACTTGTTGCCGACGTTGCGGATTTTCGTTTGCTGCAGTTTCGAGATCAGGATTTCAGGCAGCGGCTTGCGATCGTCCACGTATAAAGAAATCAGCACGAAGTCTTTCGCCAATTTGTTCCAAACATCCGTTTCCACCCAGATATGTTCTTCCGTTTTGCGACAATTCACGCAGCCGTAGCCTGTGAAATCGAGCAGTACGGGTCGGTTCACTTCTTTGGCGTAAGCCATGCCTTCGTAATAATCCTTGAAGCAATCTAAGTTATTGGCACATTTGGAAAACGAAGGGTAGCGCGCCTTGATGGCCGGATCTACGTCGGTTTGCGTCAGGAAAAAATTGTACTGCGCAGGCGGTGCCAATCCGCTCATCAAGCTCAGGGAGCCATAAGACTCCGTTTTGTTGTCAATCATGAAACCGGAGGCTAAATAGGCCGTCAATACGAGCGACAAGGTGGCTATAATGCCGCGCGCCGGCGACAGTTTTTTCATCGGGCTGTCGTGCGGGAAACGGATGAGGCCAAACAAATAAGCGGTCATCGCGCCAAAAATCAGCACCCAAAGCCCCATGAAAACTTCGTAAGGCAGGATGTTCCAGTGCATCGTCATATCGGCAACCGACAGGAATTTCAGTGCCAGCGCCAATTCGAGGAAACCAAGTACCACTTTCACGGAGTTCATCCAGCTACCAGAGCGGGGCAGCGACTGCAACCACGCCGGGAAAGCGGCGAACAGCGCAAACGGGATGGCCAAAGCCGTCGAAAACCCGAGCATCACGGTGAAAGGCCCCATCGTGCTGGTGGCCGACTGCACAATGGCCGAACCGATGATGGGGCCGGTGCAGGAAAACGAAACAAGCGCCAGCGTAAACGCCATAAAGAACGTGCCCAAAAAACCGCCTTTTTCTGCCAGCGCATCGCTTTTGGTAGACCAGGAACTGGGCAGTGTGATTTCGTAATAACCAAAAAAGGAAAAGGCAAAAGCTAAGAATATTACAAAGAACAGCGTGTTGGCGATCCAGTTGGTGGACAGTTCATTGAGTGCCGTAGCGCCAAAAACAGCCGTGATGAGCAGGCCGATGGCGACGTATATCGCGATGATGGAAAAGCCGTAAAGCAAGGCATTGCGCAGGCCGCTTTTGCGGTCTTTGCTGCTTTTGGTAAAAAAGCTCACCGTTAGCGGGATCATGGGAAAAACGCAGGGCGTCAGCAGCGCCAACAACCCGCCGATGAAGCCGAGCAGGAACGTCCACATCAAATTCTGACCGCGGGCAACGGCTTCTTCGCCACAGTTACCCACCGGCGTTTTGTAGGTTTCAAGGATGGTGGGAACCGTCTGGTCAATCACTTTTCCGTTGCCGGAATCCACAATCACCGGGCCGGCTGCAGCAGCCATTCCAGTGGAAAGATTAAAATTAAAATCTATGGTTTCCGGTGCCAGACACCTTACGTCGTTGCAAGCCATGAACTCCAGATTGCCAACAACTGGCTTGGAGGGATCGGAAACTTGTACGCGTTGGGTGAAAATAGCCGGGCTTTCGATGAACTTGCTAACCTGGGTTTTAAAAAACGGGTCAATCCCCGATTTCTTTTTGCCTTCTTCTTTTATGGGACCAACGAGCACGTAGCCGTCGGATTTTTCAAACAGAAAAGACGTCGGCACCGGGCCGTTAGGCGCCACATCCTGGGCATAAACCGTCCAGCCTTTTTCTATATCGGCAATCAGGCGCAGGTCGTATTCCGTGTCGCTGATTTTTTTGGATTCAAAGCGCCATTTCACGGGTTGTTCAACGCCTGAAGGTTCAAAAGCCTTTTCGGCCATTTCCGTTTTCACTTCGCCGAAAGGCGATTTTATTTCTGTTTTGGGCTGCGCATCGCCCGTTTTTTTGGTCGGTTCGGTTTGTTTATCGGGCGCTGCCTTTTGAGTGGCGTTCATGGTGGATTTCAGCTCGAAGCGGTAATCTATATCCGTTGGGGGCAAGCATTGCTCATCGTCGCAGGTCATGAAAGTCAGGTAGCCAACGATCGGTTTTTTTAGATCGCTTGCTTTCACCCGTTGCGTAAAGGTGACTTTTTTGGCGTATTTCACCACCTGCATGTCAAAAATAGCATCGTGGCCTGCCTTTTTATTGGCGCTTTCTTCTTTGGCTTTGCCAATCAGTTGAAAGTGGTCGCCCGTTTCGAAGTTAAAAGAAGTGGGAATGGGGCCGCCATCATCCAGAAACTGGGAGTAAACATACCAGCCGCTGTTGATGGTTGCGGTGAACACGAGGTCGAATTCCTGCGCACTGACCTGGTTGTAGGACATATCCCATTTAACAGGGTTTTTGATCTGGGCATAAACGGCGGATTGCAAAATCATCAAGCCGAAGAACAACCACATTTTCATGGTCTTATGATTTTCACTGAGATGAGAAAAAACTGAACTCTTGTAATGCTTAAAACACAAAAGTAGCGCTTACGGATCAGCCCTGACTATCCAATAGGAAGGTTTAAGATATTTTTAAGATGGAAAGTTGACTTTCCGGCAAATTCCGGCACTATCTTAAGGAAAATAACTGCAAAACCCCGTCGCTGAGAACAAACAAATGCCCCCGCTGCACCTGAAACCTTGCCTCCGACCCGAACGATCGGGGAAGCGGAAGGACGCCGGATTGCGAAATGCGGGGGTCGTGTTGCCACAGGGCACCTTCTTTTTGATAATAAATCACCCCGTCTTCGTGGAGCATTTGGAATTCAGCGATTTCCGGCAAGGCAATGGTGACATGGTATTGGCCGATGGCGTCGAATACAATGATGCCGCGCGCGGGATCGGAAAGGTAGATCAGGTTGCCCCGATCCAGCAAACACGAGGGTTGCAGGGAGTAACCCAGCACTTGCATCAGGTTATCGCTTTGTACCAGCACGACGCCGTCGGCGCCAATTTTTTTAAGCCGTTGGTCGGCGGCATCGTAGAGCCAAAGTTGGTTGTCGGCGGAAGTCGCCACCACGGGCACGCTCAAAAAGCCGAAAGACAGCAGGCTCCACTCCCCGGTTTTGTTTAGGGTGCGGTCGAGTGTAAGGGCAGTTTGGTAATCGGGGTAGTAAAGTAACAGGTTGAACGGATTGGAAGCATCTACCCGGGCCAGCATCCCCAGCCGGCGGTTGTTGTAGCGAAACTGCTCGACGCCATCCGGGCCGTATTTGATGAGTTCCTGCGATGGGGTGAGGAGGTAGCTTTGCAGCAGGTGGTCGGTGAAAAAAAATTGGACATCAGGCGCAGGAATGGCCCATTTTTGTAACCACACGCTGTCCGTTTGCGCAGGCACCATCAGGGTTGTCCCGAGCAGAATGGCCCAAAAACCGAGGTGTTTTACGATAAAAACCAAATTCCTCATTGTACGTTAAAGAACATTGAATCGCACTATTTTATTTTTCATTAGCCGGATTATCGCTTTTCGCTTATTTTTGCAGCGTTTTTCAAAAAGGACAGACATGAACGACGATCAGTTTAAATTGGAAGAGGCTTATAATGAAAAAGGAGAGAAGATAAGCCCCGTGTTATCGCCAGGAAAAAAGAACTTCCTCATAGATATTGACGGCACCATTTGCGACGACATTCCCAACGAGGAACCGGAGCGGATGCTGACTTGCCTTCCCTACCCCGATGCGCTCAAAATCATCAACAAATGGTTTGACGACGGGCATCTCATTACCTTCTTTACCTCCCGCACCGACGCGCACCGCGAAATCACGGAGGAATGGCTCCAGAAGCACGGCTTCCGCTACCACGGATTGCTGCTGAACAAACCGCGCGGCGGCAATTACCACTGGATTGACAACCACATTGTAAAGGCCACGCGTTTCAAGGGGAAATTTACGGATCTCGTGGTGCAAACCCATGAAATTGAGGTGTTTAAACCGTAGGGGTTCTAAACTTTGCGTTTCAAAACATCCGCAAGCGCAGCTTCCAAGTCAGGAAACTGAAATGCAAATCCCGTAGCCAATGTCTTTTTTGCCGATACCCGCTGGCCAGTCAGCACCACATCGGCCATTTCGCCCATCGCCAAACGCAGGGCAAACGTAGGTGCGGGCAACAATAGGGACGGGCCGCTCCATGCTTTGCCCAGAGTGGTTGCAAACTGATGGTTCGTAACCGGGTTGGGCGCTACGGCGTTGTAAATGCCGTTCATTTCTTTGTTTTCGATGGCGTGAATAAACAGGCGGCACACGTCGTCAATATGGATCCAGGAATACCACTGGCTTCCGTCGCCGAAGTACGTATTCACACCAACCCGCAAAGGGAGCAGCATTTTTTCGAGCGCCCCGCCCTGGGAAGACAACACGATGCCGATTCGGAACCCCACGGTTCGAATACCGGATGTTGAAACGCCCTGGATGGCTTTTTCCCAGGCTACGCAACTTTCCGGCAAAAAACCTTTGCCCGGAGGCGCTGTTTCGTCCATGATCTGATCGCCGGAATCGCCATAATAGCCAACGGCTGCCGCCGAAAGATAAACCTCCGCTTTTCCGACATTTTTCAATGTCTTGAGCAGCGTATACGCGCTTTGCACCCGGCTATCTATGATCAGTTGCTTACGCGCTGTTGTCCAGCGCGCGTCGGCAATGCCAGCTCCGGCTAAATTGATGACAACGTCGGCGCGTGCGATGGCGCTTTCGTCTATCACCCCTTTGGCCGGATCCCAGATCAGGGTTGGAAATGCAGCCTTCGGGTCGGCGCGGCGACTCAGGTGCAGCACTTCGTGTCCCTGCTCCTTCAGCAAGGTACTCAGGCGTTTGCCGAGCAGGCCGGTGCCTCCGGCAATGAGGATGGTTGACATGGTCATTTCATATTTAGTGTTTGTCCATTTAGTCCGGTGTCTGAACTTTAGCGTTCGAAAGCAAGGCGTGCGAAGACCCCAAAAACGGGAGTTTACTCGCGTAAATGATTATAACGCAGCTATCGGATATTTAGTCGGTGTCTGTTCCTTAACGTCTGTCTCATAAGGCAGGTGCCGTCTAAAATTCCACAATAAACCCCAAAGTCGGTACGAAAGAAGGGTCATTGTTGTCCAGAATCAGCGGAATGGCATTGGAGCCATCAGGCAGTAAAGCTTGCCCGTCTGTTGTCGCAAAGCCGGAATTATCAGTGGTGCGCTGGAAGGTGTACTGCGGATAAGCTGGGCTTGGAAACCGAAAAGCATTCGTTATGTCTATATATAAATCAAGCGTCCACCGTTTAAAGTTGAATTTTTTATCTACCCGAAAATCAAACTGCTGGAAAATGTCCAACCGCCCGGTGTTCAGTTGTGTAAAATCGAGCAAGCCCACCCCAAGTGCTGCGTAGTTGCGTTGAGAAGCAGCAAGATCGAATGGCGTAAACGGCGCGCCACCCTGGAAGCGGTATTTCAGACCAATTTCCCAGTTGCCTTTGATTTTTATCCCCAATTGTGCCGACAACAAATGGCGGGTATCCCAGGCCGAGGGTTGAAATTTGCCGTCTGTTCCGCTAAATTCCGATTGAAAAAGCGTGTAGGAAAATACAGCGAACAACCCCTTACTCAAGGTTTGTTGAAAGAAAAACTCCAGACCATAAGAACGACCCTGGCCGGTACTGAGTACCGCTTCATTGCCGATCGCGCCAAAATCACCACCCTGGTTGGCCAACGAAATGCCGTCGCGCACCGAAACCGGGTAATTGGAATACACTTTATAAAAGCCTTCCAAGGTAACGCGCGAACGTTCTGTCGGCAAGTATTCTAAGCCCGCTACATAGTGATCCGAAATAATGTATTCATTGTTTTTGTTGACAAACGCGCCGTTTTCATCGCGAAAACCGAGTACAGTGTAAATCGGAATTTTGGCATAGCGCCCAACAGCAGCATTAATATTCCATTTTTTCGCCAGCGCATAAGCAGCGGAAAACCGCGGAGACAACGTTTTTAGCGGGTTGTCGCCCGTGTCAGTAAACGTATTGATATCAGTGCGCAAACCAGCGGAAAGCGAGAGCCGATCGTTCAGAAAACGCTTGGATACCTGTGCGAAAAAGCCAAATCGAAAAAAATCAATTTTGCTGTTGGCCTGGATGATCACAGCGGGCTGGAGGACGTTGCCGACCGTATCCCGGATTTCTCTGCGCAGGCGATTGAACAGATCGTTGCTGAACCGGACGTACTGCGCCATGCCGCCGTAGGAAAACTTCCAGTTGTTGACGTATTTGTTCACCTCTACGCGCAGTTTGTTTTCTGCTTCCTGCGAACGAACACGCAAAGCGCGCGCCGATTCGTCGCCGGTGCGGCCGTCTTCAAATTTGTCTAAGGCGTTGTCGAACATGTTCCGGCTCAGCGTCACATTCACAAAGCCATTGTTGACCAGGCGCTTGAGCGCAAACCCTACGGTATAGTTCCATTGTTCAATGCTCGGTTGCGAGCGCAGGATGTATTCTTTGTCGGGCGTGGTTTCGCGGGGCACCGCAAAGCCAAATTCGTCTATGGCGCCGATACCGATGGCCGTCAGCGTCGTTTTTGCGTTGATTTTATGGGTCACTTTATACTGAAAATCCCAGTAATTGGGGCGGATGGGCAAATCAATGACCTGAAATAAAAACTGGAGGTAAGAACGCCGCGCCGAAGCTAAAAAGGTGGTATTGCGCGAGCCAAGCGGGCCTTCCAGCGTCGTGGCAAATTCGGTGCCGCTCAGGCGCACATTGCCGCTCAGGCGCTCCGGGTTGCCTTCTTTTTGTTTGAACTGAAAAACGGACGACAGGGCGTTGTCGTAGTGGGCGCTGAAGCTGCTGGTATTGATCTGCACGTCCTCAATAAGCGAAACGTTCAGAATGCCCGCAGGGCCGCCCGCACTTCCCTGGGTGGCAAAGTGGTTGATGACCGGCACTTCGACACCATCTAAATAATACACATTTTCATTGGGTGCCCCGCCGCGGATAATGATGTCGTTGCGGAAGCCGCCCACGGAGCCGGCCGTTCCGCCCACACCGGGCAGTGCCTGGATGACCCGCGAAATGTCGAAATTGCCGCCGGGATTGCTTTTGATCTCTTCCGCAGAAAGGCGTTGCAGGGAGTTGGGGCTTTCCGCCGTGCGCACCTGCACCGATTTGTTCACGCTCACCACCACTTCGCCGAGTTCCGTAGCACCGCCTTCTGTCAATTCAAAAGTAATGTTGTTGTCGTTGCCGGAAGTAACTACGATATTCGGTTTGTTACTTTCTTCATAACCGATATAGGTACAGGTCAGGTTGTAACTGCCCGGCGGGATGTTTTCGATCCGGTAATTGCCTTCTGCATCGGTGGAGGCACCAAGTTCTGTGCCATTGAGGATGACATTGGCGCCAATTAAGGCTTCCTGGGTGTTTTTGTCCTTAACCGTGCCGTAAATGGTGCCGCTGCGCTGGCCAAACAGCGAAAACGCAGAGAGGGCTAAAATTGCTGTAAGTGTGAATTTCCACATAAATTGATGTATTGCTATTCCAAAAAGATACTGCTTTGGAGCCAGTGTGTTCGTATCTCTAAAGGAAAATAGCCGAAAATTGTTTTGAAAAAACTGAAGTTACTCCTTGACCATTTTTTTCAAACAGAGCAATTGATTGCGCTCATTTTCCATCAATAAAAAATACAGACCCGGACTGAGGGCTTTCAGACTGATGGTCAATGGCGCACTGGCTCCCGTCAGGTTCAGCACTACCCGCCCGTTGAGGTCTATCACCTGGAGCTTGAAGTTTATTAATTCCCCAGTGATGGTCACGTAATCCGACGTGGGATTGGGGTAAAGCCCAATCGAAGCACCAGTCAGCTCCACGTTGCCCGAAATCGGCACAAATTCGTAGCAGCCGATATCGAAAGCGGTGCCGAGTGGGCGAAGCATACCGTCCAGGTCAACCGGCACGAAAGGGCTTACCAGGGGAGTGCCTGCGTCTATGGCCTGCGAATTGGTGATGAGGTGGTAGTCGCCGTTGGCCGGGTCTTCAAAAATATCCGGGAGCGGGTCAGCAAGTTGCGAATGGGTGTCGAAGCCCAATGCCTGCCACTGCGCCAGCGGAATGGCAGAGCCGTCGCCGGAAGCGCTCATTTTGTTGTGCAGGATATTGTAATCGCTGGCAAACTGCGAGGGGTTATCCACCGCGATGGAACCCCGCCAGGCATGGAAATTCAGGATGACGTTGTTGTAAATCTGTGTTCCTAAGTTGGAGGCGTCCCGCACCAAAATACCCCAGCGGCCATCAGACGGCACGATGATGGTATTGTTGAAAATCTTCGCGCCCTGTGTCGAAATTGCCCCGTCCTGTTGGAACAGCGCAATGCCTTGCCCATTATGGTTGTTGAAAATTAAATTATTGAAGATGACAGGATTAAGCACGCCGTCCATGTTGATGCCGGCGGCTTGCCCGTTGTCGTGCAGGATGTTTCCATAAACCAGCGCGTCGGAGATGATGCCATCGCCCCCCGAGGAGAGGTCGCCATTGAAATGGATGCCGATGTTGTTGTTCCCATAGCAAGTGTTGAAACGCACGATGGGTCGGTCGGAACTGTTTGAGACGTAGATGCCGTGTTCATCCACGGAATTGGTGCAAACGTTGTTTTCAATCAAAATATCATCGGTGAAGCCCGTGAAAATTCCCCGCTCTGCATTGCCGTCGCAACTGCAATTTCTGACCACACAAAAATCGGAAGTGACCACCCGGACGCCGTTTCCATTGCCTGCCATGCCGTTTACGATGAAGCCGTCCACCGTCACGTAGTCCGCATTTTCGATGTTGATGCCGTCGCTGCGGATGGGGCCGCTTTGGTTGATGAGCACATTGACGCCCAATGTCAGGAAAACGACCCGGTTGGCGGCAGTCCCGTTTTTATTGCGGAAATCGAAACCGGCGTAAGTGCCGTTTGCCACCAACACGGTGTCACCCGCCAAGGCCGCATCAGCTCCTTTCTGGATGGTGAGGAAGGCTTGGGCAAGGGAAAGTCCGGAGTTGGCATTGTTGCCGGCGTTGGAGACGTAGTACGTAGCAGCGACAAGGGGGTTGCCGGTCAGGAGGAGCAGGGCAATGAGTGAACGAGTAAGGTGGCGCATGTCAATTCATTTTTGGGAGTAACTATTTACCATATAGGACTGTCGAGTAATCAAGTATTAATATCCTATTGACAACGCTCAAAAATAGCCGATAATTGTCATTAGAACCATAGCCAGGGCCTTCAACCTGGCAAATACCCGGAAATAAACTTTAAATAACCCGGCCTGCCCCCCTCTTTGCGCCAGAAGCGGGTAGACTCTTCCAAGCGTTTAAAACACAGGGCGTAGAAGGCTTCCAGGTTGGGAATGGGAGCGCCGCCGGGCTGTATTTCCTCGTTCAAAATGTACTCGTCATCTATGCCGAATTCTTCCCGGGCGTCTAAGGCTTGCAGGAGGGCTTCGATGAGTGCCTGCTTCACAGTTCTGGAAGAACTGGGATCATATAGCTCCTTGCCTTTGGATAATTTTTGGAAAAAATCTTTGAACAGCTTGTAGATTTCTTCTACTTCTTTGTCATGAAGTTGGGGATATGCCTTGTAGGTGACAACGACAGTCTGTTCTATCGAAAAAAGACAAGACATCAAATACTCAGGAGGGGAATTTGAGCGTGACATGGTGTGCGATCTGTTGGTTGATGTTGAAAAATCAGGTTACGTCGCCAAGTTAAAAAAAATGCTGACTTCGCTTAGGAGTACCCTGATCTAACCTTTGTTCACAAAGAAAATGAAGATATAAAATTTGCCCTTGATGTCAAAACGACTTTCAGACGGAACGACAAAACCGCTGGCTTTACTCTCGGTGTCTGTCTTTATAGTCCGGTAGCTGCGTTGTACTCGACCCCCTATTCACCTTCAACTACTTCGTGGTAATCGTTTGCTAAGTTGACGACATTAGACTCGAAGTCAAACCCTCACTTACCCGTTTTTGGGGTCTTCGCACGCCTTGCTGCCGAACGCTAAAGAACAGACACCGACTAAATTGACGGACTAATTAGCTTTTTCAATAATTTTTTCTGCCACATTTTTAAAGTCTTCGTATGCCCTTCTGACCGCTTCTAAATGTGCGCCAATAGCACCATCCGCAGGTTTTAAAAAGAAAATAGGCTTATTTACTTCCATCCCCATAGGCATCAGACTGCGGTAATGTTTAAGAAGAGCCAGACAATTGACATCCTTTTCGATATCCGTGCCGGAGGACTCTTCGCCTAAAATAGCTGTTTGGTAAATTGCAGGAATTCTTTCCGCCCATTGGAAATAAGCTTTGACCGGCCGACTTTCCTTTATGCCATGCTGAGAAACAATGTAGCCGATGGGCTTCATAATGCCTGGAGGCAAAAAGATTGAAGGTTCCGGGTTCCGATCAGACCGGTCACGCCATTCCTGACGCCATTCCTTTAGTGTTTTGCCAACGTTTGACATGCCTTGCACAGAGAATTACGGGCACAACAACATAATCTGCCGATATAAGAGCCACCCTATTGATGGCGCCAAGATTAGGGCCAATGTCTATTAAAATGAAATCTGCATTTACTTTTTCACCCGCATTTTTCATAATTCGATAAAATGAAGAGGTTTTTCGGAAAGCCGGTTCTTTCCTGTCCAGGCATTCCCCTCAACTTTTACTTAGTTCGTCTTCAAAAGCAGACAATTCAAGATTCCCAATAATGAGACCCAGCCTTTCAGAAACAGGCTCAATATGAACTTCATTAATATCACCCGTACCTTTGACTAAAGGTTTTAAGGCTTTGGTAATACTCTGATTATCTTCAATTTTTTCATACAAGCCTGCCTCTGATAAAAACATAGAAGACAAATTAGCTTGCGGGTCAAGGTCAGCAACAACCACTTCATAGCCAAGTTCTGCCATCATGTAGGCTACGTGGTAAATTAGAGTCGTTTTACCGACGCCGCCTTTGTTGTTAAAAAAAGCGATGCTTTTCATATCTGTGCCTGATAAATTTTGACAAGAAACTTTGTTACTAATGATAAGTCAAATTGTGCAGATGGATTCCCATTTTTTTTCAACGCATCCTGAGCTATTATTATCCCAAAATTGAATCTGTTTACGAAGCCCAAGTTTTTGAGTACTTCCGCCAGCATCGGATTTCTGTAATCGCTAACATTTGGAAAATTGCTGGGTCTTGCATCGCCATATAGCCCTCCGGGATTATGGATTTCTATCCTGTTGGAAAATTGATAAACATAAATAGGAGCATTCGATTCATAGTCCCTGTGTAAGACCGCATTAATGAAAAGCGCGCTCAATGCTACGAATGGATAGGATTGTACTTGCTTATCCATGAATCCTTCAGTCCGGATTGTATGCGTTTCAATAATATTATATTGGATGTAATCCTGAAAATTCCGAAGCATTTCAACTATAGGCCCAGAAAATACTTTTTCGACAGGAGCTACATCACCCGTCATTTCTTCACCGGCAAATTTCACGTATTGAATGTAGGCGCCTGGCAAATAGAAAAGCGGGTTTAAAGCAAGTGTCAAAACCCCTGTATTAGTAGGCATATCGTGTAACAGATCGTACATTTTCAAAGAAGCCAGCTGATACTTAACATCCCTGTTATTAGAACGTAATGTTTCGCTGTCAATGGCATTAGGCAGGTAAGTAGATTTGAAAGTATCAATACTCAAATCCTCCAATTTAGCTCCTAAGCAAGGCAAAGCATCATATGTTTTAGCTGTTGCAGTGCGCTTTTCTGTTAACTGCCTTTCCTCTGTCTCATTTGCTACTGCTTTGGTAGAACCCGTCCGAATCCAAACTCGTCCCTTATATCTCACAGGTGGATGAAACGAAGGACTGACCTCAACCAAAGCCACATCACCTCCGGGAAGTGACTTTTTTTGCACACTCACAGCAGGTTGAGGTAAAATTTGGCCATTGTGACGAATAGCGGCTAAATTTTTCAATAAGTCGTCGGTTACTTTCAAACCATTCAAACTGCCATTATCTTTTACGCCAATTAAAAGATATCCAGGCAATCTATGGTTAGGATAATCATTTGAAAAAGCACAAATGGCTTCACTGAACTTATCAACATTGGTCGTAGAAGTAGTTCGCTCTATTAGACTTGTTGCGACGGGAATCATCGCGGGGTGGGAATGGCTCTTTTTCTCCTACTCTTCGCCTTTTTTTCGCCACATAGCAGGGCTATGCTCCTCAAAAAACGCTGTAATTAGAAGAAAAATAGCTCATTTCCCCCACCA
>JBBQGV010000111.1:0-18814 GCA_038323375.1 Chitinophagales bacterium
AATAGGAACGATGGTTCCCTGAAACGTCGGCGGTGCCTGTGGCTGGCTAAAACCGCAAAAAGGAATCAAAAAAGCGATTGTTACAACAAGGTGTATCCCCCCGTTTTGCTAAGTCAACTAACAATTTCTGAATGTGTAAAAAGGTAAGCATTTTTCATCGTGGTAAGGTTTTGGAATGAAGTAATGGATTATTGCGGCCTTAAGTTATAACTTTTTATGCTGAAGGAAGGAAACTATTTTCGGCAAATGTCAGGCTTCAGGCAAAGGTAAAAAACGGGCAAACAAAAACGCGCCACCTTCCGATTCCAGAAAGTGGCGCGTTTTTATCAAACATTTATCTTAAAATCAAACTTCCGTTTTTTCTTCTTCGCCAACCGCATCTGGCCCGGCACTCGCAATCGCCTCTGTATCCGGTCCATCGTCATCCACTTCAACGGGTTGTTGCGTTGTAGCAACTGCTTCAACCGGCTGAACCGCCTCTGTAGCGACTTCTTCGACTGTTTCAACATCCGGGTCTGCTGCTTCTGTAGTAGTAATTTCCTCAACCGTTTCAGCAACCGGGTCAGTTGCTTCTTCTGTTGTTTCCACTGTTACCGCATTCACATCAGCGCCATCTTCTGGTTGTGCAGGTTCCGCTTCTTCAGCAGGCGCCATGGCTTCCGCAACTGCTTCCTGTAAGGCTTCGGAGAAATCAGCGATTTTGTCTTTCGCATCTTCCACTGCATCTTCAAGCCGATCTTCGAGTACTTCTGCCACTGCTCTTGCCGTATCCACCATATCTTCCAGCGCTTCGCCCAGCGTTGTGCTGATTGCGCCCAGCAAGCTTTCTTCCTTTTTAGATTTCAACGCCTCGGCTGCCTTTTCGAGTTTCGGCTGGTCTTTCTGACGGGCTGCTGCCGCTTCTTCAATGTCGTGCGCTATTTTTTCCTGAGCCGCTTTTTTAGCATCATCTAATTTATGGCGCTCTTCTCGGCGAGAATCACGTTCTTTCTGAGACTCGATGCGGCTTTCCAAATCTGTTTTGGTAGCCGCCATTTCGTTCAGTTTTTCTTCTTTTGAACGAATGCGCTCCTCGATCATTTTAATTTTAGCCTGGCGGATCTGCATTTCCAATTGCCCATCGGAGTGTTCTACTTTCCGGCTTTGGAAATTCAGTTCGTCGCGGTCTCTTTGGATGGAGCGGTCCATTTTTTCGACGGCACCCAGCAAACCTTCGTAACGGCGCTTGAGGCGTTCCGCTGGCGAATTTTCATCGCCGCCGCCCTGTTGGCCACCACCGCCGCCGCCGTAAGTTGAGCCGCCGCTGCCCCCGGAACGCTTATCCTTGAGCTGTTTGAATGCGCCATCTAAGCGTTCCCACACTTTGGAGCGGTGGTCGCGCGTGAATTCAGTATCGCGAAATTTGCGTTGTAACTCCTTAAGTTCGTCAAACAAGCCCTGCAGGCGCAGACCTTCGATAATTTTCGTCTCCACACTTTCCAGCATGGCATTGAATTTGTCTACATTCTCCTTGGAGCGGCGCTGGAAATCTTCGTCCAATTTTGAACGCAATTCCTTTAAGCGTCCAAAAAGAGCGTTGGTCGCATCGCGGAGTTTATCGGCGTGTTCGCGCAGCAAGTTTTTGTCGCTAACCTGAGCCTGAACTTTGTCCCAAAAGTTTTTGAGCGATCCCCAAAGATCACCGTCAAAAGCCTCTATTTTATCCACCCGGGTTTTGAGGTCATCCAGTTCTGAATGGTAAGCTTCATTCAGTTTGGAAGATAAGACGACAAAATGCCATTCCGTTTGTGCGCGCTGGATGATGTCGCTGCGTTCAACTTTCAGGTCTTCGGGCAACAAGTTTTCTGTAACCATTAATTCGCGCTCCGATTCCGTGTAGCCTTCCGGGAATTCCAGTGGCTTGTCATTGCGCCATTCATCCATCATCTTCTGCACAAATTCGTCTGTGGCAACGCTTTCCGGGAAAGTGTAGAGTTTCACTCTGTTGCTTTCCGGAAGTAACTCTAATGCAATCAAAACACGTTCATCCTGGGCTGTGGCCCCCCAAACTACAAGCTTGTTCTTCATAAGTAAGATCCCTCTGATGATTCGTTTTACAATCCAAATTCTCTGTATATGCGGGAAAACCAGACTGGAGCGGGGAGTTTGTGAGCATGTTTTGATCGCCGAAGCAGAACGGTCATGCTGTTTTATGAAACTTCCTGCAACAGAATATGGCCGCAAAGATTAACCAAAAGTAGAAAATCACTTCGCAAAAGTGCAACTTTTGCAAGCATTTATCGCAAGGTACTGATAATCTTTTATTTGAGATGAGGTACAAAGCGAACTTTAAAAACGCATAAGCCGATCCTGTTTATTGCCAGCCCTACGTGTATTATAGACTAAAAGCTTCCTGTGAGCTTGAAACCACTACGCCATGTTCCAGCAAATACTCTGCAATCTGAACGGCATTCGTAGCTGCACCTTTGCGCAAGTTGTCTGCAACAACCCAGAGATTCAGGCCGTTATCGAGTGATTCATCGCGGCGCAGGCGCCCAATGAACACCTCATCCCGGTTTTTGGCCAACAAAGGCATGGGATAACTGAACGTATCCGGATCGTCGGCCAGGATTATACCAGGCGCTTCGCTCAGTAATTTCCGGACATCAGCCAATTCGTAAGGCTGATCAAATTCAAGGTTGACCGCTTCGGAATGTCCACCCAGCACCGGCACCCGCACAGTCGTGGAGGTGATGCGGAGGCTTTGGTCGCCTAATATTTTTTTCGTCTCATTGACGAGTTTCATCTCTTCTTTGGTGTATCCATTTTCTAAAAACGTATCGCACTGGGGAATACAATTTTCAAAAATCTGATAGTGATACGCCATTTCTTCCGGCTTAGGCTCAAAACCTTTGCTCTCCAATTGGTATTGCTTCACGGCTTTCATGCCCGTGCCGGTCACAGACTGATAGGTGGAAACGACAATGCGTTTGATGCCATACCTGCGGTGCAAAGGTGCCAGCGCCACCACCAACTGAATCGTGGAACAGTTGGGATTGGCAATGATTTTATCTGCTGCCGTCAGTTCGTGGGCGTTGATCTCCGGCACTACCAATTTTTTGGTCGGATCCATCCGCCACGCCGAGGAATTGTCAATGACGGTTGTACCCACTGCTGCAAACTTCGGCGCCCACTCCAAAGAAGTGCCACCGCCAGCCGAAAAAATAGCAATATCCGGACGGGCTGCAATGGCTTCTTCCATACCGATAATGGTTTGAGGCACGCCGCAGAACAATACGGTTTTGCCGACCGAATTGGGCGAGGCAACTGCCAGAAATTCGCTCACAGGAAAATTGCGCTCTTCCAGCACTTTACACATTACCGTCCCTACAAGCCCTGTAACGCCAACAACTGCAACTTTCATAAGATTGCCGTTTTTTCTTTTTGTGAAGAATAAAAAATTAATCAGGCCTGCAAAGATAGGGCTACTATACTTTATTGCTATTTTTATCCGTATGAAACCAATAATTTTTTTCCTCGCGCTGCTCTTTACGAGCGTCAACCTGAATGCCCAACTGTCCGATGATTTTTCGGACGGCGATTTTACCAATAATCCCGAGTGGTTTGGCAACACGGGTAAGTTTGTAGTGTCCAACGGCGAACTGCAACTCAACGACTTAAGTCCGGCCAGCAACAATGTCTCGGCGCTTTATCTTTCCGCGCCGACCTCGCTCGAAGACAGCACCACCTGGGAGTTTTACGTCCGTATGGAATTTGCAGCGTCTTCCGGCAATTATGGGCGCGTCTACCTCACCTCTTCCAGCCCGGATTTTAGCGCAGCGTTGAACGGCTACTACCTGCGCATTGGCGGGGTTACCGGCAACGTAGACGCCCTCCAGTTGTTTCGCCAGGATGGCAGTACCTCTGTGGAGGTATTGAGTGGTACAGCAGGTGGCGTGGGGGGCGATCCGGTGGTCGCCCGGGTACGCGTCACCCGTTCAACTTCTGGCCAATGGACCTTGTTGGCTGATTACAGCGGCACAAACAACTTTCAATTGCAAGCCACTGCGGTTGATGCTACTTACGATTTCGGACAATACTTTGGGGCGGTGTGTTATTATACGACCACGCGCGCCCAGAACTTTTTTTTCGACGATATTAACATCAATCCTCTTTATTCAGACGACGAGCCGCCACAACTTACCGCAGTGCAAACGCCTGCATCCAACCGGATTATTGCGACGTTCAACGAGCCTTTAGACGCAGCGTCTGCATTGGATCCGGCCAACTTTCAGGTTTTAGGCATCGGGACGTCCCTGTCTGCTACTCCGGTTGCAGGCGATCCGGCTTCGGTGGAACTGGTACTGCCGACACCGATGACCAATTTGCAAAACTATACCCTGACGGTCAATCTGATTGAGGATCAGAACGGCAATATTGGCGGCGAACAAACCTTTTCTTTTGCCTTTTTTAATATACAGCCGCCTGCTCCCGGCGATGTCATCATTTCAGAAATTATGGCGGATCAAACCCCGCAGGTGGGGCTGCCAAACGCGGAATACATCGAATTGTACAACCGCAGCAACAAGATTATCCGATTGAACCAACTTTCTTTCAGCGTTGGAACTTCGGCTCAGTTATTGCCTGATTTTTTACTGCTCCCCGGCGCGTATGTGGTGGTCTGCGATGAAGATTTTGTTCCGGAATTTACCCCTTTTGGCACGGTCGTCAGCGTATCCAGTTTCCCTTCACTGACCAATGGCGGCGCCAGGCTGGCGCTTTCAGACCAATCCGGCACCCTCATTTTTGAAGTGAATTATTCATCCAACTGGTATGCCGATATAAATAAAGCAAACGGTGGCTGGTCACTGGAGATGATCAACTTAGATGAAGTCGAAATTTACAACTGCCCCGGCAATTGGCGCGCATCAGAGAACAGCGTAGGGGGCACGCCAGGGCAGCAGAATTCGCTTTTTGGCAGCGCTTTAGAGCAAACGCCGCCGATCCCGATTCGCGCATTTGCGGAAAGCGCTTCTGAAATCACCCTTGTTTTTAACGAACCGCTCAGTTTTCAAACGGCTGAAAATATGGGGAATTATAGCCTCGATAACGGGTTGACGGTCACCAGCGCTGCTTTGCAAACTCCGGGGCGAACCGAGGTTTTGTTGACCCTGTCCGGAAGCTTACAACCTGGCACCGTATACACGGTTACCGCCCGAAGCGGCCAGGAAGATTGCCTTGGGAATGCGTCCATTGTCGCCTTGCCGGTTAAAGTAGGATTGGCGCAAGCCGTTGCTCCCGGCGACGTTGTCGTCAATGAAATTCTTTTTAATCCAGCCACCGGCGGCGCTGATTTTGTGGAATTGTACAACCGATCAGATAAAATTTTTGATATTTCCGGCTGGATTATTGCCAATACGCAGGATGCAACGGACGGCGAAAAACCGATTATTACCGATTTTTTGTTGTTCCCCGGCGAATATGTGGTGTTGTCACCCGCTAAGTCCATTGTCGCTGCACAATACACGGTTGAAAACCCCGGCGCACTGCTGGAAAATAACCTGCCAACGCTGGAAGACAGCCAGGGAAACGTCAGCATTGTCGTACAGAATGTTGTGATTGATGCCTTCGATTACGACGACGACCTGCACAACGCCCTCCTGAGTGACAAAAATGGAGTGTCCTTAGAACGAATTAGCCCCGATTTGCCGACCCAGGATCGCGGAAACTGGCATTCTGCCGCCGCGACCGTCGGCTATGGCACTCCAACGGCGCGCAATTCACAATTTTTGTTGCAACCGCCAACACCCGGTTCGGATTTCATCACCTTAGCGAACAATACCTTTTCTCCCGACGGCGACGGCAATGAGGACGTCCTGACCTTTACCTACGCCGTGGATAAAGTCGGTTACGCAATGAATGCCCGGGTCTTTGACGCTGCGGGCCGAGAGGTGCGGAATTTGGTTACGAACCTGCTGCTCGCCTCCGAAGGCGTTCTGAAATGGGACGGCGCCACCAACGATGGCAGCCGCGCCCGCGTCGGCATTTACGTGCTGTGGGTCGAGTTGGTTCATCCTGAAGGGGATGTAGAGCGGATCAAGTTGCCGTGCGTATTGGCGGGGATGTTTTAGGATTTACGTTTGTTACGTGCGGGACACCTCCAAAGGTGTCCCGCACGTAACAAACGTAAATCCTAAAATCCTCAAATTTTAATCATCTTCCTCGTCTTCTGCCTTCCATCCAATTGCAGGCGGAAATAATAACTGCCTGCGGGCAGGTCGTGTGCTTCGAAGCGGATTTGGTGTTCGCCTGCGCTGATGCGTTGGTTGCTCAGCACACGAATTTCGTTGCCAGCGGCGTCAAAAACGCTCAATTTGCACCATTCGTTGCCACTTTGGAAACGGATGGTCGTCCAGTCCCGGAAAGGATTCGGGTACGCGTTGACTTCAATGGCATCGTGGTTAAGATTGGCCTCCGGTTGCGTAGACGTTGCCGCGCAAACCTGCAAAATGGGCAGGTGCTGGAAATCGGGGTAGAGCAAAGACCGCACATCCGAATCGCTCACTTCAAACCAATCCATGAGGATCGAACCGTAGATGTCCCGGAAATCGTGCTGCATGGCCACGCCTTCGTCGGCATCCACCGAGGTTGTGATTTCGGGGCTTTCTCCGAGGATCTGCGAGTTCACGCAAGAACCAAAAACCATCAGCGGCGCTGCGGTGCCGTGGTCGGTGCCGAGGCTGTCGTTGGAACGAATGCGGCGTCCGAATTCAGAGAATGTCATGCTGATCACGCGCTCTTCGATGCCCAGCAAGCCCAGATCCTGCTGGAAAGCCGCCATGGCTTCTGACAAAACCGCCAGTAATTCGGCGTGTTCGCCAGTGGTGACGTCGCCTTGCTGCACCTGGTTGGCATGGGTATCAAAACCGCCGAGCGTGACGACGTAAACTTTGGTTTGCAAACCGCCGGCGATGAGCAGCGCCACGTTCTTCAACTGTTGCGCCAGCCGGTTGTCCTGCGGATAATTCGCCATATTGGTGCCGTTGTTGGCCGCCGCAGTCACCACTTCCGAATACGCATTGGTCTGTGCGATGGTCGTGCGCAGGAACGTCAGTTCGTTGCCGTAAGGTGTATCCGGCACACTGCCCGGTTCGCCTTCCGCCAGCACGCCGAGCGAAAACGGATCGTTGAGCGTCAGGCTGAAATTGGCCACCACACCCTGGCAGGTTTCGGACACCAAATTGCCCATCGTAATGGCGAACGGATCGGGGTTAGTCTCGTTGGGATAGTCGGTTGGGAAACCCGGGTAAAGACCGTCTAAATAACGGCCAAGCCAGCCGGTCGTCCAGTTTTCGCCGGAAGGCGAACCACTCGTCCAGATGTCGGTGGAACGGAAGTGGGATCGGTTCTGATCCGGATAACCGGCAGCCTGCACAATGGTGAGCCGGTCGTTGTCGTACAGCGACCGAATGCCGGTCATGGTCGGGTGGAGAGCCGTGGTATCAGACAGATTCAATAAGGTGTTTTCGGGGAGCATAATGTTCCCACGCACATTGGCCAGATTGTCGTACTGGTCCCGTGGAATCACCATATTCAAACCGTCGTTGCCGCCGTTGAGCTGGATCAGTACCAGCACGCGATCCGACTCGTTGTTGATCGAATTAAAGATAGAGGAGCGGGGCAACGCCGACACCCGCATGCCGTTGAGCAACATGGGCAGGGTCACTGCTGCGCCGGCTGTTCTGATGAATGATCTTCTTTTCATGATCTTTATATTTTTTATTCCCTTGCGGGAAAAAATCGTCTTGGAAATGAATTAGTTAGTGTCCGTTCATTACGTCCCGTGTCTGTTCTTTAGCGTTCGAGAGCAAGGCGTGCGAAGGCTCCAAAAACGGGAGCTTACTCGCGTAAATGACCGATTTTGGGGTCGAGCATAACGCAGCTATCGGACTATAAAAACAGACATTAATTAACTCAGGTAATATTCAGACATGCTCATCATGGTCTGAATCAAATCCCTGAGTTTGCTGGCAATTGCGTTGGCCAACTGAACGTCGTTCGGATTGCTGAGGTAATCCCCATACTCCAGCGACCATTCATAGTCGGGCAGTCCGGGCAGCAAAACCTCTTTGAGCGCCACCTTCTGACCATCGGTAATGGGTTGTGGGAACAGGATTTTCGCCATTTCATCTATCATCGCATTCACCTCGGTCGGCGTTTCCAGCGTTGCCACGAACGCCAACGGGTTGATGATGACCCGGAAACCGTTGAACAGGATCCCAACGGTTGCGAGGGCATCCGTGTAGTTCATCCGGGGCGGCAGGGTAGAGGCGGTAATCCAGGAACGGTAGTACAAAGGTTCCTGATAATATGCCTTCCAGCCCGCTACGCTGGGCAGGTTGTAAACGTCCATTTCCATGGGTGCCAACAGCGTACTGGCGCGCCACCAGGTATTGTACAGCGCCCCTTCAGCCGGCGGCATGGCTACCTGAAACTGCTTGACCGCGCCCGCTACAAAATCGAGCGGGTTTTTGATCATCGGCCCCACGTTCAGCATGTCGAAGAAATGCGCGCTGCTCAGCAATGCTTTGAGGGTCGGTTCGAGTTCGTAATTGTTGGCGATCAGCAACTGCGCCATCGGCTCAATCACATTGGCTTCGGCGTCTTCCGTGATGACGTAATAAATGAACCAGCGGTAGAGTTTCCGGCTGATGAAGCGAGCCACTTCGTCTTTTTGGAAAATGAGATCCACGAGGTGGGCGTATTCCAGGTTGCCCATATTGTTGATGACGGCATCATCGAATCGGTGCGACAACTGTTTCTGGCCGGTGTCGTGCAGGTTGGCCTGAAAAAAAGATTCGACTGGGGTGGCGGGGTTGTTCGTATTGAACCCCCGATCGCGCCAGCCAGTCAGCACTTTCGCCATTTGCAGCACGTCGCCTTCCGTGTAATGCGTATAATCACCGGGGCCCACCTGCGGACCTTTGCCAATGGTGAACAACTCCAGCAATTCGCGGGCGTAGTTTTCATTCGGCGCAATCCGGGTATTCTGGTTGCCATTCAAAAACCGGAGTATAGCCGGACTGATGGTCATTTCTTTGATTAACTGCTTAAAATTGCCCCAGGCATGGGTTCTGACCAAATTGGAGTGGCGGTACATGAATTTCGGGTCGTTCACATTGGAGATCCCAAAGTGATTCAGCCAGAACAGCACCATTTTTTCCCGCACGGAGACGCCTTCCTGCAGCACCTGCCCGAGCGTCCAGCCCCGAAAACTGCGGCCGCGGTACTGCGCCAGGTTCACGGTGGTGGAATACGGCGCGTCAATCCAGGTACTGCCCACCGGCACATTCGGGTCATCTGTAAAATAGTAGTTGACGGGCGGGGAAGGCAGCGGTAAGTCCTGAAACAACTGGGCAACCGTGGCGTTCAGCCCCTGGTCGCGCGCCGCTTTGATCTGGGCGTAAGTAGGCCCGAACATCGCCCGCCGGAGCAGGTGAGCCGCCTGTTCGTAAGCCCATGAGCCGGCATACGGCTCGAGACCCGAAGTTACTTGAAAAATGCTCGTTACGGCTGCCGTACGCGCGCCCGTGTGTCGGGATTCCTGCGTGGTGGCTTGCTGCGTAGCGACGTTTTCTTTTTTGCCGAAAAAAGCGGCTAAAGTAGCTCTTCTGTCCATACGTAAATGGGTTTTAAGCGAAGTAAAAAGCTTATGGATTGGTTTTTGTTACCGCATTCGACTGTAGAAGGGAAGTTTGGTTTAATGGTTGGGTAGAAAGGGCAGATTTTTTTTTGGCTCCTTCTTCCCACCACGACTGTCACCCTCGCATGAGGGTCTGCAAAAGCAGGGGTTGCTGTATGTTGGGATCCGGGATCTTCTTCCCACCACGACTGTCACCCTCGCAGAGGGTCTGCAAAATCAGGGGTAGCTGTATGTTGGGATCCGGGATCTTCTTCCCACCACGACTGTCACCCTCGCAGAGGGTCTGCAAAAGCAAGGGTAGCTGTATGTTAGGATGCGGGATCTTCTTCCCACCACGACTGTCACCCTCGCAGAGGGTCTGCAAAATCAAGGGTAGCTGTTAGTCGGGATCCGGGATCTTCTTCCCACCACGACTGTCACCCTCGCAGAGGGTCTGCAAAAGCAAGGGTAGCTGTTGGTCGGGATCCGGGTGTTTGCGCACATTGAGCCTAACAATGATCAACAGCCATCTTTTCGATCAATAACTACCCCGCACGTCGCAGACGCTCTGCGAGCGGGAGAATCCGAAATGGCACAAATCGCTGTTATCCGATCAGGCGTCCTACTTGCGCTGTCCTTTCAAAGGGTCAGCCAACTGAAGTTGGCGACCACAAACAAAAAAGGCCGGCCCCTTATCAGGCCGGCCACAGGTGTTTAAAAAAATTTACAGATAAGGCTAATCTTTCTAAGAAAGTTGCCGTAGATCTTGTGGATATTAGAGGTTAGATTTTAGACATGAGATGTTGGATGGCCTAATTTAATCGGCTGAAAACAAATCAAGTCAAAAATCTAACGTCAAAAATCTAAAATCTAAAATCTAAAAAATTAAAACTTCGGACACACCGTTCGTACCCGATCCTTATTCTTGCTTGTATAAATCAGCGACAATTCAAACGCGCCGCGCGAGTTGTTGGCGGAAGCCAGCGTAGAAACCGTGACATCGTAGCTGACACCAAAATTCCAGCGCTCGATTTCTAAGATCGCCGTGAAGATCATGGCGTCCATGGTTTTGCTGGTTTCTAATTGATTGGCCATGTGGCCCCAGACGCCGGCGCGGATGGCCACTTCTTTCCAGTCGCGGTTGGTGAAGCGGAAATTGCCGCCGAAGGTTGCGCTGAACGACGGGCCTTGTCCCATCACGGCGATTGCCGGCAACAGGCTCAGGTTATTGGTAAAAGGAATTTCACCGCCAGCATTGCCCACCCATTTCGAGTAGAGCTTTTCGGTATCGTCGCCGAGGAAAGAGATATTGGGTTCGTTCAGGTGGTGCATCGAGCCGCCGACGTAAACACTCATGTCGTTGTCGAACAAGGCGTACCAAAGCAACCCGGCATTGAAATCGAGGTAAACGTTCGTTTTGCTTTGATCGAAGTTTTCGCCGGGATCGGAACCGTAGTCCACGAGCGCTTGGTCAATGTTGAACTGGTTGGTGAACCAGAGTTTGCCCCAGTCGAACCCGCGCTGGCCGATGCCGAGCTGGGCACCGATCACGAGGTACTGGTTGCTGCGGGAATAGCGGCTGCCATTGAGTTGCTTCAGGAAGGAACCGCCGAGGTTAGCGCGCACCCGGTTGAAATTGGCCACGCCCACTTCGTCGCGCATCACGCTGATCCCAAAACCGGCGTAATCGCCGCGCATGACCCGGAACCGCATGTCGAAACTGGCGGCCAAAGTCCGGAACGGATTGTCTTTCAACACGCTGGCGTACAATTCGCGGTAATTGACTACCACCCGCGACTGCCCGTCGAACACGCCGATCATGGCGGGGTTGACTTGCAACGGCGCGGCGTAAAATTGTGACAAACGAGCATCCTGAGCGGCGCTTTGGCTGAGGCAGCAAACGAATGCCAACAAAAAGAGAACGAGGTGTGTAAAGTTTCTGCGCATTAGTTTTGGTTTATCTGCTGATTCGTTGATTTGGTTACCTGGCTATTCGATTTCTTCAAATAAACAAATAACCAAATCAACAAATAAACAATTTTTACATTTAAAAACAATCTCTAATTACTGTCTGTCCATTTAGTCCGGTGTCTATTCTTTAGAGTTCGAGAGCAAGGCATGTTTAGCCCCAAAAACGGGAGTCTACTCGCGTAAATGACCGATTTTAGGGCCAAACATAACGCAGCTATCGGACTATAGAGACAGACAGACACTTATTACCGAATCATCGTTGTTTGGCCTTTGAAGACCTCCCTGACACCATCTGCATATTCGGCGTCTACATACCACAAATAAACGCCGCCATTCATCATTTTCCCAATAAAACTGCCATCCCAGCCAAAATTGGCATCGTTGACTTCAAAATCGCGGGCTTCGTAAAGCAGTTCGCCCCAGCGGTCGTAAATGCGGAACGTGCGGATGGTTGTGCCTTCCTGCCCGTGTACCAGCAGCCGATCGTTTGCGCCGTCGCCGTTGGGCGTGAAGCCTGTTGGTACCGCCAAAACCCTCGGTTTGCGGATAAAGACATTGACAAAATCGTTGTCATCGCAGCCGTTTTCGTCTATGCCATACAGCTCAAAAGTGATGGTATTGGTGGCCAGAACCTGGGGGCTGGGGCATTCCGTACAACTCAGGGTGCTGTCGTAAGGGGCATACCAGGTGTACAGGACTTCGCCGGCGCCGTTGACCGAAGAGGCACCCAAATTGATCAAATCGCCTATCGTGATGGTCGTATCCACGCCCGCGTTGACGATGAATTCAGGCGGTGAAACAACCGTCGCTTTATCAACCAGCATGCAGCCGTTGCGGTCACGGACGTAAATGGTGTATTCCCCCCCTTGTAAGCCGATCAGGGTACTCGATCCGCTGTAAGTGTTGTTATCTAAGCTGTACTGGAAAGGTCCGGAACCGCCTTGCGGAACCACCGTGATGGAACCGTTGCGCATGTTAAAGCAATCTACTGGTTTCGTGGCAACCGTCACGCTGATAGGTTCGGGTTGCAGGACTTCCGCATTGGCGGTGATCTGGCAACCATTGGCATCCTGTGCTGTAACGGTATAAACGCCCGCCGGAAGGTTGGCGATAGTGGCTGCGGTTTGCTGCTGGCCAGTCCAGGCGTAGGTGTAGCCGGGAACGCCGCCGCTAACCGTGGCCGTAACGCTGCCTAAAGCATTACCAAAACAAGGCTCCTTTTCCGCAGCCATCGAGATGGACAAGGCGGTCGGTTGACCAACCTGCACCTGCCCGTCGCTGTTGCAGCCGTTGGCATCGGTTACGGTTACGAAATAGAGGCCTGCCGACAGGTTGCCTGCGGTTACGGTAACCTGACTGCCAGCATTGCTGCTCCAGCGGTAGGTATATCCCCCAAAAATACTTCCCTGTACATTGACGACCGTTGCCGTGCCATCAGCGCCTGCATTGCAAGCGACATCTGCATGGGTGAAGTCGAACGTAATGTCCTGTGGTTGGCTCAAAGCCCTTGAAAAGACCTTGCTGCAACCCTGGAGGTCGCTCACGGTGACGGAATACGTAACCCCGCCAGCTAAGTTTTGGATGGTGACGCCGGCACCGTTATTGCTCCAGTTGAAGGTATAATCGGCGGCGTTGTTTGCCGTGCCAGCCCCGCCCGAAAAGAGGTTGACCCCCATTTGGCCGTTTGCGTCGCCAAAACAGGTTGGCTCAATGGCGATGATGTTGACGTTAATATCTGCCCAGTCGCTGAGGGTAACCTGCGCCGAAGCGGCGCAACCATTGCTGTCGGTAATGCTGACGGATTGGCTCCCCGGCGCTAAGTTGACGGCGGTTGGCCCGGTTTGGGTGTTGCTCCAGATAAAGGTATACCCGAAGCCGGTTCCGCCGGAAGGCATAGCGCTGGCTTCGTTGTCGGTGGCACCAAAACACCCGGTAAAAGTTTGCGAAACCGCCACGCTGACCGGCGTATCGGGTTGTCCGACATCCGCAAAGCCCTGTGCCTGGCAGCCGTTGGCGTCCGTGACGGTTACGTCGTACGCATTCGTTGCAAGGTTGGTGATCGTGGTGCTGGAAAGACCGTTTTCCCAAAGCACCGTATAAGGGCCAACGCCTCCGCCTGGTGTGATGGTTGCGCTGCCGGAGCTTTCTCCGAAGCAGCGGGCGTCTACGGCGACCATATTGGCGACCAACTGTGCAGGCTGGGTAATGCTCGTCTGACCGGTGACCTGACAGCCGTTGTTATCGGTCACCGTTACGCTGTAGTTTCCGGCGAACAGGAAAACGGCAGTGTCGCTGACCTGCTGAATGGGGTCGTTCCAAGCAAAATTGTACTCACCGCCGGGCACCAGGGTTCCACCCGATACCTGCACGATGGCCGAGCCAGTATTGTTGCCAAAACAATCGGCAGGGCGAGGCGTGATAGACGTGATCACCAATTGTGTGGGGGAATCGGTGGTTGCGCAAGCTGTGGCCGTGCAACCATTTTGGTCAGTTGCGGTAACGCAGTAATTCCCGGCAGCTAATTTCTGCTGGATCGGCTGGGAAGAAAGCACCGGCGACCAGTTGTAGGCAATCGTTCCGGTTCCCCCGGTTGCGATGGCTTCCATGCTGCCATCGGCGGTATTGAAACAGTTGGGGGCGTTGGCCAGCAGCATCACGGAAAGCTGGGGTGGATTGGGCAGCACAATGCTGTTGGTGGCGATGCAGCCCAGATTATCCGTTACCGTTACCAAATAAGTGCCGGACGGAACGCCGTTCGGGTTTGGCGTAGCGGGGCCGCTCCAGTTCAGGATATAGCCGTTGTTGCCGCCCTGCGGGGTCGCGGTGATCAGGCCGTTGTTACCGTTGTGGCAACTGACCTGCTGTGTAATTTGCAAAGGAATGGTAAGCACCGGGGGTTCGGCAAGGTTGAAGGACAAGGTGTCTGCACAACCGTCGGCGTCAACCACCGCAATGGTATGGTTGCCAGCCGACAAGCCGCTGAAACTGCCGGAAGCCTGGCCGATCGGGCCGCCATCAAGGAAATAATTGATCGGCATTTCCATGCTTTGAGCGGTTACAAGCGCGGTCCCGTTGTTTCCACCATTGCAGAAAACTGCCGTGGAGGATGTGAGCGCGGAAGTCAGGGTACAATTGCTGTAAATGCAACTGCTGGTACCGGTTTCCACTACACAATTCAGCGAAGCGCCGCCGGTATTCACCCGCACTTCAATGCTGACCACATCGTTGTTGTTTAACCCGTTGACCACATAAGACAGGCCGGTAATAGGCCCTTGCCAGCCCGAGCTGGATCCGTTTTGGGTAACATTGACTTCATAATCGGTAAAGTTGTCTACCTGACCCCAGGAAAACGTGATTTCGCCATCAGCCGTTGATTCACAGGAAACGACCGGTGGATTGATGTCGTTGACCACGCCAACCGTTACGGTATCGCGCTGCAAGCAACCATAACCGTCTACGGCCTGGACAAAATACGTCCGGGTCACGTTGGGCGAAGCTGTTGGGGCAGGGCAATTGTTACAACTCAAGCCCTGCGATGGCGACCAACTATACACAATATTGTTCGTAGAAAGAAAAGTGATGGTCCAGGAATTCAGGCGGCCAATCTGGTTGATGCCAAAAGCATCCGTCACAACCAACTGCCAATTGCCGTTGATTTGGGTGCTGGACAGCAGGTTCCAGTTGCCTTCCGGACGGAAATTGCCGGTGAATGGCGCTGTACCCGTCGTAATGGCAGTGGGCGCTGAAGGGGTAAAGCACGTATTGGTATAGTTGTCGCCGCTGCCGCCATTCCCGGAAGACAAGTCAATGACCGTGCCTGCGGGAGACCGGAGCGAGATGTTGAGGTCGCTGCACCAGTCAGTTTCAATATTGATGCACACACTCAGTAGTTGTATCACCGGATTGGATAGAACAGGCGGCGAAATACTATTGACGGCAATGATGGATCGGTACGGATTGGCCGGCGGGTGGTTGGAGAAGCCGATCGGATAGAAGGGCGAAGCTTCAAATGTGACCTGAGTAGACGTTGCTGCCGTGCCGGTTACGTTCAGGACAGTGTTCTCATTTTGGCAAAGTAACCGATCATCCACAGGGGTCAGGATTTCCTGACAGTCGTGGCAATTGGGATGGGTTTCCGGCAAAACAACAACATTGATTGTGGTGTCGTAGGTGCAACCAAAGTCATCCATTACGGCAAACGTGTAGCTGGCTGTTCCTGCATTGATGGGGGATGCGCCGATTGAATCGGGCTGCATATAATATATAGAGGGATTCGATTCCCAGGAATAATCTAAGATTTGCGGGGTAAACGTCTCTAAGTCCGGAAAAATAGAAGGATCGAAGTTGACGCTCCATTCAAATACCCAGCCATTGTCTTGTGCCCACTGATCCTGAACAGTCAGTGTCCATTGGCCGTTCAACGGGCATCCCAGCAAGTTGTTCAGCGATTCAAAAGACCTATAATCGCCTTCGGGCAGGGATTGAATAATAGGATTTGCATTGGAATATTGCGTCCAGGTTTGGGTCGCTGTGGGCGTCCAGCAGTAACTCCAGCCAATCCCCTGGGCCGGTGGATTGGGCGTTCCGAAGTCGTCCAACTCGTAAGGAATGCCCAGAAAAACTTCGTTGCCGATAAATTCCTGATCCTGCAATTTAACCTGGGTTCCGTCGGGGCAGGTGATGAATACGTCTAAGTCGTGCATCCAGGAATGTTCCATAGTCACGCAAATGCCCAGCAGGTCATTGATGTTATTGAGCACCTGACCCGGAGAAAACTGTGTGATGACAATGTTGGTTTCATAGTTGGTTCCCGTGCCGTCGGGCAGCGGAAGCGAGTCGGAAAGGATACCGCCAGCCTGGAAACTGCTGCTGTTGGGCATCACTGAAAGCGCATAATCCGACAAGACCGTATCTATGACCGCATTGAGTTGAATGCTGTCGCCCACACAAATCTGCTGCAGGTGATCCGTATTCACATTAAAGGAAGGGCGTGTGGAAATTCGCACCCGCTGGTTGATGAAATTGGTGTTTTTGCAACCAAACTGATCTGTAATCGTCAGTTGGATCACGTACCCCCCGGATTCTTCATAAATATTGGAAACGGTTGGGCCCACTGCTGAGGTGCCATCCCCGAATTCCCACAGGAAGCTGGACGTAAAGTCGGAATGGTTGTAGACAGCGCCATTTTGAGGATAAAGTCCCTGCGCGCTGAGGAAAACCCGCTGGCCGGGACACGCGTCCATCCATCCGGTATCGGCAGGTTCCACAATCGGATCGGAACTGACCAATCGCGTTTGAATGCTTTGGCAGGCTGCGATGCATCGGATTTCAGCGTTCCAGCCATTGTCCTGGCCGGTTGCATCCGAAGTGAACGTTACGGTAAGGCAACCACTCGGGTTGACGGCCGTAGCCTGTACAATGATCGGCGCGCCGGGGATAAAATCATCGGAACAAGTCAACTGCGTGGCGGATGTATTGGGGCCGTCATAAAAGCAGAGCACATCACCGCCGCCCAATTCAATGTTGGGGAAATAGAGTTGAATGTGCGTACCGCCGCCGCCTGCCGGGCAAATGGTGGTGGTCAGGTTCTGATTCGGGCCATAAGGATTGTTGTTTCCGCCACTATCAATAAAAAAGCCGTCGCAGTCATTGATGGGCGTCCCATTCATTAGATAGTTTTGCGCTTGCGTAATAAAGGCCGTCAGCAAAAAAGCGACCATTGGCGCAAAGAGCTTAAGTAGTTTTGCACTCATCTGTAGAAATTCTTTATAAAAACGGGTTAATAATAGTTCAAGGGTGCGAAACACCCTCACTTGTGTGGCAAAAAAATGCACACTGCCTGACAAACTTCAACAGGGAGATAGTAAGACATCAATACGGTTCTGAATGATCAGCCGTATCAATTGTTCATGGAATGACGCCAAACGCTTCTTTTTCAAGCAATTTGGCAGATTCAATAGAATGGTCGTTCTTAATGTAGATTACGAGGGTGTCTTTTTGCCTGCAATAAAGTAAGGGCGATCCTGCCTGGTTGCCGATTATTATTGCCAGCAGTGGCAAATTTATAAAATTACTTTTCATAGTAGCTTAAAAGTTTAGAAAAAAATCAACGCCTTTTTTTATTAGAGTTTGTTGCGACGAGGCAGCTTGTTGAGGAAACCGAGCTGTTTTTGTCCTAATCATAAGAGGAGTAAGGTTGAAAAAAATGCATTTTTTTATCTTACGATGTAGAGCTTGCTTCCGTTGAAGTAGAAGACCGGCCTTTGTTTCGCTTTGAAAACCAAGTGCTTGTCAGCGGGGCTACGATTTCCTTGTCCCATAATTTTTCGTCGGGAGAACTAAAAATCGGTGCCCGGCAGGGGCAAGCTTTTGTGGATGCAACCGTTTCAGTGATTTCCAAAAAGACCGGAAAAAGCGTTGCCGCAGGCCGGACGTATTCGAGCGCGGCGACCAATCCGAAAACCATGATCATAGAACCGGGCGATTACCGGGTGGATCTTAACCCGGTGAAGCCAAAAGGTTTGCCGAAAAAGAGCATTGAGTTCTCCATTAAAGCAACGGAAACGGTTGAGCGGACAGTGGAATGGTAGGTAGGAAATTTGGATGGGATACGGGAGGCTGCCGCTCGCGCCGCCTCACGTGTCCTGTTCTCTGCTCGCGCTGATGGAGGTAACTGAGCGGAGTCGAAGTTCTGCCTCACGTGTCCTGTTCTCTGCTCGCGCGATGGCTCCGCCTCGCGTGTCCTATTCGCCAGGCTCCGCCTGACAACAACCAAAAAAATTAACCTGTTAAAACTCCCAAAAAATTTTGGCGTACACTTTGTTTGGCTCATCTTTACTTCCAAGAACACACACAACATTTAGGGTTGCTGAAACAATAACTGTCTACTTTTCCAAGAGGCCTTTTGCTCCTACCCTTCGTTGGGGAACCACCTCCCTTAGCTATGGCTAAGGTCGGGAACCCCCGCCTCGGTTAGAATCAAAATGCCTTGCCAGGAGAAAGCGACACTTATTAATTCAGCGACCCTTAGAAGAAAATAAACGTAACTATCCAGCCGCTTTGAAATGCTTTTTGCCATACGACCTCGGAGAGGTCAGAGGTTTGTAGAAATGTAGCATTTCAATGTTTTCCCGACCTCGGAGAGGTCGAAGGTTTGCAGAAAATAGCGTTGAAACAAACGTT
>JBBQGV010000112.1:0-18416 GCA_038323375.1 Chitinophagales bacterium
TTCCCTCAAAAAGCCTTTGATTGGGTGACTGAGCGATCCCGAAGGGGGAATGCCCAGTGGGCATTCAAGTGAAGGAATGCGCCAGCAGTGTGTAGTAGCTCATTTTTCCCACCACGCTGCCCCATCGCAACAAGTCTATTCCTTGCGCACCGTACCCCGCTGGGCGAAAGTGCGGATTATGACGTTGGTGATGCGGGGTATGACGTCGCATCGGCTTTAAGAGCTTGTTCAGACAAACCCCAAACAGGTTCTAATCTTATTTTTTATAAACAAAATTTGTTTAAACGAATGTATTGAATTAACTTTGCTTCATGAAAATCGAAGCAGCCATCCGACAGGTCAAGCCCCTACAGCCCCTCCAAAAGGTGATCATCAACTTGATCTATACCTACCACTGGCACATGGAGCGCAGTGCAATGGTTTTCAAGCCCTTTGACCTAACATCGCAGCAGTTCAACGTGCTTCGCATCCTGCGCGGGCGGCATCCTGAATCCATCCCTGTGGGTGAGGTGAAATGCGTGATGCTTGACAAGAACCCCGATCTGACTCGTCTGGGTGACCGATTGATTCAAAAAGGCCTTATCCAACGCGAACTTAACGCTCAAAATCGCCGTGAAGTACTGATGCAGATCACAAAAGCTGGTATGGAATTGCTTGATCAGGTTGAGGTTGGGATGGAAAAATCCAAATCGCAATGGCAAAACCTGACCGATGAAGAAGCGGAACAGCTTTCTGACCTTTTGGACAAACTACGTGGTTAATGCTACGTTTTTTTTATCACAATATTTGTTTAAACAAAATTCGTTTTACAGAATGAAAAATTCCAAACTCAACACCGCTGGCCTGCTAAAGGCAACTCCTTTGGCCATCGCCGCAGCGGTAGTCGTCAACGTTGCTCTATTTTATCTTGGCAGTGCCTTGGGCTTAATAGACCCGGCCATTGGAATTCCTACGCCTGATGGTCGTACAGAACCGATTACGGTGATTCCGGTGATCATGGCCAGTACCGTGCCGGTGATCATTGCTGCGGGCACGCTGGCACTCCTCAACCAATTCACAGCCAATCCATTGCGAATTTTTGGCATCATCACATTGGTTTTAGTATTGCTTTCGTTTTCTAATCCGTTTATGATGATTCCGAATGTATCCGTAGGTATGGGACTATTGCTAAACCTGATGCACATTGTAGTAGCCGGCAGCGTATGGTATTTTTTCAGCCGCTACACGCGGAAGGGATAAGGGGAATTCGGCTAAGGTTCGGGCGGCTTGCGGCCGTTGTACCGCTGAACTCCGATTCAGCGGACTCGTCTAATCGGAAACCCGGTTTTGGAAAAAGATGGTGTTTCGGTTCCGCGCTGAACGGGAGTTCAGCGGTACGGCGAAGCGAGGGTCGGCCCGCTGCTTATCCCGCATGGCTGCTTTATAATTCGCTCAAAGCAGTATTTTGAACCCACTTTGAGCGGATTATAATTTTTTATTCCGCTCAAACATTACATTTTTACCCACATTAAGCGGATTAAAATGAAAAACATCGTTGTTGGCAGAAAGAACAAATCGCCGAATTGCAAGATGCGCTGGCTTCCGGCAGGCCGGAAATGATCGCACTCGTTGGCAGGCGGAGGATTGGCAAAACCTATCTGGTACGACACGTTTACGGCAACCGGATTGATTTCGAACTCACTGGTTTACAGGATGAACCGCCTATTTCAAAACCGGCTGCGGCGTAATGCGCATATATGGTTTCACCGTTTCGTACCCTTTTGGAAATTTTTCTTCCACAGCTGATTCGCTCAGGGTGGGCAGGATGAACACATCCTCTCCCCACTCCCAGTCTACCGGAGTAGCGACCTGATAATCGGCGGTCAATTGAAGGGAATCAATGGCGCGCAGGATTTCGTGAAAATTGCGGCCGGTAGAGGTTGGGTAAGCGGTGGTTAACTTTATGGTCTTATCCGGGCCAATGATGAAAAGGGAACACATGGGCTCCAGAACTTCTTCGTTGGCTGGCATCATGCCGTATAGCGAAGCGATCCGGCCATCTTCATCAGCCAGAAGCGGGAAATCCACAACGACCTTGTTTGTTTCCTGAATATCATTTAAGTGGTAGGAAAGCAATTCGAGGGAAGCTTTGCCGGTGGCAATGATTTTAACCCCACGTTCGTAAAATGCTGTTTTGAGTTCGGCGGTGCGTACCAATTCGGTAGCGCAGACGGGCGTAAATCCTCCGGAGCGAAGGCACAACATACACCAGTGGTCACCAAGCCATTGATAAAAATCAATAGCGCCAGTGGTACTCGTAGCTTTGAAGTTGGGCGCAATATCGCCTAATCTAAGGGACATGTGTCAACAATTTAGGACTTTTTTGAAAGCGTTTGTAATGTAAATTTGAAAACGTGTATGTGTTTGTCCAAATGTTGTTAAAGTACAATATTACAAAAAAATCGCAATATTGGTGAAAAAGTGGCCCGATTTATTTTTCGGCCCACTTTTTCATCCAGAAAATAACTTTAAAAAATTACAAATTCGGCTGCGGTGTGATGCGCAGGTAAGGCTTCAGTTTTTCGTAGCCTTTTGGAAATTTTTGATCGGCGTCTGCATCGCTGATGGCTGGCAGAATCACCACGTCTTCACCCCATTCCCAGTCTACCGGAGTGGCTACGCTGTGGTAAGCCGTCAATTGCAGTGAATCAATAACCCGCAAAATTTCGTGGAAATTGCGGCCCGTGGAAGGCGGATAAGTCATCGTCAGCTTGATCTTCTTGTCTGGCCCGATGACAAAAACCGTACGCACCGTAAACTTCTCGGTCTGGTTCGGGTGAATCATGTCGTAGAGTTCAGCCACGTGACGGTCATCATCCGCAATTATTGGAAAATTGAGCGTAACGTGCTGCGTTTCTTCGATGTCCTTCACCCATTCGGTGTGCGAGCTAAGACCGTCCACGCTTACCGCAATCACTTTGACGTTACGTTTTGCAAACTCTTCCTTCAGCGCTGCGGTACGGCCAAGTTCTGTGGTACAAACTGGCGTAAAATCGGCTGGATGTGAATACAAAACGCCCCAGCTGTCTCCGAGCCATTCGTGGAAATCAATTTCCCCTTCGGTGCTTTTCGCCTTGAAATTTGGCGCGATATCGCCTAATCTTAATGACATGGTGGTAGTTATTTTTAGGTTTTGAAATTGTACCGCTGAACTCCGGTTCAGCGGCGGCCTTAACATAGACGCTGAACAGCGTTCAGCGGTACAAAGCGGCCTTAAAATAGACGTTGAACAGCGTTCAGCGGTACAAAGGCTCGGTTAAAAACGCTCAGATCCCGGCAACGCTTTTTTGAGAAACGAAGATTGGGCAGCAATGGTTGTATTCCGGCTTTTTTCCACAAACCGCCGCCCCATAAAATCGCTCACTAAATTAGCAATTTGTTCGTATTCAATCAAAAATCCATCGTGACCATAATGACTGTCCATAATTTCCAAATAAGCATCCGGGATGTTTTTTGCCAAAAAAGCCTGTTCTTCCGGCGGAAACAGCACATCCGATTCAATACCGATGACTAAAGCCTGTGCCCTGATCTGCACCAGCGCAGCTGTTGCGCCTCCCCTCCCCCGCCCGATGTGGTGGCTGTCCATGGCTTTGCTCAGGGTCAGATACGAACGCGCGTCAAAGCGCCGGTGCAATTTCAGACCCTGGTAGCGCTGGTACGAACTGGCCAAAAAATCATCAATTTTTTCGGTGGTGCTTTCCGATTGTGAACGCCGGTAAGACTCATAGCTGCGGTACGACAACATGGCAATGGCCCGCGCCGCTTCGAGTCCCTGCTTACCGGCCTCCGGGGTGCCGCTATCGAGCGTCGGATCGGCCTCAATTGCCATGCGCTGGGCTTCATTGAAGGCGATGCCCCAGGGCGAATGAAAAGCGTTGGTGGCCAGCAGACAAATCTGATCGAACAAAGCAGGATCGCTCACTGCCCATTCCAGCACCTGCTGTCCGCCCATGGAGCCACCGATGGCAATCCGGATTTTTTCAATCCCCAAATGCACCTGCAACAAACGATGCGCCTGCACCAAGTCCCGAATGGTCAGCAATGGAAAATCGGCACTATAGCTTTTACCCGTAGCCGGGTTTATGCTTTTTGGGCCGGTGCTGCCGTAGCAGGAGCCCAGCATATTCGCACAAACAATAAAATAATGCGCCGGATCGAACAGTTTGCCTTCCCCGACAAGCCCTTCCCACCAATCGGCAGCCTCCGCGTTGGCCGTTAGCGCGTGGCAAATCCAGACGACATTGTCGCCCTGCCTGTTCAGAGCGCCGTACGTTTGGAAGGCAATTTGCAGCTCCTCCAGCACGGCACCGCTTTCCAACACGAAAGGTGCCTTATGGTGGTAATATTGCACAGTATCGAGGTTTGAAGCGCCGTGGAGCTGAATTTCGTTGCTACTCCTGCCCGGCGGCGGCGTCCTGGTTATATAGGAAGGCCGCTTGAGCCAGCGCCTTGGTTTTGCAATTAGGATCATGCCGATACGGGTTCTTTCACGTCAATTGCTAAAAAAGCCTGCTCCAAATCTGCTTTGATGTCGTCAATGTGTTCGATCCCCGCCGAAATGCGCAGCACATTGGGCAAAACGCCCGCCGCCAATTGTTCCGATTCGGAAAGCTGCTGGTGCGTGGTTGCAGACGGCTGGATGATCAGCGTTTTGGAATCGCCCACGTTGGCTAAGTGGCTCACCAATTTCAGGCTGTCCACAAAGCGGATGGCATTTTCTTTTTCGCCTTTAACGGCAAACGACAACACGCCGCCGAAGCCATGGCGCAGGTATTTTTTCGCCAATGCATGGCTGTGATGACTTTTTAGACCCGGATAACTAACCGATTCAACTTTTGGATGCTGCTCCAGCCAGGTCGCCAATTCCAGCGCGTTGTCCACCGTACGCTGCACACGCAGCGACAGGGTTTCCAGCCCTTGCAACAGAAGAAAAGAGTTGAACGGACTGAGCGCCGGACCAAAATCGCGCAAACCTTCCACCCGGGCGCGGATGATGAAGGCAATGTTGCCGAAAGGCCCGCCCGAGCCAAATACATCCCAAAAAACCAGCCCGTGGTAACCTTCGGAGGGTTCGGTGAACTGCGGAAATTTACCGTTGCCCCAGTTGTAGTTGCCACCATCCACAATGACGCCGCCGATAGACGTGCCGTGGCCACCGATCCACTTGGTGGCCGATTGTACCACGATGTGCGCGCCGTGTTCCAGCGGACGGAAGAGGTAGCCCGCCGCGCCAAACGTATTGTCTACGATAAGCGGCAGGTCGTATTTGCGGGCAAGTTCGGCAAGCGCTTCAAAATCAGGGATATTGAAACTCGGGTTGCCGATGGTTTCCACATAAATGGCTTTGGTGTGGGAATCAATCAGTTCTTCGTAATCTTCGGCCAGTTCGCCTTCTGCAAAGCGCGCGTCAATGCCCAGCCGCTTGAAAGCTACTTTAAACTGGTTGTAAGTGCCGCCGTAGAGGTTTGCGGAAGAAACGAAGTTGTCGCCGGCCTGTAGGATGTTGTTCAGGGCGATGAATTGTGCGGCTTGTCCGGAACCAACCGCCAGCGCCGCCACCCCGCCTTCCAGCGCGGCAATCCGACGCTCAAATACATCGGTGGTGGGGTTCATGATGCGGGTATAAATATTGCCAAATTCTTTGAGGGCAAAGAGGTTGGCACCGTGTTCCGAATCGCGGAACGTGTAGGAAGTCGTCTGGTAAATCGGCACTGCACGCGATCGGGTGGTGCCTTCTACTTCTTCCTGGCCTGCGTGCAATTGCAGGGTTTCAAATCTTAAGTTTGACATGATTTACAGCGTTTTATATGTTTTAAACAAATGCGAAAAGACATGCGAAAGGCAAGCGGCAGCATCGTACAAGTTGGCATCAGGCATAAAACGAAACCGCTGTTCCCCGACAGGGAAACTTTAGTGCTTTAGCCCGAACCCGATGTTTGCGAATTGCCGAGAGCGGGTCAGCAACAACAACAGCAACAACAGCACATCATGGAATGTGCGGCAGAAAAAGTAGAAGATTGTCCCGTAGCAGAACTTGAAAGTGAACGAAAACCCTGGTTGGTAAAAACCGATGAAGTCATGGCGTTGTTTTGATTTTATATGCCCAAATTGCCCCGACAAAGGCCGGGGTTTTGGCAGGATTTGGCACCTTTCTCCACTTTGGAGGGGTTGCCAGGGTTTCGCAGAGCCTGTCTCTCCACCCTTCGGTATAAAATCAATCCTCAAAAAGAAGCGATTGATGGGCGCAAAAATAGGGGGCATTTTTAAAAAGTCAAATTAATTTTTTGTTAAAATACTTTTTCCATGAAAATTGACATCCACCGGTTAGACGATGCATTCCACCTTCAGGCGGTCAACGAAGAAGGCAATACGGTTGAAACGGATGGCGCTCCGGACATTGGCGGCCACGGCAAAGGCATGCGACCGATGCAGGTTGTACTGGCCGCTTTGGGCACTTGCAGCTCCATTGACGTCATTCTTTTGCTGCGCAAACAAAAGCAGGATATGAAGGACATCCGGGTGAGCATAGAAGCCGAACGGGAAAAAGACAAAACGCCGGCGCTGTTTACCGACATCCACGTTCACTACCAGCTTTTCGGTGCCATTGACGATAAAAAAGCGGAGCGGGCAGTGAGTCTTTCGATGGATAAGATGTGCTCAGTGGCGAAAATTCTGGAGAAGACGGCGAAAATTACGTGGAGTTATGAGGTGCTGGCGCTGATCTCCTGATCGAAAACGCGATGCCACTGATCGGGAGATCAGCGGTACAAGGCCGCAAAAGCCAGCGCCTCCAAAACATCTTCTTTTTCCAGAAAGGAAAAATCGGCGAGAATTTCTTCAGTTGTCATACCACCAGCCAGGTACCCAAGCAATGCCGCTACCGGGGAAGCGCATTCCCCGAATACAGGGTTTCCCAAAGCAGACTTCAGCGTTAATGGTGATGCGCTGAAAACGCGGATGGGTTAATTCCATATTCAATACTATATTTGTAAAAACGACAATAAAGATAAGCAAATTTACAAGACAAATCCAAGCTCCTGCCTGTCTTCTCCTGCCGCCAATATTGTCATTATCCCATCAAATCTCCACTTCCGCCTACTAAAGATCCCCCGACCTTCGTTATCTTCACAAAAACAGAAACTCTATGACAACGACAAGATGGATAACCGCATGTTTTGTGCTGTTCGCTTTCACGGTTCAGGCTCAATTTAACTATTCGGGCATCTTTCAAAAAACGGACATCGCGCACGAATACGCAGATAACGTCACCTGGAGCGAACTGCAACAGCGCCAGATGCAGATGGATACGGCGGGCTATGAACTGACGGATGTTGAATTGGCGAAAGACGGCAAAGCCAACAAGTACTGGGCCATCTGGGCAAAAACCAAACAGCATTCAGTGCTGGCAGAAGTGGCCGGCTGGGACTCGCTGGTGCAAAAACGCCGCGATATGGCCAAAGAGGGCTTGGTGCTCACCGAATTGGAAGGCCAAGCCGGCCCCAATAACGTTTTCCTGTTCACCGGCGTCTGGACGCCCGGCAAAACAGCGCACAAAGTCTGGAAATTGGACTCCTGGGCGGGCTTGGTGAAAAAGAACGAAGAAATGGCCAAAGACAACCTCTACCTCGTAGACGTGGAAGCGGTTCCTTTTCCAGACGGGACGATGCCCTATATCGCCCTGTACCACTATGGCAAACAGACAGACCAAACCTATCTTTTTGAGGCTTCTGACCTCACGACTTTCAATACCGAACGCGCGCGCCGCACCAAAAGCGGTTACCGCCTGCTCGACTACGAACAATTTGAACACGGCGAACGCGAATACTACGTCGGCATTTACAAAAAAGGCACGTTTGATGACTCCCTGCGCGCGAGTTTAGACGAGCAAGGCTTCCAAAAACTGCGCACCGAACGCGCAAAAAGCGAAAGCATCTGGCTCACAGACATCGAAATCACGCGCATCAAAACTTCAAAAGTAATCCCTGCAAAAAAGAAGCCGGGAAATGTGCAAAAAGCCGGTGTTCCTGCGCCGAAAAGCTCGTCGCCGAAAACGATTGAGAAGGAGAAGGTGAAGCTTGAGGTGGAGTGATTCGTGTTCGTCTTTTTAGTCCGATAACTACTTCAAATAGTGTCGGTTATTCTTCCAAACCCAGCGATCCGACTGCCGGTACAAATCCGTACCGATAGGCCGGATGAGCAGTTCATCCACAAAAATCGGGTCGCGGCGCAGGTTGCGGTTGTTGAACGTGAGGCGAAATTTGCTGTCCGCCGCCTGCACTTCAAACGGGAATTCCATCAGCGCCCACCCGTTGTTGTCTATGACTTTCAGCACTTCGCGCGATTGGGCGGTGTATTGTTTGCGCACGGTGCCTGTAGCCGGATCGGATTCCACGACCAGGAAATCGGTGCGCGGGTACAGGTCGTGGTTGATGAACATCCACATCGAAAACAGGTAGACGCCCGGTTTTGCCTCGGGCAGGGTTCCTTCAAAAACCAGGTTTTCATCACCCATTTTGCCTTCATACCCCCCGCTGCCGAGGTAGAAATTGGCCGCAGGCGACCCATCCATGGCGTCGTATACAAAATTAAGAGAAGGTTGCGTGGAGCGGAATCCTTTTACTTCAAACAGCGTAGAATCCTGAGCTAACGTATCCACGATTTCCTGTTTGCGCTGCGCTATTTTTTTGTCGTAAATGTCCAAGTTGAGCCGGTAGACCCGCAACGATCCATCGGTGTAGACCAATTGCGTTTCTTGCAATAAATACCCCCAGGTGGTTTCGCCTTCCGGGGCTTCGCTAACGTCGTGAATGATGAGCAAAGGCCGGCGATCCGGATAATCGTCTATGACCTTGGGCCTTCGGTAAGGCTCCATCATCATCTGGAGTTGGTTGATCGTTTGAGAAACGGACGTGCGCGTTAACATCGCGGCAGTGATCGGCAGACCCGTTTGCATGGACATGGTTTGGGAGCGGTTGCCCGCAAAATACTTCAGCGACCACCAGAAATTATCGGAACCGACATTGTAATAGGGCAAAGGCATAATCGCCTGATAATCTGTGTATTTGATGCCCGGTATATCTATAAAACGCTTGCCGGGTTCGCCCATTGGAATTTCGTCGAGGCGCACGTCAATGCTGCGCGTAAAATTCCAGGTTTCAAACAACAGCAGGGCAAAAGCTGGAATCCAAACGGCCCATTTCCATTTTTTAGCTTGCAGCTTGTGGTACAGCCACGCAAAGGCAATGATGTTTGCCACGAAATAGAACAACCACGCAAAACGCCCTACCGAGCGAAACTGGCGCATCGGCCCCGAATAGAGCAGCAGGTCTTCCAATCCGGGAATGATAAACGGCAATCCGAACGAAAGCAGCAGTAAGACCAGCGAAGCATAAAAAATCGAATTGAGGTAGACCTTCCGGGACGGCAAAAACGAAATCGGTGCCCGCCGGAAGCCCCGTCCGATCCAGGCAAAAAAGACACCCAAAAACACCAGAGCCGCCACTAAGCCCACATAAGCCTTGCCCTCAAAATCCACGTCCCGGATGTTGATGACTTTTTCATGAAGCCACTGAAAATGCGGCTGGGTCAGCGAAGTAAAAATGCCTTCCCATTTGGCGTTGTAGTGAAAAAAGCCCCAGGGCAGTACTGTGCGGTCTTTCACCGGGTCGCCCCAATACATCCACCAAATAAAAAACAAGAGGGGCAATACCACCTGAATACCGTAATGGGCGGCGTACCGCGTCAGCAATTTTTTGTTGCGTTTATGCAGGTAGCTGAACAGAAAATACAGGGAGATTGTGGCCCCCATGATGGCGAAGAAATAAAAATGGAACAGCGAAATGACCGTCAGGAAAAACGCCATAAACAAGCTGTTGACGATGGTGCGCTTTTCTTCAAATCGCATCAGGAAATAGAGCGTAGCCGGCATGGCAACGGGCAAGGCCAATCCAAAATGCCCCGTCATCCGCATGTGTTGAGGCGCCAGAAAGGTAACGGCGATGGCCACGATAACGCTGTACCAGGCGGGAACGTCCAATCGCCGGAAAATCAGGTACAGAAAGAGGCTGCACAACAGAATGGAAAAGAGCATATTGAAATTGAAAATACCAAGGGCGTAGTCACTGAGGTCTACGACGTGCTTGTTGATCCATTTCAGGGTGTTGGACAAAGCCGGCTGGGTGTCGGCGGGCACGGCGTGTTCGCCATACGGGTAGTTCATCCCCTGAAAATGGCGGTACGTGCTGTCGTATTTAACGTGGTACAGGAAGGCCTGATAAGCTTTGTATCCATCCCCCCCCTGTTCGATCACCATTTTATTGGCAACGCGAAAAAAATCCTCATAGCGCAGGTAAATACAGGCGCTCATGAGAACCAACAGCGCTATGGCGCCTTTCAACGTTTGGCTTATCTTCATGTATGGTATCAGATCTACTCGTTCAGTAAATACCGCTTCAAAAAGAGGATCACTGCTTTGGTGTAATAGTCTTTGTTTGATTTTTTCCGGAAGCCGTGGCCTTCGTCTTTGGCCAGTAAATACCAAGCTTCGCCGCCATTTTGCCGGATGGCTTTCAGCATTTGTTCCGCTTCGGTGGCCGGCACGCGCGGATCGTTTAACCCCTGCACAATCAGCATGGGTTTGGTAATTTTGTGCGCATTGGTGGTTGGAGAAATGCGCAGCAGGTGGCGGCGCATATTCGGATCGCGTTCATCGCCGTATTCTACCCGGCGCAGGTCGCGGCGGTACGATTTGGTATTTTTCAGGAACGTAATGAAGTTGCTGATGCCGACAATGTCAATCCCGCAGCGCAGGCGGGCGTTAAAGTGCGACATAGAAGCCAGCACCATATACCCGCCGTAGGATCCGCCCATCACCGCCACTCTGGAAGGATCCAGGTCCGGTTGGGTGGCAATCCAGTCCAATAATTTCCCGATGTCCATCACCGAGTGTTCGCGCAGGTAACCATTGTCCAATTTCAAATAACTTTTTCCATACCCGGAGGATCCACGCACATTGGGCGCTACCACAGCAAGCCCCATTTCGTTGAGATAGTATTGAAAAATTGGCGAAAAGATAGGTCGGTACTGGCTTTCCGGACCGCCGTGAATATAAATTAGCACCGGCAGGCGACGGCGTTTCTGGCGGGGTTTAAAATAATAAGCCGGGATGTAACGGGGCTGGGAAGTATCCTCCATGTCGAAGGTCGGATAATGAATGAGGTCGGGCTGAATGAACTGATTCGGGGTAAGGCCGCCTACTTCACTAAACGTCCATTTTACCAGCAACCCGGTTTCCGTGTCCAATACAAAAGCATCAGCAGGCGCGGTTGCCGTATTGATGGTCAGCACTAATTTTTTTCCTAAAGGATGCCAGCGCAGGGTATTGCATTCGCCTTTCGGCAAATGGTCAATCTGGCGAAATTGCCGGTTTTCTGTATTCATGATATAAAGCAGGGAAATGCCGTTGTCATTCACCGTAAAGGCCAGGTCTTTTCCATCGGGCGACACACTGATGCCTTCTACATCCCAATCCATTTGTTCCCACAACACCTCGTGTTGTTGATCTGCAATCCGGTAATAACTCAGGTGGCGAAATTCTCCTTTTACATCCGCGGCGTAATAAATACCATCGCCCTGTTTGTCCCAATAACCTCCGTGGCAGGAAATATCCTCCAGTCCACAAAGAATGGGTTCCAGGGTTTTGGTTGGAAGGTGTAACCGGTACAATTCACTTTCATGAACGGACAGGTAGCGCCCGAGCGTAATCCACTCGTCGTTGGGCGACCAGTCAATCGGGTACCAGTATCCTTTACTGCTGAAAATCATTTCATCGGGCTTCGAAGGATCGTGTGGATGAGCAATGTAGAGGTCGTGATCCTGGTTGTTCCGGCGGGTACTGGCATAGACCACACAATCGCCTTTGTTGCTCCAAATGGGGTATTCATTGCGCGATTGCCCGTCCGTGAGCATCTGGTATTGCTGGGTATCTAAGTTGAAATAATAAACCTGATAGTTTTCATTGCCCCCGGAGTCTTTTCCAAAAAGGAATCCGCGGTGTTTGGCATCCGGGCAAACACAGCCAAATGCCACTGGATCTTCAAAAAAAGTGAGTTGTTTGCGCACAGCGCCGGGGCAGCTGACACTGTGAAACTGAGCAGACTCTCCCAGCCGCGTAATGATCAGCAAGCCTGAATCATCCGGCAGCCAATCCGTAGCAAAAGCTTCCCGGGTACTTTCGTACTGGTGAAGCCTTTCTCCAAGTGCAGCCGGGATGTCCGGAATGCCTTCAATGATTAAGTTGCCAATTTCTTTTTTTTCAAAGGGCGCAGTCATAGTACATCTCGTTCAGAATCTTTAACCATACTGCTGATGTTGAAGGCAGTATGGTTTCGGTTTCGGTGTAAAACTGTGTTCGCTCTATATTAGACTTGTTGCGATGGGGCAGCGTGGTGGGAAAAATGAGCTGCTACACACTGCTGGCGCATTCCTTCACTTGAATGCCCACTGGGCATTCCCCCTTCGGAATCGCTCAGTCATCCAATCAAAGGCTTTTTGAGGAAACATAGCCCAGCTACGTGACCGAAAAAAGGCGAAGAGTGGGTGAAAAAGAGCCATTTTAGGCCCGCGATGATCCCGTCGCAACAAGTCTATTATTCCCCAAGCAAAAATGCCCGCACATTCCGCCACAGGCATTTTTGCTGGAGTTTGTAAATCTATGCGTGAAAGTGACAAAAGTACGACATTTCGCATACCTTTTCTAATCCAATTTCAAGGCTTTAACACCTCTTTGCCCTAAAGGCGATTGCCACTGGAGCAAATACAGCCCCGCAGGCAGGTGGGAAAGGTTCATTGCTACCCGGTTTTGACCGGCCAACAACCGCATCCATTGTCTGGAAAGCAAGCGTCCAAGCGGATCCTGTACACTCAATGTTCCTTCCATAGCGGTATTGACTTCCAGGATTAAATCAAAATAGCCATCACTTGGATTTGGCGCTACACGCATATCCGGCGCCAGGTTTTCCAACTCGTCTGCCGGGGTCACGCAATTGGGAAAATTGGGATTGTAAGGGATATTTTGGGAAAAACTACCGGTACAGCCAGTTGCCAGATCCGTAACTTCCACCGTGTAATTGCCGGTTGAACCAATGCAATACATCTCTCCATTGGCACCGGCGATCGGCTCGCCATTCAAAAACCATTGAATACCCGCCTGTTGCGGCAAAGCCCCGGGATTAAACAGCGAAAGCATGTTATTTTCATTCGTAAAGGCAATGCCCGAAGGAATTTCCCCAAAAGCAATCGCCACCACGTCTGAATGCGCCTGACAGCCGTCGGGCGAAGTATAGGTTACCCAATAATTGCCACTCTCTTCCACCGGGAGTTGGGCCGACACCCCTTCCAGCAGGGGCAAGCTGTCGCGATACCATTGAATATGATCGGGATAAGTGGTGTTGAGCGTCAACAGATCCCCTTCGCACAAAGTCCCGACTGGCAGCCCAAAAATCAGCGGCGGGAAAGGTTGGGGGTAAACAGTGATGGTGTCGGAAGACCGGATGGTGTCAATCGGATGCAGGATTGTGAGCGAAGCGCTCATGCCAGTGCTGTTGAGCACGCCGGTGGTGAAGCGGTTGAAATTGACGCTGCCGCAATCGTCGTCGGCACCGTCTATTCCCCCATCGTCATCCGTGACCTGAATCCGGTAATTGCCGTCGCCCAGCGTAAGGTTCATATTAAAATCAAACGGTGTTACCGCATTGGATACAACGGAAGAAAGAAAAAGCTCATTGTTGTCCTGATCGTATACCCCCACTTTCAGGTCAGGCCCGCTGAAAATGTCGGTGCAGGTCACCGATTCAATGCGCACATTGATTAGGAAAAACCCGAAAGTATCTACAATTGCCTGATAATCTATGACGTAAACACCAGCCTCTGTATAAGTCTGATCCGCAGGATCTTCCTCATCCGTGCCATTGCCATTGCCAAAATTCCAGAGATAAGAAAACCCGGGAAGGCCATTGGAAGGAATGTTGTTGACAAAAGAGGCCGTAAGACTGTCGCACGCCGTGCTATTTATGATAGAAAAACCATCTGTCTGGCTCACGGCGGGCAGGATGTGAATCGGGAAAGTAAACGAAGTGGTTTGCGGGATAAAAAAAACGGTGGCGGTCACCACCACTGATACTTCGTAGTAGCCGGGCAACAGCGGCGTTCCGCAAAAACGCACACAGCCGTCGGTTTCTTCTGCCGGATTAAATTCGGATTGGCTGACCTCCCAACTCAGTCCCGGCGGCACATTGGTCAGCGAGCTGATGTTGATCTGTTGGATGATCAGTCCCGGAGGGATCGTAGGATCCGTGGCTGCAACCGGCGTAGTCGTTTTCGGCATACGAAAACTGACATCGGCGGAGTATACCTGTCCGGCCTGCCCATCCGGAGCAGCGGAGAGGTAAATGGTATCTTCGGGCAAATCCGGCAACGCGATGATACAGCCGGGGCAGCCGGATTGTGCAAATAGCCCGTTTAGAAAAAACAGGCTCGTAATCAACATCATGTACTGCTTCCTCATAGAGATTTATGTTTTGTGGTTTGGATAAATACAAAACTGACGACAGCGTAGCGATATACGTTACCCGGTCGTCAGTTTATTTTACCGTAATGTGTGTCAGAAATTGGAGATATTTTAAAAGGGCAAAAGGCAAGTTGGCAAGAAGCAAAGAGCCGAACTATCCATGAAGGTAACTAAAATCAAGTTGCCCGTTTGCAAATTTGCCTTTTGCCTTTTGCCACTTTTTCCGGACTATCGCCCGCTTACGACCATTTTGCCCGACACGGCAGCCTTGCCGTTGCCGATGCTGTACAGGTAAACACCTTCCGGAAACGCTGAAGCGTCGAAAGGCAGGGTATTGGCGCCTTCAAACAAACGAACCGCCTCCCGGTGTACCTGCTGTCCCATCATGTTGGAAACGCGGAACTCGAAGTTGTCGGTATTTTTGGCCGTCACTTGAATCTGAGTCAGGTAGCTGAACGGGTTGGGTGCCACGCTGAGTTGAATTTCGTCGCGCAGGCTTTCCTCAGTGCCCACCACGAAGCAATTCGCGCTGCCGGCCGGCTTCACATGCAGGAAATAGTTGCCGGGAAACTGGTCGTTTGGAAACGCAAACGGCAAATCCAGCAAAGTAGTACGGATGAGGACGTTGACGCCCAGATCATACACGCCTTCTTCACCCGGGGTAGCCGTTCCAAATATCTTCAAACAACCGACCGAATCTTTCAGGAAGACACAGTTTGGCGGATTGCAGACATAATCCATAGAAGCTGGCAGGTTCGTCACCGCGCCTTCTGTAGCCAGATCAATGGAATTGATTGGAATTTCACCGAACGGCGATGCATAGGTAGCCGGCGTATTGAAGGTGATGGTGAACTCATATGCGGCATTGACACACGCCGTATCAGAGATGCCGGAGCCAGGGTTGGCCGGCGTGAACGGCTGTGGGAAAATGATCACAGAATCAGGCAAAGTTGTATTTGCCGAGCAAGAGCCGGATTGGGCTGTTGCCCAAAGGCAGCTTGCAGAAAAGAATGCCAGTACGAAGATTTTCTTCATAGCGATGATTGTTTGGTAATGAAAATCAGTGAAACGTGAGGTTTTGTGTTGCTTTTTTCAGAAGATGGCGGGCTAAAATTATTTGACTTTTGCCGAAAAGAAAAATTTATTTTTCAAAATCAATCTTATACCTTTGATCCGACCAAGGCAATATCTACTATTTTTCCACTTGCATCCCTTTTGATCGTCATCCCCGCAAGGGATCTAAAGCGACCATTTGTATCCCATCCTTTCAGGTTGTCAGAACATATCCACTTTCATAAATCATTGACAATGAATGCTTAATTACAATAACGGCGCGACTTGTTTTGCCTATTCATTACCGGTCTGACAACCGGCGGAACACATCAAAAAACACGATTTACTTATGATGCTGTATTGCAGAAACACACTAAGTATTTTATTGCTGCTGGCTGTTGGCATAGCAACGGCTCAAAACGCAATCCTCACCGGCCGCGTGAGTGACGACAAAACGAACGAAGGCCTTTTTTTAGCAACCCTAAGCGCCGGAGACTTCGGTGCTGTCACCGAAATTGACGGCGCTTTTCGCCTGGAGCTACCCGCCGGAACCCATACCCTCACGGTGAGTTACGTGGGCTACAACACTCAGGCTCAGAAAGTTAACATCAAGTCAGGCGAAACCCTGCAACTCGACTTTGCGATGAACGCCGAGGTTTCTATTTTGGAAACTGCGACGGTAACGAGCGGCAAATTTGAAAAATCGCTGGGCGAAGTCACCGTTTCGATGGAAGTACTCAAACCCGGCCTCGTGGAAAGCGCCAATAAAAATACGCTGGACGGTGCCATTGAAAAAATTCCCGGCGTCACAGTCATTGACGGACAGGCGAATATCCGGGGTGGTTCCGGCTATTCTCAGGGCGCCGGCAGCCGCGTTTTGTTGCTGGTAGACGACATTCCGATCCTGCAGGCCGACGCCGGTTTTCCGAACTGGGACGACGTGCCGATGGAAAACGTCGAGCAGATTGAAGTGCTGAAAGGTGCCGCTTCGGCTCTCTACGGCTCTTCCGCGCTCAACGGCATCATCAACGTGCGCACAGCTTATCCACGCAGTACGCCGGAAACGAAAGTATCCGCAATCTATACCACTTACTTTTCCCCCGAAGACCCGGCAAAACAATGGTGGGACACCGCCCCTTCAACCTATACGGCCAGCATTTCGCACAAGCGGAAAATTGGCAAACTCGATCTCGTAGTAGGCGGCTTTTATGTAAATTCCACCAGTTTTAATAAAGATACTTACAAGGAATACGGGCGTTTCAACTTCAATACCCGCTACCGCCTCACCGATCGCCTGTCCGTTGGCGTCAACGGCAATTTCAACAAAGGCGAAAGCGGTTCTTTCTTTTATTGGATCAATGAAACCAATGCTTACACCGGAACGCCCAGCACCATTTCGTCGCGGCAGCGGTTTCGCTATAATGTTGACCCGTTCCTGACGTATTTTGACAAAGGCGGCAACCGACACCGGGTCGTCGGTCGGTATTACAATGTGGCGAACGACAACGACCTGAATCAGTCTAATTTTTCGCAATTGTTCTACGGAGAGTACCAATTCCAGCGACAATTTAAAGCAATTGAATTGGTCGCCACAGCAGGTGTAGTTGCTATGGGTACGAATGTAGAAGCCGAGCTTTACGGCGATACGACTTTTTCTTCGAGCAACGCTGCCGCGTATTTGCAATTAGATAAAACCATTGGGCACCGCCTCAATCTTTCTGCGGGTTTTCGCTACGAACACAATGTGTTGAATAACCCGACTTTTATTTTCGACCCTTTACTTGGACCGATAGATACCGTTTTGGCAGACAATCAAGGAGAATCCAAACCGGTCTTTCGCATCGGTGCCAGCTACAAGCTTGACGCAAAAACGTATATCCGCGCATCCTGGGGGCAAGGCTACCGCTATCCTACCGTAGCTGAAAAATTCATTGTGACCAATGCCGGCGTTTTCGACGTTTTACCCAATCCAGCGCTGCGCTCTGAAAGCGGCTGGACTGCCGAGATTGGGATTAAACGCGGTTTCCGGATCTCCAAATTTCAGGGTTTCTTCGACATCGCCGCTTTTATGATGAAGTACTTCGATATGATGGAATTCAATTTGGTGGCCGGTGGCGCTTTCCGTTCCGTGAATATCGGCGACACGGAAACCCCCGGATTGGAAATTTCTATGGGCGGCACAGGACTCATTGGCGCAGTTAAAACATCGCTGATGACCGGCTACACCTACATAGACCCTCAATTCCTGGAATTTGACAGCACGCCCATTCAACCCGGTGAGCCGCAAAGCACCGGACAAATCAATTACAACAACTCTTCCAGTAAAAAAACTAATGTGTTGAAATACCGCCCCCGGCACACTTTCAAGTTAGACCTTGAAGGCGAATGGAAAAACCTGAGCATTGGGTTGGAAACCTTTTATGCCAGCCATATCGAAGCCATTGACGCAGCATTCAACCTGATCATCCCCGGCCTTGCGAACTATCGGGCGGTCAACAACAAAGGCTACACCGTTCACAATGTCCGGGTGGCGTATCGTTTCAGCCTAGCGTTCAAATTATCTGTGCTGATGGGCAATATCCTGAACGAAGAATATTCAGTTCGTCCAGGTTTGCTGGAAGGGCCGAGGAATTTGACGGCACGGGTGGATTGGAAGTTTTGATTTTTGAGAGAGGGGGAGGGGGAGGGAGGGAGGGGGAGAGGGAGGGAGGGGGAGAGGGGGGGAGGGGCAGGGCAGACGCATTAAAACCGGAGGTAA
>JBBQGV010000113.1:0-18051 GCA_038323375.1 Chitinophagales bacterium
AATCCAGAAAAAATAAGCGTCAATAGAAAACGAAACAAATGTGCTATGTCAGACTCCTATCGAGAAAAAATGCTCGGGTTTTAATGCGTCTGCCCTGCCCCTCTCCCCCTCCCTCCCCCTCCCCCCCTCTCAATTCTCCTCCCCTGTATCGAGCTTCATCCCGCCCCGCTGCTCTTCCTTCTTTTTGATCCCAAAATTGTAGCGAACGTTCACGCCGAAGCGTTGGTTGTCGCCATAGCGGCTGCCTTCAGTGCTGATGCTGCCCTGGTTGAGGCTGAACCGGGTGTCCATGGTGCGCAGGACATCGTTGGCATTAAGGGTGATACTGAGCTTTCGTTCCATAAAGGTCTGGGTAAGGCCGAAATTCAGTTGGCCAAAAGTCTCTAATTCGTAGAAATTCTGTTGGCCTTTGAGCATCATGAAGCCATTCATGGTCAGCTTGGTGGTTTTGGTGAGCGAGAGCGAGTGGAAGGTAAAAAAGCGCCAGCTTCCCCGGCTGAACGTGAGGGGTTCGCCTTCGTACAATCCCTCGTAGTCGTTAAGGTTGTATTGTGCGCCGGCCACGAAAAAGTACTTGCCGCCGGGGGGCAGCGCGCCAACGATGCGAAAATAGGTCTCTCTGTTTTTACCCACATTGTCGAATGTCCGCACCGCCACGCTCTCAAAGTCGGGATCCTGGTACACCACAGCAGAAAAAATATTGGTGGTGTAGTTGCGACCAATAGCAAAAATGGGCATGTCATCAAAGCTGATGTTGACCTCGTAGTTGTCGGTAAACTGAGGCTGCAAGGCGGGGTTGCCCACTTCGTAGAGGTACTGGTCTATGTATTTGATGTACGGATTGAGGCTCTGATAGTCGGGCCGGTTGATGGTACGGCGGTAAATGGCATAGGCGCGCATCTGGTAGCTGGCAATGGTGAACAGCGAGCGGCTGAGGTAGACATAAGGAAACCAATCGGCGCGGTTGATGACAAAACTCGTATCGCCGGGCACGGTCTGGGTGCCTTGCATATTGGTATGCTCTATCCGCACCCCGGCCTTGAGCAGGAATTCGCCTGGCAGTGGTTTTGAGGCTTGCAAATAGGCAGCATTGATGTTTTCGCGGTAATTGAAGGCATTCGTGCGCAGGTCGTCATTGACGAGCATCCCATTTACCCGGAAGTAATAATCGGCGTGGCTTTCGTGCCGCTGCCAGGTACTCTTCACGCCCGTTTCGAGCTTGATTTTGTATGGAAAATGGTAGGTCAGATCCGACTGAACAAGAAAAAAATGCCGGTTTTGCAAGTTGTCGCCTTCGCCGATGATGTTTACATTAAAGGGGCGCAAAAACACCGAGCTGTAATCCTGTGCGTTGTTGTTGTCGTTGAAGCTGTACCCGAATTTGGTATCCCACTCCGAACCGATAGTATCTATTTTATAGACTGCGCCGAGGTCTTGTTGCAGGCTAAAAAAGCGCGTGTCGTTGTCTATGGTATTGTCGTTTTCGGAAACGATCAAGTCTTCTGTTGTGGTGATGAGGTTGGTGTTCCGGCCCTCAGACCTGCGCAAACTCCCATTGATGCGGCCATCGTAGCTGAAGGTGAGTTTTTCGGTCGCATCGTAGCTTGCGCCAAACCCTGCATACCCCTGATCGCTGGGCGATACGGTTCGGGATACTTGCTCAAGGGTGGAGTCAAGCGCAAGAATGCGGGTGGCGCTGAGGTCATCCAGCTGGTTGCGGTAGTTGTAGTTGATGTTGAAGTAATAAGTTGCTTTGTCGCCGCTGTCGTTCAGGTTGATGCCGGCAAAATGGTTGCCGTATACGCCCTGGTTCATGCCTAGACTAATCGAGCCGGTGCGGCCTATTTTTACGCCTTTTTTCAGAATCACATTCACGATGCCCCCCGAGCTGGCCGCGTCGTATTTGGTTGAAGGGGTGCGCAGTACTTCAATGCGTTGCACATTGCCCGGCGGCAAACTTTGGAGGATGGTGGCGATGTCCTGCGTACTCATGCGCTGCTCGCGGCCATTGATTAAAATCTGGGCAGGCGTGCTGCTGTTGAGGTAAATGCCACCCTCCTGGTCCACAAAAAGGCCGGGGGTTTTCTCTAAGACCTCCAGCGTGCTGGTACTGATGCTGGCGAGGGGTTCGGGGTCAATGATCATTTTGTCATCTTCCTGGCGGATGAGGGGCCGGCGCGCGGTCACGGTCACTTCGCCGAGGGTAAGTGCGTCTTCGCGGAGGGTGAATTCGAAGCGGTTGTTGCCTCCCACTTTCACCGTGATGGCTTTCTCCAAAGCCTGAAAACCAATGTAGCTGATGCTGACCCCGTAAAGCCCTGCCGGTACCTTTTCAAATTGAGCCACGCCCGCTTCGTCGGTGACGCTAAAAAGCCGGGTGGAGTCGGGCAGTTGGGTCAGTTGCACCGTAGCGCCGGTAAGGGGTGCCTTTTTGGTGTCTTTAATGGTGATTTGGAGCGGCTGTGCAATACACAGCGTGGTGGTAAGCAGGGTAATGCCCATGATCAGGAGTCCGCGCATAAGAATTAAGATTTTAGCGCGCGAAGGTAATTGCGCGATTGTGGATGGCATTACTTTTTCGACTAAAGACGGCGATTGGAGGGGTTCGGTTGCAGGATGTTCAAGGCAATGGGTGGTTCGCACGGCGTTTTTTGGTTTCATACAACGGCACAACGAACACAACGGGCGGCTTTCAGCGCTTCGTTTTTCCGTAGTGATCGTTGTGCCGTTGCGGGAAATCAGGGCGTATTGATTTAGAGCTTGTTGGTGTCTCCAATACCCTCTTAGACCTTGTTCAGGATCAGGGTTTTACCTTTTAATTTTGCTTCGGCAGCGAAAATCAATTGATAAAAAGCCAGGATGGCGCTTACTACTAACCACCGATCAGGAGATCAGCGGTACGAAACCAATACCCCAAACAGCGTTCGGCGCTACCGCACCAAATCCGCCACCGCCTTCACCCACCGCGGGTCGTCGTTCAAACTCGGCACCAAATCTACCGTTTCTCCGCCCATTTTTTCAAATTCTTCCTGGTATTCGTCGCTGATTTCAACGAGGGTTTCTAAACAATCGGCTACGAAAGCGGGGCTGAAAACGAGCAGGCGTTTGGCACCTTTATGGGCTTGTTCTTCGAGGATCGTAGTGGTGTAGGGCTGCACCCAGGGATCGCGGCCGAGGCGGCTCTGGAAGGACGTCGTGTAGCTGCCGGGCTTCAGGTTGAGTTTGGCGACGAGGGCGCGCGTGGTGGCGTGGCATTGCGCCGAATAGCAAAACTGGTTCACCGGACCGATGCTTTGGCAGCAATTTTCTTGTTGCAGGCAATGGTTAAAATCATCTGCTTTGCGCATTTGGCGCTGCGGCAGCCCGTGGTAGCTGAACAGGATATGGTCGTAGTTAGAGAGGTCGAATTTGCGGGCGTTGTCTGCAAAAATTTCGATCATCGGTTCGTAGTCGTAGAACGAATTGATGAACCGGACGGGCGGAATGGCGTTCCTTTCGGCCAGGATGCGCATCACTTCTTCGTAAACCGAGCCGGTGGAAGCCGAAGCGTATTGCGGGAACATCGGCAACACCACGATTTCCGACACTTGTTGTTGCAGCAATTTTTCAATTGCGGAAGCGATGGAAGGACTTTGGTAGCGCATCGCCAATTCTACCACGTAGCCCTCACCCAACTGGGTTTTCAGGCCCTCAGCCACGCGAAAGCCGTAGTATTTCAGCGGCGACCCGTTTTCTGTCCACAATTTTTGGTACAGTTTGGCCGATTTACCGGAACGAAACGGTACGATGATGCCGCGCACCAGCAATTGGCGGCCAAGCCAGGAAATATCAATCACCCGCCGGTCGAGCAGGAATTGTTTCAGGTAGCGGTAGACTGCGCTGCGGGTCGGCGCGTCCGGTGTTCCGAGGTTGACGAGTAGGATGCCTTTTTTGCCGTGTTGGGTCATTGCTTGCGTTTCGATGATTCAAGTCTGGGAAACAGTTCAAAAGCCGTAGTTGTTCAGCTTTGAGCATTTTTCCCCTCGAAGGTTCTGTTTTTCAAGGTTAAAGGGAAAAGGTTAAAGGAAAAAGGAAAAAGGGTAAAACGTAATTTGATCGTGTTACATAATCCCTACCTTCTACTTTCTACTTTCTACCTTCTACCATCAACCCTCCTTCAAATCAATCCTTCACCACCTTCTCCCGAACCACCACCCCACCCACGCGAATTTCCACCACATAAAGCCCGGCTGGCAGGTCTTTCATACCAATCGTAACCGGATTGTTTTGTGGCGAAACGGTTTGCAGCAACTTGCCTTGTGCGTCGTATAAAACAACGACGTCCGGCAACCGATTCCAGTCAAAGGTGATGTTCAGATCGTCCTGAACCGGATTCGGAAAAATGCGCAGTGATTGGCGCAATAAGTCGGCTTCTTCGGTGGAAACGACCACTTCAGTTACGGTATTATTAGCTGACAAAATCCACAAATCGGGGTCAAAAACGGCGGTTTCCACCTGAAAAGGCAGGGCCACAGAAAATGGCTGCCCGGAAAATACATGGTCGAAAACAAGCGTCGTATCCCCCGCTGGTCCGGTGAATCGAATGGGTACCGGCATTTCATAAAAATCAACCGAAGAATGGGACGTCGTTTGTCCGATTGTGACCTGCACCACACCGCCGCTGCCCTGTCCCCACTGGATCTGGTAGGATGGGTAGCCTTGTCCGTAAAACCAATCCTCTAAAAATTCGGTCAGCGACAATCCGCTTTGCGCTTCGAGGTGTGCTTTCAAATCCTGGGTGCGGGCATAATCATAAGCCTGATCGGGGTGGTTGAGGTAATTGCGGACGCCCTGGAAGAAGTCTTCGTCACCCAATTTCCAGCGCAACATGTGCAACAACATGGCACCTTTAGAATAGGTCAGCCGGCTGTTGAAAATGCGGTTGACGCTGGTAGTATCGTTCACCCAGACGGAGCCGTCAGCAACATTGGTGATTTGTGTAAAGGTATTTTGCAGCCAGGTGCTCCAATTTTGCGTGCCTAAGCCGTTCTCATACGTCAGTCCGGTGAGGTAAGTGGCAAAACCTTCGTTGAGCCAGATGTCTTCCCAACTCCCGCAGGTAACTTTGTCGCCAAACCACTGGTGCGCCAGCTCGTGCGCCTGCAACCCAAACGAAAAACCGCCCATAAAGCTCATGGTTTGATGCTCCATACCGCCGCCCCAGCCGAATTGCGCATGGCCGTATTTTTCGTTGGCAAACGGGTAAAGCCCAAACAATTCATTGTACAATTGCATTACCTGAACGGTTGCAGGCGTAGCGCTCTGGGCAGTCGTCTGGTATTCCGGATAGACATAGTTAAGGACTTCGATGGGTTCGCCATTGGGAACCGGCACAAAATCAGAATAGACGGCGTAGTTGGTCACCGCAATCGCGATCAGGTACGCCGGAATGGGATAGCGGTGTTTCCAGTGGTATATTTTTTCAACGCCAACAGTTGTTTCGCTTTTTAACAAGCCGTTGCTCGCCACGCGGTAAGCCGAAGGCGTCCGCACCAGCACGTCAATCGAGTCAATTTTATCGCTCAGGTCTTGTTTACAGGGCCACCAGTCGCGGGCACCGTAAGGTTCCGACAAAGTCCAAAGAATGGGCACTCCGGCGTGGGTCGCTTTATTGAACGAACCGAATCCCGTTTGTGGCGGCGCCCCGGCATAAATCACCGTTACCGAATCTAATTGCCCGGCTGACAAAGCTGCGGGCAGGAATATCTGGAGGCGGTCGTCGTCGTGGTGGATAAACGTCAGTAGTTGCCCCTGATGCCGCACTGCTGAAACGGTCAGTTCTTTCACTAGGTCAAAATTGATTTCCTGAAAACCGGCTGTTTTTGCTTCAAAATAAGAAGTCACCGCACCGCTGATGTAAATTTGTGCAGGGTCTACCGTCCACTCCAACCGATGGTATTTCAAATCGTAATCATCCGTGAACGGAGAAGAGCGAAAATTGATAATATTGGTATGGTTGCGGCGCTCGGCGTCGGCAACTTCGTGCAGGTCTTTGTGAAAAAGGTCGTCCGATTGCGCGCTGGAACCGAGGATGGTTGCGAAAATGGCACAATTGATGAATAAGAATCTTTTCAACATTCTTCTTAAAATTTATGCCTCAAAGCTAAGGCGATTTGAATCGTGTAAGGCAATGATGTTTGTAAGGTGGGAGTCAATTTGATGGAAATGAGGTTTTGGGGATTTTGAGTTTAGTGAGGGTTTGATTTGAAATCAATCCCTGACTTGAAAGTGACGGCATAACTGTCTATTTATTAACATGGAAAGCCGCTTTAAGTTCTGATATAGTGAGGGTTTCCAATCTCAATTATTTGCTACTTTTACCTTTCAACATTTTAGTTCTTATAACGATGTCAAAACCGCAAAAATTTTCAAATCAGCTCAGCTTCAAATCACACTCATGGCCCTCATTAAAAACGTAAGAGGATTTACACCCGCTTTCGGCAGCAACTGCTATTTAGCGGAAAATGCGACCATCATTGGCGACGTGGTCATCGGCGACGATTGCAGCGTCTGGTTTCAGGCGGTGGTGCGCGGCGATGTCAACAGCATCCGCATTGGCAACAAAGTCAACATTCAGGACGGCGCCATCCTGCACGGCACCTACCTGCGCGCCTCCACCACCATCGGCAACAACGTTTCCATCGGCCATCGCGCACTCGTACACGGCTGTACGCTCATGGACAATGTGCTGGTTGGCATGGGTGCCATCATCATGGATCATGCCGTAGTGGAGGAAAACTGCCTCATCGCAGCCGGCGCAGTGGTACTGGAAAACAGCCGCCTCGAATCGGGGTTTATCTACGCGGGCATTCCGGCTAAAAAAGTAAAAGCCATCAGCCCAGAGCAGTTTAAGGATACCATTGGGCGCATTGCGGATGCGTATTTGATGTACGCGGGGTGGTTTAAGGAAGGGGAATAGGGTTGTGTGTGACATGACGAACTGAATGAACCTGCAAACTTTTTCCTATCTTGGCGCTGCACAAACCACTACCGCCGATGCCACCACAGCGCACCCTTTTGTTTTTGGATACGGAGTTTACGGGCCTGGAGCGGAAAGGGGAGTTAATTTCACTGGCTGTTGTTGCGGGGGAAAACCACTGGTTTTATGCGCAGGGTTACGATTGGAATGCTATTTTTTAAACATTTTGATCTTAGTATATACTTTTTTTGTCCTTGTGAGCGATATATGACAATACTCAATAGCTATGGCAAATTCCAACATTGATAGTAATAGTAAATGTTATAGTTACCATGTTTTTATTTTTCCATTCAGATGGCGTTTAGCAAATACAGGTAACAAGAGAAACATTTCTTTTCAGCAAAAAGTCCAATTAGATGCTATCAGGGCTGCGATAAGCAGTACTGGGGATAGTTGGAGTGCTGTTAAATTTGACATAAAGCCCACGGCTCCTTTTTTTAACTCCTACAATGAATATTCGTATTTCCATGACTATGTTAGAGATGCATTAGGCGTCAATTACAAAGCCATTCCTGGGGAGTCTTCAATGGTGATGGAACAATACGAATACCGAATAAAAGGAGTAAATCCACAGTACCAAATAGAAATTAGGCAAAATGATCAGGTTTTGACCTTTGCACTTTCAATAAAGTCCATTACTTTACATTGTTATGAAAGCGGAGTTGGAGCGTTATCTTTCCATCTTGAAAACCGGACTTATAGTGACTTTAATCAAATATTGAAAATAAACGACTTCGGGCGGAGAATTTACCCTCAATTTATTGGCGGCAACTATGACGAAAGTAATATTGACGAGAAAGGAAATCCTAAGGTGTCCTCTTTACTTCATGGGTCACAGAATGTCTTTCTGCCACTGAAAATTGTATTAGCTAATGTTGGCTCCGCTACTGTCGAAGAAGATTTTAAACATTACGCCCAAAAGGATTCTGTCGCGCAAGCACCTTTTGTTTTGCCTGCTCATATTAATACCTTGCTTGGCAATAAATTTATTACAAGGTTTCAGCCCCAAAGCAAAGGAGATATTGTTATTACACCGGCACTTGATGACCGGATGTTTTTAATGTGTCTTACCTTCAACTCTGATTTGTTAGAAAACCTCGGCCTTTATCAAGAAATTGAACAAAGGTATAAATGGGATAATTCTGATGACTGGTATAGGTATATATTTGTTGATGGGGATAAAAATCCTACCATTGCCAATCGTTTTATGAAGCAAGGTTTATTGAAATCAGCAACATACGACCGATGGGTAGAACTTTATGATCAGGATCAAAAATATGCCGGTCAGTTGTATGGAATTTCCCGATATTCTTTTGTTGGTTTAGTAGCTGATAATTGGTTTAACGAAAATATAATTTATCACCACTTTTCCAATCATTATTTTCAACTGTCTTTACTCGCACTAATGCAGCGTGCGTCGGTGCTGAGTTTTTCTGCAGAAGCAGCCTGGATATCAGATCATTTGCCAAAAGCAAGGAGCCTGAGAGCAACTACTATTGACAATATTGCCGATCTCTATCTGGCTTATATGAAGTTTGTTCAAAAAATGTACTTCCGGGAAGTGACTCCTCAAGAACAAGGCTTGGAACTTTATAATCTTTTACAAGCTCAATTAAATATTAAGGAAAATGTAGAGGATATCGAGCGGGAAATGGGGGAATTGAATCGATTTGTTGAAGCGCAACAGCAAAGAAGTATTTCTATTATTACTTACTGGTTCTTTCCTGCAACCATAATGTTGTCTTTTTTTGGTATAGGTTATTTCAGCAAAGACGGCATTCATTTCGACCCTTCCGGAAAATTTCATTGGGGGATAAATGAAAACTCTGTGCTGATTATTATAGTTATGACCATCTTGCTAACTATAATATTTCGATTGTTAGCAATTCGAAAATAATTTTTCGATTTAATTTCTTGAAATTCATTAAATTAAATTCAAATCAATGAAAAATCTCAATAAATACTATAGTACGCTTTTTCAGGAAGCCAAATGGTGGAACATGATTAATCAGATCATAGAGATTTTGTTTTTTATATTACTCATTGATTCATTTCTATTATCGCAATGGCAACTTTACTTATCACCAATTTTCTGCCTCACACTTCCAATATTATTCTGGTGTCTTAAAAAGCAGTGTGACTTTTATGGAAGTCTGGCGCATAAAATTCAGGAGTATGCCATGTTATATGATGTTTTTAAAAAAGACACATTTAATTTTGATCTTTCGCAAATAAAAGGAGCTATTGGCCTTTCGATACACAAAAAGGTAAAGTCTTTGCCGAGCGATCCACCGGGTTCTGTTTACACTGCGGATGGAGACTCTAAAAACCAACTTCTTCTAATGATGCAAGAAAACTGTTTTTTTAACCATCATCTTTATCAGGCGGTGTACAAGTCTGTATTGGTAAAGATTTTTCTTCTATTCATATTTTTGGCAGTAGCATTTTTGTTTTCACAAATTGCCTGGAATGTTGACGAAAATTTGTTTGTTTCACGTATAATCCTTACTTTTTTTACGGCAGTCTTACTTTACAATGAACTTGATAAAGTTTGGACATGGCGATTCGCTTCAAAAGCAATGCTGATGCTTGACAATGCTATTTCTCGTCAAAAAAATTACGAAGAAGACTTCATGCTGCTCATTTTTGCCCGCTATAATCTGATAAAATCTACGACTCCAATTATCAGTAATAGATTTTATTATCGGAGAAAGGATAAATTAAATGAAGCTTGGGCCACGCGTAGTGGCATTATTTCTGGCACTCTATCCTGACTGGCGTTGGAAAAACAGCATAACACTTTGAAAAATAGCTTCCTTGGTGCACTCCTCATCGTGGTAAAGCATGCAGATAGTATAATTGATCCCTGGGCTTTGACAGGAAGTATGAATCATTGGCTTCAAGGCGTCAACGTTAAGCCAAATGATATAGACTTGATTTCAACAAAAACAGGAGCTATGAATTTAACAAAGGAATTGAATTCTTATATCGTTAAACCAGTGACTTACCATGAAGAAAAAACAATTCGATCTTGGTATGGAGCTTTAAGAATTGGGGAAATTGACATAGAGTTAATGGGGGAAATTGAAAATTTTAGCCCCCTGAAAAATTGTTGGCTAACTCATGAAAATTAGCAAGAAAATATAATATTCATCAAGACCAACGACTTTAGAATACCATGCTTATCTTTAAGGTACGAGCATTATGTTTATGAAAAATTAGGCTTTCTCGAACGCGCTGCATTGATTAAAAAAATTATCTGAAATCTAAATATTTAACTCCCCCTGCCGCTTCCGGCAGTGGCAGATACTTCTAAAACCACAACAAAATGAGTAATCCATTTCAATTAACCATTCCGCTGAAACAGCACACGCCGCTCATTCATTTTCAGCATGAGCAAGCAGGGGCGACGCTTAGGGCGACGGAGGTGAAGCCGAAATTAGACAAGTATTTGATCGAACATGCTTTCGACTCCGATGCCTCAAAATACGCCCGTTTTTTAGTGGGTGGCAAAAATGCTGAGCACAAAGCCCTTGATTATAAGCTTAGTGTAAAAAGTGCGGTACATCCCCCTGAAGCCATCGAAAGAGGCGATCGGGAAATGCCAATGTTTTTTGCAAACATGGGGAACGACTATCAGGAAAGAGGATTAATTTGGAATGATGATATCAGTTTATGTATTCACTGCTTGCATTTGGAGTTGCGTGATTTAATTGCCAATTGCGTGGGTGAGTTTTTAGCAGCTACTAACTTCGGAATGCGCAGTACTAAGGGTTTTGGGAGCTTTACCTTAGCGACAAACGCTCCTGCTCCGGCAAATGCTTATCGCTTTACGGTTGATTCAAATGATTGGAAGGTTGTATTCAGAACGATTGACTTATTTTACAAGAGTATCAGAGGGGGGATAAATGGCGCTATTAAACCTCAGGATGGGCGATATGTAAAAGGTTTTTACATGAAACCCATGATTTTTCAATATGCACATGAGAACCAGATTAAATGGGAGAAAAAAATAATCAAGGAACAAAATATTTTCAACGGTGAAGTATCCTGCCAAAAAAATGACCATGAAGATAAAGTAGAAGACCCCGATAACTGGCCACTTTGGACAAATAAACCAAATGGAAGAATTGTAAGAGACTTGCTTGGACTTTCTACTGAACAAACCTGGAAAGGTTATCCTGGAGGTCAAAATGGAGCTACCATTACAAAAGAAGATATTAGTATTGACGCAAAAATTGATCGTTTTGCCTCTCCGATCATATTCAAACCGATACAAGTAGGGCCTCGTTTTACAGTTTACTTCTGGGCGTTACCAATTCCTGCTGCATACTTGAATGCGACTTTCAAGATTGGGGTCAATAATAGGGAAATCGGTGAATTTCCAATCTGGGATGGGTTCAATATCAACCATTTCTTAAGTGAATATCTAACCAAGGAAAAACTAGAAAAAGCCATGCAATACGATCATCTGGATAGGTGGCAAAGTGGAATTGCAAATCTATTGCTCAATATTTACTCCAAATTGAAAATAACAACGTAATATGAGTACGAAAAATCCTTCTAACCACTACCTCGCCCTCACCATTGGCCCCGTCGTCAAAACGCTCCTCGAAGCGCGCAAAACCCGCGAGCTTTGGGCGGCCAGCTATCTGCTCTCCACCCTGATGAAGCATTTGGTGCAAAACCTTGACCCGGACGGCAAACACCTGCTCATTCCAAAAATCCCCGACGAGGTACAACATGCTACGCTCTACGGCGCAGGCATCTATCCTGATCGGCTGTTCATGGAGGCAGCTGTGCTGACCGAAGCACAAATTGAAAAAGCGATCAATGACAGTCTCAAAAGCCTGGCTAAAGATTGTCTGTTAAAGGAGGAGGCTGGAGAAGTGGATAATGCTGTTATTTTTTGGAAACAATTCTTCCGCATCCGGTATGTGTTGATTCCACTTGAAGACATCAAAGAAGGCAAGCTGAGCACAGTCCTAAGCCCTTTTTTAGATACACTGGAGTTGGAAGATACCTGCATGGATTACAAACTCCAATCGAACTATCTGCTCCAACTTTTTGATAAAAAACGGTTGTTTCGATGCAAATTAGTGGATGCGCTGCAAGACGATAACAGGGGAGCCTACAGCGAAATTTTAGAACATTTTGCGCTCTTTCCCGCCACCCACGAATTTGCCTCCTTTGAGTTATTCGAACGAGAACCTGCGAATTACCTTCAGTTAAGCGAGCAGACTGATGAAGAGAAAAACGAGGTCTTTTACCAGGAAATAGAAACCAACGACGCCTATAAGCAGCTCAAAAAGCACTTCAAGCCCCGCCACAAATACTTCTGCATCGTGCAAGCCGACGGCGATAGCATTGGCGAAGCCATTAAAAAATTAAATACCGTGGAAGAATACCGACAGTTTTCTGAAACCCTGGCCCGCTATGGCCAAACCGCTGCCAGCATCATCAACGAATACGGTGGCAAACCAATTTACATCGGCGGCGACGACTTGCTTTTTCTTGCGCCGTTGAGCACGAAGGAAGCGTCAATATTCGATTTGCTTGACAAATTAGATAAGGCTTTTCCGAAAGCTCAATTGCACCCGGAAGCTTCTCTATCTTTCGGTTTGAACATCGTGTATTATAAATTCCCGCTGTTTGAAGCCATTGGCGATGCTTACGGTATCCTGAAAAAAGCCAAAGATTATCCGGGCAAAAACGCCGTCAGTTTTCAGTTTACCAAACACAGCGGCAGCGCTTTTTCGGCAGTTTTTTCCAAGGGCTTTCTGGAAGGGGTTTCTGCTGCTATTGAGGTTTTTGAAACCCATGCGCCGAAAGGCCGAGCCAGTATCGTAAGTTCCCTGATCTTCAAATTGTTGGCATTGAAACAATTGCTGACTGACCTGGCAAAGCGGGTCGAAGCAACTACGGATGCTGCCAAAATAAACGCGGCGCTTGAATCCCGCTTAGACAGCACCCTGGAACAGTTTTATGGAGAATGGAACCACGAACCCGGATTTGAAGCGCAAAAAAAAGCGGTCAAAACACTTTTGATGAAAGCTTACCTCGAATCTAAAGGGCAGGAAAACTGGATCATGCTTTTTTATGCCGTGATGCGCCTCATTCAATTCACTATTTCACCATCAGAAACTAACCAATATGATACTGAAAATATCGCTGCAACCGCTGGGTAAATTTTTCTTCGGGGGAGAAAACAGCTTTAATGAAGGTGATGAAAAAAATCGCCGTGCTACCTACGTCCTCCATTCGCGCTACTACCCGCAGCAAACCGGGGTTTTAGGGCTGATTCGCAACCAATTGCTACTCCAAAATGGCCTGCTGTGGGACAACAGCCGCAAGGTCTCCGACAAAGCCGCTGCTAAAATCCTTATTGGCGAGCATGGTTTTAAGGTTGGCTACACAGGCAATTATGGGGTCATTCAAAAAATCAGTCCGGTGTTTTTAGCCAATGCCGATGGGCAGGTGCTCCCGCAGGCCCCGCGCGACGATGTTCAAATGGCCAAAGATAAGGAAACATGGCCGATGACCTTCAATCGGAAATATGGCCAGCACTTGCTGGAAAAATACAGCGAAAAATCCGGCCTGTACGATAGTATCTACCTACCTGAGGAGACGGATAATCTGTGTTTGGACAAAGCATTTGCCACCGCACAGCAGGTAGGCATTACCAAAGCGGCCAAACCCGATGGCAATGAAGTGTCTGACAAAGACGACGAAGCAGGCTACTACTACCAGACTTTTCTGACGCTCGCCAAAGAATCGTCAGTCCGCGGCTTTGTATTTTATGTAGAGATGACGGAAACCACGCCCTACATCTTGAACGACACTGTTGCAGAATTTGGCGGTGAACGCAGCTCTTTTCGCATGAAAGTTGAGGAGACCAAATTGACTGAGTTTCCCGGCCCTGCCCTTGCTTACAAGCATACCAAAATTGCACCGGAGATGCAGGCAAAACCTTTGGTTTGCCTTAGCCCTGCGTATGTGAAAGATATGGACAAACTCCGTAGCGAGTCGTTGCTGATCGTTTCCCAATCGCTCACTTTCCGCTTTTTAAAATCCGAGGTGGAAAACACAACACATCATCAGGCGCTCAACCGCAATGGAAATGCGCATGGCGGGCTCGAAGAAAGCGGTCTCTACCAACTCTTAGATCGCGGCTCTGTCATCTACTTCGATCCAAATATAGAAACAACGATCAGCAACCTTTTCGAAAGCACAGATTTTCAAAACATTGGTTACAATCAATTTACCATCTTATGAAAGCAGTTAATGTATATCTCATCCGCGCCATCAGCAACCTGCACGTCGGCAGCGGCGAAGGCGATTTTAGTATCGTAGATAAACAAGTACAACGCGACCCGGTTACCGGATTGCCCATTATTCATGCCTCCGGTATCAAAGGCGCTCTGCGCGAAGCAATAGAATATGGGAAGAATGATGCTCAAAAAGCTGCAATTATTGACATTTTTGGCGCCGACCCCAAGCGCAAAGGCGGCAAAATCCAGCAGGGACTCAACAACTTCTTCGACGGCAAGCTCCTCGGCCTGCCCATTCGCAGCAGCCACCATTTTTTTTATGTGGCGACTTGTCGGAGCTTGCTTCGTGCCTTTGCAGATGATCTTGAATGCTTTAGCGCTGATCATGCTTTGATTCAGCCGCTAAGAACCCTGTCAGACATCGATGCACCAAAGAGAGCGCCCCTTTATTTTGGTAAAGCAGCGCCAGCGCTAGGCAGTATTTCGCTGGAAGACTGGAGCGCGTCGTACGACGCCGCATCCGTAGCAGACCTGACAGCACATTTCGGCGACCGCATCGCCCTCTTGCACGACGACGACTTTGCTACCTTAGCCAAAGATCTCCCCATCATCGCCCGCAATTATTTGGTCAATGGCATCAGTAGCAACCTTTGGTACGAAGAAGTCGTGCCCCGCGAAGCCCGCTTCTACACGATCATCACCCGCCATGCAGAGAAAGATGATTTGAACGATTTTTTGAAAACCAAGAACAACTTAGTCCAGCTTGGCGCTAATGCCACTGTGGGCTATGGATTGTGCAAATTTAAAACCATCTAACCATGCTCCGAAAAATAGAATACCTTATTCCGGCGGCACTGGAAGCCATTGATGCAACCTTTAGGACTGATATACAAGGCAATGGCATCCCCTCCGGCTACCAAAGCGCAGCATCGGGTTTTGGCACTACCCTGCTGCAAATGGGATTATTGCCAACCTTAGCCGTTTATGTGGACGAGGGTAGCGACGCAGATATTGATCGCAAAAAGTTGCTGGCGACACTACAAGCCATCCTGGCGCACCCGGATAGCCGCTTTGGCCAAAAGGGGCTATTGGGGCGGCAAAATTCCTTGTTAAAGGACGTCTTACAACCCGGATTTCCACAAGCTGACTTCAAAGAACACCTCCTCCAGGCTTCCTTAGCCTTCAAATTGGCCATTCGAACCTATAAACTCAAAAAGTCATGAGCGGATACAACAACAGTTTGCTATATTTCAAGCATTATTATGCGGATGAAGCAATCAATTGGCATCCTGAATCAGATCGGGAAAAGCAGAGAAATAAAGCCATTTTTAAACGTAAGAACGAGCAGCTTTTCGGCGCAGTCTTTCCTGGAGAAAGTACCTTTTCCTATCAGTCGGCCTTTAATGCCATTGAACTCAAAACCACTTATCCCGGCTTGCTGCTCGGCAGTGGCATCGCGCACGGCTCCGGCCTTTTGGGCGAAATGAAGCTTGGCTTTTTCTTAGATTACACCACAGGATTGCCCGTCATTCCCGGCTCTTCGGTCAAAGGCGTACTGCGCAGTGCTTTCTCGCAAGGGTACCTCAAAGCGACCAAAGATAAAGGCATCACAGAAAATGCAAAAGCGATTCTGGAAGCAAAAGCAGCGCAGACCATCGTTTACCTTCAACATTACCTAGAGAAGATCACAAGCAAAGTGTGGGAAAAGGACGAAATAGGTGCTTTGGAAACCTTCCTTTTCGGAAGTTACGAAACCGGAAAATCAGCATCTCCCATGTCGGGTCGCACAGTTTTTCACGATGCCATCCCACTAAACGCCGACCGGGTGACGATCAATGGCCGCCAAACAGGAACTTACCTTGGCGATGACTACATTACGCCGCATAATAAAGCCTTAAAAAATAGCAGAGGCGAAACAATTGTCCCAGCCGCTTTGAGAAATCCGATTCCCATCGCCTTCCTCAAAGTGCTTCCTGGAGTTGTATTCCGCTTCCAGTTTGTACTCTTTGAGTTCAAATCAGAACCAGGCGGGTACGAACTTCTGAGCAAAGAGCAAATCGAAAAACTCTTCCGCTACATCTTACTCGACTTTGGCATTGGTGCCAAAACCAATGTCGGCTACGGGCGGCTGGAGGAACCCGGCGAAACTCCACCACCCTCCCAAAGGATAAGCGATGAGTACGTTGCGAAATCGCCCCCAATCGCGCCAACTGCGCCTAAAACTGCGCCACCACCACCGCCACCGCAGGTGCTCCCCGAATCCACCATCCCCCCAAAATACCACTACAAAAAGCCCCTGCGTGTTGGCCAGGATTTGGTCGGCAAAGTGGTCAAAAACAAAAAAGACAAGAACGTACTGTTGATTGTTCTGAATGGAATCGCTAAAAAATACCCATGTAATGGAATCGAAGATTTTGAATTGAATGCATTCGTAAAAGTCAAAAACATCCCTTCCAAGTTAGGGGATATTACCGAGCCACTCACCGATCCGCAACGACTTGAAAATCCTGACTCAATACACTAATTCCTCCTTGTGTTTTCCAGCTACGTTTACTAAACTTTGGAAGTTTAGTAAACGTAACATCATCAAAAAATCCATCACCATGCACCTCACCACCCTCACCCTCGACCTCCGCCTCCACCCCGGCGACTTGCCCGGATTCCGGGCTTGTATGTCTGACTTCGCCGGACGCGAGCACGAGCAATTCCACAACCACGACAACAGCGACCCGGAAGCCGCCGATCGCTACCATTGGGCTTACCCGCTCGTACAATATGCCGTGCGGCGCGGATTGGCCACCGTTATTGGCATTGGTCCGGGCGCTACGGCGCTCGAACAACACCTCTTGCCCAAGTTCCTGCTGTGCGCACCGGACGAACTTGTTTTTGCCGGCTGCGCCCATCCGCTGAACGGGTACAAGCTCGAACGCAGCCGCTGGCAACCCGAACTCTTAGCCGAACCCCGCGAATACGAACTCGCCGGCTGGTTAGCCCTCAATAAGGAAAACTATACCGCCTGGAAAGCCGCTTCGGGCGAAGGCATGCGCCGCGCCCTGCTCGACAGCGCCCTCACCGGCCACCTGCGCTGCATGGCCGAAGCGCTGGAATTGCACGACCTGAAACCCTTCATCTCCGCGCAAATACAGGCCGTCACCAATCAGAAACGCGTGCAGTGGCACGGGGTGCAATTGGTACGCTTCGATGTGCGTTTTGCAACCCGCCTGCTCCTGCCTCCGGGCATTGGCATTGGGCGCTGCGCAGCTTTCGGCTTCGGCGAATTGCGGGAAGTCAAAACGGCTGTTACCCGCCGCCGCATGGTCGTCGAAAGTATGCCGCAAATGGAAAACTGAGGCTTTCCCGAGCAGTTTCTTACCCCGGTGTTTTTTCACCAAAGTTCCTTGACATTTAGGGTAGAATTAAGTGAGATCGGGCACTATCAACCTGAAAACGAATGCTTTTGAATGCACGGACAGCTTCTTGGTGCCCCTTTGCGTCTAAAATTTCCCGCACACCTTGTCCCGTGCAACCGCCGAGCTTAGGCTGTGCATAACACATCATCGGTTGTCACTCCCGTCAGGGGGTCTGCAACAGAAGCAAGGCTGTACGCGCTTTTGCAGACTCCCTGACGGGAGTGACAACCGATGATGTGTTATGCACAGCCTAAGCTCGGCGGTTGCACGGGACAAGGTGTGCGGGAAATTGTAGACGCAAAGGGGCACCAAGAAGCTGTCCGTGCAGTCAAAAGCATTCGTTTTCAGGTTG
>JBBQGV010000114.1:0-17775 GCA_038323375.1 Chitinophagales bacterium
GTAACTATCCAGCCGCCCCTAAATACTTATGATTTCCGACCTCGGAGAGGTCAAAGGTTTGTAGAAATGCATCGGGTTGACCTTAATTCCCGACCTCGGAGAGGTCGAACGTTTGTTTCAACGCTATTTTCTGCAAACCTTCGACCTCTCCGAGGTCGGGGAAACATTGAAATGCTACATTTCTACAAACCGCTGACCTCTCCGAGGTCGTATGGCAAAAAGCATTTCAAAGCGGCTGGATAGTTACGAAATACACTTATCCGGAAACTTTCGATAGAATATCCCAACCGCTCCCGCAGGATGTTCCCAACGTATACAACAAGTTCGTTATCCCGCATTTATTAAAACACGTCCTTCACTCGCGCCGATTTGCAATCCGTCGCGTTCCGTCTTGCGTCGCCACCGCGATGAGGGGCGTTCGCAGTTGGCATCCAACCACCGCCTCAATTGGTCTGATGTATAATGGGAAAGCAAATGCCCCATCCATAACTACTTCCTTATAAACCGATTGCGGCAAAAATAACCTGGCCATATATTTTAGGCAATAGCCACAAGTGGCCAATGACGGCAAGGTTAGGAACGTGCAGGTATGCCTTTGCTATTTTTTTGTCCCACCAACCGGATTTCCTCTCGGCCTTTTGCTGTGTTATTCAAAATACCGGTCTATATATTCATCTTCAATTGCCTTTGCTTTCGCTCTCCCTTGGATATTCCTGAGTAGGACCATCCCGATATACGGGACAAAGCCGACTGCCGGATTTAGAACATTAACCTGACTGCGTATTCTTTTGGAAAGTCCGTCTTTCCCGATGGGGTCATCCGTAATGCCGTATTTGAATACATTGTTCTCAACCGTATCCCTGATTTCATAAAGGTGATGCGGGTTTGGGTTCTGGAGGGAGTTGCCGTGGTCGCTCATCGGTACTTCTTAAAAAGTAATCGTATCCCCACCCATGTGGGTTAAATCCAGTCTCAAAAATGTGCTTGGGAAGGTAATCGAATTCCTTGCCGGTCTTGCGAAACCAGGCACGTTCGGGTAGGTCCAGCAATGCTTCAAAGGATAAGTCTTTAGGGAAGGCGGCAGGATTTTTCAACACTTCTTCAAAATAGGCGCGGCCATTTGCAACAACGCAACAACGACCATAGAGGAACAAATCCGATGAAATACCTTCGTCATCTGAAGTGGAATGCCGGGCATAATCCCTTCCGTCTAAAAGATACAATTTTTCGGAAAGCAAGTCGTAAAAACTGAGGATGGAAGGCGCTGTCAACCCGGAAAGATACCGGACAGCCGGCTCAATAACCGCGTCGTCATTCCCTTCTTTTGTCCAATCCAGCAGCGCAATCACCTCCCAAAAGTGGTCTTCGTTCATGACCTCCTCTTCAGGCAATCCCGCTTCCGTAATGAGCTGCATTTGCGCATTCGGGTACTTTTCCTGCAAATCTTTGACTACGGTCGGATTCAACGAGCGCAGCGGTATTTTTATGGCGGTTTGCATGATGCTGATTTTGGGAACTACGTTTACTAAACTTTGAAAGTTTAGGAAACGTCATCCCAGCACTGAAAATCCGTCACTAAATAAACACTTGACTTTATGACGTACTACCACGGCACGAAAGCCGATCTGAAGACAGGGGACTTCATAGAAATTGCCTTTAACTCAAACTACGGAAAAAGGAAGAAGGCAAAATATATTTATCTGACAGCCGTCCTGGATGCTGCTATCTGGGGTGCAGAACTTGCCCTGGGCTCCCCTTCAATAGTCTTCTATAACTGAAGGTTCGAGACTTTTCCAAATACCAGTGAATTAAGTAATTTACCCGCTCATGCCGGATGTTCCCAACTTGTCCAACTTGCCCAACATGGCTGCTTTCTGACAGATGTAGGTACCTACCCAAAAATCCCTACTCAACAAACATCAACTCCAAATGCGCCAGCCCGATCGCCTCTACATCCTGCGGCAAAGGGAAGTGGTTTTTTATTGGGCAAATCACGAAATGCCGTTTTGTTTGCAGGTCTTGCCTGGAGATATGGAACCCTTTTGAGAGCGCAGGGTGGGTACTGAATTTGATTTCCGCCATGATTTCCGGCGTCCCGCCCCGCGCAAGGACTAAATCTGCTTCCGCCCCGGCATGGGTTCGATAAAAATACATGTCGTAGCCGGAAGGCATCTGGGCCGCTACCTGATTAACCACGTACGTTTCCCAGGAGTTGCCGAGGTTTGGGTGCCCCAGCAAAGCTTGCCAGGTTGGTATAGAAAGGAGATAATGCAGAATTCCGGTGTCCCGGAGATAAATTTTGGGTGTTTTAACCAAGCGTTTAGGCACGTTCGGAATAAAAGGATAAACTGAACGAATCAGAAAAGCCGCTTCGAATAGCCTCAGGTATTTTAGAAGGGTTTGCGCATGCAGGGCAAGTGATGTGGAAAGTTTTTCCCGGTTCGACAAGCCGCCGCTCAAGTGTGCGAGCATCGTCCAGAGTTGGCCCAGTTGAACGGGATCTGCCGAAATGCCGAGCTGCGGCAAATCGCGTTCGAGATAAGTTCGGACAAAGTTTTTTCGCCAGTCAACACTAAATGCGTCGTCGGGGGCAAGCAAAGATCCAGGGAATCCGCCTCTGAGCCAGTGCGTTTCGAAAGGCACTTCAACTGCAATCTCTTCCCAAGACAATGGCATCAATTCTACATAAGCAATCCGCCCCGCCAATGTTTCAGACGATTGTCGCATCAATTCGGGAGCGGCAGAACCAAGCAAAATGAAACGTGCCGGCTCTCGCTGGCGGTCAACCAACACCCGGAGCACCGGAAACAGGTTGGGAAGGCGCTGCACTTCGTCAATGACGACCGTATGGTCAGCGTAGCGCTCCAGAAACAGCATGGGTTGCTGTAGACTGGCAAGGTGCTCCGGATCTTCCAGGTCAAGAAACAGTACAGGTTTCTCCCATTGCTTCGTGACCATCTGAGCAAGTGTTGTTTTCCCGACTTGGCGCGGACCGATGATCCCGACTACCGGGAAAAAACGGGCTAAGCGAGTGACTTCAGCAGCAAGGTGGCGTGGGAATAACTTAAACATTACCTTGAAAATTAGTGATTGTATTCATGAATTTTCAAGGTGAAGATACGACTTGTAGCCTAATAATCAAATGGCATATCATAATGAACCTTATCAATATGAATAAAATCATACTATTAGACATTTTTACTTTGGGAACTACGTTTACTAAACTTTCAAAGTTTAGTAAACGTCACCCCAGCACTGAAAATCCGTCACTAAATTGACACTTGACTTTATGACGTACTACCACGGCACGAAAGCCGATCTTAAGGCAGGTGACTTCATAGAAATTGCCTTTAACTCAAACTACGGAAAAAGGAAGAAGGCAAAATATATTTATCTGACAGCCACCCTGGATGCTGCTATCTGGGGTGCAGAACTTGCCCTGGGCGAAGGGCGGGAAAGAATATATATCGTAGAGCCAACAGGCCCGATTGAGGACGACCCTAATTTAACGGACAAAAAATTCCCGGGTAATCCAACAAAGTCGTACCGCTCGCTGTATTCATTCAGGGTCATTGGTGAGGTTACAGATTGGCAAGGGCATACCCCCGAGCAACTCAAAGCCATGAAAGATCACCTTGAACAACTTGAGCGACTGGGGATTGAGGCCATAGAGGACTGAATCAACCATAAAGTCTAACAGATGACACCAACTTTTTTTAAAAATCAATCAGAATTCAGGGCGTGGCTGGCTGAAAACCACAAAAAAGAAACCGAACTGCTGGTTGGTTTTTACAAAACAGGCAGTGGAAAACTAAACATGACCTGGTCGCAATCGGTGGACGAAGCGCTTTGTTTTGGATGGATAGACGGCGTTCGCAGATCAATTGACAAAGACAGCTATTGCATCCGCTTTACCCCGCGAAAACCGACCAGCATCTGGAGCGCCGTGAACATTCAGAAAGTTGAAGATTTGACAAAAAACGGGTTGATGCAGCAGGCAGGACTTGAAGCGTTTAGCCGCCGAAAAGCAGAAAAATCAGGGATTTATAGTTTTGAGATGGAGGCTAAAAAATTAGAAGACCATCTTGAACATCAATTTAAAGCCAATGAAGCAGCCTGGCTTTTTTTTACAACACAAGCGCCCTCCTATCAGAAGACCATCATTCATTGGATTATGGCCGCCAAACAGGAAGCGACAAAACTTGCCCGGCTTGACAAAGCGATTGCGGCAAGTGAACATCAAAAGCGGCTTTAGATAGTGGCTGTTTTTAGAGTCCGATAGCTGCGTTATGCTTGGCTCAGATTAAGAGCTTGTTCTGGAATTCCGAACAAACTCTAAAAGGCAGGAACGCTCACCACCAATGCTCAAAGATCATCCTTTTTCATAAAAAATCAAAAGGCGAGGTGGTTTTTTGAATGCCGTTGCGATGCTGGAAGACTTTATTCAAAGGTTTTGATCAGGCAAGCATTTTTGTTCATTTTCACCGAAAGTTAATCCAACCTCTAACAAGTCGCAATAGCAATTCCTGCAAACTTGCCCCACGCACCCACATTCTCCCAAAACTCCTTACTTTTGCTCCTCTTTTTAACCAACACCGACCACGACGATGGAATTCATCACCGCGCTCATTGATTTTGTACTGCACATTGACGATCACTTAGTCGAGATTGTCAGCAATTATCAGTCTTGGACTTACCTAATTCTGTTCCTCATCATTTTTGCGGAAACGGGGCTGGTGGTCACCCCGATTTTGCCGGGGGATTCGCTGCTCTTTGCGGCGGGTGCCATCATCGCCAAGCCGGACAGTGGCCTCAGCATCTTGCTGATGTGCCTGTTGCTGATCGCAGCGGCCATTCTGGGCGATTTAGTCAATTACCACATCGGAAAATACATCGGGCCGAAAGCCTTTAGCGGGCGCTACCGGCTCCTAAAGGTCGAGTACCTGAACAAAACCCAGCAGTTCTACGAAAAATACGGCGGAAAAACCATCATCTACGCGCGGTTCGTGCCCATCATCCGCACCTTTGCGCCATTTGTGGCGGGCATCGGCACCATGAGCTACGCCCGTTTTGCCACCTATAACGTGGTAGGTGGGATTGCCTGGGTGACCAGTTTCCTGTTCCTCGGCTACTTTTTCGGCGCATTGCCCATCGTCAAAGACAACTTCACTTACGTCATCTTCGGCATCATTTTGGTTTCCATCCTGCCGCCTTTTATTGAGTTGCTCCGGGAACGGAGGAAGGGAAAGGGGCAAGTAGGCAAGTAGGCAAGTGGGCAAGCTTGCCAATTGGCTCTTTGCCAACTTGCCTCTTTAATTATTGGGGTTCAAGAATCGTTCGGCAATCTGTAAAGGCCGAAACACATAGCGTTTTTTGACATGGTGCCCGCCGCTGCGGTGCAGGATGTCCTGGAGGGTGGCCAGCACAGTAAGCAGGTATTTTCCTTTGTTGAGCATGACGCACTCGGCTTGGGCGGCGCGGACGGCATCGGTCACTTCCGAGCGGGTGGCAATCCCGCTTTTGTTCAGGGTGTCCAGCACTTGCGTTGCCCAGATCACCGGGACGTGCGCAGCTTCGCAAAGCCAAAGGATTTCTTCCTGTATTTCGCTCAGGCGTTCAAACCCGATTTCCACCGCGAGGTCGCCGCGCGCAATCATCACCCCAAACACTGGTTCTGCCATGCCCTGCAATAACAAAGCGGGCAGGTTTTGTACCGCCTCGAAGGTCTCGATTTTGAGCACGAGCGGCAATTTGTTGGCACCGCTTTTTTGTATTAACTCCTGTAATTCAGCTACGTCTGCCGCTGACCGCACGAAGGAAAACCCCAAGAGGTCGGCGTGTGCCTGTGCGAAGGGCAATACAGATTTATCAAAATCGGTGAGACAGCCCACGGTTAGTTCGGTATCCGGAAAATTAATCCCTTTTTCAGGTTTAATGCGGGGTTTGGCGGCTGAAATCCGGATCATCCGCAAAGTGGCTATTTGCTCGCCCGGGGTTTCGACGACGGCTTCAAACAACCCGTCGTCGAATAGCACCCGGTCGCCGGCGCGTAAATCTTTCACTACCCCGGGAAGCGTGCAGCCCAGCACTTTTTCCTTTTTGTTAAATGCAGCTTCGGCTTCTGCTAAATAGAATTGTTGTTTTTCGAGTAGTTTTACCCGGCCTTCTTCTTTGCCTTTGCCGAGCAATGTGGTACGGATTTTCGGCCCGGCTAAGTCCATGTAAATTTTGCAGAGCCGCCCGGTTGCGCGTGCGGCTTTGTGCACATTGGCCATCATCTTCTGCCATACTGTAGGGCTGTCATGGGCGCAGTTGATCCGGGCAATATTCATTCCGGCTTTTAGCAGCGCTTTCACAGCGGCATAATCGTCGGCCAGCCCTTTGTCAAACGTCACCATCAGGTACGGAATGATCGGGTTTTTCTTATCGCCAAACAACGCGGCGGCGCGCCGGTGCAACAACTGTGTCCCAAGACCAAAAGTAATCTCTTTGTTTTTTTTAGGAAGGTTTGCCCCCAAGCGCTGCAAAACAGCCTGCAACTGCCGCAAAATATGGCTTTCGGAACTTGCCAGAGAAGAAAGTCCGGCTTCGTGCAATTCGTCTTGCATGGGTCGGAGATCCTCGCGCCGAAGCGCGAGGTAATGAATCAGGTTGGTGGCACTTTGCTTTTGCCACGGATGCACCTGCACAATGATTTTCCTCGCCTTTTTTTCCGCGAGGATCAGGTTTTGGTACAGCCGCTCAACGGCGACCCGCAAATGGACGAGTGAATGTTTCATAGTTGCACCCAGTTATTGAACCAGCATCGTAAATACGGATAACAATGCGATCTTTTTCATAGGTATTTTCTTGCAAAGATCGCTGTATACGATGGTGAGAACGATGAGAAAGGTCAGGGGAGTACTTGACTTTCATCACGCTGCCTGCCTGCTATTGCTTCACCAAGCTGCCATAGGGTTAGATTTCAAATTTCAGTTCTTGGTCACTAATCCAGTGACGGATATTTCGCAATTGGCTGGCCAGGCAGTCAGGGTAACGGCATCCACACAGTCTTCATTGGTTGGCAAAGGTATGGTCAATATGCAAAGGTCGAAGTTTACGGCTGTTTGTAGCGTACTCCATACCCGGACATAATAAGTTGTTCCGGGAGACAAGCCAACCTCTACGATATGCCATGAATTCCACCCGGAAAATTGGATCGGTTGCAATCCATCACAAGTGCCCTCGTATAATTCCATGGCGAGGTAGTCGTCTCCAAAAAGACGAACTATATTTTGCAATTCGATCAGGTAGGCATTGCTGCTTGCCGTGAACTGATACCACAGGCTTGTGCCCGCCAAACAGTTAAAATAAGACCAGTCAAGCAATCCCGCTGTGCTGCCGCTAACCGGAGTCCCACATTCGAGGTCTGGATTTGGCGTAATCGTTTCGGCAAAAAAACAGTCGCTGTTGGCCGGCGGCGGCGGCGGAGTACGAATACACAAAGTGAAGTCGTGCCCATCTTCGAACCAACTGAAAACACGGATATAATAGGTCTCGCCGATACTAAGACTGCTCCAATTTATCAATGCGCCAAGGCCATCATCCGTACAGGTCAAAACACTCAAATTATCGCAATCACTCACATCATATAGCGAGATTCCCAAAACACCTATACTCCCCAAAGCAGCGCCGTTGCCCTTCAGTTCAATCAAATGGGTTGCGGCTGTAGCGGTAAATTGATACCATACGTCATGAGCATTGTAATAGCCGTTGCATGCAGGCATGGATTGGGTCGCGCCAATAGTGGAACCTTGATAAATCAGATCACAATCAACACCGTTGTTAGCTTGAATTGGGATGGCTTGAGCACATTCGTCGTTCGCAGGCGGTTCGGGTATGGCGCGCAGACAAAGGTTGAATTCGAGGTAGTTGTACGGAGAGGCAGCCAGCCGGATAAAATACGTTGTTCCGGGAGTTAGGTTGTATAGCGTTTGAGGAATCCCGGAATGGCCGTAAGGGTACATCTTACATGGAACAACCGTGTTCAGCGTATTGCAGTCGCCTTCGTAAATTTCCAAACTGAATTCAAATCCAAAGCAGCAGTTACCGCCATTGCCACTGATATCCAAACGGACCGACGGGCTTGTAGCGTCGAACTGAAACCAGATGTCGTTTGCACCCACACCCTGGCAACCCGGCTCGGATTGCGTTGCGCCGAAGCTCAACGCGGGCGTATTCAACTCACAAAGGAAATCGGTATTGATCCCCACAGGAATCGCGCCGGCGCATTCGTCGTTTGGTGGCGCAGGTAATAGGTATTGCCCGGAGTAAACCCATCCTGCGTGGATACGCCGGGGTGGCTCTCCTGAAATTGTTCACAGCGTATCGAACTGAGGTTGTCACAATCGCCGGAAAAAAATTCGTAACCCCATTCGCCCGCACCAAAGCTGATCACGCCCGGATTAAATTGGTAGCTGGTGGTGGTCGCCGTGAATTGATACCAGATGTCATTGGACAAACTGCCGTTGCAGTCCGGGAGTGATTGCGTGGCACCATCCGTTGAACCCGAGAACGTGACGGAGCAATTGAGTTCTGTATCAATGGGCAAGGGGAGGGCATTGTCGCATTCGTCATGATCTACCTGGGCAGAAACAGATAAAGTAGCCAACAAAAGCCCCGCTACGAGCAGGCATTTGGTTGAAAATCGGATTGACTTTTGCATAAACTGGGTTAATAAAAGAATTGGGAAAATAGATGACCGGAATGCAATTACTTTTTTCAGAAAAGCCAAAGGGAAAGAAAGTTGAAAAAGGGGGGTGTTGCTAATGTTTGTTCATTACAAAGACAAATATATCCAGGCTATTTTAAGATTATCCGGATTACTGATATTCGGTCGGAATTTGGTGATATTCGGTTATAAGCCTTCGGGTTTGTTCGGTTTTTTACGAACAAGCCCAAAAGCGCAGACTTTAGCGCTTGTTGCGGATTTCCCCAACAAGCTCTAAAGGAGCATCCTGTTTATAAGAAGTCAGCAAGAAAGAATTTGTGACAAACCGGAATAAAAATTACTACCCCCTGATTCGGGCGGAGCTTCTGTAATTTCGAAATGATAACGGAATTGCCCCGCTACTGCCCAATCTCAAACAAGAGCCACCCGTCAGGATCCACCACCGGCTTGTCCTTTTTGCCCAGCTTTATGGTGATGCCTTCAGCGGGTATTTGTATGCGCTGTCTTTTGCCGTCAATTTCTACTTCTACCGGCATTGGAAACGGCATTTCGCCAACCGGCGATTCCCACCGCAGTTTAAGCGTTTCGTTTTCAATTTTGGAATAGAGCTTCGGAAGGGCAGCTTGCCGCAAATACACTTCGAAAAACCAGTCAAGTTGCATACCCGATTCCGCTTTGCAAATGCTCAAAAAATCGTCGGTGGTGGCAAAGCGGGCTTGACGCCCGTCCGTTATTTTTTCCATAGCCGGATCGGGGTAAGCCATGCGGCGCAGCGCCCGGAAGAAAGCATCTTCGCCAATTAGGAAACGCAGCGTGTGCAAAACCCAGGCACCTTTGACGTAGATGGGCGCCTTATAAATCTCCTTGCTGGTTTTTGAAGCGCGGGGCGCTACGGGCAGGGTATTGCTAAACCGGCGCATGCTCTGCATGTACTCGCGGTAGCGTTCTTTGCCATGCAGTTGTTCGACGTAGAGGGGTTGCATATACGAACCAAAGCCTTCGTGCAGCCACATGTCGCGCCAGTCGGAATTGGTCACTAAATTACCCCACCATTCGTGGGCCAGTTCGTGTTGATGCAGCGCATCAAAGCCCCAGTCTTTGCCCCTGGTCATGGAGGTGTTGCTGAAATTTGCGCCATACGCGATGATGCTCTGGTGCTCCATACCAAGGTGCGGGGTTTGCGCCACCCCGTATTTGTCAGCCCGAAACGGGTATGGGCCTATGAATTTTTCAAAAAACCGCAGGTGTTCGAGTATTTCGGGGAAAAGTTTTTGACCCTTTTCGTAATCTTCCGGCAGTACGTAAAACACAACCGGGTATTGTCCGCCTGCAACACAGTCCATCGTTCCTTCGATGGTTCGGTAGGGCGCAATATTCAGCGCCACATTGTAAACATTGATCGGATTGGAGATGAACCAATGGTAGGTCGTGGTGCCGTCCGCGTGTTTTTCGGTCTTGCGCAGGCGCCCGTTGCACGCCGCCACCAAAGGATCGGGAACGCGAACCTGCAAGGCCATGGAATCGGGTTCGTCCGACACGTGGTCTTTCACAGGCCACCAAATATCCGCGCCTTCGCCCTGACAGGAAGTGGCGATCCAATGTGCGCCAGTAGTAGTTTTTGACCAGTCAAAGCCGCCATCCCAGGGCGCGCGCGGGGCCGGGCGCGGTTTGCCGCCATAAGCGACCTCTGCAATTAATTTTTGTCCCGGCTGCTGCGTTGCGCCGAGGTCAATCCACAATTTGCTCCCTTCTCGCCGAAAAGGCCGTAGCTCGCGTTTACCCGATTCAGAAAAGCGCCAGGCACCATTCACTGCCAGCAAGGTGTCCAAATCAAGTACCAGCCAGTACATGGGTTGCACGACTTTTGCTTCTGCCCGCAACAGCCCTTCGATGCGCTGCTCATCGGGAAATACCTGTACGCGCAGGTCATAAAAAGTGACATCGTAGGCGGCCTGTTCGGGCATCAATTCGCCGCCGCTGTCGTAAACTGTGGTTTGCGCGGGCAGCTGTGGCCCCCACATGCAGGCAATAGCCAGGAGGAAGATGATTTTTGTTGATTTCATGGTGTGCTTTTGAATGTGGAGAAGGTCTGCTTTTGCCATGGCGAATTCGTTTGTTTGAAAGGTCAAGATCGGTAAAAAATCGGTCTTTCAAACAATGCTACCAAAACTTCAATAAAACAAAGCGCCCCTTGGGTACTTCCTGAATTTTTAAGACACAATAAGGCATATTCCCATTATTTCATCCATTTTCTCCGAAACATGAATACCCAATTTGAGTCCTTCGCCGACCCGATCCGGATCGGCATGATTGTTCCCAGTTCCAATGTAACCATGGAAAAAGAACTTCCCAGCCTTTTTAAGGCACGGGAAGCTGCCATGCCCGAACGCTTCAGCTTCCATTCCAGCCGCGTTCGCATGAAGCAGGTAAATCCTCAGGAGTTGCTGGCAATGAATGCCCAGGCTGATCGCGCTGCTTTGGAATTAGCCGATGCAGACATTGATATTGCGCTGTATGCCTGTCTGGTGGCCATCATGGTGGAAGGGTCGGGTGCGCATCGGCGTTCGGAAGCCCGGCTTAGAAATACCCTTCAGGAAGCAGGTATTGTGGCACCTGTTTTGACCAGTGCAGGGGCATTGGTGGAAACCTTGCAGGATATGAATGTCGGTCGGATTGGTATGATTGCCCCTTATCTGCCTGCCCTGACAGACAAAATATGCCACTACCTGAATCAGGAAGGCGTCGAGGTTGTTTCAGCACAGTCGCTAAGTGTGGCAGACAATGCCGCTGTGGGTAGGTTGAATCCTGAAAACTTGCTCCTGCTGCTCGATCACATTCCCCATAGCGTAGATGCTATTGTGCTTTCCGCCTGCGTGCAAATGCCTTCTCTGTCCGTTTTAGCGGAAGCAGAAAAACGAACCGGTATACGGATAATTACAGCTGCTTCGGCCACCGCATTTCAAGCACTGAAAAGATTAGGACTCCAGCCGGAAATTCAACAATATGGCGCTTTACTGAAAGGTTTATCCCTCCCGGAATTGGCATTTTCTACCACAAATTAAAACCTAAAAGAATGAAATTGCGCGAATTATCCATTCTTGACCAACAAGCCATTCCGGCCGCTTTAGAAGCATTGCACTCCAAAGAGGCCGTCGTGCTGCTACAAATGCCTGCGGTATTTGTACTCCTGGCACCCGCAACTCAAAAAGGCGTTGAAGCCCTCAACCAGACTAAATTGCGATTGCCCCAAAAGAATTACGGTACCGCAATTGGCGATATTCAAAAATTTCATGCCCTTGCAAAACCTGGCTCATTGCCTACTGAACTGGATAACCCAGAAGATTTAGAGCTGCTGACGGGCGCTTTTATCCGGTTTGCCGTTGGACGACCAGACTTCAACTCGGCAGCCGTTCGTGTCGGCACGCACCAGGGCGTGTTGGTGGAAGGGCCGCACCGCGATTTGTTTAAAGCGGTAGAACAGAGCTTTGCCCTGCAAGCAGATCGGGCGCTCTTTTGCGGACACGCTTTTTCAGCGCCTCTTTGCACCAGCGCCAATTTGAGCGGCGATCTACTGGGATCTATTACTGATTGGGATCGAGCCTATCGCTTTGCGAACCAGCGCCAGTTGTCCTTAGTCATTCGTTGTGAACCGACTCAGGAAAATAGTGGTTCCTATCCTATTTTCTACTTTCAGGGAGACAGGGCTACCATTGAACGGCATGGCCCGGGGGAAGAAGCAATCAAAAGGCGTTTGCCGGAAAGGTTGTTTGCCGGAAGCCGGGAGACGACCTTAATTGGGTGTTGAAAGCCTTAATTCAGACGCGCCTGCCTGTCCTCCTCTGCACCAGGGTTTCCAAAATCCGGACTGGGATTCTCCGCTTTAAATTTTGCAAACCGGGCGGCTTCTTCTGCTTGCAGTTGCTGAAGGATCTCCAGCGACTGCGGGCTGGCCGATACGTAATCGTTCAGTTCCTCAGTCAGGTGCATTTTGCCCGCTTCTTTGTCTTCTGACCAGCATATATTTTGCCCACTCTTACACCAGGGCCGCTGAAAACAACCAGGGCAATATCCGGAGCAGCCATCAAAAGACCAGCTGCCAAAGCCGTCGGATTCGTACAATTCAAACTCTTCTCCGAGTTCCTCGTACAGAAAAGCGTACACTAACCGGGCAGGGATCCCGTCATTGAGACCAATGCCGTAGCCTGCTCGTTTAAGGGTTTGCTCCAGGCGTTCGAGTTCGGATTCGATCTCTTCGTCGTTGATTTCAGCCGGTTTCCGGAACACAGTGTTTTGAGGCAGTTGCGCTGACAGTTTTTTGCGCACCGGCTCGCCCTGCATCCATAATTCAAACCGATACCAGTCGCTTTCGGGAGAGATGCCCGGAAAGATGGGCGGGAAACGATAATTTCCCGCAATGACCTCCATTGTCGCTTTACTGCCGCAGCGTTGATATTCGTGGACAAAATCGAGGAGGCTTTTCAGTCGCCGGTTTTCCATATCCAGGTCCAGCGGCGCGAATTCCATCACCGCTTCTAAATCAAGGTCAAGGCGTTTAAATTCTCGCCTGTAGTCGAGGTTTTGCTGATATGGGAGGAGGTCTTCTTTTGCCATGGTCAACCAATTTTTTTCAAGAGGTTGTAAAGTTAACGTTATTGTTTTGTAATTCAAAATTATAAAATTTTTTATTTATATTTTGATTCATATGGGAGGCTACTCAACAAGACCTTTTACGGAGGAGAGGCCAAATTGAAACCTAAAAATTGGCTTGGTGCCTTCCAAATGCTTATTCTTGAGCTGGAAAAGCAACAATACAGCAAAAAGATGGTCGTGCTTTTGGACGAACTCCCGTGGTTCGACTCGCGGAAATCTGGTTTTTTGCATGCACTCGGATTTTTTTGGAACAGTTGGTGCGCTAACCAAAATATTGTAGTTGTAATTTGCGGTTCGGCGGCCTCTTGGATGATCGAGCATGTGGTGAATGATCGGGGAGGTTTACACAACCGCATCACGCGCCGGGTAGACCTGCAACCCTTCAATTTGTATGAAACCGAAAAGTACCTGCAAAGCCGCAATATCCGGCTCGACCACTATCAGATATTACAAATCTATATGGTCTTCGGAGGTATTCCGCACTACCTGAAAGAGATCCTCCCGGGTAAAAGTGCCACCGAAAACATCGGTGCCGGTTTTTTTACGCCGGGCAATACCCTGAGCAATGAATTTCAAAACCTTTATCCTGCGCTATTTGAAAATGCCGCCAACCACAGCGCGGTCATCCGGGCACGCTCTCAAAAATGGAAAGGTATGTCCCGCAAGGAAATATTGGAAACCGCCGGACTACCCAACAGTGGCAACACCTCCGTGGTGTTACAGGAACTACATTACTCGGGGTTCATCTCACCGTATTATCCTTATGGCAAAGTCAAAAGGGAGGTGTTGTACCGGCTGACCGATGAATACTCTTTATTCTATCTCAATTTTATTGAAAACAGCGCATGGCAAGGCAAAGACTGGTGGCAAGAATTTATCCAGACAGCAGGCTACAAGAGTTGGTGCGGCTACGCTTTTGAAAACATTTGCCTCAAGCACCTGTCCCAAATAAAAAAAGCGCTCGGCATTTCTGGCATTTATGCGGAAGCATCTGCATTTTCATTTCCGGGCAGCAAGTACGAAAAAGGTTTTCAAATTGATTTAGTACTTGACCGAAAGGATCAAACCATCAACCTTTTTGAATTCAAATTCTATAACGCACTCCTGCCGCTTGACAAATCCGATGCCGCTGTACTGCGCGAAAGAATCGAAACTTTCCGCAGGGTCACCAAAACAAAAAAGCATATTTTCCTTTCTTTTCTCACCACTTTTGGCGTGAAACCCAACGAAAATAGCCTTGGGTTGGTAGATAACAATTTGGAGGCAGGTGTACTTTTTGAACCTTAGCGCTTGTATAGGATATGTGACAAACCCGGATAAAAATTCTTTGCCAGGATTTTTGTTTTCAATAGTCTGTCTCTCCGGAATCACGGTCAAACCAAGCCCAAGTAGCAATCAATGCCAGCAAAAAAAATGTTTTTCCAATCAAATCCCTTATTTTTGTAGGATCAAACAGACATTGCTATGACAACTCAGGAGTTAAGAATAACGATTCACGAATTGGTCAATAAGACCGAAGATCAGGATGTGCTGCAAGGCATTTACTTGTTGCTCAATAAACTGCTTGCCGCAGAAGATGATGACATTGTGGGATATGAGGCAGACGGGACGCCCATCACCTCAGATGAATTTATCCGCTCCATCATTGAAGCGGACGAAGACATCGAAAAAGGCAACATCATCTCCCTACAAGCCATGAAGGCTAAATATGGGGCTTCATGAGTATTTCTATTGTTTTCTCCCGACGCTTTGACCGGGATTTAGGCGAAGTATTGCGCTATCTTCGAAAAGAAGTCTCTGATACCGCAGCTAATAAAATCCGCGACAGGGTTTTTCAGTCTATCGAAACACTTTATGAAAATCCGGAACGTTACCCTCCCGAACCTCGGCTTGCTCACTTGGGTAACTATCGGGTTATTCAACTTCGAAAAGCGCCGTATAAGATTTTCTACCGCGTGACCGAAACCCAAATTCGAGTCGAGCGAATATTTCATTCCAAAAGAGATTTCAACCGAGTTTTTCGCCGGTTTAAGTTTTGAAAGGTCTACGCTTTCACTCCCCAAATTTCAACAAAAACTCCGGATTAATCGCCTTAAAAGAAACCCGTTCGCCTTCAAACCGCTGTTCTTTTAAAGGCCGAATAACAATGCCTTCCGCCCACACTTCCGGCGAAACAACAGATCGTCGGGTCGCCATTGCCACTAAGGCCGGAATATCGTTCAGCAAGGCGAAGTTTTCGTCCAATACCGGCACTCCGGGAAGGTCGAGTTGTTTGAGTGCATTTTGCAAATCCGCAAAATCAAGGTACGCATAGCGGTCAATATCAAACAGGTTAAAGAACCGTGCCGTTTGCCCACGCAGGCGCAGTTTGTTGCCGTTAACGCCTTCCCCGATGAGTTCGCCCTGAAGGGCAAAATTGCCGCCAAGTGCGCGCAGTTTTTGCTCCACGCCGAGGTCGCGCGCCACTTTCCAAAGCGTATTGTTGGAGTCTTCTAATAATTCGAGGTTCCGGCTGCAAACGCCAAATTCGCCATAGCGGAGGTAGTACGTTACCGAAGAACCGTCTAACTTTTCAGCGACGTAGCACGGCGTGCCCACTAATGCATCCAACAGGTGCTGCAAAACCTGCACCCGGGTTTCGTCCGTTTTTGGCATAAACGATGGGAATCCACCTTTAACAAGTCCGGCCAGCGAAGCCGGAACCGGCATTTCCCATTTCACAACGCCTAAGATTTCCGTGACGTCGCTGTCTTCCACGATGGGCGTGCCTTCCGGCAAAACGCTGAGCGGAAAACAAATGCCCTGCGAAATTTGCCCGCGCAACCGAATGGTTTTGATGCGCATGCCTCGTGGTTTGAGAAACTCAAACTCGGGCTTGTCGGGCAGGATGCTGTCAATTTCGCAATACACGCAAAGGTCGCCGACCTGGAATTCGCCTTTTTTTACGACCAATTGCCACCCTAAAACGGCGGCGGTTTCGATGGCATCCGCCCCTTCAATCGGAGCCAATGCACGGATTTTTTGAATGGACGCTAATTTTCTCAAAGGAATGAGTTGAAATGATGATGTTGGAATGCCTCAACCGGTGGAAGGAGGTTAAAGTTCCGAAATTCAACCATTTTAGCCTCCCGGCGTTTCTTAATTTTATGAAAGAACTCAAAGAAATGACCGCCCTGATCACCGGGGGCAGCAAAGGCATTGGCTACGGCATCGCTGCAAGTTTGCTGAAAGAAGGCGTAAATGTGGCCATCACCAGCCGCAACCAGGAAGCTGCGGACGCCGCAGCCCGGGAACTCTCCAAAACAGGCTCTGGTAAGGTCATCGCCATCGCCGCCGATGTCCGCGATTTTGAGGCGCTGAAAAATGCAGTGTCCAAAACCCTCGAAACTTTTGGTCGGCTCGACGTTCTCGTCGCCAATGCGGGTGTTGGCCACTTCGCCTCCATCACGGAAATGACTCCGGAACAATGGCATGAAACCATTGATACTAACCTTACCGGGGTATTTTACAGCCTCAAGGCATCGGTAGATGCGCTGATCAATGCCAAGGGCTATTTCATCAGTATCGCCAGCTTAGCGGGCACGAATTTTTTTCCAACGGCTTCAGCTTATAACGCGAGTAAATTTGGTCTGGTAGGCTTCACCCAGGCGGTCATGCTCGACCTGCGGGATGCGGGCATCAAATGTTCCACGATCATGCCGGGTTCTGTCGCTTCCCATTTCAACAACCACGAGCCGAATGCCGACGATGCCTGGAAAATACAGCCCGAAGACCTGGGGCAGATGGTGGTGGACTTGCTCCGGATGAATCCGCGGACATTGCCGAGTAAAATTGAGGTAAGGCCGAGCCAGGTGGCTAAGAAGTAGGGGGTGTTAGTATTTATTTTCCACACCTTGTCTCTTAGGTGTTTTACTTCACTGTCTTTGTGTGGCTAAATATCTTTTGCGAAATCAATCATATCTAATTTAATGATTTCCCAATGTTTATTTCTTAAACAAATCGGGTCAAAATCTTCGTCAGCGCTCGTAAAACGGGAGAGGTTGGCTTTAACCACCTCTTGATCGTGAGTATAAGGGTAACATTTTTCGTGTAAAGCAAGCATTTCTTGAATTGAGTAATCATTCATCAATTCATGGATATCCCAGAAATCTTTTTTCCTGCCGCTCCTTGCAATGACGTCCATTTTTATAGCAATAATTTCTTCTAAAGTTGCCAATCGAATGCCGTCAATCCATTGAATATCCTGTATAAAATCATCGGTATAATATAAATCTAACTTAGGAACGCCGAAATAATAACTTCCCGATTTGGGCGGTGGCTTTTGGCTACGCCGAACTTGCGTTTCCCACCGGACTTCCCGCAATTGCTTTCAGTCGGCGCAATTGCCTTCGTCGGTCACGTAGCTTTGGCTACGC
>JBBQGV010000115.1:0-17469 GCA_038323375.1 Chitinophagales bacterium
CTTGCGCTCTGCAACCCCAGCAGGACAAAAAGTGCTGAGAGCACTCCCATCCACACACGCGGAGAAACGAAAGTAAAATTCGTCTTTTCCATAAGATTACAATTTGTGTAAAGAATTAGGTTAAAAAAAATGATTATGATGCTATCTGAAAAAATAGTTATCCCGCTCACGTTCGATAATAAGCGATGATAACTGTCGAATAGCCAAAAATTCATGTTGTAAGCTCTCTCCTAAAGGTCGTCGTCGTAATATTATTAAGGAGTAGAAACTGAGTGCAGGTCGTCGTCTTGGGCACATCAGCGCTTTCTGCAAGCTTACAAGTTGTGTTGTTGTTGGAAACGAATTTAAGCAGACTTGTCAAAACATACAGACACACCGTCGTGCGACTGCTTGTCATTGTAGAAATGACAATCACTCTTCAAAGCAAAACATGCTTTGAAGGAAGCGGCGAAATCAGTACTTTTTTAGTGCTTTGGAAAATAGAACGTGATATGTTGGAAAACTCAACCGAGGTAATGAGTTATAACAATAGAGGACAACTTGTTGAAGTGTACTTTTTAATGTCATGGGACTGCGATTTGCTTTTTCAACGGGACAAATGTAATATCTTTCCATCGAAAACCAACAGATACGGTAAAGTTTTTTTTAAATGCGTTCCCGAGGAGGAGCGGTAGGATAAATCGGTCGTCTACTGTCGTCAATTCTCAATCCTTTCTGGTACGGTGTTGTCAATGTCCTGTTTACAAGATCGCACAAATATAAAGCTTAATCATGTGTTCAAAGATACCCTAAATATGGTATTTTTAAGATTCTATTAAGATTTTGCCTTCCTGGTTAAACGATGCTGTTGTCATATGCAATTTTTATGAGCCCGGCCGTATTGGTCGCCCCCAATTTACGCATGATGTTTTTGCGGTGAACGCTTACAGTTTGATCGCTGATGTACAGTTCTTTAGCAATTTTTTTATTACTAAAAGCCTGTGCAATCAATCTTAGAATTTCCAATTCCCGCTTCGTCAGGTTGTGTCTTTTTAACAACCGCCCTTCAGGCAAAAAACTTATGGATGAACCGGCCGGTTTATTGTATTTATTGGAATCAGCAGGCAGAGAAAGCCCTTCTCCCATATATCTTTCACCAGTCAGTACTTCTTCTATGGCATGATAAAGCTCGGTAATGCCTCCATTTTTGAGGATGTATCCATTGGCTCCAAATCGGAAGGCAGATTTGATAATATCCGGTTCACCATGAGAGGTAAGCGCCAGTATTTTGATCGAAGTCTTGCCTTCTTTTAACATCCTCATGACTTCCAATCCATTCGTTTCAGGAAGATTCAAGTCCAATATAATAAGGTCTGCTTCGGCGATCTTTTTCAAGATGCGAATGAGCTCCATCCCGCTCCCGGCTTCACCAACGATGTCAAAATGGAGGGTAGGGTGCCTGTTTAAGACTGCTTTCAACCCTTCAATGAATATCCGGTGATCGTCCGCCAAAATAGTTTTGATCGTGCGCATTATCAATTAAATGTTGTCTGTGTAGCCCGCCGTCGCTATGTTCAACAGGGTTGGGCATGCCGAAGGTGTAGCTACACACCATAGGGATTACGAAAAAAAACGATCACTTGGCGTATTGGGGGTGGAGGGATCTATGCCGGAAAATTACAGATTATCCCTGCAAAAATAGAAAGATAAGCTATATCACGCAATATCCGCTGCTTGAAGCGAAAGCAAGATCAAAAATTATTCGATTACAAACGAATACAAACGACATTAGATGCTTATTAAACGGCTATTACTTGAAGCTCCCCACATCTTTGCCTCGTCAACAAATTTCATTCACTACAAATGATGTCGTTATGAACAATCTTAGGAATCATGTGCAACTGATCGGCTGCTTAGGCAAGGAAGTAGAGTACAAACAATTAGAGAGCGGAAATGCAATTGCAAGGGTATCTCTTTCCACAAAAGAAGTTTATCAAAACGGAAAAGGGGAACGGGTGATAGACGTGCAGTGGCATCAATTAGTGGGCTGGGGGAAAATTGCAGAGATCATGCAAGTCCTGCTGGCAAAAGGGAAAGAGGTTGCGGTACAGGGAAAGCTAACTCACCGAACGTTCGAGGACAAGGAGGGGAATACGCGGTATACGACAGAAGTCGTGGTGAACGAGTTTATGCTACTGAATTAGTGGCTGTCTTTAGAGTCCGATGGCTGCGTTATGCTCGAACTTCTAAAGCTCAGACATGGAAAGCATGTCTGGTCTTACATCAACTTTTATTGTTAACTTTTTAAATATAAAAATCATGAATAACATCAAAAACACGATCATGCTAATTGGCCATCTTGGCAAAGATGCAGAAATGAAGCAATTGGAAGGTGGCAAAAGCCTGGCCCGGGTTACCTTGGCAACCAATGATACGTACAAAAAAGAAAACGGAGAAAAAGTAACGGATACGCAGTGGCACACTTGTGTAGGCTGGGGAAAAACGGCTGAATTAATGGGCAATTTGATGAAGAAAGGGAAAGAAGTTGCGGTTCAGGGAAAACTGACTTACAACAACTATGAAGACGCTAATGGCGTCAAGAAGTCTGTCCCCGAAATTGTGGTGAGTGATTTTATGCTGTTGGGCCCACCGGAGCGGACGTAAGGTTTTGCTTCGACTTCGCTCAACTACCGCCCGAGCGTGACCGACAAGCGAGCTATGAATTGTTACACTGAGGTGCTTCTGCGAGACTCATTTACTCTGTGGGGCGTTGTGTGCGCAACTAAACGCCAGCGTCCCGCGGAGTAAACACGAGTTCAACAGAGGGGGGTTACACTGTTCGCGGCAGCTCCGGCTCCGTTCGTCCTATTTTCCAAGCGCTACGGCGATCTCGCGAACGACCAGACTGCGTACTACTTCTTTTCCAGCGGCATAATCCAGGAAGCCGCCTGAAAATGCTGCCATTTCATACTCCCCAGATCAATGGCGGGGTCAATAAAGGTTTGGTAGGGCCGGTCATTCAGTTTGGTCTGGATATTCGCGTAGACAGCCACATTTTTTCCGGTTGCCTGGCCAGATGCTTTGAGGTAACGGGCGAACTGCCAGATCATATCTGGATGGGCGTAAAGTTTTCGGTTTTGCCGATTACTGAGGTGTTTTGAAGGGCGGACGATTTCTGAATCGCCCGTATCTAAGTCTTTAACTACAAAATGGCCATGGCCCTGCTTGGATCGCAACATCATTCTCCAGGCGTAGCGGTGGCCTTCTTCAGTCCAAGCTGCCGGGCCTTTAAAAAGGTAGTGTCTCAAGGGGATCAGCAGGTGCGCACACACGACAAGCATCAGCGCTGCCAAAATCCATTTGCGCCGTCGCAGACCAAATTGCCAATAATCTGCTCCTGTGTCACTGGCTTCCGGAGCGATATCGGGAAATTTGAACAGCTTCATGCGGGCAGGCAGCTTACGCGACCACACAACCGGGAAATCCGGAGGAAAAAACAAGGCCGTCAGGCAAATAGACAAAGCCGGAAAAATGCCGATTTGAAAAATAAGGGTATTCACTAAATGGAATCCAATGCCAAGCACAAAAACAAACACCCGGGTTCGTCGGAATAAAAGTCCAAATGGCGCCGTCAGGTCAAAAAGCAGGCCACCATAAGCCATAATGAAGGCCGTGCCGGGCCAGTCCAGCGCAGCGCCAACCACCGGCATTCCAGCTTTTTGCTGTAACCAGGTGGTCAGAGGCACCCCTCGCAGCCAATCCGGGTTGAGCTTGGCAATACCGCCGTAGCAATAAACAACCGCCATCAAAAAGGGTAAAATCCAAACACACCAGGCAGGTGCCACATCGGAATGCAAAACAGGATTGCGGCGTGCATCAAACGAACAGCACCGGTGGGCCGGCAAAATGATCATCAGGAAACTGATCCAACAAAACAAATACCCATGATTCAGGTAGTGCGCTTTTTCCAGCAAAAAAAGCCAGGTGAATCCCAAGGCAAAAATGATGGCATTTGCGCGATAACGCCAGCCAACGATGATCCCGAGGGCGCTTAAAAGTAGCAGGATAAAACAAGCCGACATCCAAGGTTCGGGGAGGGGTTGAACCCACTCAAAACCAAGGTATGCAAACCGGAATTTTCCGGGTTGAAAAGCCCCTTCATGAAGGTGGTAATACAGCCACGTACCCAGGACATCTGCAAATCCGAGCAGGCCAAATGCGACGCGAAAAAAGACCAGCGACGCAATGTTCAGGGGCTGAAACAGTCGGCTCATCTATTGGGTCTTCATTCCGATCAATCCAGAATTGAACCAGTTTTTCAGGAGGTTGCGTTGATAGTCCGTCAGCTTTGCCGTACCATGTATCCAGGTATAAGAAGGCAGGGGCATTTGTCCTTCCTCCACCTTTTCTGCGCATTCGTGCAGGAACGCTAACTGGTCGCCACTTTCATAGGCACCCCATATTGAAAAATTCAGGCGTTCCCTGCCTTCTTCAATATGGTATCCGATCCACCAGGACACCGGAGCGATATTGGTATACCAGGGGTGTTCGGTTTGGTGAGAATGACAATCATAACAAGCTACTTTTAAAAGGGACGCCGCTTCGCCGGGAGGGCTTGCCACCCGGAGCAGGTCTTGCGAAGGATCGCTTGTCGGCACTGTTTTATCAATCCGGAAAAACTGCATGGCGGCCAGCACGCTTAAAAGAACCAGCGCAATTTTTTTCAGCGTTTTCTTCATGTTTTTGATTTCAAATATACTACCCAATTACTCCCAGGTAAAAATTTTCACTTCCACCCTTCTGTTCTTCGACTTCTCTTCGGTATTCTGAACCTCTCCCTTTCCTTCCATATATATTCTGTCTACAATGAAGCCATTGGAAGTGAGGAGTAAGGCAATATTTTTCGCCCGTTCTTCTGAAAGGCGAAGGTTATACACATCTGCGCCAATGTCGTCGGCGAAACCAACGATTTCTGCTTTTTGGATGGTTTTGTCGCGCAGGGGAGACAAGAACTTATCTATTTTCAGTATTTCATCGGCTTCGATGGCCGATTTATCAAAATCAAAATAAACGATATGGTGGTATTCCCTGAGTGTCTTGCCTTTGGACGTCAGTTCGGGTTCTTCATTGGCCGCAACCGGAGCAGCCTGCGGTGGCGCAGAAGTTGGCTGGAGCAGCACTTCGATGGTGTAAAAATTCCGGTTGTCCCATTCCGGGATCAGAAACTGGTTTTGATAGGGTTTGTAGTACTTTTTCCCAACGCGGATGTCTACGGTTTCCTGAGCGCCAATGCACAGAAAAAAACGGCCATCTTTTTCGGTCGTAATCGGCGCTCTGCCGGCAATTTCCACTGTGGCCTGCATGGTCACGTCCAAAACAGAGTCCTTGACAAAGCCTTCAACAAACGTGATCGGGTCGCTGTAGAGTTGTTCGGATAGTTTAAAGGCATAAATGTCCATCCCACCTTTTCCACCCGGACGGTTGGATGCAAATAAGCCGTTTACACCATCTGCGGACAGGAAAAAACCAAGTTCCCGGAAAGGGGAATTGACTGGCGGGCCGATATTGATTGGCGGGCTCCAGTTCCCGGAGCGTTCGTCTATCCAGCTCATAAAAATGTCCTGTTCGCCCAAGCCGAGGTGGCCGGTCGAAGAAAAATAGAGCGTTTTCCCGTCGTTGGTAATAAATGGTGCCTCTTCATCGAGTTCTGTATTAATCTGAGACCCCAGGTTGGTCGCTTCTCCCCACGTGCCATCAGCCTGTTTCAGGCAATACCAAAGGTCGGTGCCGCCAATGCCGCCCGGGCGGTTGCTGGCAAAGAACAGTTTTGTGCCATCGCAACTGATGGCCGCCTGTGACTCCCAGCGTTCCGAATTGGCTTTGCCTTGCAACGGTTGCAGGTTCGTCATTTCCACACCATCCACCGCTGCCTCCCAAATATCGCAGGGACCAAGGCCGCCTTCCCGGTTGCAGGCCGTGAAATACATCCGCCGCCCGTCCCGAACAAAAGTACACATGCCTTCATTCCGGGGCGTGTTGAAGCCGCCAACCTGCTTGCCGGTGGCCCATTGGTTGTTTTCCAACCGACTGAAAAACAGGTTTTCGTCGCTGCGTTCATTTTTTCTGCGGTTGAAATAAATCAGCGCCTGATCGTTGGTCAGGAACGGGAAATATTCATCCGCCGCAGTGTTGATGGCAGAACCCAAGGCATTAACATCGGTCAGGTTGACGAATTTGAGCGAGTCTAATGACACTTCGCATGCGCGGATATTGGACATCAGTTTTTTATCTAATTCGGGCTCCAGTTTTACTTCCTGTTCTCCATTCAAGCCAAATACTTCAAAGGCATCGGAGCGCAGGCGTTCATATTCCCGAAAATAGCCGAGCGCTTTGCGATAATCACCCGTTTTGTAGTGCAATTCGGCAGTCTGATAGTAAAGCACCCGTGAAAAAGTGGGATTCACGCGCAAAATGCCTTCGTAATACCGGAGCGCTTTGTCGTATTCGTTCAACTGCTCGCAACAAAGACCGGCTGCCCGGCGGGCTATCGCAAATTCAGGTTGTAAAACGATCGCCTCTTCAAAAAACTGGAGTGCACGTTTGTATTTTTTTTCCAGCAAAGCCAATTCTCCGTCGCGGTAGGCTTTGGCGGCAGCGTCGTTTGATTGCTGCGCCTGTACACCATTCGGCACCCAAAAGAACAGGGAATTTAACAAAAGCAGGAAAATCCTGATGAGGGATGAAGTTGAAAATCGGTTCATGGTATTTTGTTGTAGATCGTAGTACTTGCAAGGCAAGATATAAAACTATCCGTTATAGATCATACATGTTTGCGTCAAAAATGAGGATCATTTCGGGAAAGGGGGGTTTGAGAGGGGGAGAGGGGGAGAGGGGGAGAGGGTGACGGTAGGGCGCGCCCCTTGCGGTCGCCCTTGCATGAAGTTAGGAAGATTGCATTTGAAATCCGTATCTTCGAATCTCATTGATCTTAAAAGCCATGTTTGATATCCAACAAATTCAGATAGAAATGGTGGGTGAAATTCTCGAAAAAGTCACTGCGCGTTCCTGAAACAAGCTGAAGATGAAAAAATTGTATTGGCATGACACACTTAACCTGCTGCGCAAGCTTCGGTTCCGCCGTGTTTGGAATATGGCATTGGTTTGGAGTTCGTACCAAATTACCCGCTTAGCCAAACGGCCTGTTCAATGGGGATTGCCTTTTACTTTATCCATAGAACCTACCACTGCCTGCAACCTCCGCTGCCCGGAATGCCCGAGCGGCTTGCGCAATTTTACGCGCCCAACCGGTAACCTGAAAACTGATTTTTTCAAAAAAGTGATGGACGAGGCTCACCGCGATTTGATGTTCCTGATTTTTTATTTCCAGGGCGAACCCTATATCAACCCCGATTTTTTAGAAATGGCTGCTTATGCTTCACGCAAAGGCATTTATACAATTACCTCCACGAACGGGCATTTTCTTAATGATGCCAATGCGCGGCGCACGGTGGAGTCCGGCCTCAACCGGCTCATCATTTCCGTAGACGGCACGACGCAGGAAGTATACGAAAACTACCGGATCGGCGGCAACCTGGAAGCGGTGCTACAGGGTGCGCGCAATGTGGTGAAATGGAAAAAAACCTTAAAATCTTCGACCCCACACCTGATTTTCCAATTTTTGGTCGTCCGCCCAAACGAACACCAAATCGCTGAAGTGTACCGGCTCGCCGCCGAAATCGGCATAGACGAAGTGAAACTCAAAACCGCGCAGGTATACGATTACGAAAACGGCAACGACCTCATTCCAACCATTGGTCGCTACGCCCGTTACCGCCAAAACGAAGACGGCACCTATTCCGTAAAAAATAAATTGCTCAACCACTGCTGGAAACTCTGGCATTCCTGCGTCATTACCTGGGACGGCACCATTGTTCCGTGCTGTTTCGACAAGGACGCCAATCATCCGATGGGATCGCTGCGCGAGGCGTCCCTACACGACATCTGGCACAATACCGCTTACGCCCAATTCCGGAGGCAACTCCTGAAAGGTCGCAACCAAATTGACATTTGTACCAATTGCACGGAAGGTTGCAAAGTGTGGATTTGACACAAAGCCAAACGAATAAAAAGCAGGAAATTGCCGGATCTTCAAAATCTTTAGTGTCAAACATCGTTTTTACTCCCCCGTACAACAATAAATTGCCCCGGCCTAACAACAATCCTTCGCTTGTGGCAAAAGTCTTGCCAAATTCGTTTTTCCGAATATTTTAGGGATTTTTGCAAAAAAATTCCGGAGGTAGTTGCTTACTACAAAAAGAATGCGCATCTTTGTTACCCGGTCGCTAACCGAAACGATACCAATAGATTATTTGATTCTCTGAATCACTCCTTTTAGGGAGTCTGCAAGTGTGCGGCAATAGAAAGCATGAGGAAGGAAACGGCTTTTATCTGCCTTATTCGCCGCACTAATGAGCAATAATGCATCTGCGACCTTTATTTTGCCTCAATTCTTCTGAAAACCGCGAAATATTGTCATTTGGTTCACTACCATTAAAGACAATCGGCGGCTTTCAGGCAGCAACAAAAGACGAGCCTGCTTAGGCGCTTACCCTGCGTACGTGCTTTCGTAGAAACAAATATTGTTTACTCCATAATCCTTACACCGCTACCGGATTTTCCGGAAGCAGCTTAGCGCGCGTTGAATTCCGTTGAAATTATTTTCCGGAATCACGATGGCTTTAGTTGCTGGCAACAACCGAATGAAAACCCAGGCAGCGAGCAATCAGGCTATATACATTTCAAATCAGGCGGGATATGATACACAAGACCATTATTTCGGGTTGTCTGGAGTTTGGCAATGCCAGAAACTTCGACTACGTGACCAAAACTTACACACAACGCGCGGAAACCCACTATCGGATGGACGTGCTGTTCAAGTGTGAAGACATCTTCGTTGAGGAAACGGCTACCCTCAATATCCCGCGCTATATCGGGCAGGCAACGTATAAAAGTTGGGACAATACCATCAAGTTGCTGGAATACATTGCCCAGTTTGCTGTTGCAGGCGACCTCTCGGCCTGGATGACGGAAGGTGGTCAGGTGATCAAGCAGGCAATGATCGAGCCGAAAAGCGAAAAGGTTGCGGTGCAGTCTTACCTCGCTGGAAGAGAGCTTGTGAAAGAAGAAGGTCGTGAAAATGAAGCCATTGCTGCATTGAGCACCGCCATCGAAAAATACGAACGCCACGCATTGGCCTACGAACGCCGCGGCTACCTCAACTACAAGCTCAAAAATTACCCGGAAGCGCTGGAAGACTACACCAAGTGCATTGCCATCAACGCTTCCCGCCCGGAGCCTTTTGTTGGCCGCGCTGCGATCCGCATCATGCAAAACAAAGATGGAGATGCCATTGCTGAACTGGAAAAAGCCATCAAGCAGTCCATTCCATTGCAGCCCATCCATTGGAACGCGCGCCGTCTGAAAGCGGAATGCCACCTGCGCCGCGAAGAATACAAAGAAGCGGCTACCGAACTAAAGTTTTTCACCCAGCGGGCTTTTTCGACAGATAATCCGAACCACCTGAAATTGCGCAAAGCCTGGTTCAACTACGGCAAAGCACTCATGGCGCTGAACGAGTTTGCAGAAGCGCAAAAAGCGTTCAACAGCGCGCTGGAAACGGCTCGTTTTGAGGGCGATGTAGCCGATGCAGAACTGTTGCTCCACCGCGGTATGGCTCTGCGTCAGGGCGGCCAAAGCGGCTACCTGCGCGACTGGAAAGCCGCTGCTGATCAGGGGTTGGCCAGGGCTGCGGAGTTGCTGGAGGAAGTGAAGTAAAACGATATTTTTGAAAAATAAGGAAGCCGCCTGTTTCTCTTTGTGAGGGACAGGCGGTTTTTTTTGTTGGCCTCCTTTTCAAATCTTTCCCCTACTCTGGCGTTTAGTTCTTGTTTGCAAATGATAACTCAAAATTTTGCTAAGGCTTGGGGGTTTAGCAAAGCCAAAGTTCCAAAATTCTACTGCATGAGGTTGTGTCAAATTCTTGTTTGTTTTCTGTTTTCTCTGTCGGCAACGGTGACGTTTTCTCAAACCTATACCACCGAAGAAACGACTTCCCGTAAGGCTCAAAAGCACTACAAAGAAGCCCGGGCGCTGAACATCGCAGTCCAATATCCTAAAGCGCTGGAGGTCGTGGAAAAGAGCATCGCTGCCGACCCGGTATTCATAGACGCCGCACTGTTAAAGGCCGCTATTTACTACAACCTGGATCGCTACGCCGATGCCGTACGTGCTTACGAACAAGCGCTGGCAATGGCGCCTCCTGAATACAGGCCCGGCGCCTGGTACCAACTGGCCCTGAGCGCCTGGAAACTGGAAGATTTTGAGGCTGCCGCCAAACACTTTGAACGCTACCTGAAATTAGAGACCAAATCCTCCCCTACCCTTACCCGCGCAAAACAATACCTGAAGAATGCACGATTTGCCGCAAAGGCAATCAAAAACCCGGTACCCTACGAGCCGAAGCCGTTGCCCGGGGCAGTGAATACGATCAACAACGAATCACTGCCAGTTTTTACAGCCGACGGCAGCTTGCTCGTCTATACGTTCATGAGCGGCGGGCGCGAAGACCTTTACGCAAGTCGTTGGGTGGACAGCGTCTGGCAGGCAGGCGAACCGATTGAGGCCGTCAATACGCCTCAGAACGAAGGCGCGCAAGCCCTTTCTGCCGATGGAAAACTGCTCGTGTTTACGGCCTGCAATCGCATGGGCGCGATGGGGAGTTGCGACCTCTACTTTTCGGAGTGGCGCAACGGCGTGTGGACAGAACCAAAAAACATGGGCGCGCCCCTGAACACCGGCGCCTGGGAATCCCAACCTTCGTTTTCCGCAGATGGCAGAACGCTGTATTTCGCCAGCGAACGCGCAGGCGGGAAAGGAGGCCGCGACCTCTGGATCAGTTCCCGTCAAAAAAATGGCCAGTGGGGCGACCCCGTCAATCTGGGCGATTCCATTAATACGCCTTCCAACGAAGCTTCCCCTTTTATCCACCCCGACGGACAAACGCTGTATTTTATGTCGGAGGGACATCCTGGCATGGGAGGATACGACCTGTTTTTTTCCAGGAAAGCCGCCGCAGGCACATGGTCAACCCCGAAAAACTTGGGTTATCCGATCAACACGATGGCCAATGAAGGCGCTCTCGTGGTGAGCTTAGACGGGCAAACTGCTTATTTTTCCGGCGACAAAACGGACGGCGCCGGCGGCGTTGACTTGTACAGTTTCCCGCTTTATGCTGCCGCGCAGCCCTTAGCCGTGACTTACGCGAAAGCGAATGTTTTTGATGAGCAAACGAAAAAGCCGCTGCCCGGTGCCTCGGTGGTCGTGACGGATTTGCAAACCGGGCAACCCTACACCGCCGCCAGTACCGATGAAAAAGGGGAGTTTTTGGTGTGCCTGCCCAGCGGAAAAACTTACGCAATGAATGTGTCTTTGCCGGATTACCTTTTTTATTCGGAGCACTTTGAACTGACCGGGCTGACCCATGCCGATAAGCCTTTTTTGCTAAACATCGCTTTGTCCGCAATTCCGGCAGGCACGGCTGTCCCCTCAGCGAACAAGCCGGTGACCTTGCGCAATGTGTTTTTTGAAAGCGGTTCTGCACAATTAAAACCGGAGTCTAAAACGGAACTGGAGCGGTTGAAGCAACTGCTGAACGACCATAAAACCCTGAACATCCAGATCAACGGCCATACCGACAACGTTGGCCCGGATGCTGAAAACCTGCGCCTATCAGAGCAGCGCGCCAAAGCGGTGTACGAATACCTGGTTCAAAACGGCATTGCAACGGCTCGACTGCGTTTTAAAGGGTTTGGCGAAACGCAGCCTGTTGCATCAAACGATACGCCAGAAGGCCGGCAGCAAAATCGTAGAACGGAGTTTGAGGTGGTTGGGAAATAAGATGCAAAGGGCAAAGGGCAAAAATTGCGTTGCACGGGACAAGTTGTGGTAAAAAAATTCACCTTACAACTATCTTTGCTTTTGCAGGTTTAAGGTTTGTGTGACCTGCTTAGGAACGTGTCGTAAATAGCTTCCCTGTTTGGGCGGTCTCTTTTTTCACCATGCTGCGTTGCATCGAAGGTTACTTAGCTTAGGCTAAGCTCCCTTCTTGCGCCTTGCCTGATAAAAAAATATGACATGCTGAGCCTGTCGAAGCACCTAACCGAATTCAGGTAACTTATTTACGCCACGTTCCTTAAAATCTTGTGTCTAAAATGTTCAACACAAAAGCGATATGAAAAAAATCATTGTTCTGTCTCTCACCCTGATGCTGGCTGGCGCAGGAAGCCAGATTTTTGCGCAAGAAAATCTGTGGAAAACGCTCTCCAAGCTCACCTACAAAAAGCAGTACGACGAAATGTTGGGCTTTAAGGTGGATGTGCCGGTTTTCAGTGAAGAAATCAAAGCATTGGAAGGCAAAGTCGTCACCGTCAAGGGTTATATCATCCCGGTGGAAGGCTATAAAGGGCACAAGGAGTTCATCTTTTCGGCATTCCCGTACAGCATGTGTTTCTTTTGCGGCGGCGCAGGCCCGGAAACGGTGATGGAAGTCTTTGCAAAAGAACCCGTCAAATACACGGCAGAAGCGGTGACGCTGAAAGGCAAGCTGGAACTGAACGGCACTGATATTAACCGGCTGATTTATGGGTTGCGCGACGTAGAGCTTGTAAAAGCCACTAATTAGTGTCTGACTTTATAGTCCGATAGCTGCGTTGTGCTCGACCGCTAAAGAGCAGACACCAGATAAAAAAGACAGTCCGCTAAGTGTATATGAAAAAGCAATTGATCCTTCTCGCTATGCTCGCCATTGCGGCCTGCAGCACTTACCGGGGCTTACCAACGCCGGTGGGCAACACGTCCTGGCGTACAAAAACGGTGCCCGCTACGCCCCAGCGCGGTGAAGGCGATGCGGAAGCGGGCTTAGCGTATCTGATTTACGGCGATTACATTGGTTCGGGGATCCCGTACGAAGTCATGAAAAAGCGCCTGCTGAAGAAACCCGATGTCATCCTGAAGCGGGAAGGGCTTAACGCCAATGCGCAGTACATGCTCAACGTTTTTGATGCTCCGAACGGCACTAAAGTCGTCAACGGCAACTGCTTTACCTGCCATGCAGGCCAGTTTGAAGGCAAAATGGTCATCGGCATGGGCAACAGCTTTTCCGATTATCGCAAAAGCCTGTTGACGGCAGCGCGGGTCATGCACGCCGGCATGAACATCAAGTATTCCAAGCAGTCCAAAGAATGGGAAGCTTACGAGGATTTCGGGCATTTCTTTCGGAAAATGGCGCCGCATATCGTCACCAATCAACCGGGCGGAAATCCTGCCTTTCGTTTGGCGGAAGCCTGCATGAACCACCGGAATCCTTCAGATCTGACTTACCAGGAAAAGCCCAATTACGAGATCCCGGACTACCCCATTGCCACCGATGTGCCCCCGCTTTGGCACGTGAAGAAAAAAAATGCCCTGTACTACACCGGCATTGGGCGCGGCGATTTTTCCAAATTGCTATTCCAGGCTTCCGTGTTGGGCATCCCCGACAGTACGGCTGCCCGCAAAGCCGTCAACAACTTCAACGACGTGGTGGCCTGGCTACAAACGCTGGAACCACCCCGCTATTCAAAAGCCATTGACGCCCCGTTGGCGGCAACAGGCGAAGCTTTGTTCACCGAACATTGCAGCAAGTGCCACGGCACGTATGGCGCCGAAGAGACCTATCCCAATAAGTTGGTTTCTTTGGATTTGGTAAAAACCGACCCGCTTTACGCCACTTATGGCATGCAGTCGGGCATCGTGGCATGGTACAACAGCAGTTGGTTTGCGCAATCGGAACCGCGCTCGTGGTTTGTGCCCGACACCGGGTATGTAGCGCCGCCGCTCGATGGCATCTGGATGACCGCCCCCTACTTGCACAACGGCGCCGTGCCCACGCTCGAAGACTTGCTCAACAGTCCGCAGCGACCGGTTTACTGGAGCCGCACTGGTGAAAGTGCTGATTATGATTATGAAAAGGTGGGTTGGCGCTATGAACGTCCGGAAAAGCCCAAAGGCAAATGGACGTTTGACACCACCCTGCCCGGTTACAGCAACCAGGGGCATTATTTCGGCGACAAGCTCAGTGCGGGGGAACGAAAGGCGGTGATTGAATATTTGAAGACGTTGTGAAGTAGTGTCTGTCTTTATAGTCCGATAGCTGCGTTATGCGAAGGCTCAAAATTGGTCATTTACGCGAGTAAACTTCTACTTTTGAGCCTTCACATGGTTTGCTCTCGAACGCTAAAGGCCAGGCACGCGACTAAATGGATGGGCACCAAGTAAATAATTTCGTTTGGTATTGTACCCCAACAAATACTCCCTTTTGTTTGCATCACTTAAAAACGAACGGCTTACCAAAGTTTCCATAAATGGTTGCTTTTCTAAAAATGGGCTCAGCAGTTTTTCAATCCTGGTTTCGGTGACGCCTATTCTTTTGCCAAATTCAGTAAAATCATTTTGGGAAGGATGTCCGTTCTTTTTGAATTGCACACTTTTAAAGTCATCCGAAAATAACCCTTTATCTAATGCAAAATCTGTATCGTCCACATGCAGTTTTGTATTGAGCAAATCATAAGCAGGGCTCAATAAATAATCCCCTTTGGAGGATTCCAATAGTGAAAAATTTTTCAAGTGTGCGTCGCCATTTGAATATAAAAAGTTAAAAACCACCAATGAAAAATACTTCTCAATTTCTACTCTCCAGGCCGGAACATATTGCTGTATCAGCATTCCAGCTTCTTCATAGCTGTATTCATATTTAAAATTGGCGGTTGCATTGTCTTTTGTTTTTCCGGCCAGGGTTGCAAAATCCTCTTCGCCCCATTTTGCGCCTTCTTTTTTTACATCAAACCGTTTGGTGAGGTATGCAGGTGCGCCATTCTTAAAAAATATCAAGGCATTTTCAGCAGTGTTTATTTTGTATACCTGTTTTGCGATTTGCATGGTCAGGTGTTCGTTTGCTGGAACCTGGTCAACTTTTTTCAAATCTCTTGGTATAGGTTTCAGGATGTAAGTTCCCTGTTCTCCTTCGTTTGTCAGGCGCAATTGGTTTTTTTCAAGGAGAAAGCTCAATTTTTCCTGCACGCCCGATATAGATATGCGTTTGCGGTTTTCCATAAATTGCTCCGCAACTTCTTCGCTTTGATGTGGTTGCTCGTATGGCAAAACATGATTTACCTTTTTGCCATTAAACATATTCCGCAAACAGCTTTGGCTGTATGTATTAAAACCCTCAGCTAAAGTTCCGGGACAATATTTCAATTCATCCAGGTTCATTTCGCTCCTATGGGTTTTACGGTTACTGCCCCTATGGTGTCGTATTGTGCTGTTGCCATGAGTAATCCAAAATTATCTTCTTCATCAATCCGCAATTGTTTGCTTTGCAGTTTTCGGTTTACCCCTTCGCTTAACATGTTAAAGAAGAATGGAAACAAGCATTCGCTGGCGTATTCCTTTTGGGATTTGGGAAGTGTTAAACTGATGGCCGGTTTACGCACATCATTAAAATAGTTGTCCTCATACCTGAACACATAATGCTGACGGTTTTCTTCTGTCAGCATTCCGGCTAAAATCCCGTTGCGGTATATTTCCATTGCTCTCATTTATTCAATATTGCTTTTTTACTTCCAGTGTTAATTCCATGCCCAACACTTCAGCCAATTTATTCAGCACCTCGAATGACGGATTGCCTTGTCCCCGTTCCAGCTTATACAACGTATTGGTACTCACTTTTGCCAGTTCGGCTAAGTGTGGTTGGGTTATGCTCAACTCTTTTCTTCTATTTTTTATGGTTTCTCCAAGTTGCTTAACTGACATTACAGTGTGATTTTCGAGATAAAAGTAATTACTTTCTCTTGATTAAGCAAGTAAAATCACAATAAAATGTGATTTTGATACAGCAAGGCACAAAGAATAGCTTACCTCCGCCAGGAAAGCTTCCAACCCAATGCAACCAGCGCCAATCCTGTCACCACAATATTGAATATCCAGACGCCGGTAGTGTCGGTATTAATCGAAGGAACAAGGCTTTTCAATGCGCTCCATATCTGGTTCATCCCCAAACAAAAAACGATGCCGGTAATCCCCAACAGCGCTGCATTGTACCAGGGCCCATTGCGGTAAGCCGTGGGCAACAAAACGTGGTCGTTCACCGCAAGCAGCAAAAAAGCGGCAACCACGGGCAACAACAACCCATTGATGACCTGTGCGGCAATGATGATGGGAATGGGCCGCACTTCCAGCATCCCGAACAGCAACCCCGTAGCCAGCACGATGCTCCAGGTGGCGCGAAACCATCGGCCATTGCCCTGCCAGCCGGGGTTGCCTTCGCCCAGCAGGCTTTGTCCGGCAAGCGCTGCGGCCAAAGGTGCCGTTATGGCTGAACTTGCGCCCGCTGCAAACAGACCAAACGCAAACAAAGCCGAAGCCCAATTGCCCAATTGCGCTCCCAGGGTCGCCGACAGCGATGGGAACGTAAAGTCAGCGGTTGAAAAAGTGCCTGCCACCAAGATTGCCATTGAAATCACGCCACCGACCATTACCGCAATGGCAATGCCCCAGCGCATTTCTCCTAATTGTTGACCGCGACCAATACCGGATGCTAAAAAGAGGTTGTAAGGGACAATCGTGGTGCCAATTAACCCGATCACCAGCAACAACGAACCTTTGGGTAGGGTTGGCAGCATCGCTTTTGCATAATCGCCTACCGTAAAATCCGTCTGCACTGCTACGGCAATGAAGGCAATGCCCATTAGCAAAACCACTAGGCTCAGCAAGCGCGCGATGACCCGGAATTTTCCGCTCCAAAGCAAAGCCACACAAGCGGCGCCCACAATTAGGGTCAACCACTGGCGCGGTATGCTGCTCAAGACCTCCAGCCCGGAAACCGCTCCAAGGATGTTGCCGGCCTGATAAGCTGCGCAACCCGTGGCCACTGCGACAAACAGGATGACGCAGATCCGGCGCCCGGGGCCGCTGCTGTACTTTTCTGCAAGGATTTGCCCCAGGCTTTTGCCCGAACCAATGGCGATGCGCGCAGCTGCTTCCTGAAGGAGAATGGTGGCGACCATAGAAAACGCCAGTGCCCAAAGCAGTTGCAATTGGTAGCCTGCCCCAGCTTTTGACGCGGTAGTCACGGTGCCCGGGCCGATAAATGCTGCTGTAATAACCGACCAAAGCAGGGCGCCGGACAAGCCTTTCGAAAAGGTGATGCGTTTTGACATAGGTGGTAGAAGGCGTTTAGTAGAAGGTAGAAAGTAGAGGGTACACGGATTGGGCGGTTAACGTGTCGGTCACCGTTGGAGGTGTGCGACACGTGTAACGCCCAAACCTATCCGTACGTCACATTGCGAACCATATAAGGTCGGTTTATCGGCGGATGAAAGTAGGGGGGCCATTGGA
>JBBQGV010000116.1:0-16938 GCA_038323375.1 Chitinophagales bacterium
TATAGGCTTCCGCTTAGTCTTCGTCCCGTAGTCAGTTGGTAGTTCATTCCGGCTTTACTTATGAGCTAAAGTGAGTTGGCGAAAAAAATGTGAGGGAGGTGAGGGACGAGCCTCCCACGCATTTTTTTTGTCAACGAGCGGTTTTTTAGATACCGCCTTTGGCGGTCGATTTTTTTAAAAAAGGGGTGGGGATACGGGTGAAAAATCCCGAAGGGATTGAATGTGAATAGCCTCCGATGCAATCGGAGGTAAGGAAATGTGCCAGTAGCGCGGGCAACCGCGAAGTGGTTGAATATAATGCTTCTTTATCACAGTTAACCGCTTCGCGGTGCTTGCCGAATCGGAGTTCGGCGGTACGTCACCCCAATTTCCCCGCAAGCTCCTCCACCCCAAGCTGCTCCTGCTCCCCGCTCACCATATTCTTCAGGGTCAGTTTCCCGCTCGCCATCTCCGTTTCACCGATCAAAACGACGTAGGGCACGCCGCGTTTGTTGGCGTAGTCCATCTGCTTTTTGATTTTTGCGGGTTCGGGGTAGAGGTCACAGGCGATGCCGGCGGCGCGGAGTTTGGAAACGCACTCAAACGCATAGTGGTGGGTGGAGCCGTCAAAAGCAATGAATAGCACTTCGATGCCGCCGGACACTTTTTCGGGGAACAACTTCAGTTCCTCCATCACGTCAAAAATGCGCTCGGCGCCAAACGAAATGCCCACGCCCGACACGTTGGGCAGGCCGAAAATGCCGGTGAGGTTGTCGTAGCGCCCGCCGCCGCCGATGCTGCCCATTTGGGCGTCTTTGGCTTTGACTTCAAAAATGCAGCCGGTATAGTAGCTCAGGCCGCGTGCCAAGGTGGGATCGAACGCTAATTCGTTGCTTAGGCTGTTCGCGCCGAGGTAATCAAAAACCGTCTCTAATTCTTCGATGCCGGTCAGGCCGGTCGGGCTGTCGGCAAACAATTCCCGCATCGCTGCTACCGAGGTGGTTTGGAGCATCATTTCGATGCGCTGGATGGAAGACCCGGCCAAACCGCGGGATTCCAATTCTCGCCGTACGCCTTCGATGCCGATTTTGTCCAATTTGTCAATGGCAACGGTCATGTCCGCAAAGCGGTCGGCTACACCTGCTGCTTCGGCAATCCCGGCCAGGATTTTCCGGTTGTTGATTTTGATGGAGACATTAACGCCCAGCTTCGCAAACACTTCGTCGTAAATCCGTGCCAGCTCCGCTTCGTACATCAGGCTGTTGGAGCCAACCACGTCGGCGTCGCACTGAAAAAACTCCTGATAGCGGCCTTTTTGGGGCCGGTCGGCGCGCCAGACGGGCTGGATCTGGTAGCGTTTGAACGGGAAAGCAAGGTCGTTTTGGTGCATCACCACGAAGCGCGCAAACGGAACCGTGAGGTCGTAGCGCAGGCCGCGCTTGGAAATGGAGCTGGCCAATTTGGCGGAATCCATTGCGGCAAGCGCTTCTTTATTCGCATCGGCCAAAAAATCGCCGTTGCTCAAAATTTTGAACAGGAGTTTATCCCCTTCTTCGCCGTATTTGCCAGTCAGGGTGGCCAGTGCCTCCATCGCCGGCGTCTCAATCGGCTGGTAGCCATAGCGCACGAATACTTCGCGGATGGTATCAAAAATAAAATTCCGCTTGTTCACCTCTTCCGGGAGAAAATCGCGGGTGCCTTTGGGTAGGGTGGGTTTCATGGATGGAATCTGTTGATGATTAAGGGAATGGTAGAAGGTAGAAAGACACCTTTGTGATTAAACTTCTGATTTATTTTAAAAGCGAGGATTTCAATGAGTGGGTCATCCTTTGAATTGAATACATCTTTTCAATCAATGGAGTAAACTGTTCTTCTTGTATAAGACCAAGCTTATTTGCTACAATGAATTGTGTTTCCATCTCATAAGAGGAACCGGTAGCTATTCCGAGAAATTGATTAAACTCTCCATTGGTATTGCGGCCTGCGCCCTCTGCAATATTTGATGGTACAGAAACAGCGCTCCTGTTGAGTTGGCTGGTCAGGTTGTACTTTTCTGAAACGGGAAATGTACCCGTTATCTTATAAATTTCCACAGCAAGCTCAATAGCGTCTTTCCATACCTGCAAATTTCTAAAATTGTGCATGTTACTTGTTTTTAAGCGTAAATCAATCCATCATCCAATTGTCCTGTAGCTAAGCCCCCCTCTACCCTCTACCCTTAAACAGCCGTAAAAGGCTTGAGAAACCGCACATCATTCTCAAACAGCGAACGGATATCGCTGATGCCATACAACCGCAGCGCTTGCCGTTCGATGCCCATGCCGAAAGCGAAACCGGTATATTTTTTGGAATCTATGCCGCAATTTTCGAGCACCTGCGGATCCACCATGCCGCAACCGAGGATTTCTAACCAGCCGGTGCCTTTGGTCAGGCGGTAGGTTTGTTCGGTTTCCGTGCCGAGGAAAACGTCCATTTCCGCGCTTGGTTCGGTGAACGGGAAGTAGGACGGACGCAAGCGGATTTTGGTGGCACCAAACATCTCGCTGGCAAAATAGTACAGGGTCTGGCGCAGGTCGGCAAACGAAACGCCTTCGTCTACATAAAGGCCCTCCACCTGGTGGAACTGGCAATGCGAACGCGACGAAATGGTTTCGTTGCGGTAAACGCGACCCGGAGCGATGACGCGGATCGGGGGTTTTTGGCTTGTCATGATCCGTGCCTGCACTGGCGAGGTATGCGTGCGCAACAACATTTCGGTGCTGCCCTTCAGGTAGAAGGTGTCCTGCATATCGCGGGCCGGGTGGTCTTCCGGCGTGTTCATGGCGGTGAAATTGAACCAGTCTGTTTCAATTTCGGGGCCTTCTGCAACCACAAAGCCGATGCGTTCAAAAATATTAATGATGCGGTTGAGGACGATGGAAACCGGGTGGCGCGACCCCAGTTCGATGGGTTCGCCGGGTGCCGTGAGGTCGAGGTTGCCGGCCACACCGGCGTCGGCAGCGCTTTCCAATTGTTCTTTCAGCGCGTTAAATTTGGCTTCCGCTGCTTGCTTGGCGCTGTTGATCAATTGACCGAATTCGCGTTTTTGCTCATTCGCAACGTTTTTGATTTCGTCAAACAAGGGTTTGATGATGTTTTTGGAGCCGAGGTAACGAATGCGAAATTGCTCCATCGCTTCCGGTGTTTGGGGCGCTTCCTGTTCGATTGCTTTCAAGACGGTTCTAACCTGGTCAAAAATTGCTGCGGACATATAACTATTCGATTGAGACTTGCTTAGTTTTTAAAAAAATGCAAGACCTGTTTGTGGATAACAAGCCGCAAAGGTAATGATTTTGGGAAAATCCTGTATTCATCTAAACGGGCGCCGGTAAGCTACTGCGGCGGGCGGTCCGGGTCTCCTCAGGGTGATCCGGAACCAGATGCCGGCTAATACCCCAAAAGCGAACCCGCCGATGTGCGCCCACCAGGCTACGCCGCTCGACTCGGCAGTGGCGACGTGCAGCGATGCCTGACCATTCAGCAGTTGCTGGAAGATCCAGACGAAGAGGAAAATAAAGGCAGGGATGCCAAACGGGAAAACGAAAAACAAAACCCGCACCCGGGATCTCGGAAAAAGCAGCAAATAAGCGCCCATCACCGCCGAAATCGCGCCGCTGGCACCCACCGTGGGAATGACGCTCGTGGCATTGAAATAGATGTGCGCGGCGTGAGCCAGCAATCCCCCCAGGAAATAAAAGATCAAAAATTTGAAGCTCCCGCTCAGCGCTTCAATGTTGTCGGCGAAGACCCAAAGGAAAAGCATATTGCCAAGCAGGTGCATCCAGCCACCGTGTAAAAACATGCTGGTGAACAGGGTGTAGAAGTCTTCTCCCCGCAAAATATGAGCCGGAATGGCGGCGTATTTCATCAAAAATGCTTCTCGGAGCGGCAACGGCAAGGACACTTCGAATAGAAAAACAGCCAGATTCACGGCGATCAGCGCGTAGCTGAACAGGGGAAAATGTCCGCCTTTAACTTGGTCATCGCCGTAAGGGAAAATCATCTGCGTTGCGTTTTTTACCTGTAAAAACCGTCGGTGTTCTTCAAAAAATCAGGTATGCGCCTCCAGCTTGCTTGCCTTGAGCACTTCTTCGTAGTAGGCTTCGTATTGCGGCAAGATATTGTCTATGTCGAACCGCCGGGCCTGTGCCAGCGCATTTTTCCTGAATTGTTGCAGTTTTTCTTCATCGCTCAGGATGGCAATGGCGTGGTGCGCCATTTGTTCGATGTCGCCGACCTCACTCAAAAATCCGGTTTCTCCGTGGATGTTCACTTCCGGCAATCCCCCAACGTTGGTGGAAATCACCGGCACTTCGCAGGCCATCGCTTCCAAAGCTGCCAAACCAAAACTTTCACTTTCGGAGGCCATAATGAACAAATCGGAAACCGCTAAAAGTTCTTCAATGGCATCCTGTTTGCCCAAAAACCGCACTTCGTGGCTAAGGTCGAGTTTGCGGCAAAGTTCTTCCATGCTGTGTCGTTCAGGGCCGTCGCCGATCAACAGCAATTTGGAAGGGATTTTTTCATAGACCTTTTTGAAAACCAGAATCACATCCTCAATGCGCTTCACTTTCCGGAAGTTGGACGTGTGGGTGAGGATGCGCTCGCCATTGGGGGCAATCGCTCTTTTGAAATGGTCTTTGTCTATTTTTTTAAAACGATCAAAATCAATAAAATTATAGATCACCCGAATCTCTTTTTGGATGTTGAACAAATCTACCGTTTGCTGGCGCAGGCTTTCCGACACCGCAGTAACGCCATCCGATTTGTTGATGGAAAAGGCCACCACGGGGGCAAACGCGTTGTTGCTGCCCACCAGCGTGATGTCGGTGCCGTGCAAGGTGGTGACCACAGGGATATAACGCCCTTCGGTCAGCAAAATCTTTTTCGCCATATACGCGACCGCCGCGTGGGGGATGGCATAATGCACGTGCAGAATATCCAGATTTTCAAACTTGACCACATCCACAAGTTTGCTGGCTAAGGCCGTATCGTAAGGCGGATATTCAAACAACGGGTAATCTTCGGCGGTGACTTCGTGAAAATAAATATTGGAATGAAAGGCCGATAAACGCGCTGGCCGCCGATAGGTGATGAAGTGAATTTCATGGCCTTTTTTGGCTAAGCCCAAGCCTAATTCTGTGGCGACGACGCCACTGCCCCCGTAGGTAGGATAACAAACAATCCCTATTTTCATAATCCTGCTGAAGTGGTGGTTGGGTGAATAGTACTGTTTCTTTGTAGGATACACTTATTTATCCAAATGGTTTAATAGACTTGTTGCGACGGGATCATCGCGGGCACAAAATGGCTCTTTTCCACCCATTCTTCGCCTTTTTTCGGTCACGTAGCTGGGCTATGTTCCCTCAAAAAGCCTTTAATTGGGTGACTGAGCGATCCCGAAGGGGGAATGCCCATTGGGCATTCAAGTGAAGGAATGCGCCAGCAGTGTGTAGCAGCTCATTTTTCCCACCACGCTGCCCCATCGCAACAAGTCTAATTAAAATAGGAAAAGGCATCCCGATGACCGGAATGCCTTTTCAAAAATGTATTTCTAAAAAATGCTTATTGCATCTTGATCAACTTTTCGGTGTGTACCTGTCCGCCGGCTACAATCCGGATCAGATAGAGCCCGCCGTTTTGAGTACTCAGGTCAAGGCGGTAATTGCCTTCGCGCACGTTTTGATCGCGCGTTTCAAACAGCACCTGACCGACGGCATTGAGCAGGGTGATGCGGGCGTCCGTGGCTTCGCGGAACGTCACTTTCAGCAGAGCGTCGCCGGAAGTCGGGTTCGGTGCGATGCGAACGTCGCCAATGAGGCGGTTGACTTCGCTGGCCGCAACGACCACATCCACCTGAGCCGCCGCCACATCGCTGCATCCGGCTTTATCGGTAACAGTGATCGTATAAAAGCCCGGTGCCAGGTTGTTCAGATCCGTACCACTGTTGGCGCCACTTGCCCACTGGAAGGTGTAAGGTGCCTGGCCATCGTTTGCGGTGATCGTGATGCGTCCGTCGGTTGCTCCGGCCGCACTGGCGCCGGTTGCAGTCGCAGTAAGTCCCAAAGAAGCCGGGCAACGCTTGAGGTTGATGTTGTCAAAATCGAGCCAGTAGTCGCCGCTGCCCCAGGTGCCAATAAACTGGAGTCGGATGCTTTCACCTGCGTAATCGTCTAAGCTGAGGCGAACCGTTTGTAAAACAGCTGACGGGGTGTGGTTCGTAGAGTTAATGGTGTGAAACAGGGTGTAAGTATCCCCGCAGTCTGTTGAAATGAAGACTTCAATTTTGTCTCCGGGACCCGGGATGAAAGGATCAACTCCTGCAAACCACAGGACGAGGCGATAATCAAACAACAAGCTGTCTCCTGTTTCTACCGGGCCATATACCGAGGTCGTTAAATTCAAACTCGGATCGCCGGAGTAGATGTTGTCCGCAACTACGAAAGTTGGGTTATTATGTGAGCCGGGGGCATAGACCACGAAGAATTCTTCCGTCGTCCAGCCAACAGGCAAAGCCCCGCCTTCAAAGTCTTCCACCAAAGGTAGTTCAAGCGATGTTGAGAAGATAAAAGAAGTCGTGTCATTCAGTGAAAAATCATCCGGGAAGGATGTCCAGGCCACAATTTCGTAACTGCCGGCGCCGGAAGAATTGAAAGGCACGGTAAATGTATACGTGAGCTGTTGATTCGCGGCAAGGCTAACCGGAATTATTTCCGTTACAACCGGTTCGCTGTTTATCTGGTAAGAAACATTAAATCCCGTTTGGGTAACGGTTCCGAAGTTAAGCACCGTAACGCTGACCTGATCCTGTGGGTCGCCACAAATACCCGCAGCAGTGTGGTTGGCCGTTACAGCGCCAAGGTCGTTGGCCAAAGGCGTGGAAATAAAGATGTTGTCAATGGCCATCCCTTTGTTGACCACTGAAAAATCGGAAGAGAAGACAAAGCGGAGGGTCACATTTGAGAAACCGGCCACGCCTGTCAGCGTATTGTAGGCGGTGGCCCAACCGGTGAATCCTCCGGTGCCGTCCCACCACTGGTTGCCGGCATCGTTGTACCAGTTCAGGCCGGTGCCGCTCGTTCCAACTTTAGTCCAGGCAGAATCGGGGTGCAACTGCATTTCTAACCAGCCTTCGTCGCAACAAGCTTCTCCGTCGAAGAACAGCGAAAAGGTCAGGCGCGGATCTTCGGTAAAACCTAAAAAATCGTAGCAGGGAGAAATCAGATAAGACAGCTCGCTGTTGTTGTAATCGCCGGTGAGGTTGGTCACCCAGGCATTAGAGCCGCTGGCTGCAGCAGGAAGGTCAGCGCTCGCAGGCGTTCCAAAATCCCAGGTAGAATTGACAGAGCCTTCTCCTACCCGCCAGCCGCCTTTGCCGTCTTCATAATTGTTGTAGTGTGGAAACTCCGAAATGATCGGAACACTGGTGACCAGCACCCGGGTCGTATCGTTGGTGAGGTCAGAATCGCCGGAAAGTTCCGTCCAGGAGAGAATTTCGTATTCGCCCGGTTCTGAAAAATCGAACGGCGTATCAAACTCAATGGTGTAAATACTGTCCTTGCCCAGTACGCCGGTAAAGAAACCGTCTAAAGGTTGGCCAACCGGAACGAACACCCCGTTGATGCTGAACTGGAAAGGAATGAGTGATTGTGGGGTACCGCCAAAATTGCGGAGCGTCACCGTGATGTCTTCAAAACTTAAACCGCATCCGGTTTCCGGCGTCGCAATGTCCACAACCCCCGTATCTTCCGACCAGAGGGTCATAAAACTGAATGGCCCGATAAGGCCACTGGTATCGCCGTTTGCACAAAGTACCGAAAGGTAAAAATCATAAGCGGTATGTTCCTGAAGACCATTCAAACGGATATGATTGTCTGCAACGGTTGCCGTAGCGCCGGTGCCGGGGGCAAAACCAATGGTATCGTACTCCACGACATAAACGCCATCCGGGTCTGAAAACAACCAGCTCAGGTCTGCCCGGAATGCGCGCACATCGTCTACCGAAACGCTGGAAGGCGGCACGGCCGAACAAGCCGGACAGCCCAGGGTGGCAGTATATACCCCGCCAACGGAGGGGGGAGGGCCATCGTTGAACAGAAGGATATTGTCAGGACTATAGAAAAAATAGCTTACTTCATTTTGCCAAGCGCCCGCGACATAAGTAAAAGTAACGACATCGCCGCTCGTTATCGTGATCGGAAAAGAGCGGAAATAACCGTCATCATCGAAGGTATTGAGGGTATAAACAGTGGGGGCACCATTTATATTGATCGTCAGCGTGGAGCCGTTCCAGCCGTCGCCAAAACTGTCGAACAAATCCAATCTGTACTGGCAAGACATCTGCCCATGCACGCTGAAGGACGTTAACATGAATAAAAAGAGACCAAGTGTAAAATGCCACTTCATAAGCGATAGTTTTGATATTTTCACGAAAAGCAAACTTACATCCAAAGCAGGACAATCCGATGATTAAATACGACTGCGTCGTCATTCCGACCGTTTTGACGGTTACACCTGTCATACGCAGGATGTCCGTCAAAGTTAGGCAGGAGGGTTCAAATAGGGAAAAATATTTTGCCTAAAGCCCTGAAATGGGCAAAGTTTGCTCGATTTGCTTCAATAAGTGCGTCGCAGCTCGCAATCCTTTCACTTCATCGCGCACAAGAATGAGGCTGCGGTTGGATTGTTTCAGGCTCAAACCCTGCACTTTTCCTTTTTCGCCCACGTAGCTGAGGATGTGTTTAAAGACGGCGCTTTCGTAATAAGGAGATTGCGGATTTTCTACGAAATAACAACGCAACTTGTTGTTTTTCAGTACAACGCGTTCAAAGCCTAAGCTTTTGCAAACCCACCGCAAGCGCAGTCCCTCAAACAATTCTTTCGCTTCTTTCGGCAGGCGACCAAAGCGGTCGGCCAATTTTTCTTCGTATTTTATAATGCCTTCTTCGTTTTCAATGGCGTCGAGTTCGGTATACAGGCTCAGGCGTTCCTGGGTGCTTTCCACATAGGCATCGGGCAGCAACATTTCTGCATCGGTTTCGATGTGCACGTCGCGCACAAATTTCCGGTCCTTTTCCAAATCTTCTTTGAAAAGATCCCGAAACTCATTCTCCTTCAACTCCTGGATGGCTTCATCCAAAATACGCTGGAAGGTTTCAAACCCGATTTCAGAAATAAACCCGCTTTGTTCTGCGCCCAGCAGGTTACCCGCGCCCCGGATGTCCATGTCTCGCATGGCAATGGAGAAGCCGCTGCCCAACTCGGAAAACTCTTCCAGCGTGTGCAGGCGCTTGCGGGCATCGGAGGACAGGGTGGAAAGGGGCGGACTAAACAGGTAGCAAAACGCTTTTTTATTGGAACGCCCCACCCGACCCCGCAACTGGTGCAGGTCGCTCATGCCAAACTGGTGCGCGTTGTAAATCATAATGGTGTTTGCGTTGGCAATGTCGAGACCGGTTTCGATGATGTTGGTACACACCAATACATCGTGTTGGCGGTCAATAAAAGCGAGCAGGGTTTCTTCCAATTGGTGCGCTTCCATTTGCCCGTGCGCCACCGCCACGTCAATGTCCGGACAAAGCCGCCGGATATGCGCGGCGGTCTCCGGCAAGGTTTTGACGCGGTTGTGTACGAAAAATACCTGCCCGCCACGGTTGACTTCGTAATAAATGGCGTCGCGGATCAATTCGTCGGTTGCCACCCGTACTTCGGTGTGGATGGGTTGCCGGTTGGGCGGCGCAGTGCGGATGACCGACAAGTCGCGCGCGGCCATCAGCGAAAATTGCAGGGTGCGCGGAATGGGCGTGGCCGTCAGGGTCAGCGTGTCCACATTCACCCGCAGGTTGCGCAGTTTTTCTTTGGCGGAAACGCCAAATTTTTGCTCTTCGTCCACCACCAGCAAACCGAGGTCTTTAAACTGCACTTCAGCGCTCAGCAGCGCATGTGTGCCAATGATGATCTCGACTTTGCCGTTTTTTAGGTTTTCAAAAACCTGTTTTTTCTCTTTTGCAGAACGGAAGCGGTTCACATAGTCAATGGTGACGCCAAACTCCTGGAGCCGGTCGGTGAAAGTTTTGTAGTGTTGCAGCGCCAGAATGGTTGTCGGCACCAGCACAGCCACCTGTTTGCCTTCGGTTACCGCCTTGAACGCGGCGCGAATGGCCACTTCCGTTTTTCCAAAACCCACATCGCCGCAGATGAGGCGGTCCATCGGGTAGGGTTTCATCATGTCATCCTTGACGTCGTTGGTGGCCTTGAGCTGATCGGGGGTGTCTTCGTAAATGAAGGAGGCCTCCATTTCGTTTTGCAGGTAGCCGTCGGGGGCGCAGGCATAGCCCACCGAAGCGCGGCGTTTGGCGTAGAGTTTGATGAGTTCGCCAGCAATGTCCTTGACCTGCTTTTTGGTTTTGTTTTTGAGGTTTTTCCAGGCTTCCGAGCCAAGTTTGCTCAGTTGCGGCTCTGTGCCGTCTTTACCGACGTAGCGCGCTATTTTGTGCAGCGAATGGACGCTGACGTAGAGGATGTCATTGTTTTTGTAAAACAGCCGCACCGATTCCTGCTGGTGGCCGTTGATGTTGATTTTTTCCAGTCCCGAAAACTTTCCGACACCGTGGTCAATGTGCGTGACAAAATCGCCGGGCTGCAATTCGTTCAGCAGCTTCACATTCAACGCTACGTCGCGGGTGAAGCCCTGCCGGAGCTTGTAGCGGTGAAAACGGTCAAAAATCTGGTGGTCGGTATAACACGCCACTTTCAGATCCAGGTCAATGAACCCGAGATGGATGGCTTTGGTGACCGGCTGGAACTGCACATTGGCCTGCAGGTCTTCAAAAATGGCGTAGAAACGCTCGATCTGTTTGGGGTTCTCCGTAAAAATGAAATTGCTGATCCGTTGCTCGGCGTTTTTGGTCAAATCCTTGATGAGCAGCTCGAAGTGTTTGTTGAAAACCGGTTGCGGGCCGGCTTTGAATCCTACTTTTTCAGACAGCTTGAAATCTGCGGGCACGTCTTTCAAAAACAGCACCGGAAAGCGCTGGATACCCGCCACCACCTGGGCGGGGGTAGTGAAAGCGCCGTCGCGAAAAATTTCGGCGAGCTCGCTTTCATCAATCAGGGAAACCGTTTTCCGGAATTCGGCAGCCTTTTCAAAACAGGTTTGCAACCGCTCGATGATTTGCTGAAAATCGCGTACCCAGATAACCGTATCGGGTTTTAACACCTCGAACAAAGCCGTTTTTTGCGCTTTGGAAAACTTGGTGTTGATGTTCGGGATGATGGACACCCGCCCGATGTTTTGCACCGACAACTGCGTCAGCGGGTCAAACGTTCGGATGCTTTCTACCTGGTCGTCGAAAAGTTCAACGCGGTAGGGATATTCGTTGCCGTAGGTGTAAATGTCTACAATACCGCCGCGCACGGAAAACTGCCCGGGTTCGTACACAAAATCTTCCCGCCGGAAACCGTATTCCAGCAGCACTTCAAAGATGGTGTCCACCTGCACCGTTTCATTCACAGTCAAATCAATACGGTCGGCTTCCAATGCGGCAGGCGACACTACCTGCTCGAACAGCGCTTCCGGGTAGGTGACCACGATTTCGCCGTTGGCGACAGACGTGGCAATTTTATTGATGGTTTCGGTGCGCTGCAACACGTTGGTGTTGTTCAGTACTTCGAAGTTGGTCGGTCGTTTGAACGAATCCGGGAAAAAGTGGACGGGCTTTTTTTCGAGGAGGTTGGCCAGCGTATTTTGCACGTATGCGGCTTCTTCTTTGTCGTCGGCGATGAAGAGGTGGCTGCAGGGACGGGCTCGGTACAGTCCCGACAGGACAAAGCATTCCTGCGATCCGCTCATTCCCGATAGTTGAAACCGGGGCGAGTCAAGGATTTCTAAGTTCTGCGCCATGCGGCGCACTTGCGGGCTTTCGCTGTAGCGAAGCAACAATTGCTCTAATGCATTCACGGTGCGAAAATACAATGTTTCGGATAATCATGTCTTCCCTTTTTGATTTATCCGTGAACAGATAATCCGCCTTCCTATCTGAACAAATATTCCACCGGGTGGAACTACTCTTGAACAAATGGGGTATTGCAGGCCGACAGCCCTAAAGTTAGTTTAATCTAACGCCATATTGCTCCGACGTTTCAAACAACGACACAACGGTCACAACGTCCGAGGCTGTAAAACTTCGTTTTTTCGTTGTGGCCGTTTTTCTGTTATGTGGAAAAAAATAACGCAGCGACCCTAAGGACAAGCCTAATCTGTCGAAACAGAATTGGACAAATCGGCCAGGCGTTGAAATAATCAAGTTAAAAATAGTTGGTTTACTTAAAAAACATTCTGCTATATTATTACAATGCAAACTATAATTTTACCTTTGAAAGCAAATGTCTATACATCAAAACAAAACGATTTTATTAACCAACTAAACACACGATTTATGAATTCCATTCTTGGCTTAGGCAAGTATTTGTTTGCCATTCCTTTTGCGGTTTTTGGCATTTTTCACTTCATGAAAGCCGATATGATGGCCGGCATGGCTTTTGGCAGCCCTATCCTGGTCTATATTTCCGGCGCAGGTCTGATAGCCGCTTCGGTAAGTATGCTCATTGGGAAGTTTGATAAATTAGCGGCCGTTTTGCTTGCAGTATTGTTGCTTATTTTTGTTTTTACCATACACATCAAAAGCGCATCCGCTGGAGATTACAGCGGATTACTCAAAGATGTTGCATTAGCCGGCGCTGCGCTGATGTATGCGGCTACAAGCGCCAAAGACCCGTCAATCATTGGTTGATGCATTAGGTGTTTTTATGACTCGATAGAACGAGTGTTGCTCATGCGGAGTGGTTTTCTACACATTTAGAAGACTTTTGCGCCTTGGCGTCTAACATTCACTATGCACAATCACTCTTATGCACCCATTGCTAACCTGGCAGTCGGGTGCATATTTTTTGTGTAGGAACGCCGCAATAGTAACTTCCCCATTTGGGCGTAGCCAAAAATCCTCGCGCCGAAAAGATGAACTTATTATTGCAACGTTCCGTAACTTTGCCGGATACCGGGAAATTCATCATGCGCTACTTCGCAGAGTTATCGTATCAAGGCACGCACTATTTTGGCTGGCAAAGACAGCCGGGGCAAATCAGCGTGCAGGAAACGCTGGAACAGGCTTTTTCGACTATCCTTGGCGTTCCCATCGCGATGACTGGTTGCGGACGCACCGACACCGGCGTTCATGCCCGGCAATATTTCGCCCATTTTGACTGCGAAAAGGCGCTCCCCGAAGCTTTTGAACGCCGCCTAAACAAGTTTTTGCCCACCGACATTTCTATTCACCTTATCATTCCTGTACATGCGGAAGCCCACGCTCGCTTTGATGCTTACCAGCGCAGCTATGAATACCACCTCAGCTTTCGCAAAATGCCTTTTGAACAAAACACTTGTTACTGGTATGGCCACGCCAAGCGCCCCGATCGCCACCTCGTACAATCCGCTGCGGCATTGCTGACCGCTTATGCGGAATTTTTTCCTTTTTGCAAAAGCGAAGGCGCCGCCAAAACCATGCACTGCGAGCTGACCCGCGCAGCATGGATTTTTGACGAAGAAGCCGATCAATGGGTGTTTCACATCACCGCCAACCGCTTCCTGCGCGGCATGGTTCGGTTGATTGTGGGTACATGCCTCAATGTGGGCCTCGGAAAAACCAGCCTCGACGAAGTCCGTCATGCTTTAGACACCCAAACCCTGTTGATAAAAAGCCAAAGTGCGCCACCGCAAGGGCTTTTTCTTACGGAAGTGCTTTATCCGTTTCCTTTCTCAAAGTTAAAGTAGCCTATCTCTCTGCTCTGCTGTCTGCTTTCTACCCACTACTTCTCTTCACCCCAACCACTTCTTAAACCCCGCCGCTTTTTCTTTACTTACTACCACTTCCGGAACCGGTTTCAGGCGCAGGGGGATTAAAATTTTCCCGGTAAAATCGGTCTCATATTTTGCGATGTAAGGCAGGTGGACAAGGGCCTGGCAGTTAGCCCGAAAAAAAGCAGCAGCATCAACCAATTCCTCTGTTTCATCAAGCGAGTGGTAGTCAGTAACGTAGCGTTGGCCGGATTTGTCAAATAGAAAAATGACTTCCTGCTCCTTGAGGAAACAAACGACCTCCTGAACGGGCACCAGCACGACGCTGCGGCCGGTTCCAGTTCGCGTAGCAGCGACAACAGGTTTCCGCTGGCAATGCGCAGGTCTGTTTTGGATAATTCGTTGGAAATTGCGGCGGCCTGGATGCTCCTATTTTGGTGCGTTGCCAGGTTCAGCGCTTCTTCCAGTGTGCCGAGGCATGTTTGCGAGAAGCCGATCTGTGCGGAGGACAGCAGTAAAAAAAATTAAGGTTGTCGGGTGTTTCATTGCAACAGAATTTTGGTGCAAATGAACAGTCGTTGGGTGGAGTTTGGAAGTTTTTTACGGGCAAGCGGAAATTGGTTACAGGGAAGCGGAAAAAGGCACGTGAGCAGGGGGGTAAAATTGTAAACCCTTTATGATTTTCAGAAACAGAAGACATCCCGAATTTTGCATGCCGGCTCCGGTATGCAAAATTCAGGATGTCTCAGGACTTTTTATTAAGCCGACTTTTAGGGATTGAAGGCTTCTTCGTGATGTTGTAATAATCTGATCGAAATTCAGTGCGGAAAATTCGTTCGGGTTGGCTGCATCATACCGGAGGACATCCAGTTGGAAAACTGGTACCATTGCCAGGTAAATTCTTTGTACAGGCCAGCGAGGGAGCGGTCGGTTGAAAATACTGCCGGAGCGGTCAGCGGGGAGTTGTAAACTGGCAGGTCTGCCATTTAACCGGATTTGCCGGTGCCAGACGAAGCGTAATTAGGTAAAAACACCTAACTGATTCAGGGTATTGATTGTGGCAAAAACAAATCGTAACTTGCAAAGAATCAAACGAAATAGTTTTATTCACCTCAAAACAAACGGTTTTATGAAAAACATTGCCATGATTTTTTGCCAGACAACCTTGATAATTAAGGGTGGGGGGCATTACAAACAACGTTAATAAATTCGCGCCGAGGTTGTTTATGCGGATAAATCCTTATTACTATTCGCTTTCGGCTCAGGAGCAAACCGGACTTGCTTCCTGCGGAAATGCCGAATCTTTCAGCGAATTTACCCCTTCTTCCACCAATGACTGCTTCCTTGTCAACGATGTTCAAAGCAACTGCACAAAAATTTGGGTAAAAATAAACGTACACTTTTTTTTGGAAGACGACTGTTCCGGCACACTTGACCCTTCTGGCGCAGACCCCGCTACTATAGAAGATGCTTATTAAAAAGCAGACGACCTCATCACCTGGTTCAACTATAAATTAGAAAACAACCACGAACAGTGGAACCAGATTCCGCTGTGGGGAATCAGTACCGTGCAGTCGGCGCAGTGTAATCCCATTCGCTATGCCTTGTCAGGAGCGTATGTGCATTGTAACAGTACGGCGAGGGATACAAGTGGGACTCATGTTGAGTATTTCAGAGATAACTTTGGAGTAAATGTTTCGAGCGAGTTCAACGCTTTTTTTGTCGAGTGGATTGGAAAATCCGGAGGTGAAGCGGATTATGAATTGACGGGCTATTACCCCAACCCTTTTGAAAGTTCGCTCACGGTAGAATATGAGACCGAATTAGCAGGAAAGATGGACATTTTCCTGTTCCCTGCCGGTTCGGGTAATGATATTTTGTTGTCTTCCGAATATGTTTTGCAACCAGGTTCGTATCAGGAAGTGCTGAGTACAAGTGCAGTTCCTACGGGTACGTACTTCTTAGTCTCAAGCCTGGATGGAGTGATTATTTCAAGAACGACCCTAAAGATTTAAGCTATGAAAACGAAAATAATGCTCATCCTGTGGCTATGTCTTGCGCTATGGAGCCACCTATACTGCCAGCAAACGGCACTATTTCAGGTGGTTATACAATTTGAAGATGCTGTTGGCAACAAGGACAGCGTAACAGTAGGCTACGATCCTGATGCTACTTTTGGCATAGACGCTGAATTTGGGGAGGCCGAAATTACGGTGCCGTTCGATTCTGTTTTTGAAGTAAGAGGAATGTCTCGTTTTGACTTTGATCAAAAATTTTCCAAAGTCATCATTGATGAAAGTGACTTTATCTTTGGGCTTAATTGTTACGGAGAGCCTATTGTTTATTTGTTCGTATGGTCAAAATATCAGCCGGTTACAGTAAAATGGGATAGCAGCCTTTTTCTAAATGATGTATGTGTACGAAGTTCATTTATCAGCAATCATCAGGAAGACGAAGTGGCCGGTCCTTTCGATCTGGATGAGTTCCCTCCTATCTGTGCTTGTATGGCTGCTCAAAGCTTACAATACTTTGAATTATCCGAAGAAGCACTTCCACCGGAAAATTCAACAATAACCTCTAACGCAGAAGTTGAAGGAATGGGAAATCAAGTGATCTATGGATTAAGATTTAAACCATCAGATCCAGGCGGTTACACCCCCTGCTACTGGATCACCACCGACACCGAAGAACCCTTCGCGGCAGCCCCGCTCTCCATTTCCCCAAATCCTTCTCACGGCTTGGTCAAAATTACCAGCGGAGAGCATGCTACTTTTGAGCAACTGAAAATCTTTGACGCTACGGGGCATTTGGTGCGCAGCATTTCAGGCATTAAAAATTCCGAAACCGACCTTTCCGGCTTGCCCAACGGGATTTACCAGTTGCAGGCGCAGGACAGGGATGGAAAAAGGTATGTGGGCAGGGTGGTAAAGTTGTAAACAGCATCCTGTTTATCTATTTTGATTCAAAAACGCAGCCAAATAAATCGAGTAAATCGAAGATTCACGGTAGTAATCTTTTGTGACTAAAATTTCCCGCAAAGGTGCGCAAAGGTCTCGCCAAGTCCGCAA
>JBBQGV010000117.1:0-16666 GCA_038323375.1 Chitinophagales bacterium
CCAGCCTGTTACAGGCAACGATACTGAAGTACCGGTCAATTCTTTTTGAATATCCTCCACCAACCGCCCCTGTGCATCGAATATGCGCACCTGCACCCAGCCAGATAACTGCGGAGTGAAACGAAGCTCCAATTCATTTGTGGCCGGATTAGGCGATAGCAGCAATTGAGGCATAACAGAAACAGGCTCATCGGTTGGCGTATTGAGGAATTGATTGCACGGAACTTCCCCCCTGAAATTGAAGGTACCGTGGGTGGGGGATTCGTAGCAGTTGAGGCTAATTACGTCAGAATGTGTTAATGCGCCGCAGGGGTGCCTGAAAAAAAAATATAAAACTGGCACATTACCAATGCCTTCGTAAATAATGCTGGGAACGAACCATTCTCCTTCATCATTCCAGGGGAATAGCCACCTTATATGTTGTGTACGGATTTGCAGGCCATTGATCTCAGTAATAGAAATGGAATCCACCTGCACTACAACGGAATCTGGTTCGCCACAAAGGGCTGAACAAATTGGCATCATCCACGACTCTCCGGAGCCTTTGTTGAAATCATACAACAAACTAAAATCCTGAATTTCAGCTTAGTAATAATAAACTCGCCCATCTTCTTCGTAGGTAAACTCCATGCCGTTGCAAAATCCTCCCAATACAAAAGCATTTGAAAAACGTTTGCAATTTTTACCTGCTATTATCGTCTCCCCGATTACCTCCACGATTTCTACATCGCAGCCAACCGATTCGTCACAGTATGCATAATAATACTTCGCCCCCACGGGCGCCCATTCTAACTGAGCATTGGCGGCAACAAGGAGACCTGAAAACAAGCAGAGTAAAGCGATTTTTTTCATGATTGTATTTTTTTGGTTGTTAATGTTTAATGAATTTTTCAGCATACAAAACTTTGCCTTCTCCCAGGCCTTGCAAAACGTACGCTCCACGTGGCCAGTCGGATACGGGCAGGATATAAGTAGCGCCCGACGGCAAAGGATCGAATTCCTTCACTAAACGGCCGGCGGCATCCAGAATGCGAAAACTCAAAGCACTGGTGCGATCTGGCGCGTACAGGAAAAAATTGAGATAATCCGTAGCCGGATTGGGATAAATGGCCAATCGAAATGCCGCTTGCTCTGGTTCTGTTGCTGCTGTATTGAGGTGGCAACCCGGCACTAAGCAGCCATATTGATCCAGCTTGAGCAGCCAGGCCTGCTGGGCGATTTCGCCGGGAACAGGCATCGGGTTGCGCGATTCCCCACAGAGGAGAAAGCCGCCGTCGGGGGTTTCTTTCAGATCGTATAACACCTGACGATTGTCATCATTGTTGATCCCCATGTATTTCCTTGTCCACAAGCTGTCGCCATTAGGCGATACCTTGCCAACCCAACCCATGATAGTGTAATTATAAGGCCCGGGAAGGTCTTCTTCCTGAGTACCCGCAGCTATAAAACCACTACCGTCAGAAACAGCTATGATGTTGGTAAGGTATGCTTGTCCTGTTAGTACAGGTTGTTCAAAAGTAATTTCCCATTCTATTTCCTGCATGGGATTCAACTTAAAGATGTGCTTGTCAAAATAGATGGTATTGACAGAGGTTCTTTCCTGTTCATACCCCACACCGGAGGCGACCACCAAACTGCCATCTTCGAGCAGCACCATGTCGGCAGCACCGTAGCGAAGGCCGAGGGAAGTGGGGGAAAGGTAGGTCCACAAAATGTTTCCTATCCCATCTAATTTTATGAGATGCGTTTGGTAGGTATAATTGCTTACGGCAATATTTAAATTAGCTTTGTGTCCACCAATAATAATGTTAGCATCTGAATCAACTATTAGGGAATATGGTTTTTCCCACCAATTATTCCCTATTTTTTTATACCATTCGATTTCACCTAAGCTATCAGTTTTAACGACCCAAATGTCTACGTTTTGGTAAATCCCTATCGGAGTTTGCTGCGCTTCACAAGCAAATACAAACCCTCCATCAGGATATGGGGCGAATGCCCGTGGCCAGTTTGACCGTTGCTTCATTGCTGTTGGCGAAAGTTTGTTCATGCCCTTCCACTTCCAACTCACTAAGTCCTCCGTTTTCTTTGCCACTGGGGAGTTTGGAGGGACAAATATTGGATACTCCCTGTTGGAAACTAATTGAATTTACAGAATAGTTTACCGGTGCAGGTGGAATATAATAAGTCACTGGGGCAGCCTGATTAAAAAAATGCATCTCCGGCTGGGAAGCAGGCAGTACCTGAGAAAAAGTATTTCCTGCTGCCTGGGCGCTTGACCCCTGAAATTCTGCTATGCCAACAACGCCGTAGTTTTCTGCGGGTACAGCGAAGTCAAAACCATTGCCTAAATTGTTTTTACATTGGTATTGCAAGCCATCATTGGGAGAGCTTCCCCTATTCTTTCCATTCGACAAATTTCCATAATCCACTCCCCGGAGGCCATTTTTATAGATAGTGTTGGGTTCATCCCCGGAGTGATTGACAAACACCCCGATGGTTTGGGTGAATCCGTTTTCTTCGGTTCGCACCCATATTGGATTTAGCTCTTCAAAATAGTGATGCATCCGACCAAGCTGGCACTCGGTGAGGGCACAGCGAAGTGAAGGGTGAAGAAGTTGCTGCTGATACCATGTTTGCATCATATTATTTGGTGTTTCCTGAGAGGCCGGAGTGTCGTTGCACTGATCTCCGCCAGTAAGGTGTGAAGTGCCGAAGGGATGATCCACACTGACCGTGTGCAAAAATTCGACCAAAATAATATTTCCCCCGTATGGAATATCTTCCGGTGTCGGAGGTGCTCCGGTCCATGCTGCCCCGTCCGGGCTTTGTCCTGTAAGATTATAATTATATGAATAGAAATTTCCGTAACCTACCATACCTAAGTTAGTTCCAGGTTGCCCACAATGGAACACAGGTATATAGCCTCCTCCTCCGTAATCCAAGCATCCTGTGGAGGGTCTAAAACTCGCCCCGGGAAGAAACACATGAACGGCATTTCTAAGATTAGGGTCAGCGGAAACAATAGGATTATTGGTAACGGCTACATTAAACATGGCATTATGAGCAACACCGGTAGTACAAGTAGCACTAAGCCCCCTCCCCAAAGTGTCGGATTGTTATAGAAAAATACATCCTGATTTTCCACGCCTTCAAAAATAAAGCGCATTCTGGAATCTGTGATGTGCGGAGACTCATTACCGGGCACTTTGGGCAACGGGTCGAAGATTAGCCAACCTATAATTGATCCCCTTGGATGGATGGTGAAACCAGGGACGGAGTACCTCTATATGTTGTTGCGAATTGGTGAAATTTCCCGGAGGAAATACAGCGTTCGGGTTTTGAAAAACATGCAATACGAACTTGACGTATTTGATTGGCGTATGCTGTGGGAAATCCGAATCAGGAGCAAACTCAAGTGTAACCCCGCAGGGAGGAATGTCATCAGGCCATCATGCTGGTTCGGGAGTTCTTATTCCATCAGGGCCTATGTTTGAAGTATGGCATTCAAAACCACTTTGGGCGAATACTGTGTAACCGGAAATCATGAATAAGAAGAAAAGTAGGCACACCCTGAGCCTGGGCTTTGCAAGTAACGGTAAAGATCGGTAATTGCTGCGACTAAAATAGCGCGTGGTAAGGATTCAGAGAGAGGAGAATAATTTTTCATAAGCATATCTAAGTTTATGCCTCCTGAATAGAGGCGGGTTACAAAAAACACATCTGTTGAGGGTAGATTTATATCTTTATTACAGCTCTCCAAATATACAAAAATTATTGCCACTTGCTTTTAAAAATTTAGCGTGAGCGCATTGTTCTTCTATTTTCGCAGTACAAGAGACAAAAGCTGATCCTGCCTGACACCCGCTTCCGGCTTATCACCCATTTCAAACACCTTCTTAAAAACACATTAAACTTCCGTTAAATCTGTAGGTTTTTCAGAATCGGACTTAACGCTGCTGTTAAGCCATTTGTCCGTTGCAAATCCTGCCAATGGCTGATTTTTGCCTCTACATTCCCTCAAAAGTGTTAAATTCGTAATTTGTTTGCCTTGACTTCGCATCCAAAAAGGATTTACATTAGCATCTAAAGAAAGTCTAATCAAGTATTGGGAATCAAAAATCCAACCTCTATGCGGATCACAAGATTACTTTTCACCCTATTCGTGATGGCCTTGTCGCTGAGCGCTGCAACGGCTCAGGTTAGCGTCAATCAGCGTTTTGGTGCCAACCTCACGCGGGGCTATTACACCTTCGGACTGAATGCCGGATGGGCCTACCAAACCAGCGATGTGCGCGTGGCAAGCGGCGGCTTCGGCTTCGGTGCCACCTTGGCCAAAAACCTTTACTATCGCAACAATGCAATTTTTGCGTTCGATCTTCGCGGCAGGTTACTCCTGGCGCGCACCTACGGACTCGATCCGTTTCGCTCTTTCGACATTGCCGCCAATACGGCGCTGAACGGCGATCGCGGCTTGGACTATACCACCTACCCTGTCAACTTAGAAGAACCGCAGGGATTCGTTTTCCAAAACCACCGCACCGATATTTTTGAATTAGGATTGGAAGGTGTTTTGACCTTCAATCGCCTGCGAGAACGCACGGGTTTTGTGCTGTCGCTGTTTGGCGGAATCGGCGCCGATTGGTACCGCGCCAAAATTGACCAGGCCGACGCCAATGGAGATGAATATTTTGAAGAATACGCTGCCCTGAAAGGCAACATCGGTGAATCAACGGCCCGCCAGCAACTGCGCGACGCCATCCTTGACGGCGTTTACGAAACGAATGCCGACGGCTTCACCAGCAATGCCGGCAAAATTGGCCTGATGCCTAATTTGGGCGTGGAAATCGGCTACCAGCTTACGCCCCGCTTTTCTGTACACCTCGGCCACCGGGTCACGTTTGCGGGCACGGATATTTTAGACGGCCAACGGTGGGCCGATCCCAACAACGATATTTACCACTATACCAATTTTGCCTTGCGCTGGATCATCCAGCCCAAACGCGACCAGCCTTTAGCGCCGGTGATCGAAATTACAACCCCCATTACCAACCCCTACACCACCAATAACCCCAACGATGGCGTCGTGCGCGCCAACATCCGCAACATCAATAGCACTGCCGACGTGACCTGCATGGTCAATGGCCGCGACGCCCGGTTCGATTACCGCGATCAGCGCTTTTCCACCGATTTTTCGCTGCGGCCGGGTCGCAACGACGTGATCATTACGGCCACCAATCGTGTGGGAACTGCCCGCAAGGAAGTGGTAATTTATTACGAAGAACGCATCGGTCCGCCGCCCCCGCCGCCAGCAGGCCGTGCGCCGTCCATCACCATCCTCAATCCGCCGACGCGCAACACCCGCGCTTCCAACGCGGCGTTCACCATCCGCGCCAGCATACAGGAAGTGACGAACAAAAATGACATCACGCTTGAATTTAACGGCAATACCCGCCAGAGTTTCAGCTTTGATTCCCGTAGCGGGGAATTGTACAGCGACGTCACCCTGCGCGAAGGCGAAAACCGCATTTACATCCGCGCCCGCAATACGTACGGCAACGCAAATGAAGATGCCGTAGTGATTTATGAGCGCGAACGCGAATCGCTGCCCACCGTTTACATCACCCGCCCCGACCGCGACCTGGTGGAAACGCAGCAGTCTACAGCCACCATTGAAGCCGATATCCTTCGATTGACGCGCCAGGGAAATGTGACGATGACCCTCAACGGCAGGCAATACCGTAACTTCACGTTCGACGCAGCCCGCGAGCAACTGCGGGCGGAAATCAACCTGGAGCAGGGTTCCAACTACATCGAAATCAATGCTTCCAATGCTGCCGGACAGGCGAAAGACGGCGTTACCATTGACTACCGGCGCGAGGTGTCCCAAAGTCTGCCCACAATCATCATTACAGAACCTTCTAAGCCGAGTAGTTCTACTTCAAAAACGACCGCGCTGATCGAAGCCACCACGCAATTTGTATCCCAAAAAAGCGATGTCCGCTTTTATATGAATGGCCGGGAATTGACCAACTTCACCTTCAACACCGGCAATGGCCGCGTCAGCAGCACAGTCAACCTGGAAAACGGCAACAATGAAGTCCGCATCCGCGTCTCTAACCGCGACGGCAGCGACGAAGCTTCCGTCAGTATCCGCCGCATCGGCCAGGAAATCGAGCAGCCATTGAGACCGGACGTGACCATTGTGCAGCCCTCGGACGGTGCCTCATTCGATCAGCCGCGCGTGGATTTGCGCGCCAAAACAGATCGGGTGAGCAGCAAAGAAAACGTAACGTTCACCTTCAATGGCCGAACCATCAGCGATTTCAACTTCAACCGGCTCAACGGTGAAGTCACGGCTACACTGACCCTGGTGGAAGGCAGCAACGTGGTGCGCATCACGGGCCGCAACGACGCGGGAACGGATGAAGCGACCGCGAACCTGCGCTACAATGCCGCTACGGCAAAACCAACCGTTACCATCGTGCAGCCGGCGAACAACAGCTCGGTGACGACGGCGGCAACAACCCTGAAAGCAACGACGCAAAACGTGGCCTCGAAAAGCGAAGTGTCGGTGCTGTTCAATGGCCGGGCGGTGTCGAACTTCAGCTTCGACGCAGGGAGGCAGGAAGTGACCGCATCGCTGACCTTAGAAGGCGGGAACAACGTGGTGACGGTGAAGGTGCAGAATAGCGGCGGCAATGCGGAAGCGACAACCAATGTCCGCTTCAACCCGCCGAAGCAACCAACCGTTACCATCGTGCAGCCAGCGAACAATAGCTCGGTGACGACGGCGGCAACAACCCTGAAAGCAACAACGCAAAACGTGGCCTCGAAAAGCGAAGTGTCGGTGCTGTTCAATGGCCGGGCGGTGTCGAACTTCAGCTTCGACGCAGGGCGGCAGGAAGTGACCGCATCGCTGACCTTAGAAGGCGGGAACAACGTGGTGACGGTGAAAGTGCAGAACAGCGGCGGCAATGCGGAAGCAATAGCCAATGTCCGCTACAACCCGTTGAAACCACCGGTTGTGACCATTACCAATCCGGCAACGACAGACTATAACAGTAAAGGAAAAAATTATAACTTAGTTGCTGCGATCCAAAATGTGGACAATAAGCGCGATATTTTGGTAAAAGTGGATGGTCAATCGCAAAGCAATTTTACTTTTACGGCAGCGTCTGGCGAATTGAGCTTGCCGCTGACATTGAAAGCAGGCGCAAATGTGGTCGTGATCAACGCCCGGAACAGTGCGGGCAGCGATGAAAAAACAACGCGGATTAACTATACCGCGCCGCAGTTGCCGGTTGTAAATATTACGGCACCGCAAGATAACGCAACGGTGACCACTTCAACCGTAACTTTGCAAGCGACAGTGCGTTACGTAAGCGACAAAAAGGAGGTCACGGTGACGAACGATAAATCTTCCGTTGCTTTCACCCTGAACGGAGAAAACCTGAGTGCGACGGTGACGGGTCTAAAAAAAGGCAGCAATCGCGTTGAAGTCAAGGCCAAAAATAGTGACGGCGTCGCTGATGATTTCGTCATAATTGTGTACGAACCAATCGTGCAACCCAAACCGGAAGTGCGGTTTGTGCAACCTGCAAAGGCAGGTTCCATCTCTAAGGGAAGCACGGCAAATCTTGTTGCGGAGGTCAAAAATGTGGCTTCAAAATCGGATCTCGTGCTGAAAATAAACAACGTGGCAACCGCAGACTTTGATTTCGATCCAGCCAAGGGTGAACTTAAGAAAACGCTCAACTTATCCACCGGTACGAACACCATTGAAATTGAAGCGAGCAACAGCGGAGGCAAGGCCACGGCAACTACGACCATCCTATACAGTGGAGGCAGTTCTGCTCAAGCACCGGTCATAACAATTGCATCTGTATCGCAACCGACGACTAACCCGTTGAATCCCAACGTGGGTCGGAGTACGGTAATTGCCACGATTCAGTATGTTTCATCGAAGGATCAGGTCACTTTTTCGATCAATGGGCGATTAATCAGCGATTTTTCCTTCAATGCTAAAACCGGCGTCTTCGATTGTACGTTTGAACTGGAAAGGGGCGCAAATAACCTTAAACTGCGCGCCGAAACGCCCAACGGGGCGGATGAGGAGACAAGAACAATAAACTTTTAAACCCATAACCCGTCTGATTTCGTATAAGGATCACAAAGTTGTTTAGCGGAGTGCTTGTAACTTCGTGATCAACAACAGTCGGGTGATTTCTCGGAGGGCGGCAATTTAGCTGCCCTCTTTTTTTGCCCTGACACAAGGCAAAGACTGGAGCAAAGCAGCGCCGACAAAGGCAAGCTTGCCATCAAATTTATGCCCGCCGACGGCCTCAGCGCCACGCTTTCGCACTGGCATTTTGATAAGTTTGAGTTGAAATGGGCGGAACCGCAGGCCTGGTTCGATTTCGGGACGGTGCAGTTTGTCCTGAATAATACGGGCAAGCCGAAAGAACTGCGCTTTCAAGTCCCAAATGGCGATATTTTTTTCGAGGAGATTCATGGGGAAAAGGTGGATTGAGATTAACGCTTATCATAACACGTCAGACCATGCCTCTGCCGGAAGGTATTTCACTGTTTCGACAAGCCCTAAAGACATCATCAATAATCCGAGCCACTCTTTGGTCGTTTCATCACTACCGCCAAAAACAGGCTTGTCGTCCATCATTTCAAACTTTACCTCGCCACCCCAGGAAATGTACTCCTCGAAAGTGATGTTGACCGGCTCCAAAGCTAATCGTGGTACAAAGGGTAAGCTGTGCCAACCCAATTCTTTTTCACGATCGCTGTTGGAGTGAACTTTTCTCTTTTGCAAAGCCTCCGGCACTTGGAAGATTTGCAGCGGTTCGAGGCCAAATGCATCTGCTGAATCGAAAACCTTTCTGTGCTCTACGGTCAAACCGGGAATGGAAATCGAGGCAAAAACCTCATTTTCGGTAGCAATTTTCTCATATCGTCCGCTTTTTAGCAGCATTGGTTCGAAAATCTGTTTTTCCAAATCGAGCATCCAGACTTCCGGGAGACCAGCCTTTGCATAACGCTCTAAGCGGATACCAAAATCGAAGGTGCGCATACAGGGCGTAACGACCTCAATCGCCAGATCGGGCGGACCATCCAAATAGTACTCCTGTAAACGGTGGTTGTTTTTATTTTTGAGGACATAGACATCGGGCATAAAAACATCGGTGCCGAGTTTTACTGCCATCGTGCCTCCCCAGGCGTTTGCGCCTCCCATGAAAAGCCCCATGCGTAGGTCGGTTGCTACTTTTTGAGGCTGATAATAATTAGGCTGAACAAGCGAAAAATCGGCCATTGGAGGTTCCATTGGAGCCAACCTGCCGTAGATTTCAATGATGGCATCGCGCAACAAGTCCTTTGGGACGAGTTCGGCAACGTACCTTGCACCGAGTTTTTCAACCATGTAGCCAAGTGCCATAGCCGATTTGGCGAGGCTGCCGCCGATGTACAACCGGCCATCCACGAGTTCGGCTTTGTGTTTGGGAAGGGCTTCGTAGAAGCGCATAAATTCTTTCATGGCTTTAAGAAGAGATTGCGAATCCTAAAAGTAAATATATTCATGCAGAGAAAGTGGGAAAAAATAGGAGGCTACGCTTCGGTAAACCGCTTCTGCTGTTTCAAAGCCACATTAACCAATAAAATCAAAACCGTTGATTGAATAAACTGTTGGGAATACGATTTAATCAGCTCCCGCACCGCTCTGAACTCCGCCATGATTGCTTCCTCTGTTCCGGTAGCTTTCGCGGGATCAGGAAAATTGTGGTGGAATTTTTGCGCCTTAGTCGGGAAATACGGGCAGCGCTCTTTGGCGTTGTCGCACACCGTAATTACAAAATCAAAATCAATGTCGAAGTATTCTTCCACATCGTTGGACGTGTGGAGGGAGAGGTCAATGCCATCTTCTTTCATGATGGCAATGGCTCTGGGATTCACGCCGTGGGTTTCCACGCCGGCGCTGTAAATACTGGCCTCGCCCTTCGCAAAATGCCGCAGATACCCTTCAGCAATTTGGCTCCGACAACTGTTGCCAGTGCATAACACCAAAATCTTTTTCATATAAGCTCCTTGTTTTTAGCAACACTCATTTGTGATCGTGACCGCAAAAAAAGTCTTCAACGTCTGGTCGAATTGCCTGAACGCCTCCTGATTGATGCAGTAGCACGATTTTTTTCCATCCACGGTTCCTTTGATAAGCCCGGCCTGCAACAATTCTTTCAGGTGTTGGGAAACGGTGCTTTGAGCAAGCGGCAGCACTTCCACAATTTCCCCGCAAATACAGGTTTGGCGGCGCGCCAATACTTTTAAAATGGCAATGCGCGCTGGGTGGGCCAGGGCTTTGGCGAGGTTGGCCAGCGCCTGGTCTTCTGGTTCAAAAGCCTCTTTTTTGTTAGTGGTCATGTTTGAATTTAAATAACATCGTAAAATTACGATGTTATTTTAGACAGGAAAATTTTCAGGAAAAATTAATCTTGAGTTAATGTAAGTTATTGCTTCCCGCAAAGAGCGCTAAGGTCTCGCAAAGGGCGCTAAGCGGACATCACGCTTTGCGGACTTGGCGTATCCTTTGCGCACCTTTGCGGAAAACTTTCCCCGTTGAGTACTCGAAAAGGGTGCCGTGCCACTAATTTTCTACTGTTTCGCAAATTGTTGCGAACAGGAAAGGGCTACCGCTCTTCACCAAACAACCGCCCAATTTTCTCCGCCAACACCCGCGCATGCCCTTCCTCCGCTTCGTGCGACCAGCCTGCGATGTGCGGCGTCAGGACGACATTATCGGATCGGCGCAGGTACTGAAAAGGTTCCGGCAAAGCATCCGGCTCAAGGTGGGAAAAAGACATTTCTTCGTATTCGTGAACATCTAAAGCAGCGCCGGGGACTTTGCCGCTTTGCAAATGCGCAACCAAGGCCGCCGTGTCGAGCACCAAGCCGCGAGCCGTATTGATGAGGTAAATCGGTTTGTGAAAACTACTCAAAAACGCGTCGTTGACGAAGTGGTGGTTTTCCGTCAGGTAAGGAATGTGCAGGCTGACGATGTCGCTTTCGCGGAACAGCGTTTCCAATTCCGCTTCTGCGGCGAATACGTCGCCATAATTGGTTCTGAATTTATCATAGGCCAGCACCCGGCAGCCAAAGCCCTTCAGGCGCTGCGCGAAAGCCTGCCCCATGTTGCCGTAGCCGATGATGCCCACGGTTTTGCCCTTTAATTCAGTTGCGCGGTTGGCTGCCCGAATCCACTGCCCGGCCCGCACCTGCCGGTCGGCTCGCCCGATGTGGTTCATCAGGTTCAGCAGCAGGGCCATGGTGTGTTCGCCCACCGTGTCGCGGCTGCCTTCCGGGGAAGTCAGCACCGCAACGCCCCTTGCAGCAGCCGCTTCCAGATCAATGTGTTCCGTGCCAACGCCCCAGCGCGCCACACAGCGCAGGCGGGTTGCTTTTGACAGGAACGCTTGGTCAATCCGGAAGCGGCTGCGCACAACGATGCCGTCGAACTGCGGCAACAGGCGTTCTGTTTCTTCTAAGGAAATGGTGCTGCCGTCGTGGCAATCGAACCCCTGCGCGCTGAGGCTTTCCCAGAGCAATGGGTGGACTTTGTCGGAGAAAAGGATGCGGTTCATGCTTTTAAATATAAAAGGCAAAGGGCGAAAGGCAAATTGGCAAGTTCGCAAATAGGCAAGTTGCTTATTTGCAAACTTGCCCCTTGCCAACTTGCCTTTTGCTCTTTAACACCTTACAACCACTTAACCAAATTCAAATCCTGTCGGTGCGGCAGCAACTCGTGTTTCGGAAAAACCCGGAACCCGTATTCGTAGACACCCGACATGTGCGGATCCAACGCACACGAGTAAGTTGCTATTGATCCTTTCTGGCTGATTAAATCCAGTTCGTGCGTTATTTTCAGTTCCATTTCGTCATCGTTCAGGCGGCGGAAAAAAGCCACTTCCACTCCAATTCGTTTAGCGGGCAAGCCATTGATATCTAAACTGATGGTCGCTTCGAAAGGTTGTCCAACCGGCAGCGGGTGGTTGTCGGAATCAAAAACCTGCATGTCGGCCACGCTGATTTTATCCCAATCTTCCCGCATGTCGTTTTTCCAGTCAGCCAGTTCCAACGCTTTGGCGTAATTATCCGCCTTTACGATACTGCTGCGTTGGTAGAGTTTGTTGTAAAAGCGCTCGAAGTAGTCGTCGAGCATGCGTTTCATCGTAAACTGCGGGGCAATTTCAGCGATGGTCTGCTTGACGTGGCTAACCCATTTCTGCGAGATGCCTTTTTCGTCGCGCTCGTAATACGTCGGCGCAATATCGTATTCGAGGAGATTGTAGATCGTTTCGGCGTCAAGCTGATCCTGAAGGTTCGGGTCCTCGTAGGTGTTTTCCAAAGGCAAAGCCCAACCCGCGTCGGGGCGGTAGCCTTCTACCCACCATCCGTCCAAAACGCTGAAATTCATGACACCGTTCAGCACCGCTTTCATACCGCTGGTGCCCGACGCTTCTTTTGGACGAACCGGATTGTTCAGCCAAATATCAACGCCGCGCACTAAGGTTTTGGCCATTTCCATGTTGTAATCCTCCAGGAAGATCACTTTCCCCAAAAATTCCGGGCGTTTAGACGTGTTGATGATGCTGCGGATGAGATCCTGCCCGCCACCGTCGGCAGGGTGCGCCTTTCCGGCAAAAATGAACATCACCGGACGATCCGGGTCGTTCACGATTTGCGACAAGCGCTCCGGGTTAGAAAAAAGCAGGTGTGCGCGTTTGTACGTAGCAAAACGGCGTGCAAAACCAATCATCAGGGCGTCTTCGCGGATGGCGTTCAGCACCGAAAAAATAGCGCGCGGATTTTCGCCCCGGCGCTGGAGGTCTTCCTGCAATTTCCGCTTCACGTAGCGGATCAGGCGCTGTTTCTGCACTTGCCGGATGGCCATAATTTGCTCATCGGGCACGCTGTGTATTTTGCGCCAATGCACAGGGTTCGACTGGTCGCGCACAAAGTTTTTTCCAAACGTGGCTTCGTACAGTTCGTGCCATTCCCGGCCAATCCAGGTTGGATAGTGCACGCTGTTGGTCACGTAGCCCACGTGCAATTCCTCGGGGTGGTAACCCGGATACAACACGCTGAACATTTTTTGCGAGACATCGCCGTGCAATTTGCTCACGCCGTTCACTTCCTGCGAAAGGCGGATGGCTAAGTGGCTCATTGAAAACAACTCGGAAGGATTGTCCGCCTCGATTTTGCCCAACGCCATAAATTGCTGCCAGGGAATGCCGAGGTCAGCAATATAATCGGACAAATGCTCCCGCAAGGAGCCTTCCGGGAAATAATCGTGGCCCGCAGGTACGGGGGTATGCGTGGTAAACAGGGAAGTCGAGCGCACAACTTCTACTGCCGTATTGAAACTCAGGTTTTCCTGTCCCATATACTGTCTAAGGCGCTCCAGTGCGAGGAACGCGGCGTGGCCTTCGTTGATGTGGAACAAATCGGGGGTGATGTTCAGCGCCTTCAGCGCCCGTACCCCGCCAATGCCCAGCAGGATTTCCTGCTTGAGCCGGTGTTCGTTGTTGCCGCCATAGAGCTGGTGCGTGAGCGCGCGGTCTTCCCAGCGGTTTTCGTCAATGTCGGTGTCTAACAGGTACAGCGAAATACGGCCCACCTGGAGTTCCCATACTTTGGCCCACACGAGGCTGTCTTTCAGTTGTACGCTTACTTTCAGCCATTCGCCGCTTTGGTCACGCACGGGGTGAATGGGCATTTTGGTAAATTGCTGGGGCGGGTATTGGTGGATTTGGTCGCCGTTCAGCGAAACCGCCTGTTGGAAATAACCATAGCGGTACAACAACCCCACGGCAGTCAGGTTGATGTTGGTATCGCTGGCCTCCTTGAGGTAGTCGCCGGCGAGCACACCCAAGCCGCCGGAATAGAGCCGTACAGAAATATGCAGGCCGTACTCCATGCTGAAATAGCCGATGTGCGGTGTTTTCACAGCGGGCGCTTCCTTCAGGTAAGCCTGGAATGCCTTGTTGACGGATTTCAGGCGCGCCATGAAGTCTTTGTCTTCCAGCAGGCGTTTGGTGGTTTCCACACTCAGGCCATCAAGCAGGGCGATGGGGTTGTGGTTAACGGATTCCCACAATTCCGGTTCGATGGCGCGAAAAAGGTGGATGGCTTCTTTGTTCCACGACCACCAGATGTTGCCCGCCAGCTCCTGCAAAGGCGCAAGGGCTTCGGGCAATTTCGATTCGATGAAGATGCGTTTCAGCTTGATGCTGTTATCTTTCAGTTGACCGATCATGTGCGTTTTGTTTTGCGTTATAATTTACCAAAAGGAGACAGTCTTTGAAAAACGGCCACCTTTTTGAAAAAGGTGGCGCAAAATTAGCATTCTTTTTGGATGCGGAAGAGGTCGGAGGGGTATTTGTGCCATTTATACACTAAGTCCTACCCGGCTACTTAGTATGGTATATAGGCTTTAGCAGTTATGTAAGGGGTCAATAAGGAGCCGCAAAGCGTGCGAGAGCAATCTCTGCGGACTCCTTTATGGCGCAGCGTTTCACAGATGAAACGGAGTCTCGCGGAGTAAAGGGAGTCTCGCAGAGTTAAGCTACCCCGTGTCTCCTCCGTGAAACTCGGTGTCATCCGATCATACGGCTTAGGGTCGCTAAAGAACAGACACTTTAGAAGAAACTGTAAAGCAAGGAGACATTACCCGAAAGGTTAAACCCCGCGTTGCCGCTGTTGAGCGAAAAAGGAAGCTCGAAAGAAGAAGAAACAGCGCTGCGCTCGTTGTCCGAAGACCAGAAATACGAGCTGTTCAGGGTGCCGGTTATGCGAAATTGGTAATTGATAAAATAAGTGGTTTCCAGCCTTATTGCGGGCTGAATGACCTGGTAATTAAAGCGTATCATATTGTTGGCAGCGCCGATATAATATTCGTAGCGTAGCGAGGCGTCTGCTAAAAAAAAAGCCTAAAGTTAATTAACACACCGTTAAACAACCTATTCCACCTCCGTCACTTTCATCATATTCGTTCTAAAACGGCGGTGCAACGGCATACTCCCCGTATTGACGATCACATCACCCGGATGGATCATTTCCGCTGATTTCAGGATATCGGTCACGTCGTTGATGGTTTCGTCGGTGGTGGTGAAGCGGTCGTAGTAGAAGCAGCGCACGCCCCAGACGAGGTTCAGGGTAGACAACATGTGCATGCGGTCGGAGAACATAAAAATGTCTGCATTGGGTCGGTAGCTCGATACTTTGAACGCCGTATATCCCGAACTGGTCATGCCGATGATGGCTTTGGCACCGATTTCTTCGGCAGTGCGCGCAGCATTAAAACAAACCACGTCTGAATAAAAAGTGCGAGCCTTGTCAATCAACACCGGCCTGGTGCGTTTTTCGCTGCCTTTGTAATGTTTTTCGGCTTCGCCGATGATTTTGCACATGGCTTGCACCACCAGCACCGGATGGTTTCCGGCAGCGGTTTCCGCACTCAGCATCACTGCGTCGGTGCCGTCGAGTACGGCATTGGCTACGTCGGTAATTTCGGCGCGTGTGGGGCTGGGGTTGGTGATCATGCTGTCCATCATCTGCGTGGCCACAATCACCGGGCGCGCCTTTTGCAGGCATTTTTGAATAATATCTTTTTGAATCAGTGGCAGGCGCTCCATCGGCATTTCAATCCCGAGGTCGCCTCTCGCCACCATGATGCCGTTGGAGGCGTTGATGATTTTGTCAATTTTTTCGACCGCTTCCGGCTTCTCGATTTTGGCGATGATTTTGGCCGGGTGGTTTTTGGCGTCCAATCGCGCGCGCAGGTCTTTGATGTCTTTTGCCGAACGCACGAAGGACAAAGCGATCCAATTGACCGGTTGCGTAAGGATGAACTCCAAGTCTGCCTCGTCTTTGGGCGTCAGGGAAGGCAAAGACACTTTGGTATTGGGCAGATTGACGCCTTTGTTGTTGGAAAGTATGCCGCCGTGCATGACTTTCAGCCGCACCTGGTCTTCACCGTTGGTGTCTACGACTTCCAACACGATTTTGCCGTCGTCCACCAGCACGGATTCTCCGGGTTTGACATCTTTTGCGAAGCCTTGATAGCTCATGTAAACGCGCTCCATATTGCCAATGCAAGGCTCCTGCACGAACGTAAGGATATCGCCCGGTTTGATGGCTAAGCCATCGTTTTCCATTTTGCCAACGCGGAGTTTCGGCCCCTGCAAATCGGCCAGAATGCTGATGTGCAGGTTGTATTTTTCATTAATGTACGTGATGTGGTTAATCACTTCAAGGTGCTGTTCGTGGGTGCCGTGCGAAAAATTGAGCCGAAAAACATCCACACCTGCCTTTACCAATTCCAGCAACATTTCATAAGAGTTCGATGCGGGACCGACCGTCGCAACGATCTTGGTATTTTTATGTACACCAGTTACCATCATGCCAAATTTTGTTCTTCGATTCGTGAACTTATTGCAACAATTTCTCTAAGGAACATCGCAATAATAAGTTCGCGTTTTCGGCGTGGGGATTTTTCCAGCGGACAAGGCGCAAGAAGGGAGCGTAGCCAAAGCTACGTGACCGACGAAGCAACGAAGTCCGGTGGGAAAAGCCACCGCCCAAATCGGGAAGTTATTATTTC
>JBBQGV010000118.1:0-16131 GCA_038323375.1 Chitinophagales bacterium
CGGCACCGACTTATTCCCTGTTCTTACAATGATTATCGTCTGGCTTGCCAAGAGGAGTTACCTGATCGGTTGGTGGAGGCTTTTCGGAGGTTTTCGTGAAAATAAAATAGAAATTACCTGCTCGCGCGTAGGCTCCGCCTCGTGTGTACTATTCTTGCGGGCTTCGCCCGATTCTGGGGTCTGCCGGCTAAAGCCAGCGACCACAGGCACTCATTGCTTCACCATCTTCACCTGCCACACAACTTCACCGCATCCTCGATGCTACAAAAATACACCCCACCAGGCAACCCTTCCAAACTCAACACCAACTGCGGCTGCCCTTCCGACAACGATGCCCGGCGCAATTCCCGCCCCAGTGCATCGCGCAGCGACCAAAAAGCCCCGGGCGGCAGGCGGTGTTGTGGCTCAAGGACCACATAATCTTTAGCCGGGTTGGGGTAGACTTTAACGGCCATACTGCCTGAGCCTACTTCCCCCACTGCCGTCACCTCCACCCACTCACAGTACGTATCACTCGCATTTTCATTGCTCACCGTGAGGCACACCTCATACACGCCCGGCTCTGCGTACTCATGCACCGGATTTTGCGCTGCACTGCCTGCCGAGCCATCCCCAAAATCCCATTGCCACGAGGTAGGAAAAAACAGGCTGTAACCCCAAAAGGTGGCCTCTAATTCCTGCTCCGCGTGCCGGAAAGCGGCTTGTGGGTGGTGGTCTATGCCGAGGGTATCGCAGGGGCTGCCGTCCCAGGGGCCGAGGCCGTAGTAGGGATGGTTGGGGATGGAGCGACCAAGACTATGGGTAAAAGAAAAGATGTTTTTCTCAAAATTACAGGCCAGGCCGCCGGCATTAGGGTTGTGAATGACATGAAGTTCTTTAAGATTGTAACCGGAGACATAAATTTTTTGATCTCGCGCCAATTGGATCATAGCAAAATCTGTTCCACTAGGTGGAGGAGGTAGGGCATCAATGGTAATGCGGGAAGCTGCAATATTCGGAGCCTCGGTATCGTACTGATAAAAATTTCGATCTGAGGAAAGGTACAGATACCGGGAATTGGGTGAAAAGGCAATGCCACCATGAAAGGCGGTATCTCTGTATATCAAATGAAAAAATGAAAAGAAGGTGCAACTACCGAATGATGATCCCAAAATGGCCACTGGCCAGGTGTTTCCTCAATGATAGGAAGGGGTGTTCCAGGAACAGAAGGATAAACAAATCTCAGATGCTGGTCATATAGCGTATAATCCCCTGTACTGCTTAAAATCGCAGACCTAAAGTCAAGCATATGGAGTGCCTCATGCCACACAGCTGTATACAGATCTAAAAGGCCGGAACTGGAAGTAGGGTTACTGCCTAATTCGTACCAATAAGCAGCATTAAGCTCACCTTCAAAATTAATACGAACCGTACCATAGTAAATATCAGGAAGAAAGGTTGCGGGCAGATCAGCAGAATTGATAATCAGCCAGGGGAATCCCGCTTTTAAACCGTAAGAAATTCGGTTATATGGACTACCTACACCTAATACCTCTGCATCCAAGATACTGATCTGACCAATTTCTGTCACAATCTGAGAAGGTAGAATTCTCACGTTTACTTCCTGCGGTTCCTCTTCACAGGTACCCGTAGTTTGTAACGCAATCAGTTCTGCAATTTCTGAAAATACCTGGCATACGACTTCTCTTCGGTCTGCTCCTGAAACCGGATCATTGAATCCCGTCTCCGTATAGATACAGTCCTCAAAATAAATATTAAAATACCCGGTGGAAATGTCGAATTCATCGCATCCACATGAGGGGAAACTGGGAAGCCTTGGGCTGCTTGTGACAATTTCCGGCAATCGAATGTATTCAAGTGGATAACCATTCCCAAAACGATCTTCTATCTCTAATGTCAGAGAACTATCAAAAGCAATAGAGTCCAAAACTCCACAAAATGGAACAGGAGGGGTCTCTCCATCTACTCGTATTACCAAGTTTACAAGAGACTCGGCTTCCGCGCCATTTCCCCCGCTAATATTTTGTAGACTGAGCGTATAATCATGATCTCCCCATGCACCATTTATGGGTAGGGAAAAGCACTTTTGGCTTGATGTATCGTCAAAAACCAAATTCTGTGTGGAATACCCGCTCAAATGCGGTGACCCGCTCCCTTCCAACTCCACATCCACCTCCGTCGGCGAACAAACGCACGGATTGGCAATATTCACACAAATCATCACCGTTGAAAACGCAGGGTTTTCGAGTGTAGCAAACTCGATAACTTCCTTTTCATAAGAGATTAATTTTATGTGTAAATATTTTTGAAAATAGTAATATAGCCGGGATTGCACTTTAGCAAGCCCAAAGGGTAGTCTAAGTACTCGAATGCTTTGTATGCCAGCGAAGGGCTGGCATTTCAGTGTTTGCGTGGTGTTATTGCCGCTTCATGTTGCGGCGCAGTTGTTGTTTAGCGGTGCGGGTAGGGTAGTTCCCGCGAATACGGAAGCGAAAAAAGCACGGCTAATTGATATGTGTCAAATATAATTGGTTTTTTCGAAAAAAGAGGGATAATAATGTTAAGTTTTTGGACAATCCGGGACAAATATTTGCTTTTCAATACAACCCGTTGCTGTTTCTATTAAAAATGCACGCCATTATCTCATAAATTCAACCTAAGTTTGCCCATGATACGAATTCGCTAATGGGAATGAACAACACCGCCTATACCATAAAAATCCCCCAGTTTGAGGGGCCTTTCGACCTGCTGCTTTTTTTCATTGAGCGGGATGAATTGGATATTCATGACATCCCCATTTCCAAAATCACTGGTGATTTCCTGCACTACATCCACCAGATGGAGCGCATGAACATTGACTTGGCCAGCGAGTTCATCCTCGTGGCGGCCACGCTTTGCCGCATTAAGGCTAAAATGCTGCTTCCGCGAAAACCAGTAGACGAGGAGGGAAATGAAGTTGATCCGCGCCAGGAGTTGGTGGATCGCTTGCTGGAATACAGACGCTACAAAAGCATCCTTGAGGAAATGCGCGTGCTGGAAGAACAACGCGCCCAGCAAAATTTGCGCGGCAACGCGACTGAAGAACTACGCCGCATTGCAACAAAAGCCTTAGTGGATTCAGAACTGGAGGCCCTGACCCTGTTCAAACTCCTGCGTACCTTCGAGCGCGTCATGCGCCGTTTCGACGAAAGCAACCCGACCACCATCCACCGCATTGCCCAGTTCAACTACACCATAGAAGACCAGCAAAACTTTATCCTTTCAAAAATTCACGCCGGTTCTAAAGCCGGGTTTAAACAACTTTTCGGGGAGTGCCGCGACCGGATTCACGCCATCATCACCTTTTTGGCGCTGCTGGATTTGCTCAATATGGAATTGGTGGCCATCACCCAGGGAGAAGGCCTTAACAATTTTTGGATAGAAGCCCCTGTAGCGGCGTAGTGCTTACCGTGTCAGGTACATGTAGCGATTCCGGTCTAATTCCCGGAAAAACGGATCCGACAAATCGCGGATGAAATGGATGGCTTCACCGGTGGATTTCATCTCCGGACCGAGGTTTTTATCCACATCCGGGAATTTATCAAAGGAAAAAATCGGAACCTTGATGGCATAACCGCTCGGTTGTGGCCGAATGTCGAAATCGCTGAGCTTGTGTGTGCCCAGCATAATTTTGGTTGCAATTTGTAGGTACGGCACCTTGTACGCTTTGGCGATAAACGGGGTCGTACGCGACGCACGCGGGTTGGCTTCAATCACATAAACGTGCTCCTCTTCGCTTTGTTTGTCCTTTTTTATGGCAAATTGCACATTGATCAGCCCGCGGATATTGAGTGCAAAAGCTAATTTTTTGGTGTATTCCACCATGGTGCTGATCGCTTCAACAGAAAGGCTATACGTAGGCAACACCGCCGAGCTATCGCCGGAGTGGATGCCCGCCGGTTCGATGTGCTCCATGATGCCCATGATGTGTACGTCTTCACCGTCGCATATAGCGTCTATTTCCGCTTCTTTGGCGCGTTCTAAGAAGTGGTCAATGAGCACGCGGTTGTCGGGCATGCTTTTGAACAAATGCAACACGTGGCGCTCCAATTCGTCGTCGTTGATGACAATACGCATGTTTTGGCCCCCCAATACATAAGAAGGTCGCACCAGCACGGGGTACCCGACTCGGTGGGCTACCTTGATCGCCTCGTCGGTGTCCAACGCCACCCCGTAATTCGGATAAGGAATCTCCAGCGCTTTCAGCAAATCCGAAAACGCGCCCCGGTCTTCCGCCATGTCCATCGAAGCAAAATCGGTTCCCAAAATCCGGTAGCCTTTTTCGTTCAGGGTTTGGGCAAGCTTGAGAGCCGTTTGTCCGCCCAATTGCACGATGACGCCCTCCGGTTTTTCCAATTCGAGGATTTCTTCGAGGTGTTCCCAAAAAACCGGCTCGAAGTACAATTTATCGGCAATATCGAAATCCGTGGAAACGGTTTCGGGGTTGCAATTAATCATGATGGCTTCGTAACCGGCTTCTTTGATCGCAAGTAGGCCATGCACGCAGCAATAATCAAATTCGATGCCTTGCCCAATCCGGTTCGGCCCGGAGCCCAGCACCACCACTTTTTTCCTGTTGGATGGAATGCTTTCGTTTTCTGTATCGAAAGTAGAGTAGAAATACGGCGTTTTTGCTTCAAATTCCGCGGCGCAGGTATCCACCATTTTATAGACCCGGCGGATATTCAGTTTGCGGCGTTGCCGGGTCACTTCTTCTTCCTTGATGCGCAATACCCAAGCGATCTGTGCATCGGAATAGCCAACCTGCTTGAGTTCGAGGAAAAAATCGGCAGGAATATCTTCGGCTACATTGAACCGAAGCAGGCGTTCTTCCATTTTGACTAAGCGCTTGATCTGGCGAATAAACCAGGGGTCTATGTGCGTCAGCTTTTGCACGGTTTTTTCAGGCACGCCCAATCGAAGGGCATCCTTGAGGCGAAAAATCCGGTCGTCGCTTACTTGCTCCAAGCGCTCCAGAATATCGGAGGTTCTGATCCATTCTTTCTTATCGGCACCAAGCCCCATGCGACCGTTTTCAAGCGATTGGCAGGCCTTTTGTAACGCTTCCAGAAAGTTGCGCCCGATGGCCATGACTTCCCCAACCGACTTCATTTGCAGGCCAAGGCGATGATCCGCGCCAACGAATTTTTCAAAATTCCAGCGCGGCATCTTCACAATCACATAATCAAGCGTCGGCTCAAAAAAAGCGGACGTTGTTTTGGTGATCTGGTTATTTAGTTCATCTAAGCGGTAACCAATGGCCAATTTGGCGGCTATTTTTGCAATCGGATATCCGGTTGCCTTACTGGCCAAAGCCGAAGAACGCGACACCCTCGGGTTGATTTCCACAACAATCAAATCTTCCGTTTCAGGATGCATGGCAAACTGAATGTTGCAGCCTCCGGAAAAATTGCCCAAAGAGCGCATGGCCAAAATGGCTTGGTCGCGCATGCGCTGGTAAGCGGTATCCGAAAGGGTCATGGCCGGAGCCACCGTGATGCTGTCGCCGGTGTGGATGCCCATGGGGTCTAGGTTTTCGATCGCACAGGTGATCACCACGCTATCGCTGGCATCGCGCAGCAATTCCAACTCAAACTCTTTCCAACCCAGGACGGCTTTTTCCACTAATACTTCATGTGTCGGCGACATGCTGAGGCCCCGCCGCAACAAGGCGTCAAATTCATCCTCTTTGTGAACAAAAGAAGCGCCGGATCCTCCCAGGGTATAAGATGGCCGGATCACCAACGGAAAGCCAATTTCCTGCGCCGCTTCTTTGCCTTCCAAAAAGGAGTTGGCGATGCGGGATGGCGCTACAGAAAGCCCGATTTTTATCATGTGGCTGCGAAAAGCCTCCCGGTTTTCCGTTAACTCAATCGCGTCCAGGTCAACCCCGATGAGCCGGATGCCATATTTTTCCCAAACCCCGCGCTGCCCGGCTTCTATGGTCAGGTTGAGCGCCGTTTGCCCGCCCATGGTCGGCAACACGGCGTCTATTTTCCGGTCTTCCAGGATCTGAATGATACTGTCAACCGTAAGCGGCAATAAATAAACATGATCGGCCGTAATCGGATCGGTCATGATCGTGGCCGGATTGGAATTGATGAGGGAAACTTCGATGCCTTCTTCCCGAAGAGATCGGGAAGCCTGGCTGCCAGCATAGTCAAATTCGCAGGCTTGCCCAATAATAATAGGGCCGCTGCCAATGATGAGCACGGAACGGATAGAAGTATCTTTTGGCATGGCTGAGTGAAGGCTTTGATAAATTGCGTGCAAAGATAGGCAACACCGTTGTATTTTCACCGCTGATTGCAATAATTCAAAAACAAGATGAACAAAACAGCACTGATTACAGGTGCCGCAGGCGGTATTGGCGCGGAATAGGAATAAAAGTTACCCCAGCTCAACCGTTTCCCCAAGTTCAGGGATCGCAATATCCGAAAACCCTTTGTTTTTCAGGAACGCAGCAAAGCTTTCCTGGCGGTCGAGGGTTCCATGCACGAGGAAAATCTTTTTCACCTTACCCGCTTGATTGGCAATAAAATCAGCCATTTCGTTGCGGTCGCCGTGCGCGGAAAAGGATTCCATGACTTCTACTCTCGCATTGACGATTTTCACTTCGCCAAACAACCTCAGGGTTGGCGCACCGGAACGGAGGATGCCCCCCGGTGTGTCGGGTGTGCAATAGCCTACGATCAGGATGGTGTTGCGCGGATTGTCAATATTATTAAAAAGGTGGTGTTTGACGCGTCCGGCGTTGCCCATGCCCGAAGAACTGATGATGATGCAGGGTTCATTTGAATCATTCAGTGCCTTGGAATCCTCTACTTCTTTGATGTAGTGCAGCGAGTTGAATCCAAATGGATTGGGGTCAAGCAGCATGTATTCGTGCGTTTCGGCGTCGAAGCACTCCGGGTGCGCACCAAAAATCCGGGTTGCATTTACAGACAACGGGCTGTCTACATAGACCGGAATTTCGGGTAAAATTCCTTCGGTCTCAAACTGATCGAGAATGTAGACGATCTCTTGGGTGCGACCGATGCTAAAGGCAGGAATGATAAGTTTTCCACGCTTTTCCACGCAAGTCTCGCGGATAATTTCCAGAAATTTTTCCTTTTCCGCCGGTCCGGCGATGTGATCGCGGTCGCCATAAGTAGATTCGCAGATCAGGTATTCCACTTCGGGCATAGGTTTAGGATCCCGCAAAATGGGGCGGTTCGGGCGTCCAATATCCCCGGTGAAGCCAAAATACCGGGTATTCCCGTTTTCCTGAATGCGAAGGGTAACGGTAGCGCTGCCCAAAATGTGGCCGGCATCAACAAACAACACTTCCACACCGTTGCGCACCCGAATCCACCGGTCATACGTGCATCCAATAAAGCACTTCATCGCCTCTGCTACGTCTTCCTTGGTATAGAGTGGTTCTTCCAAACGTCGTTTGAGTTTCTTTTTCAGGATGCGTTTGTTGGTGAATTCCGCATCTTTTTCCTGGATTTTAGCACTGTCCAACAGCATGATACTGCACAAACTGTGGGTTGCATGGGTACTGTAAATCAGTCCGCTAAACCCGTCTTTTACCAACTTGGGAATGCGCCCGCTGTGGTCAATATGCGCATGGGAGAGGATCATACAGTCAATCTGAGCGGGGTCGAACAGCCAATCTTCATTGAAAGATTCCATGTCCCGGTCGCCGCCCTGGTACAATCCGCAGTCGAGCAAGATGGTAAACCCATCATCTAATGTCAGTAAATGCGCGCTTCCGGTGACTTCGCGCGCTGCGCCACAAAATCTGATTTTCATAAAAGATGCTTTCGCGCCAAGATAGGAAAATTTTCTGCAAATTTTACGCTTGTCGAAAAGTCGGCAAGCAAACTGGCATTCAGTGAACAAAAAGCGTCGTTTTGTTTTTATTATTAGTGAATTAGTTGCATCTTGCGACACCGTTCAAAGTGGGTGAACGGCCAAACGCACTGAATTCGGTTTTTTTTATTTTCCCAGCCGAATTTGTCCATTCATACAATCCAAACCAACCCACTTCAATCAATTCGCCTACCCCTGGTTTGCCGATGCCCGGTTTATTTTCTTTTTATTCTCCGGGCTTGGTAAGATACCAGTACACGCATTTCACATCGAGAAAACTACACACAAGACACATACCCCTCCATAGGTATGTCCTGCGTCAGGCGGAAATGCATTTTGCGTGCCTCCGTTTGGTCGTTGGGGCTTACCTGTTTCTATTTAGTTTTTAGCATGCATGGGTTACCTATTTAAAAAATTGTCTTCAACGAAGCAGGGAAGGTTCGTGCCTTATCCTGCAAACATCAAGAATCATGAAACATTTTCTGACGACCAGGAAAGGTGTAATTTGTTTCGCCAACTTCAAAACAAACATCACTACACGATTTGAACAGATTTTACCGTTACATCGCTCGGTTACAACGATTTACGTACTTTTATTGGGCTTGCAAAGCGTCTCTGCACAGTGCCCCGCGCCTTCGGGTCTGACGACGCTTAACATTGGCCAAAGCACTGCTTCTCTGCGCTGGATCTCCACCGCTCCCAACACACCGACAGACAACTGCTGGGCCGTAACTTTAGGCGGCACTGGCATGACACTCGAAGCCACAGGTTGCCCTCAGGGCGGTCAGGCATTGTTCACGACTACGGTATGTTACCTCAACAACATGCCAAGCTTCTCAGCACCGGTAACAGGCATGACGGTCACGGGCAGCCAGGTCAACATCGCGGTGAACGGGTTACCACCCGGTACTTCGCTGCAATGGTTTGTGAGTGAAACGTGCGACGGCCTTGCTCCGCCCGACCATGTTTCTGCCTGTACCGCTTCTACGCCGTTCACGACCTTGGACGCGCAGTATACGGTTAGCGCCATGACTTTGAAACCAGGTTGTCCGTTTGTCAGCCCGGGTTATGCGCCCGATGGCTCGTTCACAGTATTGGTGACTAATGGTTCAACTTGCGCGGGTACGTACACGGTGAACGCTGTGCCGATACCCGGATCTGGCTCCGGGGGATCTACGCCACCGAATACGGCCACGACCACCTACCTTGGTTTACCTGCCGGCGCCTTCATCTTCGGCAATGCCGGAGCGGGTTGTTACCTGGTAACGGTAACCGAAACGGGTGCCTGTAATCCTGCGACGGATCCGGTTGTGACCCAGGTATGCGTACCGGACGGCATGGACATGGTTCAGCCAATATTCACGGTAACGGATGTTTTGGGCAATATTTTGGCCGACAACAACCCGGCTACACCGCAGGGTATGACCCGCAACTTCGGCAACGTACCTGTCCCGGACGGCACGTGCGGTCGTCAGGCTGAATACTATGTATATGGTATTGACAACTGTGACGGCCTCCTCATTGCCCCAAACGCCGTAAGCGCATCTGCAACCACGGTTCCCGCCACGATTGTGCCCGGCACGCAGGTCAGCGTAACGCCGGACGGGTTCGGTTTCTATTTAGTTGATGTACACTGGAGTATCGGCACGGGTACGGTTTCGATTTTTGGCCGCGATGCCTCCGGCAATATCGCGAACGCACCGGCCGGCTTGCAGTTGATCATGACGATTCCGGATAACGTGGATCCGGTGGTGACGCTTCTGGGGCCTTCGCAGTTAACGATTCCCGTCTGCGCCACGAGCGTAACAGGAATATTCACGTTCCAGGTTGATGACCTGTGTTCACAGAATAGTTTAAGTTTTGCAAATCTGATTGTGAACTTTAGCGGTGCAACAGGCGTGCTGAACTTCGGGGGCAACAACTACCGGGAATACTGGGTAACATTCCCAGCGCCCGGCGATTATTTATTCTCAGGATCTTATACAGATGCTTTTGGCAACGTAGACTTCATTGATCAAATCATTCACGTGCAGCAGGCTACGGCCAACCAGCCGCCCATGATTCAGGCGAATGCTGAAACGGTGACGCTGACGGCTTGCCAGACCTGTCAAACCATCGTCTATTCCTTTGTCATCTCGGATGATTGCGCGCCAATCAATATTGCTCAGGTACTGTTCAACGGGGGCGGCTCAGGCCTTCCGACGATCCTGAACGGCGCAGGATTTTTCTTCACCGATCTGGTAGGCTGCGCAACGCTGCCTTGCAACTCAATATACTTCGAAGTACAAGGTTGTGTAGGTCCGGCAGGAACCTATTTCCCGCTGATCACGTATCAGGGCATCACTGTGAACCCCGCGCTCACGGTTCTGCAAAGCGCCAACCAGCCGGCAGAAATCGTAAATCCTCCGATCAACCTGACAATCCCGCAGTGCCAATCTGAAGTAGACGCCATCATCCCGATCTTCATTTTTGACGATTGCGACAACTCGATTAACCCTGCAAATGCAACGTTTACACTGTGCGGCCAGACCATTACGCCAGATTTCACAAACGCAACGGCTGGTTATTTCGAGTTTGCCCGCACACTGACAGCCGCCGACAACGGCTGTTTGCTGGTAGCTACGTATACAGACGCCCAGGGTGCCGTTCGCACAGTGGATGCACTGATCACTGTGAATGCGCAACCTGATCTCTGGGCACCGATCATTATCTACCCTGCTCAGGACATCATTCTGGAGCTGAACCCCTGTGACCCCAATCTCAAAACGATTTCTTTTGAGGTAACGGTTGCGGACAACTGTACCAATGGCATCCTTCCAAATATTTCCCTGAATACCGGTTTCCCGGTGGTCAATACCGGCGGAAACACCTATTCTGTTACGGTTCCCCCCGGCAGCCATTTGGTCACCATCACGGCAACAGACGCCAACGGTAATGTGCGCCAGGAAGATTTTTCCATCGTCATCAGCCAGGAAGCCTCAGAGCCGACCCAATTAGCCTGCCAGGGTGCCCTCAACATTGCGCTGAACAACGCCTGCGAAGCCTTATTGACCGCAGAGATGCTGCTGACAGGAACCTTCGGTTGCCTTGATCCATCAGATTTCATCATTCAGGTTGCAGACAGCGACCCCACCAACGGTTCGGTGGTAGATGGTTGTGGTATTTTTACGTACTTCGTCAGTCTTCCCGCCGGTGTGACTGTACCTGGATTCACCGAATGCTGGGGAATCATACATACGGAAGATCTGACGCCGCCCTCGCTTACCTGTCCTGCAAACACAAACCAGATCACGCTGGCCCAAACTTATCAGGAACTATCCGGCGCCTTAGCGGCAACCGATGTTACCTTCCAGCCGGGACAGGCATCCTGCTGGCTTCAGTTTTTTAACCCGGTTCCGGCTATGGCGCTCCACTTTTACGATACCCATACTTTTACGGTTACCGAAACGGACGTTTACACTTTCGATTTATACGATCCGAATGGCGGCGACTGGATTGGCGGGCTTTTCCGAAATGGTTTCCATCCGCAAAACCCTTGTCTGGATGTAATTTCGCAGCAAGACCCCGGCACGCTGGCTCTGGGGTTGGGCACTTACACTGCGCCTTTCGGCCTTGTTTTTGCAAATGGCCAGGAGCCGCGCTGGCGCATTTCGCTGACTTTGCAGGCTGGCACGACCTACACTTTGGCGACGACTTCTTTCGAGCCTAATTTCACCGGCGCTTATACCTGGCGGGTGTACAGCGCAGGTAACGGCCAATTGAGCGGGCTTCCCCTGCTGACAGAAACAGAACGTAGAACTTTGCTGTGCGAAGATCAGTTTCAGGTTGTCCTTTCCACCCTTTCGGCCAATGTGCCGCGTTGCTATAAAACGGACGGAGACGGAAATGTCATTTTCCCATCCAATCCACAACAGCGCCAGCGCTATCAGCAATTGCTCAACCGCCTTGCGCTCACGGGTTATCCCAATGCCAATGCTATAACTGCACTTGGCGGCAGCGTGAGCGACAACGACGATTGCGGGTTCATCGAAATTTGCGTCACAGAAACCACAGCCCAGGCCGGTGATTGCACCGATTTCATCATCATCCGTACCTTTACGGCAAAAGACGAACAAGACGGTGATTTCGACGCGGTCAACAACAACCCTTGTAGCGGCACCCCCAACTCGGCAGTTTGCACTCAGGAAATTCGCGTGCGCAAGCCACAGGTGGCCGACATCATCCTGCCGCCCTATACCGCCCTTTTCGAATGCGGAGAAGATTTCCTGGAAGACCAAAACGGCAACCCCCACCCGTCTGTCAGCGGCTTCCCGCTGGTGCGCACGGCTTTCGGAGTTGTGCTCATCAATCAGGCTTACTGCAATCTTGCCGCCAGTTATTTTGACACGCCCCACGCCAATGTGTGCGCCCAGGGCTACAAATTCCTGCGCCAATGGACGTTGTTCGACTGGTGCTTTCCCGCGCAGACGATTATTTATGCACAAACCATCAAGGTTGGCGATAGGACTCCGCCGGTTGTTGCATGCCCATTTGTGGACAACAATTCCGATGGCTTGGCCGATCCATTAGTCTATTCCACCGATGACGGCACGGATTGCACTGCAGCTTTTGCAGCGCCGTTGCCACAGGTTACCGACCATTGCTCGGAATGGTCGGTGCTTACAGAAATTATCACCGATCTCGGGATCGGGAACGATACCCAGATCGTTGTATTGGCGACCATCGCCGCGGATGCCCCCACGCGTTTTGTTTCGGGCATTCCAACGGGTTGCCACCGCTTCCGCTACACCGTGGACGACGAATGCGGGAACAGAACCGTTTCGACCTGTGATTTTTGCGTGGTGGACGAAACCGACCCCATTGCCGTGTGCAACGATGAGTTGCATGTTTCCATCGGCGGCAATGGCCATGCCAGAATTTATACTACAAATGTAAACGAAGGCAGTTCAGACAATTGCGCCATTGCTCAAATGCAAATCCGGCGCCTGCTGACGGTTGATTCTATTATCTGTGCCGCTATCACACCCGTATATACCGCCTGGGGCGACTATGTGGATGTCAATTGTTGCGATGTGGGCAGCGAGATCAGGATCGAATTGCTCGTGACCGATGAATCCGGCAATACGAACACCTGTTGGATGGAGGTGCTGGTGGAGGATAAAATCAAGCCTTGGTGTTCCGCGCCGGTGCCGGTGACTATTTCCTGCAATGATTTACCCGGAAATTTTGATCCGGAAGATACGCTGCAGGTTCAGGCGCTGTTTGGACTCGCCACCGCTTTTGACAATTGCCCGGGCGCGGTGATCCAGGAGTTGCCGCCGATTTATGCGCTCAGCGAATGCGGCGTTGGCAACATCAGCCGGCGTTTCCAGGCCGTTGACGCTGCCGGCAATATTTCTTCAACCTGCACGCAGCTCATCACCGTCGGCTTGATCACCGAGTATGAAATTGCCTTCCCGAAAGATGCCTCTTCACACTGCGGAACCCCGATGCCGGATACGATCCAGCACTGGAAATATGGCTGCGACCTCCTTGCTGTCAGCGTTACGGACGAAACCTTGGTTGCCTCGCAAAATGAGTGCTACAAACTCCTGCGCAAATACCGGGTACTCAACTGGTGCGAATACAACGGCGTAGATCAGCCCGTGGTGATTTCCAGAGATGAAGACTGCGACAACAATCCGGGTGATGAAGCGGTATGGGTATTACGACGTCCGCATCAGACCTACCTGGATCGCGACAATAACGAACTGAACAACAACCCGGCAGCGGGCATTAAAAATACGCAGTGCGATGGAACGACCAATCCGGAAGGGTATTGGCGAACCATCCGCAGCGCCGGTTTTTGGGAATACACCCAATCCATCAAAGTGTACGACACCATTCCCCCCCAAGTCTATTTTACAATACCACCTCCTTTTTGCAGCTACGACAACGTGGATTGCAATGTGGAAATAGAATACAAATTTTTGCTTGCTGAAAATTGCACGCCTTCCGACCTTCAAATACAACTTTATTACGACGAGGATTTCGATGGCGTTATTGACGAAGACGTGCCCGAAGAAGGCATTGCCGGACAATACCCCAAATTTGAAGTCACCAAGCAGTACCCCATTGGTTACCACGCCTTTGTGCTTGAACTAACGGATGGATGCGGCAATACTTCGCGCACCAACCTGCCTTTCTGGATCGTGGACTGCAAAGCGCCAAATCCGGTTTGTATCAATGGTTTGTCCATCCCGCTGATGCGCGCAGATGCCGATACGGACGTGGATGGCGACGGCGTAACGGATACCGGCGTGGCAATCATTGAAGCAACTGATTTTTTGGTGAGTCCTTTGAGCGACTGCCTTGGACCGATTCGCTATTCCATCAATTTCTTCGGCGAATCGCCCGATATCAACCGAACTTCCCTGACGTTCACCTGTGCCCACCTCGGGCCGCAAACCGTAGAAATTTACGGATGGGATCAGGCTTTCAACCCTTACGCGTTGCAGCCCGACGGCACACTCGGAGGGCCTAATTACGACCATTGTACGACCTTCATTATTGTACAGGACAACGAGGTAGACGCCTGTCCCGGTGGCGGCGGCAGTAGCGCCATTTCGGGACTTATTGAAACAGAAGAGCACCAACCTGTGGCTAATGTAGCCGTCCAAATCAGCAGCGGGGCGGTTCCCCCTGTAATGACCAATGCATCGGGTTTGTATTTCCTGAGTGGCCTGGAGGCGGATTACGACTATACGGTTATTCCCGAACTCGACAGCAATCCGTTGAATGGCATCAGCACATTAGATTTGGTACTCATTACCAAACACATCCTAAACGAACAATTGCTGGATTCGCCCTACAAACTGATTGCTGCAGACATTGACCGTTCCAACCACATTACCACCATAGACCTGATTTTGCTGCGCCGCCTGATCCTGGCGTTGGACGACGATTTAACCCACAACACAAGCTGGCGTTTTGTGCCCCGGTCTTATGTTTTTCCGAATCTGGCTCATCCCTGGGCACCGGTCTTTCCGGAATTCATCAACATCAACGACCTGCCCAATACGGTGTTGAGCAATCAGCATTTTGTCGGCATCAAAATCGGCGATGTGAATGGTTCTGCGATAACGGATTTCAACGGCTCAACGGAGCTGCGTTCGGAAATCGCATCTTGGGAATTGAACGCCACTGATCAGACTTTGTCAGTAGGAGAAACCGTGGATGTTCCGATTTATCCCGGCGATTTGCAAAACATAGAAAGCCTGCAATTTACCTTAGGCTGGAATGAAACCCTACTGGAGTTTGTCGCCCTGCGCCCTGGCATTGCGGGCATGGAACACATCGGGCAGCGGTTTTTGACGGAAGGATACCTGACTTTATCGTGGGATGGGGCTGTAAAACCTGACCAAAAAGAATTGCTGACGTTGAAGTTGCGCGCTAAAAAGCCTTTGCGGCTAAGCGAGGGCTTATACATTGGCACCGAGCCAACCCCGGCGGAAGCCTGGCATCAAACCGAAGGCAAGATGTCGGTTGCGCTTCATTTCAAAAACCAGGATAAAGCCGCATTGATCCTCTACCAGAACCAACCGAACCCTTTCCGCGAATCAACGAACATCCGGTTTTTCCTGCCGGAGGCTGGCGAAGCCGAACTCGTCTTTTACACCAGCGGCGGTCAACTGCTGAAACGCTTCAGCGGCGCTTTCACGGAAGGAGAAAACACCGTAAATCTGAATCGGGCTGAACTTGCCGGTGCCGGACTCATTTTTTATGAACTGCTAACAGCAAATGGCGAGCGAGCCGTGAGCAGGATGCTCGTACAAGAATAAACAGGCGCTTGCTGGTTGTTTTTCCCGATCCTGGTTTGGTTCGGGAAAAATATCATCAAAATGTGCCTCATTTTGCACCGGGTCAGTAGTATATCAACCCCTCCGGGGATGCTGCTGACCTTTTTTATTTTCGCTCGCGCGATGGCGGTAACTGAGCTGGCGGTTGAGCGTAGTCGAAGTCAAGTCAAAGTTTCGCCTCGCGTGTACTATTTTTCAGGCTCTGCCTGAATTCAGCCATTGCCGATGCGATGGTTCTAACTCGTATTGTCATTCCGACAAGGAATCTATCAGACTTTACTGGATTTTGGGGTCTGCCAGCTAAAGCCGGCGACCACAAGCGCTCATTGCTTCACCAATTTCCCTTGCCAAACCACACGCCCTACCTCCTCCACACTACAAAAATACACCCCCGCCG
>JBBQGV010000119.1:0-16071 GCA_038323375.1 Chitinophagales bacterium
CGTGAAGGTACAGGAATTGGTCAGTCCGTTTACGTCCGTCACCGTCAGGGTCACCGTCATGTTGCCTGCACCGGAAACGGTCGTGCCCGCTACCGGAGACTGGGTCACGCCCTGTACGCCGCAGTTGTCGCTCGTGGTGGCGAAGCTGGTGTAGTTGGGCAAGTTCGCTGTGCAATTTGCGCCAAGCACCAAAGTTTGCGTGGCCGGACAAGTAATCGTTGGCGCGGTATTATCCACTTTCGTCACCGTGAAGGTGCAGGAATTGGTCAGTCCGTTCACATCCGTTACCGTCAGGGTCACCGTCATGTTGCCAGCGCCAGAGACGGTCGTTCCCGCTGCCGGAGACTGCGTCACGCTCAGCACGCCGCAGTTGTCGCCGGTAGTGGCGAGGCCGGTGTAGTTGGGCAGCGAGGCGGAGCAGGTCGCGCCGAGCGCTAAAGTCTGATTGGCCGGGCACGTGATGGTCGGCGGCTGGGTGTCCATGCCGGCCGCAACGGTAGCCGTGCCGGATACCGGACAAGGACTGATGTTACTTGTGACCGTGACGGTGTAGTTACCGTCGGGCAGGCTGGTAAAAACGCCTGTATTGTTGCTCTGATTCACCGGCCCGGAGATCGCATAGGTCAATGTGCCTGCGCCTGCCGTTGCCGTAATGGTGATGCTGCCGTCGTTGGCATTGGGGCAGCTTTCAGGCGATGCGGCAATGTTGGCGATCGCAAATTGGCTGTTGTCCGGATACTTAAATCGAACCATTTCAACGGCTGACCCCGCCGTATTGAGGCGCACTACGGCGATTTCTTGTTTATCAACAGTGCTGAAAAAATGATATTCTATTATCGTATCCACTATCGGTGTGGTCAATCCCCAGCTCTGGAACACCACATCGGTGACATCCAACCAGCCTAAGGGTTGTATTTTGGCGTCGATACGCTTTTCCTCGTAGGTCGTGCGCTTTTCGCGCAGCACCTGATAGCACCCTCCGGGAATGGACAAGGTCCCCCATCCATCTACGACATTGAGGCGACTTGTGGCAGCCCTGATTCGCAACGAATCCGCCGTAAAAGGAAGCAGTTGAAGCAGGTTCACCGGGAATTCGCTCGCAGGCATCCCTGCAAGAATGGCACTTGATTCCGCGTTAATATCAAAAAAATTTATCGGCGCACGCCGCTCATCAAGCGGAGGGTTATAGCGTATCAACAAGTTTAATCCCACACCTAACGGATCGCTTCCGTAATAGCCCATATATTCTACCCGGTTGTTGGTGACGTTGTAATACATTTCTCTTCCCATTTCAACGACGAGCAGATCCGCGCCGGGGAAGCTGGCAGACTGCGTGCCGGTGTTGGGATTGCGGTAAACCGTTGTGCCGGTTTGATTGACCTGCAAATCGCTTAAATCCCAGTTTTGACTTCCCCCCGGAGGCGTAATAACTTGTATCACATTGGAATTCGCATCAATGGCATAAAAAACGGCATCGCCCACAGCAGGGAAGGTGGCATTGGTAACTGTGATTTGGGCAGTAATGCTCGTACTTAAACCAAGCCACATAAGCGACAGTAATAATAAATTTTTGCACATAGTGTTTTGTTGTACTGATTTAAAATTTTAAAGGTAATTCAAAACGAATAGACCTGCCATCTTTTCGATGGCTGTAAATTTAATATGCTGCTGGATTTTTTGCGAAAATCTTTGAAACGCAATAATTTTATCGGGGAAAACTTACTTTAGCTATTACGGCAAATGCAACCGTTTGTTTCGCTGTGCTATTCCAAAAAGCGGGAGGGTAAGGAGGAAAATGACTCCTGGGAAAGTGGGCAGTTAATCGTTCAGCGACCCTTATGTGAATTTTGCCCGCATTTTACGCCATGTAGCACGAAGGTTTTTGTCAACAAAAAAGCATCCCGAACCTTGCCCGCGGGCAAAATTCGGGATGACTCCTATTCGCGCAGCTCATCCTTTTAATAGTGTCCGTCCATTTAGTCCCGTGTCTGGACTTTAGAGTTCGAAAGCAAGGCGTGTTTTGCCCCAAAAATGGGAGTTTACTCGCGTAAATGACCAGTTTTGGGGCAAAATACAACGCAGTTATCGGACTATAAATACAGACACTAATTAGTGTCCGTCCATTTAGCCTCGTGTCTGTTCTTTAGGGTTCGAGAACAAGGCGTGTTTTGCCCCAAAAATGGGAGTTTACTCGCGTAAATGACCAGTTTTGGGGCAAAATACAACGCAGTTATCGGACACTAAAAACAGACACTATTTAGCTTATGTGACCTATGGCAAAAAAAATCAGCCATGAAAAACATAGATGCCCATAACCACGTACGCGGCGAATCGGTCTACTTAGATGACCTGCCCTTGCAGCAGGGCACCTTGTTTGCCTGCGTGTTCGATTCGCCCGTTGCGCATGGCAAAATCCGGGAAATCCGCTTGCAGGAAGCCCTGAACACGGAAGGCGTTGTCCAAATTATCCTCGCCAAAGACCTTCGGGGTGAAAACCAGATCGGCGGCATCATCCCCGACGAGCCGCTTTTAGCCGATGGCTACGTCCATTTTCAGGGGATGCCGATTGCCCTTGTTTTGGCGGAAAGCGATGAAAGCGCGCGCACTGCCGTAAAAAAAATCACTGCCGACATCGAGCTGCTGGAAATCATCACCGACCCGCGGGTCGCTTTTGAAAAAAACGAACTCATCATCCCGCCCAAACGCTTCCGGCTGGGCGATACTGCCAGCGCTTTTGAAAGCTGCGAACACGTCTTTGAAGGGCGCGCCGATGTAAACGGGCAGGAACACCTCTACCTTGAAACGCAGGGGGCTTATGCGCTACCGACCGAAGGGAGCGGACTGAAAATTTACTCCTCCACGCAGGGTCCGACCGCAGTACAACGCGCTGTTGCTAAAGTCACCGGGTTGCCCATGCACCGCATCGAAGTGGAAGTGGGACGGCTGGGCGGCGGCTTCGGCGGCAAAGAAGACCAGGCGAACACCTGGGCGGCTCTGTGCGCGGTGGGCGCCCAACTCAGCAAACGCCCGGTGAAATACAGCTTGCACCGCATGGAAGACCTGCGCATGACGGGCAAACGGCATCCCTATTCGGCGGATTACAAGATCGGCTTGGATCGGGATTTTAAAATCAAAGCTTACGAAGTCGTTTTTTACCAAAATGCCGGCGCAGCCGCCGACCTCTCCCCTGCTGTGCTGGAGCGCACCCTTTTTCATTGCACCAACAGCTATTTTGTACCCCATGTAAACGCCACCGCATACAGTTGCCGCACCAACCTGCCGCCCAACACGGCTTTTCGCGGTTTTGGCGGGCCGCAGGGCATGTTCGTGATCGAATCGGCCATTGCGCACGCAGCCGAACAGCTTGGCGTGTCTCCGGCCTTTATTCAGCAAAAAAACCTGCTGAAAACCGGCGATGAATTCCCTTACGGGCAATTGGCGGAAAGCGAGGCAGAAAGTTCCTGGGATCAGGCCGAACGGCAATTTGATTTTGAAACCCTACGCCACGAAACGTCCGATTTTAATGCAAAAAATACGCACTTGAAGCGTGGGCTGGCCATCATGCCCGTTTGCTTCGGCATTTCGTTTACCAAAACGCTGATGAACCAGGCCCGGGCGTTGGTACACGTTTACACCGACGGTTCTGTGGCAGTTTCTACCGGCGCTGTGGAAATGGGTCAGGGCGTGAATACCAAAATGCTACAAGTGGCGGCGCAGACTTTTTCCATCCCGCCGGAATGGGTTAAGGTACATACCACCAGCACCCTGCGCATTGCCAATACGTCCCCTTCTGCGGCTTCTGCAACAGCAGATTTAAATGGGAAAGCGACCTTGCTCGCTTGCGAAGCCATTTTGAACCGCCTGAAAATTGTCGCGGCAGAAGAACTATATCCGAACGAAGACCCTGTCGGCCATGCAGCAGCCCTCCACCTCAAAAACGGCTTGGTCTGGTATGATGACCAGCCCACCACATTGGATTGGAAAACGTTGATCAATGCGGCTTTCGCCAAAAGGGTCAACCTCAGCGAACATGCCCACTACGCCACGCCGGGCGTTCATTTCGACTGGACGACCGCCAAAGGCCACCCGTTTGCCTACCACGTTTACGGCGTTGCCGCAGTGGGCGTAACGGTGGATTGCCTGCGCGGCACATACGAAGTGGATTTTGTAAAAGCCGTTCACGACTACGGCAAAAGCATGAACGACGCAGTAGATTTGGGGCAAATTGAAGGCGGCATCGTGCAGGGCATCGGCTGGATGACCTTAGAAGAATTGGTCTACGACGATGCCGGCAAGTTGCGTTCCAACGCACTTTCCACGTATAAAATCCCGGATATTTATTCCGTGCCTAAAGTCATCACGGTCGAACCTTTGCAAACCGACCGCCCCAACCTTGCCATTTTCAACTCCAAAGCCGTGGGTGAGCCGCCGTTGATGTACGGCATCGGCGCTTATTTTGCCATTCGCGACGCCATACGGGCATTCCGTCCGGAAGCAGTTCCGGCTTTTGACGCGCCGTTTACGGCAGAAAAGGTGTTGATGAGTTTGCACCAATTGCAGGCGGAATATGCGTCCTGACGCAGCATTGGCGCTTTGGCAATTTTTAGCCAAACGCCTGAAAGCGCAGCAAAAAGTAGCGTTGCTCGTCGTGTTGGAAAGCCTCGGGAGCAGTCCCGGCAGAGCGGGCTTCAAAATGGCCGTGGACACCGAAGGCGCGCTATGTGGCAGCATTGGCGGCGGCATGATGGAAATCAAATTGGTGGAATTGGCGAAAGCCCGCATGACGCAGGGCATTTCCAGTCCGCTGCTCAAACGGCAAATTCACCGCAAAACGGAAGGACAGGATCAAAGCGGGATGATTTGTTCAGGCGAACAAAGCGTTGTTTTTTTACACCTCGAACAGCAGCACCTGCTGGCAATTCGCCTTGTTCTGCGTTGTTTGAAACAAGGAAAACCGGCTGTTTTGCAAATCAGCGAACAGGGATTGAGCATTTTGCCCAATCAAAAGAACACGCAGGATTTCCACTTCAAACGCTCTCCTGCATTTCTGTATGAAGAAAATCTTGGTTTCAAAAACCGGCTCTACCTTATTGGCGGCGGACACTGTGCTTTAGCCTTGTCAGAACTGCTGTCTAAATTAGATTTTTACATCACCTTGTTCGACGACCGGGCAGAGTTGAACACGTTTGCAAAAAACCGCTTCGTTCATCAAAAACAGCGGGTAGACCACTATGAAGACATTGGCGAATGGATTCCTCCCGGCGAAAACATTTACGTGATCGTGATGACCGTGGGCTACCGCACCGACGCAGTGGTCATCCGGCAGTTGCTGCCCAAAAAATTCCGGTATTTTGGTGTACTGGGCAGTGCCGCAAAAATGGAGACGCTGCTGGAGCAATTGCGTGGGGAGAGATTTCCGGAGGCGCAGTTGGCCCGCCTTCATACGCCGATTGGTTTGAAAATTAACAGTCGGACGCCGGAGGAGATTGCGGTGAGTATTGCGGCGGAGGTAATAGGGGTGAAAAATGCCAATATCCATCGTGAAGGCCAATAGGTTTCTGGGGGTTGGAGGTAGGTAAAGTCCCAAAATTGATTAATATTTATGTTCTAAAAAACTACCAGCGCCATGCTCTTAAGAGCAAAAGTACTTGAGGCCATCCAATCACTTCCGGATGAATTTAGCATTGATGATGTCGTGGAACGGTTGATTATCCTGCACAAAATCGAAACGGGCTTACAACAAGTGAGCGAAGGCCAGACCATTTCTACCCCGGAAGCTCGGGAAAAGTTGTAGCAATGGCTAAGGTAAACTGGACTGTGCAGGCGATGGAGTGAACAGTCTCCCTACCTTGATTTTTTCAGCTTTTGCTCCAGTGTATTATTCCCCACAACATACGCATAAACAGAAGCCGGAACATAGATCAACTGAATCCCTTTCTGTTCTCTCTGACCTTCAATGTCTATGGTGGTAATCAAAGCCGAACTTAGTTTATTGTTTTCACAAAAATGAATCAGGCTTTTAAGTTCTCCCGGTTCTTCATAAAATCGGTTGCTCCATTTAATTTCCAAGGCCCATTGAGGTTTAATTTTTTTTTCGTCTAACCCCACCATATCTACTTCTCCGTTGCCCCACCTTGCGTAATAGGGCGTAAACCATACCCGGTGCATCCACTGGCTATAAATGGCTGTTTCTATCATGTTTCCAATTGCCTCATCTGTAGGCAGCAGCGGAGAAAATAAAGCACTTCGCAAACTTGGGTTGGTCAGGTATATTTTATAAAAATTAGCCCGTTTAAATTTCTTCGCATTATCATCTATACGATGAACAATACGGATAAGAAAAGCCGCCTCCAGATACTCCAGGTACTTTTTCAGAAGGTATTTTTCAACGCCACTTGCTTTGCTAAGGCTCTCCAAACTTACTTCATTGCCGCTATGATACGCAAGGGTTGTAAACAATGAGTTTAATTCTTGCACATCTTGAATTCCATAAAGGCTGGGTAAATCCCTTAACAATACTTTATCCACGATGTCACTTTTGATGTATCTGGCCGGATTTGCCTGAATGCGCTCAGAAAAAATAACTTCAGGATAGCCGCCAAAGTTTAGGTAATCAATGAAATGTCTGTTAAGTTCTTTGATATTAACGGTGCTGAAAAACCTGGTTACATTTTCATTCCACATTATTTTGGAGGGAATAATCAACTGATTTAGCCCCTTCAGGGAGATATACTCATTAAAGGTAAGCGGCGGCAACATAAAATCAGTAAATCTGCCTGCACCGCTTTCACTGCTTGCTAATTTAAGGGCAGCTGCCGCTGAGCCTGATACTACAAACTTGGTTTTAGGATAACTATCTACCAATACTTTCAGGTGAATTTCCCAATCTTTCAGGTACTGTATTTCATCAAAAAATACAAACCAGCCTTTAGGGTCATGTTGTGCTGTTGCTTTTCGGGAATAGCTGAATAATTGTTCTAAAGGGATGTTGTTGTAAATTGGGTTTTCGATGTTGATGAAACAGATTTGTTTAGGATTTATGCCTTCATTCAGCAAATGCTGAATCGTATGGTTCAGCATTACTGTTTTACCAACCCTTCGGGGTCCCATCAGCACAACAGCCCGTCGTACGGATGTATCTTCAACTAAGGGATAAAACAAGTCGAAATACAACCTGCGCGGCATTTGGTCATATTCCTCATCGCTTTTGCCTGTGCTCCACCACGGGTTTTCAAACCTTAAGCGATCTGTAATGAGTTGTTCCGAAAAAGGATTAAGATGTTTTGCTTTTGCCATAGTAGTCCAAATGTACGAAATAAGTAAAATTAATTTTACTTATTTTGGTATTTTATTTTTTTTAAGCAAAAAAATACATCTACGATTTCTTATTTTGGGCTATGCCAGTCAATTCCCGCTCGCGCCGAGGCGGCAACTGAGCGAAGTCGAGGCTCCGCCTCGCGTGTCCTATTCTTGGGGTTTCACCCGGATCAAACACCGACAGACAGGCCGTGGCGGGGATTCCCTGCGGGCATGGCATCTGGAGAGTGTCGCGATTTTGATAAATGAAGGGAAGACTTGGCGTGAACAGGACACGAGGCAGATGACCGCTCAAAAAACCGGTTCCCGAATCGCAAAAATTGAGACAACACCTGCCGCTTTAGGGCGGCGAGATGTCGCCTCAATTTCTGCTAAGTTGACGACATAAAATGAAGATGGTGGAAAGTAAGGGAGCTTGGGGGCGAGCGGTATTTCAGATCAAAAATACTACTCCGCCACCTCACTAATCACCACCTTATCCATCAAATCCCCCTGCCGAATCTCGTCAATCACGTCCAAGCCTTCGTATACTCTGCCAAAAACCGTGTGGTTCCGATCGAGGTGCGCGGTATTGTTGCGCGAATGGCAAATAAAAAACTGGGATCCGCCGGTGTTGCGGCCTGCATGCGCCATGGAGAGGACGCCGCGATCGTGGTATTGGTTTTCGCCGGTCAGCTCGCAATCAATTTTGTAACCGGGGCCGCCAGTGCCTGTGCCATTCGGGCAGCCCGCCTGGATGACAAAATCGGGAATGACGCGGTGAAATTTCAGGCCGTCGTAGAAGCCTTTTTCCGCTAAGGTGATGAAATTATTGACGGTGTTGGGCGCATCTTTTTCGAAGAATCTAATCTTCATAACGCCCTTTTGGGTGTGAATTTCTGCGATTTTCATGTTGTTTGTGTTAGTTGGCGCGAAGATAGTAAAATCATTTTTGCGTTGTCTGAAAGCACGAAGGATCTCTTAAATTTCTAATCCCATGAAATATCGGAACGCCTTCCTGTATTCTTATCTTATCTTATCTTCATAAACAAACCAAAACCCAGCCATGAAGCGCATCAGCCTCCTCTGTTTCGTATTTTTTTGCAATATATGGTTCCAGTCTGGCGCAATCTGACCAGCCCATGTTCAAACCCAGAAACATTTATCTGGGGTCAGTCCGACTGCCATGTTCCTGGTTGGATGCCCTCAGCCAGCAGTAGTTTCCAGTTTTATTTCAATCGTCGAAAGCAAAAAGACGGCTTCCGGTTTTTGGAAAAAAGCGCCCGAAGAAATGACTGCCATCCTACCCCAAAAAGATACTTCGCGTACGTGGGGCAATCTGATTCTGGGAAGCTCCCTAACTTATATTTGGGATCCAGGCTATTCCCAATCAAACAGCTCGCAAACGCACCGCTATGAGGAATTCACCTGGGCAGTAAATGTAGCCACCGACTTGTCGAGAAGGGTGCGCGTGGGCGTTGACCATAAAAGTCTGTTTACCCGCAGTGAATTAAGTGGCGAAAATCACTATTCCATGACTGGTGTATTTACCCAATACAATTTGCTGCCCCGCAAGCGAACCCGTTTGTTTCTGAGCGCCATGCTTTACAACGGTAACTATTGCAGTTGCGACCCGGATGATCCTTATCTCCGGAAAAACTTGTTTTACTACGGATTGGGCTGGGGATTAGACATTCGACTGACACGGGGACTTTATTTAGACCTAGCCTGGGAAAACATGAACATTTTCAACAATGTGCACGGCAAGTACAACTTCACCCAATACATCATCGGATTGGACTACTACCTCTGGAAAAAGAAATAAGGACGCTAAACTCAGACGCTATCTAAACAAAATCTAAATAACCTTGTTGAATCCCAAATTTTGCCTACTTTCGCAGATGACTAAAGCGGGATTTATGATGCCACCCATTTCCATCACCATCGCCGACGCGCAATACTTAACCCGATTGGGCCTGCGCTATGCGCTTGCTTCCAACCCGCGCATTGACATCATTGCGGAAGCCGGCGATGAGGAAGAATTGCTGGAGGAATTGGCCAACCGTGCCCCCGACCTTTTGGTGCTCGACCACAACCAGCCCGGTTATTTCAGCGCCGACACCATCGGCAAGGTTCGAAAATTAGCACCGGATACCGGCATTTTGATCATCAGCGCCATTAGCGATAAAAACAGCGTTTATCTGGCCTTAGAGCACGGCATCAACAGCTTCCTCACCAAAACCTGTGACCAGGAAGAAATCCTCGACGCCGTGAAAGCCACCGTCAAAGGGGAAAAATACTTCTGCACCAAAGTGCTGGATTGCCTGCTGGAGCGCACCTTCGGCAGCATCGCAGACAGCGACTGCTCGCCCATACCGCTTTCACCCCGGGAAATTGAAATCGTGCGCCTCGTAGCCAAAGGTCTAATCGCTAAAGAAATTGCTTCCCTGCTCAACCTGAGCACCCACACGGTTTATACCCACCGCAAAAACATCATGAAGAAGCTCAGCCTGAATTCTTCTTCCGAGTTGGTGATGTATGCGATTAATACTGGGATTTTGAATTGATTACTACCTAATCCTACCTAACATTAGGGATGTCCCTGGTGATTAATACCTAAGTTTCCAGTACGGATTTTGTCGCCTGTTATGGCCTGCTAACCTAATTTTGCTGCTCAAATTTTATTTAGACAAAATCAACATAAGAACATGCAGCATTTTAAACACCCAGCGCTCGCTACCCTCCTGCTGATTGGTTTCGGGCTGGTCTCCTCCAACGCCCAGGAAATGATTTCAGCCGCATCGGATACCAGCATTTTAATGTTTTACGAAGCGCCCGCTGTCAAGGTATTAGGCGAGAAGCCGAGACTGATGAGTGATTTGCCAGGCGCCGCTACCTACTTATCCTCAAAAACCATCCGGGAAATACAACCCAACTCGAGCAGCGAAGTACTGCGCACCGTGCCGGGCGTCATCATCACCGAAGAAGAAGGCGTGGGCATGCGCCTCAATGTGGGCATCCGCGGGCTGGACCCCGACCGGAGCAGCCGCGTGCTGGTGCTGGAAGACGGGATTCCCGTGGCGCTAAATCCTTTTGGAGAACCGCAATTGTATTATTCGCCGGTGATTGACCGCATGGAGAGCATCGAAGTGCTGAAAGGCAGCGGCCAGATTTTGTTCGGCCCGCAAACGGTCGGCGGCGTCATCAATTACATCACCGCCGATCCACCGGCGCAGGAAGCTGGTCGGGTGCGCATTCTTGGGGGTGAAAACGGCTATTTCAGCGGCCTGATCAGCTATGGCAATACCTTCGGAAATGCCGGATTCAAAGTAGACTACCTGCGCAAACAAGGCGACCGGATTGGGGCAACCAATTTCCGGATCAACGACCTGAGCGCAAAAATCAACCTGAAGTTCAGTCCAAAATCTGCCCTCGGGTTCAAATTCGGCGTCTACGATGAAGGGTCGAATTCTACCTATATCGGCCTCACACAGTCCATGTACGAAGCTGGCGACCAGGATTTTGTACAAATGGCGCCCGACGACCGCCTCACCGTGCGCCGGTTGTCGCTGAGCGCCATCCACGAATACCGGTTCAGCCTGAATACAAAGCTCAAAACATCAGTGTTTGGCTACACCACCACGCGTAACTGGCAGCGGCAGGACTTCAGTGCTGCGCCAGCCAGCAACGCCACCGGCGTAGTCTGGGGCGATCCCGATATTCCAGGAGGCGCGGTTTACATGCGCAATTCCAATGGCCACCGCAACCGGCAGTTTGAGGTTGCCGGCGTTGAGTCGCGCCTCCTGCACCGCTTCAACTTAGGCGTCGTCGCCAACCGCCTCGAAGCCGGTGCCCGTTTCCTCCACGAACGCGCCTACGAACAACGGGTGAACGGAAAAAAAGCGGATGCGCGTTCGGGCACGCTGGTGAGCGATGAAATCCGAAGCGGGAGGGCCATCAGCGCGTTTGTGCAAAACAAATTTGAACTGGGCGAAAAACTCGCCATCACCGCCGGCGTTCGTTCCGAAACCTATTTCTACGAGCGCCACATCCTGCGCAACGCAGAAAAAGACACGAGTATCCTGTCGAATACCACCCTCAACCAGGTATTGCCGGGCGCGGGCGTCAACTACAACCTGAGCGAACAATGGAGCCTGTTTGCCGGCATTCACCGGGGCTTTGCACCGCCGCGGGTGTTGGACGCGATTGCCAACAACGGTGTAGTCTACAACTTAGACCCTGAATTGAGCTGGAATACCGAAATTGGCTTCCGCAACCAGGTTGGCGCGCATTGGGCAATGGAATTTACGGCCTTTAATATGAGTTTTTCCAACCAGATCATCCCGATTTCGGAATCTTCGGGTGGCAGCGGAACGGGGTTGGTCAACGGCGGCAGCACCCTGCACCAGGGCCTCGAACTGGGCTTGCGTTACGACCTCGGACAGCAGATCCTGCCCGCCGATCACCGGCTGGAATGGTCGCTCAATGGCACGTATGTCAATGCGTATTACGACGATGACCGTTTCGTTGGAGCAGGCGACTCCAAAGTCAATATCCGGGAGAACCGAACGCCTTATGCCCCCAAATGGTGGTTGTCGGCAGGCCTCGCCTACGAAGCACCCAAAGGGCTTTCTCTGCGATTTACCGGCAACTACATCGGCGAACAGTTTACAGACGAACTCAATACCATCGCGCCTTCTGCGAATGGCCAGACGGGGCAACTACCTGCCTATTTTGTGATGGACGCCAGCGCGCAATACCAATTCCCCGGCGGCAAACTGGCACTGACCGCAGCGGTGAAAAACCTGACCGACGAGCGCTATATTTCCACCCGTCGGCCACAAGGCATCCGGGTTGGCTTGCCGCGGATGATTACGGCTGGGTTGGATTGGAAGTTCTGAAACGCCGGAAATAACGCAGCTATCGGATCCTAAAGTCAGCCACCAAAAAAAATTAACAACCCTTGCAGGTTTTAAAGTGAAACCTTGCAGGGGTTGTGTCGTTATTTTGTTGAGTACGTTTACTAAACTTTAGAAGTTTAGTAAACGTTGGCTACAAACGTTTACTAAACTTTAGAAGTTTAGTAAACGTTGGCTACAAACGTTGGCTACGTGACCACCTGCTAAAAAGAATATTTCACGCAAAACTCTAAACAAGTTGTTTAATTGCAATCTTTTATACAAATTTGCGTTATGAAAAAGTTTTGCATCCCCTCAGGCAAAGCGTCGTAAACGCCAGCTTTTTGTTGGATACACTGCTTCATTAAAAACAACAATATGAAAGTCATCAGAGCATTACTTCTCTTTTTCGCATTTTTCATTCTCACCACAAGCACTTTGGAAGCCGCGCGCATCTACGTAGTTTACGATCCGGAGTGCATGGACCGATTAGAATACAACTACTTCAAGGATGGCAATACGGGCGTGTATGTTGCTTATCACGTACGATTGAGCGCGTCAGAGCGCCTTGTTCTTGAGATTGGAAGAGAAGATGGCATTGAACAGGATCGCTTGCCTGCGGGCGTAGTAAATTGCTCCAACGGCTTGTTTGACCGACAAACGGTGAAGCGCATCAACAACAAAGCAGATGAGTTGATTATTGTTTATCCAACACTCAACCGTCGTTACATCATGATGCCGGTGCGCATTGCCGCCCTTCATCAATGGAATGGCCAGGTGATCAGTTATAATTCTCCGACTTATTCTTTCCGTTTTGATACCAAAGAAGGCGCTGTCGGCGAAAATATTTCCTACAACAACCCCAATGTTCAGGTTTATTTTGAAGGCCGCATGGCCAATGATTGTAGCGGCGCTTATATTTTTCGCCAATACACCAATGCGACCGGCGTGGCCAATGCTTATTCCGAAATCGTAATCGCGCCGGAAGTAGGCATCACAGAAGCGCGCAGCGGCCTCACGCCCGAAGACGCAACGAACAACGTGGTTATCTTGGAACGGGTCAACAACCAGAAATTTGCAGACCACCTGCTGCTGGCTTGCGGAAAAGCGCCGATTTCGCGGGGAACAGCCAATGTAGACAATACCGTCCCGAGCGGCTTTGATTATACCGGTTCAAAAGGCGCAGGCACACAGCAAAAAACGGCCACAGGCGGCCCTGCAACTATGCATACGGTGCAGCCGGGCGAGACCCTTTACGGGATTTCAAAAAAATACGGCGTATCCGTGAAGCAAGTGCAGGCTTGGAACCAAATGGGGCAGTCTACCAGCATCCGCAAAGGTACGCAGTTGCAGGTAAGCGAAGCCGGCGCAACACCCAACTCCTTTGAATCTGCCGGATCGAAAATCATCACCACCCCTAGAGGTCTTGATGCGCAAGTCAGTACAGCGGCAACGGGAACATTTCACACCGTGAAATCAGGCGAAACCATTGGGTATTTGGCGCAGAAATACGGGTATACGGAAAAACGTTTCCGCGAATTCAACAGCCTGGGCGAAAACGACTGGATCAAAGTAGGACAGCGCCTGAAAACAACCGATTGCGAATGCCCGCAATCTACGGGACTTAAATCTTATGAGACCCCGGGTACGCGCTTAACACCGAAAGGCACCAGCCAAACCCAACCGGCTTCTAATAGTTCGCAGGTGAAGGAACAGGAAGTGCGCACCGCCTCCTATTACAACTATAATTACAATCAGCAGTCGCAACAAGCGCTGAACAACGCCAGAACCGGCGATACCGAAATACGCCCGTCGGCTTATAGCATTTACGACTCTCCGATTGTGATGCCAGCGCCGCAGCAACAGGGCAATCAAAATGGCATGCAGTTTTACGACGACGCGCCGCTGCCCCTCACGACTGAAGCTTCTACGGTGCCACAAACCGTGCGGAATACAAACCCGCAATACGATTTCGATGAGCGCACAACGCCGCTGATTTATGACTCGCCAGCTGTTACGCAAGCGCCTTCAATAGCTGCGGGTACAACGAGCTACGCCAATGAAAGTGCCTTGCAGCAAAATTACGAATCCGGCGTCGCCAAAAATTACCACGTGGTGCAGCGCGGCGAAAACCTCTACCGCATCGCCAAACAATACGGGCTTACCATCGAATACCTGCGCCGCATCAACAACATGAACACCGATGAGGTGTATGTAAATCAGCGCATTGCGTTGCGATAAAACAAGTGTTTTTTGAAGGAATCTATTAGATGAGCCGCCTCAAAATTTAGGGTGGCTCATCTTGTTTAGGGGCTTGTTCTGCATTCGGTATTCACCTTCAAAGCTTCTTATCCCAGTCCCAATTTTCGGTGCCATTCTTCCTCATACGACTTACTCGCCCGGAAAGTAAGGCCATCTTTCCTACGCACCTCCACATCGCCCAGGCCGATGTTGTTGATTTCATTGAGAAAACCGGTATGAATAACTACCGGCCGGTGGATGCGCATAAAGCGCAGCGGATCCAATTTTTCCAACTTGCCGGCCTGCGATTCCTGCAACAGGTAATTTTTCCTTATCAAATTTTTTTATTTGCCGCTGATGTTTCTCGCTCTTCCCTATTTTCTTCAATGAATTCGGGGGAGTAAGCTGTTTACGTGCCTCATGATTGGCCTGTTGCCATGGATAATGGCTGCCCAGTCTGAACCGGAACCTGAGCCTGAACCGAGGGAAGCCTTTCCCTTATCTTGCCTTGAAGGCATTACTTCTGCTCCCGGATTTCCTATTGTAGAGGTACAAGTGAACGTTCATTTTATTGGAGTTGGTAATAACAATTTCATTCCTGACGATCCTGAAAATCCCAATGACGATAACGAGCCTTTATTAGATGGTTTCTGGAATGGCAATCTTGCTGCCCGTGCCATGATCGAAAGAGCAAACCAGATTATGTCGAACCTGAATGACAACCCACTTGGATTTGCCGACTTTCTCGGCGACAGCCGCATCCGCTTCAAACTTTATTCTGAAGCCGGTAACGCTGCGGATAAGTAAGGCGGCATTTGGTACAGGATCGCCGACCCAGCCCCGGATGCACTGCTATACGGCAAAAAGGTAGTGCATATTATAGTGCGCGATGAGGTAACTGATTTTGACGGCCGGGCTTGTGGCACAGGAATATTTTGCAACCACTTATTTCTAAACAACTGGCACAAGCGTCTGGAGAATGGCCCCTGTTTCCAAAATGACTGGTATGGCGCAGCTGTTTATATGGCCAAAGTACTGGTTCACGAAACCGGGCATATTGCCGGACTTTGCCACTCATTTAATGCTAATAGTCAATATAGTGTTGATTTAGATATTGTTGCCGAGTGCAATATCCCGGGCGCTACCGGCGGCGGTGGGTGTGATATCTTCGGGTGTAATAATGGCGCATCGCTTAGCACCAATATTATGGGATATAATGGAAGATCATCTTCTCTTTCGCCTTGCCAATGGAGGGTCTATTCCGGCAGGTTGCTTGTAGGCAGCCCAGGAACCGGTAAACGTCCGGAATTTATTCAATTGGGCGCCTGTACAGATATCGGAGCTTTACCCCCGATTACCATACTTTCGGGAACGACGGTAACCTGGTCCTCACCACAGGTCATTGGCGGGTCGGTATTTCTCCCATATCGTCTGCCTACTAATTTAAGTAAGTAGACGATATGGGAGTTTGATCAATTTTAAATCATAGATGGGCGCAAACCAAATTGTCGTATAGCAAAAGTACGTATATTGCACATAACAAAGTTATGAACGAAGAAGACTTTCTGGCACTGGCCAAATCGAAATATGCTGAAATCCAAGCGTTAAATGAGCAACCCACATTTCTTGAGTACGA
>JBBQGV010000120.1:0-15887 GCA_038323375.1 Chitinophagales bacterium
GAGAGGGGGGGAGGGACTATTTACCGGATTTGCATTAAAATTCGCCACTCCTTGGGGTAGTAATTATTCACCCGGTTCCCGATCCCTTTCGCCCAACCCAGACCCAGGCCTTCGTATTCCACTAACATCCAACCTTGCGGAACCGGGTTAAAAACGGGTGGTTCTTTTTTCAAAAAATGCAACGCCTGTTGCCGCTCCAGCGCCACACGGGGCACATCGGGGTGAACGAGGGCGCTTAACGCGAATTCGGGCGCTGGCAGGAAATCTTTGCCTTTAAACAAACCAAGTGGCACGCCGAATGCGGATTGCCGGAGTATGGAACCCAGTTGCATGCAATCCGCTACCTGAGCCTCCGGCAACGCCCGGAATGCACCCTGCCAATCCTGAAAAACTGCGACTCCCGCTTCCGGCACCAACCAGGGTGCCAAGGATTCGAGGTCGGTTTTTGAAGCTGGTTTTAACGTCCCGGCGGGCAGCGTTTTGGCGGCTTTTTCAGTAGATTGATCCTTGCCTTCTTTTCGAAAACACGACAGGAAAAAGCCTTCCCCCCGCACGCGGTGTGGGTAGCACTGGTAGCCCATCCCTTTATGAGTCAGGCCCCATTCGGCAGGCAACGCGAGTTCAAGCGCCTGAAAAGATGCTTGTTCCAATAACCAGGCGGCGTTGTTTTCATTTTCTTCGTCGTTGTAGGTGCAGGTACAGTACAACAGCATGCCGCCGGGGCGAACCAAGGCTGCTGCTTCCGCCAGAATGCGCCGTTGCCGCGCTGAGCAATGCGCGGTATGAGCCGGCGACCATTCCTTCACAGCGTCCGGGTCTTTGCGAAACAAGCCTTCGCCGGAGCAGGGCGCATCTACCAGCACCAGATCGAACCAGCCTTGCAACGCTTTGAAGTCGCGGCTGTCGTGCTGGCTGGTGTGCATGCCGGGGTGGCCCCATTTGGCCACATTGTATTGCAGGGTTTGGTAGCGGTTGCGGATGACTTCGTTGGAAAGTAGCAAACTCCCCGCCGGCAATACGGAAGCCAGTAAGGTACTTTTCCCGCCGGGCGCAGCGCACAAATCCAGCGCCCGAAGCGGTTGTCCAGCAGGCACCCCCTGCTGCACCGCCGTTGCAACCAGCATCGAAGATGCTTCCTGAACGTAATAAGCGCCAGCGTGGAATCGCGGATCGAGCGTAAAAACCGGGCGCTCCGGCAGGTACCGTCCGGCGGCGTACCACGGGACTGCTTCCAGCGCCTCGTTTTTAAGGCTACTGTCCTTTAGGGGATTCAAGTGAATACTGACTGGCGCAGGCTGCTGCAGGGCCTCCAGGAAGGCGGCTGTTTCAGCACCCAGCAAGGTGCGCATTTGTGCTAAAAAAGGCTCTGGCAGGTTACTCATTGATCCAGCCTTTTCGTTCCTGTTCGATGTGCTGCACCTGAACCGGGACGCCGAATTTTTCCTGGATATGGCGCGCCACGGCATCTGCTGCGTAAACCGAGCGGTGTTGTCCGCCGGTGCAGCCAAAGTGGATGCTCAGGTTGGTAAAACTGCGCTCGATGTAATTCCCAATGGCCACGTCTACGATGTGGAAGACGTCTTGTAAAAAGCGCTCCATTTCGCTGTGGTGTTTAAGGAAATTGATGACCGATTCGTCGCGGCCGGTGAGCTTCTTATACGGTTCGTAACGACCTGGGTTGTGGATGAACCGGCAATCGAACACAAACCCGCCGCCGTTGCCGGAAGTATCTGCGGGGATGCCATTTTTAAGGTAAGAAAAGCTGCCCACATCCACTTTAAGCAGGCTCGACGCGCCTTTGTTTTTGTCGAAAGGTTCAAATTTTGTGCAGGCTGCCACGCGCTCCAGCACGCGCCGGAGTTCGGGCACCTCAATGGGCAGACCGCAGTTTTCCAGAATCCAGCGCACGTTAGCGATGGCTGGCGGGATACTCTGCAAAAAATACTCTTTGCGTTCGTACAGCCCCCGAAAACCGTAGGTGCCAAATACCTGGATGCACCGGATGAGTACGTAGCCGTAGTAGTATTCGATGAATTTTTCCCGCTCGACGGGCAGGAACTTTACCGCAGCGTCTATATAATGGTGCAGCAGTTGTTGCCGGATTGGCTCCGGAATATCGGCTTTAGCCTGGTAGAGCAGCGAAGCAAGGTCGTATTGCAAAGCACCCCGACGCCCGCCCTGGTAGTCAATAAAATGGGGATCCCCGCTGCGGATCATGATGTTGCGGGTTTGAAAATCCCTAAACATGAAGTGCCCGCAATCTGCCCCCAGCAGGTATTCGGCGAAGCGGTGTACGTCCTCTTCCAGCGCCTGCTCGTCGAAGGGGATGCCCGCTAATTTCAGGAAGTAGTATTTGAACGTATTGAAATCCCAGAGCATGGATTGTTTGTCGAAAGCTTCACGCGGGTAGCAGATCTGATAGTCCAATTCTTTGCCGCCTTCGATTTGCAGGTGCGCCAATTTTTCCACCACTTTTTTGTACAGGGAAATGAGGTGTTCCGGGAATTCATCGCCTTTTTTCAGCAGGAAACTATACAGCGTGGTAAAGCCTAAGTCTTCCTGAAGGTAGATGTCTTTGGACAGGTCTTCCGCGTAAATTTCCGGCACGGCGATTTGTTTGCCACGAAAATGCCTGGAAAAAGTCAGAAACGCAGCGTTTTCCTTTTCGTTGGGATTGTAGGTGCCAATGGCCGTGCGCCCGCCGCCTTCCAGCCGGTAATAAATGCGCGAAGACCCCGATGGCGCTAAGGGCAACACGAGCTTCGGCACCTCCCCGGCCCATTGTTCAAAAAGTTCAGAAAGGGCTTGTTCTATGGCGGCAGCAGAGGATGGCATCTTTTTTAGATTTTAGGTATATAGTCGACCACGGCAAGAATCGATAAAATGAAAAGCGGGAAAGCATTATCTTAGAAGCGACGAAACTGCTAATAGATGCTTTCCGTAAACATCAGCAAGGCCGATTCCATGGCGGCAAATATCGAGAGAAAAAAGGACAAATCACCAATTGTTCGAGACCGAATGCTTGTGATCTATCTACTTTTTGAAGGCTATGATCGCCAAAGCTATGCCCATATCATAGGCTGCCGTCGAAACACGATTACAAGCTACATTCGCCTGTATAATGAGGGAGCGTTAGTGTGTTTAAGGAAGCTCAATATCAGCAATACCTCGCCAAATAGGTTGGCCTGAATAGCGTTTTTTAATTTTTGGAAACAGCTGTTTTCTTATTTGAGAATTAATTCCATCAGAAGCAATTATATAATCGGCAAATACACGCCCACTTCACCTAAGGGGCGCTGAATTAATAAGTGTCGCTTTCTCCGGGCAAGGCATTTTGCTTATAACCGAAGGCTGTGGGGTTGTGTAAAGAGGCAAAATGCGAAAAAAACCATGTTGGTGGCTGGGTTTTTAGAGGTTCCATTATTTTAATTTTATACCAATATATAAATTGGGTTCAAAAAGGAAATAATTATTCCATTTGTCATCCTTTTCTTTAAATCCTTGTGGCCTTTTGGAATCAATTGGCCAGTAATTACAGTGAATTTGTGGTTCTATGAAAAGCCTATTTTTAAACATTGATATATGATAACCTATATGATAGCTGGTATATAAACGAAATCCTTCGCCTATTTTATTATTATTTAAATCTAAGAATTTTTGTTTCAATGGCATCACTTCCACCGAAGCGTATAATCCTTTCCATAGCATGCGTTGATATATAATACCAATACCACTTTCTTGTAGTCTTCCCGGGTAAAATTCACTTTCTTTTAGAAAAAGCGGGTCCCATAATGGTATTCCTAAAGGGGCAAATAGTTTCCATGTAGATACTTTGATACCAATCTTGTCTTTGCTGGTAAGTCTATATCCTAAATGGAGCTCATAATGGTGTGTATTCGTTTTTTCGTCTCCGAAATTAGTAAATGTTAGATACGGGCTTCTAATGAAAAATTTGTGAAAGAACTTATCTTTTTTAATATGATTGGTGTCTGGCGTAGTTGTATTTTGACAAAAAGCCTGAGTAATATAAAAAGTCAAAAATAGCACAAGCGTGATTTTCTTAAAATTCATAGTTCTGTAATTTAAAGTGAAACAAAAATTATCTGCCACAAAAGTACAGCTCTATGAACCCTATCTCATTGACTTAAGGTAAGAAATGAGTTGAGAATGAAAATTTGTGTAAGCATTATATTTTGCTCATTGTTCTTTTGCGAATCCGGCTTAAAGATTCAGGTGTTATGCCCAAATAACTGGCTATTTGATGTTGGGGTACTCTCTGAATCAACTCAGGTCTATTTTTCAGCAAAGCTAAATATCGTTCTTCTGGAGAAGATATTTTAAACTCATTTAATTTATCCTGCAAATTAACCATTACTATTTCTGCTATTACTCTAGTTGCAGATTCTGACTGTGGGTACTTTTGAAACATTTCTGCTTCCAATTCAGGATTTCCTACACTTGCAACAGTTTCTTCCATACATTCAAAGTATTGTTCAGAAGGTATTTTTTTGCCATAACATGATGCAATAGCAGCTTGCCCCTCAGTATAAAATTCTATGGTTTTTTCTTCGCCCTCTTTTATAAAAAAAACTCTTATGCATCCTTTTAAAATGAAATAGCATTCGTTTGAAAGATTACCCTCTTTTAGCAAAGAAGTTCCTTTCGGAAAATTTTTTATTGCTGCACTTTCCAATATCGCCTTTTCCAAGTCTTTGGTAATGGGAACATATTTTGAAATGCATTTCAATATTTCGTTTTCCATGATATAATTGCTTTCAATTTATTTTGTTAATTTTAAAATTGATGAAGGTAAGTTTTCTACACTTGTTACCAACATTTTGCAGCCCATAAGTTCTATTACTTTGTCTAAAATTATCCTGTACATATTTTAATTTTACTGTTTGTTTGTGTGTCGTTTTGCAATGACCGCTAACGTTTTGCAGCTACCCGAAGTTGGCGATTACGAAGCACTAAACTGTCTGCCACCACAAAACGTGATATGAAGCACAAAGTTTCATTTAACCACTGAACCGCCAATTTCTTGTAGGTGCTGTTATGCGTTCGGCTTTCTTTTCTGTGTTGCCAAGAGTGCTACTGTATTATTATTTTTTTGTTCGTTATGTTTTTGTTGCCGTCTATTATGCGAACAAAGTAAATTCCTTTCGGATTGCTACTAAGATTTATTATCGTTTGTTGGTCTGCGCTTGTTGTTTTAAAAACAAGTTCGCCTAAAATTTTATGAATTTCGATTTCGATTTCGTGCGTGTTGTTTTGCTTGATGGTGAATGTGCCGTTGGATGGAACAGGGAAGATCGTTGCTTCATCTTCAAATATACCTACAATCGTGTTCAATTCTGCTGTAAATTCACAAATATCTAAGTTGTCAACTGTTGAAACCTGAATAGATTTTGATAAAGCATTCCCCCAAATTATGGTTGCGGTCGAGGAACTATCAATTGTTTGAAGCACTCCTCCATTAATAACCCACGCATATTTAATTTTCTGAATTAGTGGGACGGAATATATTTCTATAGAATTATTTAAAGGAGTATTATTTCCTGAAATTTGAAAATTTGAAATATCAGTGCAAAAACTTATTGCTCCACTTGTAACTGGAATTCCACCACCACCGATAGTAGAAGCTGTATTATTATTTACAATCTTCATATTTGCTAATAAAATTTGCATATCGTCGAAAAATAGACCGCTATCACCGGTTAAATTTTCACCTAACATAGTTTGTGTTTCCTCTTCAACCCCAACTTCCATGCACCAATCATAGGCGTCCCAGCCAGAATCGTCTGTGATATATGCTCCATAATTTTGTAAAGCTGTTAACAGTTTCATGGCACTTTGTGTGGAAATACCCAATTGAGCAGCACTCATATTTCTCGGAATCGCTAGTAATGTGCCCATCATCAGATTGGGGTCGGAACCTAAATATCCAGTAGAAGCATAATTGTCTGAACACAATGCAGGCCAACGGAATCCGGGATTTATGGACGAATAATACAGTCGACTTCCCCAGACATTTAACTTTAAAGCATGGTGAATTTCTGCTAAACCAGTCAATTCCCCTAAACGTATACTTCCGCCCATTGCAGACAAACAGGAACCATAGTGAGATCCACTTGTTCCATCAGAATACAAGGAATAATCAATACCTGATCGATATCCAACTATGTGAGAATTTGCAACAACTCTGCAAGCTGGCTCAAGCTGTACAATTGTGTCCCTACTTGGCAACAAAATAGTTGCACATGCGTTCGGCGTAGAGCCCTCAGTTGCGTCAGCAATTATCAAATTGTTTGGAACCCAAACTGAATCTTGCCACCAAGCTTCAGTTCCCGGCCAGCGAACATTCCAAGAAGTGGGAATGTTAATAGCTTGCTTCGTAGAATTAATTGAATCCGTTACAATAAAATATTCTGCATCAACACCTATATATTGTGAATTCGTAAGTGTAGTATTGACAAGTACGGCATTTTCTCCGATGGGTGTATTCCAAATACTTGTTTCTGCGAAAGGCCAATAAAATGGGTGACGGTAATCAAGATTTTGACTCTTGACACTGTTATTAAGGACAATAATAAGAAACGAAGAAACAAAAAGTATTTTCATGTTTTTTTAAAGTTAATTTAAAACTTACAAATTAAATTCTTTTATTAAAATGTTTCTGATGCGATTGTTCTTTTAGGAAATCAAACACATCAGTATTATCAAGCCTTTATTTTTTAATTTTTTCACGCGTGATTGACCTTGAATCGTTCATCATCGTAAATGCATTATTATTATAAGAAATACTCCATTCATCGTGCCAAGCAACAAAATAAGCAAACTGAGGGTTATTTGTAGCGGTAGCTGTAAGAAAATCCATATTATCAACTTTGATATTTCCACTAGGACCTAATTCAGACATACCTATAATTTTTCCATAAATGTTTGCATCCTCCTGCCAAGCACTAATAGGGTCGTTATAAAACGTGGGGGCAACAATATCAACATAAGAACTTCCCGGATAAGGAGATTCAGCATCGCCAGTTGGTGCAAATACCCATAACAAATTGTTAAGTCCTTTTGTATTTGTAAAATAGTTATACATATCGTGCCAAACAGCAATATAGTCTTCGGCAGACTGACCAGGTATTCCAGGTTGGGACGTTGCATACCAAAACAATGGACCATTGCATTCCTGCATAGGACGCCAAAGAACTGTAACTCCCTTATTTTGCAAATCCTGAAGAGCAGAAGCAATTACATCTAAACGAGCAAGCCAAGCAGTTCTTAAACTTCCACCAACTAAAATTTTATTCATTTCTCCAGCGCCATCGCGAGTCATTGGTTCGCCATTATTGTTTAAAATGTTTCGTGGTGAATAATTGATTGTAATGAGACCACCTGCATTCCAGTATGCAGTTAATGAGGTGTTTACTTCTTTTAAGGTTTCAGGGCTGTTTATTTCAATAAATTCATAATCAACTCCTAACATTCCAGGATATTTACCACTCTTATGAAATAGCGAATCTATTTCCGCATTATAGGAATAATCTAAATAGTCATTTCCGTGTCCAGCATTTTGCCCAACAATTACACCAGGTGTACTGCCATAGCTTAAGTCCCACAAATAACTATACACTTTTTTAGTTACCTGACTGGCATTTGGGTTGACAGGTTGAGAGGAAGAAACGGATGGCGATTCTTTCGAGCAGCATGCCAATAATCCCAAGCAGAACATCATGGTCAATTGTAAAAACAGATTTTTCATAATTTTAAAATTTTATTTAGTTGTTAGTATATTCTTAGCGTACTTTAAGCTGACGCATAACGTGATAATATTCGAACCTCGCACATCTACCCCACAAAGGTGAAAAAAGTATTAGAACACTGAAAATTTCGTAGAAAGTATTTTTTAAATATCACTGAATCAAACCCTTATGAATCATCAAATGAAAAGTTTTATTCCAGAAACAATACAAAATGCGAAGTACGCATTTTGTATTGTTTCCTGTTCGGTAATACAAAATGCGCACTTCCTTCCCCGGCTGGCGTGAATCTCCGCCTCGTGGCTACTATTGGTATGGCTTTGCCCTTTTTTTGGTAAAACCCAAATGATCGTAGACAAGAGGTGAAACCTGGCGCGAGCGGTGTCTTGGATCAAATTTATTTTACGACCAACACTTTTGATACTGTGCTACCTGCCCGCACGCTATACCAACCATTTGGCACATTCCCTAATGGAATTTGAACGACGGGGAGGGTAGAAGTGCTCGACCAAATACTTTGGCCGTAAACATCCATCAATTCAATTGTTTGCTTACCGTTGCCCGAAAGTACTACTGTTAGCATTTCGTTGGCCGGATTAGGATAGACTTGAAGAGTTTGTTTGGTCGCCAATTCATTTGTCGCAAACGATTGAACATAACTTACATAAGTCAGTAGCAAACCCAAATAAACCCCAATGCCATCTACAATAGTCGGAGTCTCTGGCGAGTTGTAGCGCACATCGTTTTGCTGGATGGCAAGTGCCATATCTTGGTCTGTAAAATAAAACCCCAATGAATTGTAGAGAAAAACGCCACTGTATCCCCACGATTTAATTCATCATGAAGGCGCCCAAACCGTACTGAAAGCCCTCGTCGGTGTGCATGGCGGCCAATGTTGCAGGCTCCAAAAAGGAACCACCGTGCACCGCTTTAGTAAATTTTGCAATGTCCTCCGGATTGGATAGCAGGCAACCAGCGGTACTGGCAGCGCTATACTCCCCTTCCAATGCGAAGCCATTTCCTTGCACATCGTCGGGAATGGAATCGCCAGTCACATCAACAAAAACGTGCGCAACGGATTGATTTCCAGGTGTTTTCCAAGTGTAGGCAAAGGTGTGGGTCAGGCCGATTGGTTCCAGTACGCGGGTACGCACGGCTTCGTACCAAGGTTGGCCGCTAATTGTTTCAATGATTTTTCCCACCAGTAAATAGTTCGTGTTCGAGTATGAGTAGCTGGTGCCAACGGGAAAGTTTGGCGCCAATACAAAATGGTTCAAGAGGGTGTCCACTATCCAAATACTATCCGGATAGGCAGAAATTTCCTGCTCCATGGCGGGATTTTCGTTCAGGTAATCGCTGATACCGCTGCGGTGGCTGAGCAATTGGCGGATCGTAGCCTCTGGCGGAACATTCAGATAAGGTGCCAAATAATTTCCAATCGGGTCGTCAAGATCAAGCAGCGAATCTTCTACCGTAGTAAACAGGGTAACAGCGATAAAACTCTTGGTGATGCTACCCATCGCCATAAGGTGATCGGTCGTTAGCGCCTTTGGAGCCGGTATTTCTTCTGCCAATCCGTATGCCCGTTTCCACAGCCTGCCGTCGGGCAGGACTATAGCCGCATTGAAACCATAAAGCGTCGAAAGCCCGCACATGCTGTCAAAAGCGTTATCCAGGGCTTCTGTCAGCGTATTGTTTTGCCCATATATTCGGTTTTTCGACAACAGGAATACAAGGCACAAAATGGTGCTTTTTTTCATGTATTTTTTAAAAATCAGTGAATGATGTAACTCAATCTTTTTATTGTGTAACTTATTCGACAACTATCAAACGTAATTTTGCACCGCAGATAAAATTCATTCTCTGTATAAATAAAACATAAAATGGAAAATAATAATCACAGTACAAATGAAAAATTAAATCGTCTAATCGACATTGCAGAAGACGGTAAAGAAGGTTATGAAAACGCTGCTAAAGACGTAAAAGATGATGCCGTAAAAAGTTCTTTCTTACTTTTTGCCAAAGAACGTTCGATTTACGCGGCTCAATTGCGGGAAATTGTGCATCAACTAAACGGTGAGGCAGAAGATAATGGCGGGGATGCTAAAGGTTCAATGCATCGTGTTTGGATGGATGTTAAAGCAATTTTTACTAGCGGTGACACCGAAGCAATTGTAAACGCTTGTATTACTGGTGAGGAGGCCGCCGTAAAAGAGTACAAATCGGTTTTGGATGATTCATTAATACCAGAAAGCATCAAGCCTCTAATTGGGGAACAATTAAGTGGTATCGAACAGGCTTTAACTAGTATTAGATCACACGTTCATAATTAAAACTTTTTGAGTTGGTAAATTATCAATGCTTTAAGAAAGCGTAACAGGAATTAAGAAAGATTTCCGTTGCGCTTTTTTATTCCTTTTTACCAATCATGAAAAAATTGATCCGTTAACCAAATCGCGATGGAAGAAGTAACAGATAGAATAATAATTGATGAAAAAACTATTCATGAACTGGTACATGACATGGCAAAGAGCGCAGAAGCGGCGGATCTTATTTACAGCCCAGACAGTGAACTTGGGTTTTCACGAAAAAATAGGGGGAAAGTGTTTTCCTATTTTGACGGAACTAAGAAAATAAAAGATCATGTAACCATAGAACGAATAAATAAATTAAGAATTCCCCCTGCATGGGAGAATGTATGGATTTGCAAAAAAGCTGGTGGGCATTTACAAGCCACTGGCTTTGATGTATTACGAAGAAAACAATATAGATACCACAGTTTATGGAATAAAATAAGAAAGCAAACTAAATTTTACCGACTACATGCATTTGGGATATTGATTCCCGTAATCAGAAAGCAAATTGAGAAAGATTTATGCTTACCGGGTTTTCCGCAAGAAAAGATATTAGCGGCAGTAGTAAGTTTATTAGAAAGAACAAATATACGGGTGGGCAATGCGGTTTATGAAAAATTGTATAGTTCTTTCGGCATTACCACATTAAAGAACCAGCAAGTGGTTATTAAAGGAACACAACTTCGATTTTCCTTTAAAGGGAAAAAAGGGGTGCAGCACAGTATCACGCTTAAAAGTAAAACATTATCGCGTATTATAAAAGGATGTAAAGATATTCCTGGTAAGGAGCTTTTTGAATTTTATGATGACGCTGGAACCATTCACGATATTGATTCAGGTATGGTGAATAATTACTCTCAAAAATGTTTAATTGAGCAGGGATTTATCCGCGACATGTCCTTCTTTAGGCGCGCCGGCTTCAATCCATATACGAATAAAAAGGATTTGATTCTCGGTCAATGAAAGACCGCCACCCGGCATTGGTGCACCATACTTGTGTGCAGAACGGGCGTACGTAATTTTTTGATACACCCAACTTTTGGAGGTGTCTTGCGGCACAATTTGGTTTAAACCGGCCGCGAGGGCTTGAGCATTTTTGACTTCACCGTTAATTATGCTTTCATAAACGGTGCTACCCGATAGCGTCAAACCATGCGAATGCCCCAGGTCACCATGGTTTTCGGCAGCATGGCAGCCCGATAGCGCGCAAGATGGACGATGAGCCAATAGCCCGTCAGATTGTCCGCAACTATTGTCAACAACTCGATTTTTTGGAAGTCGTAGGAGAATGTGAAAACGCGATGGAAACGCTCGCATTTTTAAGGGAAAAAAGCGTTGATGTTATATTTTTGGACATAAACATGCCCGTCCTAAATGGGTTGAGCCTTCTAAAGACCTTGACTCAAAAGCCAAAAATTGTGTTGACGACGGCCTATAAAGATTACGCGATTGATGCATTTGAGCTGGAAGTTACCGACTATCTATTGAAACCTTTTCCCTTTGAACGATTTCTGAAAGCCATTCAAAAGATACAGACCGCATTGGAGCAAGCATCCAATGATCAAACACCAACTCCGCAAAACATACCATCAAATGTGGCTCAGGCGAGCCTATCGGATACTTTCGAAGGTATTTTCTTGAAAATTGGCAAAGTAATTTACCGTTTTTCTTTTCAAAGCATCTTGTTTTGTGAAGCACAACAGAATTATTCGCGCATCGTCACCACTGAACAAGATATTCGGATATACCAACCCCTGTCGCAAATAGAAGAACAGTTGCCCATCGCTACATTTGTGCGCACGCACCGTTCTTTCATCGTCAATAAAAACCAAGTCACGAAGATAGATGGCAATCGCATTTACATCGGCAAACATGAAATCCCTATCGGCGCCAATTGTAGAGATTTATTTATGGAACAAATTGGGCTTAAATAAAATAAGTAATTATGAGTTATTAATTATGAGTTTCACAACTGTTTAATTATGTGAGTTTTGAATAAATTTATAACCGCTATTTGGCTCTTCGTGACTTCAAAAGTTTAGCCTTGGCAAAACCAAATGTGCTAAATGTGCGGTTGGCATTTCGGGTCGTTTTTCTGTCGGTTTATGTTAGCACTTTCGGTCGTTTTAGGGTTGCCGCTAAACCGTGCTTGTTCGTCAACTCCCCCCCCTATAGGCTCTATTGCGTAAAAATCCGCTTTGTGGCACAACAGGTTATTCGTGAATGACCGCCATCACAGTTTTTCAATTTTCATCACGACGTATTCCGTTGCATTGTGTACGCGGAGTAGGTAAAGTCCTGTGGCCAATTGGCCAGTCGGCAAATCGAAGGAATTGAAACCCGGATTGACAATAAAACTTGCATTCTCCAAAATAATTCGGCCTGCCATATCAATCAAGTCTATTTTTATTTCGCCCCATTTTGGAGAAAATACCTGCAATTGAACGAAATCCCTGAAAGGATTGGGAGCCACCTGGCATTTTAACTGGCCTAAAGTACGGGTAGATTTCGTGGTGCTAAAGATCGGATTAGGGTATAATTGCGACTGTGGCACCAAAAATTTTGAGCCGTTATCCAAACTCCATTCTAACCTGATCCTTGCAGCGCCTGTTATTTCAAAGAGTTCTACTTTAATATCATACTTTTCCCCGCCTTCCAGGGAAATTGGCGCGCTTTCGCGCACACCGCTGTCGCTGGGGATCCAGCTATCAATCAGTTGCTGATCATTGATCCAAAGCCTTACTCCGTCATCGCCCGTGAGGTAAAAACGATACGAACCAGTAACAAAGGGTTCAATTTGACCTGTCCAACGCACCGAAAAATAATCCGCTCCGATCAATGGGGGAAAGAGCGATTCATTCGAGTATAAATCCAGTACAGGATCAACGCGCCATGCGGTGAGGGGGGTTGTGAAATCGCCCAAGTCCTGATCGAAATACAATCCCAACAAGCCCGTCCCGCTACCATTTACAAGTGCTTGATACGATGCAGTCAGGTTGAGGCCCGCCGCTGGGGTTTCGATATTCCGGAAATTTTCTACCGCACCATCAGACCACCCTGTAAACAAAAACGGGTTGCCGTTTTGGGTGATCAATTGAAGCGCTTCAATGCTCCTTATGATGCCCACCACACTGGAATCAATAATAGGTGTGGTAGCAGGCTGCCCATCGAGCAACAAAGACAATCCACTGGGTACGGATTCGAAATTAAGGGCGGATTTCTGGGGCAACACATCCCGCCACACATGCGTGCCCAAACCAGCGGGGTCGGTTACAAAAAGATGGATCCGATACCAGACATTGTCCGCAGTCTCCCCTACTTGTGGGGTTTGATAGGTACCCTGTGTGCTACCGGGTGTATAAGCAGCAGCGGGATGCGTATGTTGGTCATGGTGAAAATCTATCCGCCAACCAAACTGCGCGCCAGCCAAAGGGCCGGTTTCAGGGTCGGTAGCGGTGCCGCTGTAGCTGATCAAATCGCCCGCCTTGTAAGTAGCACCTGCCACTGGTAAGACAATCGTAGCAGAAGGGCGCAGATTGCTCGTTACGCGCAGCAAGGCAGTACCACTCAAAATTTCTCCGGCGTCATTCTTGATTTGACATTGGAAGACTGCACCACTATCTACCAGCGCCACATTGCTCAAGGTAAGTGTATGCAAAGTATCACTGGCAATTTCCTGACCGTCGCGCAGCCATTGGTACGTAAATGGCGCATTTCCTGCTGCCTGTACCTTAAAAGTCGCGGTTTCACCTACAGTTACGAATACATCATTGGGCTGGCTGGCTACCAAAGGCAAACCGGCTGGGTTGTAAATGATGCGCCAAAGCGTGCCTTCATTGCTACTCGTATTGTCAAGTTCGGAGCCGCCGCCCAATCCGCCCCGCGTCATGCAATACAGACTGCCATCAGGATGTGTCAAAAGGCTCAAGGGCCGATCTAAGCCTGTTGCAAATTCAACCGGTGTGCCACCATTGACAGGGTCAATATGCCAAATTTTGCCCATGCAATATTCCCCAAAGAAAAGCCGACCGTTGTAATTCGCCGGGAAAGTTGCCTGTACGGGATTGTAATACGCTGCACCTACCACACAGCAGCCCACATTGTGGTTATAAGCGTGGAGGGGATCTTTGTACCCAGCCGGAGGCGTCTGCCCCTGGATAAATCCTTCTAAGAGTGGCCAACCGTAGTTTCTACCTTTTTCGATGATATTGACTTCTTCAAATTGATCACTGCCCACGTCGCCAACAGCCATTTGTCCGGTGCCGGGCTGTATGGCAAAAGTGTAGGGGTTGCGAAGACCCAATGCCCAAATAGCCCGATATTTATCGGTTGTTTGATTGTAAAAAGGGTTATCTGCCGGAATGCTGCCGTCTTCATTGATACGAATAACCTTGCCCAGTAAATTGTTGAGCGATTGAGCGACGCCAAAAGCGGCACCATCGCCGATCGCTACATATAGTTTGCCGTCCGGCCCGAACAGCATCGCGCCACCATTGTGAATCGAGCCTGGCATCGGATCAAAATCGAGCAAAGTAACCATACTGCCCGCTAAAGCCTGGTCGTTTGCAGCCGTCAATCGAATCAGGCGATTGTGATTGGCATCGGGTACCGTATAGTACAAATATACGTAAGGCGTATTGGGGTAATCGGGGTGTACTGCCACACCACTCAAGCCGCGTTCGTTGTAATTATCAACCGCCAACTCCACAAAAGGAAGGGGCAAGACTTCGCCATTTCGGATGATGAGGACATGCCCGCCTTTTTCCAGCACAAAAATATCACCATTGGGTGCCAAGGTCATATTGGTTGGATCCAACTGCTCGGCAACGCTCAGGGCAGCAAACCCACTGGGAAATTGGGAAAAGGAAGGAACGAGGTTCCATAATAAACAGACAAATACAAAAAGTAAACGCATGAGATCAGATATGAATTTTAGAAAATAGCCTTGATTCTCTATTTTCTAAGTTTAAAAAATATTTAGGTACTCCATTTTGATACATTCCCCATTCTTCTATTGAAAGTTCGTAAAAGGAATTTCCCGCTTTATTGAAGTCCCATTTTTGAACTCGAATGATTCGGTATGTAGTTCTGTTTTAATCACCTGATTGATCCCAACTTATAGCCGTGCATCCGCCGCCGCCGCACACTCCCCGATCTTTACCACTACCTTAGATCGGTGGCGGATGAACGGAGTTGAACGAAGCCGCAATTCCAGCAGGATCTATGGGCATAGCATACTATCCTTGTCTTTTAGGCAACTGACATTAAGGTTGCAAAATACTGGAATTGTGTGAAAGAAGCAAACATAGGAGAAGAATTTGTTGAGATTTTTATGGATAATCCTCTGCAATTGTTGAATTTAATAGATCAGGACAATAACATTTAGAGCCAAAGCATATACTTTAGTCAAAAACACCATTACCCAAGCTTGAAAAGGTCGTTTCCCGGAGCTGGAGGTGCCCGTTGCCCGGGAAACATTCCGATTTTGAGGATGGGACAACTACCAGAAGGCTGTTCCTCGAACTTCGTCCTCAAAGCAGGCAAAACCAATGATCGGATGGTACTTTTACCACAAGCCGGGCAGGTTGCCTGATCGTGCTTGGGTTCGGAAGAGGAAGGCTTAACAAGCACAACAGGCGGCTGGTAGTCCAAGCATTTTTGCAAATTAGCCGGTTTTGTTTTGCGATTTCGGGTGGAAAGAATGCCGGAATACCGGATTTTCTGAAAACCATGCGGCAAACAGTGCTGCAAAAACCTGCGGATAAACTCC
>JBBQGV010000121.1:0-15518 GCA_038323375.1 Chitinophagales bacterium
TGGACATTGAAAGCGGCGATTCGTGTATGTTCGTACAAATATATAATTTTTTGATCATCGCCAGGCAGGGGTAACATTTTTTGCCGGCTTCCGATACAGGAGGGTCACATGATCGTGGTATTGCGAAGCGGGAGATTATTGTAGATTTTTGCAGTATTCAAATAACACAATTTCATTAAAATCTAAAAAATCATGAAAAATCAATTTTCTCATTTTCTGTTCATTGCTGCAACAATTTTATTGACTGCGCAAATCTGCCAGGCTCAATTCGGTAACCTCCAGTATAATCCCCCTAAAGTTGAAGTTTACAGCGGCACAAATTATAGCGGCACACAACATATTATCAATGCCTCAGATGGGGTTTTTCAAATTCCTTTCAATGTAAGATCAATAAAAATACCTAATAATTATTATGTCGTTAAGAGCGGTGGTGCAGAGTGTTTGCCCGACGGTAGTTTTTGCTCTTATCTTCGGGGCGACCGGTCAAATGTCAATTTGGAAAAACGATGTGGGCTAACGGTCGGGAAATTGACAAAAGGCAGGGAGCCGAAACTGCTGATTACCGCGGTCACCGGAGGAGATGACCTGCGAAAAGGCAGTACGGCGGTGTTGCACATCAACTATTGCAATGGCACAACGGCAACTGCAACATTGAATAACGGGCAACAGGGATGGAGCAACAACGCGACCCATACCATCACTTACCCATTGCCAGCAGGTACTGCGCTGGAAGATATTTCCGAATTCAGGCTACAATTTACCTCCGGCAAAAGCGGCCCTTTTGATGGGACTGACAACTGGAATGTAGATAAAATTACGATTGCATTCCAATCCAGCACAGCTTCCAATAAAACAATGCGCCATCGTATTGGTACGCCTTTGGTCAGGTTTTCAGGCGATAAGAAGGTCTTTATTTTTTGAGTTTTAAAAAACGACAGCTTACGCTTCCTCTCCTTCAACCTAAAAGCTATAAATCGTATGGCCAGATTCCTTTTTGTTGCGACAACGCTGCTGTTGTTCGTCACAGACCATTCTTTTGCTCAAATGGAAGTCCCCCCTGAGCGCACCTGGGTCCTTGAAACCGGAAAAGAGACGGCCAAGGGTGTCGTAACGTATACCGCCACAGGGTTTATTGCCACCAATGAAGCAAACGGCATTCGGTTGGTCAACCCCCAATCGGGTAAAAATGCCAAATTGGCGGGCCATGGCGGTGTGGTGCGCTTGTTGGTCAACAGCCCGGATAACAAATATTTGCTCAGCGCTTCCGATGAACGCATCCGTTTGTGGGATCTCGTGACCCTGACGGATACTGAAGTAAAAGCCGACGGACTAAACGACTGGCTGCGTACCGCCAACCTTGCGGAGGATGTAAAAGATATGGCGGGAAGCCACACCAAGCTTGGAAAAATTGCAGGAACTATCGGTAAAGTAACCAAAGGAATTGGGAAGAATGCCGGAAACGAGCGCCGGTTTGCAGGCATTGAAGCCATCAATATCGCTTATGGCCAAAATTGCCTCATTGGTAACAATGCCAAAGGTCGGCTGCAAATTTTGCAGTGGAATGCGGGGATTGGTAAAGTGGACACCCTGGCGTCGCTGCCCCGCACCGATAACCCCAACGATCAACTATTCATCAGCCCCGATAATCGCTATGTTGCTCATAATTATTCAGAAACTGCGGTAACCCGAATCTGGTTGGACGGCATCGAGCATGCAACTACTCCGTACACCAACAAACTTTTTGGCTTCAGCCCGGATGGCAGTGAAATGGCAACGGCGGTACAGGGAGGGATTGCCCTTTGGAATCCTGCTACCGGAGTGAATATCCGTTTTTTAGCTGCTGATCCCGATCAGGAAGTCACGGCGTTCACTTTTCATCGCCTCAATCGCTTCTATGCAGCAGTGTTCACCAACAAAGCAAGCGGTGAAAACAGCATTGCCCTTTGGGATACAGCCAGCGGCCGAAAATTGCGTACTTTTCTTATTGCAGCATCGGTGCTGGACGGCAATTTGTGTTTCAATTACGAGGGAAATTACCTCGCGGCCCGAATGGCTAACAATATTATGGCAACCTGGGATGTGCGCAAGTTACTGAATGAAGTGCCCAGTTTTTCGGAAAACCTGTTGCCCAAAGTAAAGTGGTTGTCGCCAACAGGAAACGCAACGGCAACCGGCAATAGTTTTGAGCTTAAAGCCTGCGTCGAGTCTTCTACCAGCATCCAGGATGTGCGGCTTTTTGTCAACGGGAAACCATTAACAGAGCGGGGTATCCAGCCTGTCAAAGCAGGTGACGCTTCTTGTTCAAACCTGTTCGCGAAGACGATTCAACTGCCAGATGGCGAAAATGCAGTTTACCTGCAAATCATAAACAGCGCGGGCAGCAGTTTTTCCGAAACCCGTTATATCCAGTCGGGCAGCTTGAATGCGCCGGTAGCCCCAAGCAAGCGCATTGCATTGGTTATTGGCAACGCGAATTACAAACAAGCCCCCCTCCGCAACCCCGTCAACGACGCAAAAGCCATAGCAACTACCTTGAAAGAACAGGGCTTTGAAGTCATTCAGGTAGCCGATTTGGATCGCCGTAAAATGATGGAGGCCGTGCGCAATTTCACTACTAAGTCCCGGGGATACGATGTGGGACTGTTCTTTTATGCGGGTCATGGCGTGCAGGTCAAAGGTAAAAACTACCTCATCCCGGTAGACGCAGATCTGAAATCGGAAACGGATGTAGAATTTAACTGCTACGCTCTGGATGAATTGCTCAGCAATATGGACGGAACGGCAAAGGCCAATGTACTCATTCTTGATGCTTGCCGGAATAACCCCTTCGAACGGAGCTGGAGCCGCAGTACTTCGGGGAGCGGACTGGCGTACATGGGCGCTACCCCAAGAGGAACCTTGATTTCTTTTGCGACTTCTGCGGGCACAACGGCAGAAGACGGAGCGGGCAAAAATGGCACCTACACAGGGGCTCTGCTACAACTGTTGCGCACTAAAGGGATTAGCGCTTACCAACTATTCAGCCGGGTCATCGGCATGGTGGATGAGCAAACGCAGGGTGCACAAATTCCCTGTATCATGGGAACGCTGTCGAATGATTTGATCCTGACCCGGTAAAGGGTTGTAAACGATCGGATTTTGTTGGCATCAAAACATCTTAACCTCTAATTAATCATCTAAAAAATCATGAAAAATACTACCCTCTTTTTATTTATTGCAGCCTTGTTTTTTTCGCTTGAAACAGGCGCGCAAGCGGCTTTCCAGCATGTTACCACGGCTGCAAATACGGCTGGGCACATCACAACATTAGACCATCAGCAACTGAATGGCAATGCGAATGCGATGGTGTTTGTGGCATCGAATTACAACAATAACGGAGCTGATGCTGAAGGCACCAATTATATTCAAAATGCCGGAGTCTGGTACAATGGCTCCCGCTGGACCATCTTTAATCAAGACACTAAGGCCGCAATGCCTTTGAATATGACATTTAATATCCTGGTTGCTCCACCCAACCATCCTAATTATTTTACCATTACCTGTACCGCCGCTAGCAAAGCTGGTTTAGCACCCAATGGCATGGTAATAGACTACCCGGCTACCAATAATAAACCGGATGCACTCCTGTTGGTTACTCAAAACTGGGCAGGCACCTACAATGACAACGCTCCAATAGTAAGCTACAGTAATGGCAAATGGTATATTTCCAACAACAAGTATTTACTTTCGCCTGAAATTTCAGCAAAGACGACGCTGCCCATTGGCGCTCGATTCAATGTCATGGTCGTTGAAAATAATAGCGTGTCGGGTTTCCCAAACGCACAAGCCTTTATGCATTCGGCGAATCCCTCCACCATCCAGGCCGAACAACAGCATATCACTTTTTTAGACCATCCTGCTCTGAATCGCAATTCTGACGCCATGATCTGGGCAACACCCAATTGGGGTTGGGGTAGTGGCGGTAGTGGGTCGCAAACAGCCGGCCCCTACAACGATAGCCCCATCAAGGTTTGGTACGACCATCCCAATGACCGCTGGAACTATAAAAACGGTTTTTGGTCTATCTACAACAGTGACGGTACGCCTATGCAGGATGGAGCAAAATTCAATGTTGTTACGATAGAAATGAACCGCGTTCAGCCTTATGCTGCATTCAAACATACGGCAACAGCATCAACAATTTCCGGCCATGAAACGATACTGGAACATGCTTCTTTGAATAATAAAGCAGACTTGATTTTGCAGGTAACTCCCGATTATCGAGAAGTTTATAATGCCGCTTCAACAGGTGTGCGCTATGATGGCTCCCGGTGGCGGGTTTTTAATATAGATCGCAGCCCAATGCCGCCGAATATCCGGTTTAATGTCATGGCAGAACGTGCCAACCCGAACCATTTTATTCATGTTGCCTCGGCAGGTAACACGGGTAATCCGAACGCAGGCGTCACAACAATAGACCACCCTGCATTAAATGACAATCCTTCTGCAATGCTGTTAGTAGCGCAAACGCCGGGTATCGGGAATGTCTATAACAACAGCGAAGTAGCCGTATGGTACACTGGCAAGTACTGGAATATTTACAACGAGAATAAATCCGGAATGCCTGTAGGCGCTTCTTTTTATGTGAGCATTCTCAGCCCCGCAGCAGTAGCCAGCGTACACAGCAGTGCTCCCGGAAATATATGGGGACAAGTGCCCAGCGCTACTGAAACGGATTATGCCGATCCTCAAAAACTTGTATTTATTACCCATAATGGCACCCAGGGAGACTGGAACCCGGAACCCTGTGGCCTGTATTACCCGCCGGGAAGAAGCTCCTGGTCAATCCTTACCGGAAATACCGCGCAAATGCTGGAACGAAGGAGATTTAATGTACTGGCGGTTAATGAAACGAAGGCCATTCCTACAATTATTGTTGCAGAGGGTTTTAATCCTGGCAGTCAAAACCGGGAGGTTCAAAAAATTACTGTTGCGCTTCCTTTTCATACCCAACCCCAAACAATTGGAGTGGAAGTGATAGATGGCTACGTCATTTACCAGGGGGATATTGTACTGGGCACAGAGGATGACTTTTTTGAGCGGCAAGATGGGAGGTTGATCCCCAAACAACGCGATGACAATCAACAGAAAGACGCAGCAATCCCCGGCGAACAGTTCCGGTGGCCCAATGGTGTTATTCCTTTTGAAATACAAGCAGGGCACCCTGACCGGGCAAACATCCTGGAGGCCATTCGCCTTGTAAATGAGCGTACGAATCTTTGTCTGAGGCCCCGTACTGCCAATGAAACTAATTTTGTAGAATTCATTACAAGAAATGATTGTTCGCCCAATTCACAATGTTGTTCTTCCCCTATTGGCAGGCGGGGGAATGGGCGTCAGACAATTACAATAGTAGGGTGCAGTATTGGAAGCATACAACACGAGATCATTCATTCGGCTGGCCTGTATCATGAGCACACACGTGAAGACAGGGATAACTTTGTAAGAATTCTATGGGAAAATATATTGCCTGATCAACCCAATTTCACCCCTCGCGATAACTTCACCCTTCAGCAAGGAACCACCAGTAATTGTGCCTACGATTATGGTTCTATCATGCATTACTCGGCAAACGCTTTTTCGATTATGCCGAGGGGGAACCCTCCGCTTTTTACGATTGAAGCAACCCGCCCCATCCCGCAGGGGGTAAGAATGGGGCAACGGGATGGTTTGAGCGATTGCGATATAACAGGCATCAATGCACTGTACCCAACAGCTACAGGCTGTGGTAATCCACCTGTGGTGGGAAATAGCACTACCGTAACCATAACGCCGGAACCGTTGGGGATTCTCTGCCCAAACCGAAAAACTATCGGGGATGCTGAATTTGGCGGTGGGCCTTTAATTACCTGCAGAGTAACCTTACAAATTAATGGAGGAGGAACATTTTTGGATGCCGTAGTTGATTTCAAGGCTGAAGAAACAGGCGCAGACCAATCCACAGTTGATCAAATTTTCAGACAACAGATCTGGACGCCGCCGGCAGGAATGCGGATTACCGGCATCACATCAGCCATGGTTTCTTCTTGCACCAACATTCGCGGTCCAAACGCAGGCGGGGAAGTTTTAGAATGCCACGACGGAGAGGTAATTTCTCTGATGCCTATTACAGGCAGCCTGGTCAATCTGATACAGGTCATTGGAGATACCGGTGGCAACGACATCAGCGATGATGATAACTGTGGCTGTGATACCCAAATCAGACGTATAGCATTCAACCCTATAACGATCACATTATCGGCACAGTAAATCAACCATTGACCAGATTTTTAACCGCATCAATAGAACGGTAGATGAATTGACAAACGGGGTTCAGATTCCTTGGAAATCCAGTTCTCTACAGGATGATTTTTACTTCAATCGCTAAGCCATGAAAACTCGTATTGCTTTTTTACTGCTTTTTCTGTGGGCAGCACAAGGGTATAGCCAGCAATTCGCCACCGGCCTGCTTTTCGACGACGACGCTTACGACGCCGTCCCGCTGCAAAAGCCCGTGCTCAAGCGCAACTACGAAAACCTGCCGGAAAGCGTCAGCCTGAAAACCTGGTGTCCACAACCGCAGGATCAGGGCGCTTATGCCAATTGTGTGGGCTGGGCTGCCGGCTATGCGGCGCGCACCATTGCCGAAGCACTGGAGCGCAAAGAAGCCGACCGGACAGCCATTACCGGACAGGCATTTTCGCCGGATTATCTGTACCTGCTGAACAAATCCGCCATAGATGCCAATTGCCAGCGGGGCATTTCCATCAACCAGGCGCTGAAAACGATGCAGGAAAAAGGCGTCCCCCGCCGCCGGGAGTTTTCGCCGGATTGCAACGTATCCATTCCGGCAAGTATTTCAGGAATGGCATTGCCCAATCGGATTGGAGGCTATACCCGCCTGTTTGATAAGGATACGCCGGATGATTTTCGCCTCAAAACCATCAAAAAGGCGCTGGTGCAGCAAAAACCGGTGATTGTAGGCGTGGAGTGCTACGATTCCTTCAAAAAAGCAACCGAAAGCTGGTCGGGCGCTAAAGACAAATTTATCGGCGGCCACGCCCTTTGCGTGGTGGGCTACGACGAACAACGCGGTGCCTTTGAAGTGATGAACAGTTGGGGCACAGACTGGGGCAACGAGGGGTTTACCTGGATCCGCTATACTGACTTTTCCGGGATATTAAAGTATGCCTTCGATTTGATTCCCGGAAGTGTCAACAACCAGGTTGCATCGGCTTCTGCGGAAAAAACACTGGGCGGCTCTTTAGACATCGTGCTGGAATCCGGCGAAAAAGTGGCCGTGGGCCTTAGTGAAAAAACCACCCGGGGCATCGGCGCGGTGAAAGCACCCGTCACCTCGAATTACCAGACTTCCAAGGGCTACCCGTCGGGCACGCGCTACCGCCTTTACTTTACAAATGAAGAGCCTGCTTATGTCTATGTCCTTGGCTCCGACCTGACCGGTACTGTGGCACAGGTTTTTCCGCCGGACGAACACACCAGCCCCTACCTCGGCTATCCGGGCAATGCCATTGCGCTGCCGGACGAAAGCTGGTTCATCGAAATGGACAATACGGTTGGCACCGATTATATCTGTGTTTTGTACAGCCTTCAGGCATTGGAAACGGAAGCCTTAGTGCAGCAAATGAACGCTGCTTCCGGTGCCTTTCCGGCAAAGTTGAAAGCGGTGATGGGCGAGCAACTACTCCCCGAAAACAGCATCACCTACCGCCCTGATCGCATTGGTTTTAGCGCCAAAAGCAACGAAATGAAGGTATTGGCTACCCTCATTTCAATGGCGCATTTATCTAATTAAACCACATTAAAAATTTATCAGTATGAGACTTTTCAAATCAATGATCCTGTTTTTCCTGCTCGCGCTGACCCATTTTTCGGTTGCGCAAACTTCCGGCGAGCGCAAAGCGCAGGAACTGATCACGGCGCTGAATAAAACGCAATTTGTGCAGGAATACCGCGACTACAAAGCCGGTATTGAATTGGATATTGCTGAATTCAAATTGGTCGAAAGCGATTTCCAGGAACGCGATGTGAAGCGCATTCAATTGTACTACAACCAAAGCCGGACGAAATTTGACGCCATCTTAGACAAATTGCAAGCCGATCTGACGAGCCGCGCCATGCGCAAAACCATTGCACAAAATCCGGAACGCTACACCAAAGCCCTGAAAAGCAGCCTTACTGCCGCCGTCAATTTCTACAACGACAACTGCAAAAAACGCATCGAAGAACTCACAGAAAAAGACAGCGCCATGGACGTAGAAACCATACAGGGCCTGTTTGAAGGGGTACTGGGCTTGGTTGAATTGTTCAAATCAAAAAGCGAAAGCGCCAACGAACTGACGGTGGCGTATCTGGAAAGTGAATTCATTCAGCCGCTGCGGTTGAAGGGGTGGGAGGAGATGTGATCTACGACATGCTACTGGACATTTTCAAGAATCAGAGGGAAATGGAGCAACGTTTACTAAACTTTAAAAGTTTAGTAAACGTCATGTTGACAAAAATGTCCATTAGTATGGAAATGGACACATTGCTACTTACTAAAATCCTATTTAAAACGACTTTTAGAGTGTTATTGAGTAGGGTGAAATGATTAATAATATATTTTAAATACACGAGCTATGGAATTTAATGTGGAAGTGAATATTGATTCAGAAAAAACAAGAGAACGTATTGCATTGAATCCAAAAAATAAATTAATTTCACTTAAATTAATTTATTTTATTAGCACAACTATTCTCTTGTTTATTGATTTTAGCTGTTCAAAAGGGAGTGCAGATATTAATGACAACATGTCTTTAAAAAATAGTGTAATTCCTGCTGAAAAAAGTATAGATGTACATCCGCCAAAAACAATTGCTGAATGCCATATCCGATTGGATTCAATGCTTTCTAAAGAGCAAAAATCTTTTGTAAAATCACAAAAAACAAATGATTTACTGAAGTTTCATTTTAGCTTAGGTATGTGGATTAGAAATGAATGGAAGCTTTGGAGTGACAATGAACTATCTCGATTTTATAAACAAAAAGGTATTGATTCTATTGATGAATTGAGTTTTTTAATCATTGCCAGCTATCACAGAAAACTCAATTATCCGAATGAAAATTTAGAGGATAATATAAACCACACCTTAAAATCCTTATCAGTTAAATCAAATTAATATGAAGCTTTTGATCTTTATCTTGGCACTTTTTATGCATCATCAAGTCCTGGCACAACTTGCCGAGCGATACTACGATACCCAGGAGGAGGCTGCTTTCAATGCGATGCAGGATTCTTGGTCATATCACAGACAACAATTGGCTGCTGGTCAGGATGCAGCCGAGTATGGAGGATTTATCTTAAGAGATGAAAGGGGCTATACTTATACGACTCCTATTTCAGGAGAATCGTCTTCCATAAATTTACCAGATCCATTAGACAATGGAGGTCACTTCGAATTGATGAATGTCCCGGGTGCTGAGATTACAGCTTATTATCATACTCATCCCACACTTCCCGGCTTTAGGCCAGGGGATTTTTCACAAGAGGATTTAGATTATGCTCAAATGTTTGGGATTGATGCATATATGCGACATGAAGGTGGCTTCATGTTTTATGACGAAAGTAGAACCCATATTGAGCCAATACCTAATTTTAAGATTGAAGACTATTTAGACAAACGTTCTCAAATGGCTTCTTCCTGGGGCGATCCCCACCTTACAACATTTGACAATCTGTCTTATGATTTCCAAGCAGTCGGAGAGTACGTTTATCTAAAATCCACAACCAGCGATAATTTTGAAGTTCAGGTGCGGCAGGAAGACTTGTACAATACCTGCTCGGTTTCCTTTAATACAGCTATTGCAATAAATACAGGGAAAGAAAAGGTCGAGATACATGCAAATCCTCTGCAGTTGCTGCTTGATGGCAAACCGGTGAGTCAAAATTTTACAGAATTGAAATTAAAGGACAATGGGAAAATCCTGAAAGAGGAAAATGCTTATTTGATTGGTACTAGTGAAGGCGATTCGCTAATGATTGCAATATGGAAAGGACACCTGGATATTTATATAGCACCAAGTGAATCCCGTAGGGGTAAAATAAAAGGAATTGCCGGAAACTTCGATGGCAACCCCAATAATGATTTAATGATTGACAACAATCGAATAATCAAGCCGGATAATTTTTCGGAACGTTACACCTTATTTGCCAATCATTACAAAGTAAAACAAGAAACATCTCTGTTTACTTATGAAGATGGGAAAAATACGGCCTCCTACTTCAAGCAATGCCCTAATAAAGAAATAAATATCAAGGACTTACCGAATCGAAAATGGGCGGAAGACATCTGCCGCAAAGCGGGAGTAACTTCTGAACCGGAGTTGACAAACTGCATTTTAGATGTCGCTTTAACGAATGATGCGTCTTATGCGAGAGGAGCTGCTGTTGCCGCTAATACTTTATCGGCCAATCGAGTGATAACGACGTTGAATTTTCCATTTTTCGAGGAACTAAATGATTTTATTACCAGTGGAAGCGCTTCATTAAAGGACAACTGTTTACAAATTACAGAGGAAAAAGGGGACCAAACAGCAGCTTTTTTTACTAAAAATAGAGCTAAAATAGACGAGGACTTTGAAGTTTCTTTCAACTTCTCTATCAGTAATCCCGGTTGATTAAGAGATCCTGATGGCAATCGGGGCGGCGACGGCTTTGCTTTTGTTGTTCATAATGAAAGCAATTACGTCACCGGGCAAGCTGGTTTTGGAATGGGCTACGAAGGCATACCTAAAAGCATTGCCATAGAAATTGATACCTGGAGAAATGAATATGACCCCTACCCGCTTAGCGACCACATTTCGTTGAATACCCAGGGATTGAATCCAAATAGCGCAAATGATAATCAATCTTTAGTCAAGGCAGTGACCAAACCATTGGGCAATGTGTCTGACGGCCAAATTCACAAATTGGTTATTAAAAGTATTCCGACAGGAAATGGGGAAAGCGAAATAGTTGCTTATTTGGATGAGATTACAGCGCCGGTTTTATCCGCAAAACTTAACCTTAGCAATTTACTGGGAAAAGACGCCGATGGGAAAGCATTTATAGGATTTACAGGCTCAACAGGAGGAGCCTGGCAAATTGCAAAAATTCATAACTTCAAATTTAACAGCGGGATTTCCTTTGATAATTCGCCTGTCAAACTTGCCGGAATCTGGAACTCTCCAGAGTGGGGTGCTATGACCTTGATACAAGCAGGAGGCAAAATTACCGGAGCCTACGATCATGATGAAGGGCAATTAACCGGAACCCTTACGGGAAACCGAATTGAATTTCGGTGGTGGGAAAAGGTAAAAAAAGGACAACCTTATGAAAGTGCTGCCAAAAGAGAACGGGGAGAAGGCTACTTCATTTTATCCGAAGATGGTAAAAGCATAAGTGGAGAGTGGCGATACGACGGTGATACAACCTGGAACAGTAAATGGACGGCCGTAAAAATTAACGATTGACAACGTCAGTTACTGAGGCGAAGCGGGTAGGTTTGGTATGTCGAAAAATGAATTAAGCAGGCAATTAATTCCTAATTTAAAAATATTTCAGCCATGAAAAATTTTTCTTTCATTCTAATCTTTATTGTTTTTGGAGGGATCAATGCTAAGTCCCAAGATTTTATAAGAACCAATGCATCGGGATTCCGGGATGTTGCCGTTACAGCGGATGGCAAGATATGGGGTTGTGGCACAAATGGTACAGTTTGGTACTCTACTTCCAACGGCACTACTTGGATTCAGACAGAGGCAAGCGGTGTTAAAAGTATTGGGGCGAGCAACAACAATATTGTTATCTGTGGCGATAATGAAACCGTCTGGATTGCTAATGGGAATGGTAGTGCATTTCAACAGACTAGTGCAACGGGTTTTCAAGATGTGGCAATTAGTCCAACTGGCAGAATGGTAGCCGCTGGCACAAATGAAACGATTTGGACATCTTCTATTCAAAACCCCAATAGTTGGTCAAGGACGGAGGCATCCGGTTTTATATCCGTTGACAACAATGATAACAATATGGTAGCTGCTGGCTCGAATGATAAAATTTGGATTGCTAACATCAACGGTACGGGGTGGATAGAAACCACTGCCAGCGGCTTCCGGCAGGTTTCAGTTGCTCCAAGCGGCGTGATTTATGCAGTTGGTACCAATGGCACGCTTTGGTCATCGTATGTATCAAACAGAGGGCAAAAATGGGAACAAATCGCAGTAACTGATGTAAAGGCTGTGGATTCGAATGACTCTAAAGTTGTGATTGTTAAGAATGATGGCACGATTTGGTGTAAAAATGTTTATAGCGATGGCAAAATAGTATTTTACAATCAAAATACGGGTGCCACAGCAGTTACTAACTACTGTCTTGAAAATCAAAGAGGATTCAACTTAACACCTAACTGGACACATATTGCTAGTGGGGAGAGGTTTTCTTCTCCTACTGCTGAAGGAGCTTTATTTTACAATTCAAATACTGGATTAGTAAATGCAGCATCTTCTAATGACCTTTACAATACGCAAGTAAACAGGACGATTTCAAATGGCTGGACGCATATTATTTCTTCGTACATGCTTCTGTTTTACAATAGCAATACTGGTGGTGCAACTATAACGGATCACGCACTAAATACCATAAGCACTCACTCTTTATCAGGTGGCTGGACACATATAGAAAGTTGCCCTGAAGGTTTTATGTTTTACAATGCCAACTTAGGGTCTGCTGTTATTACAGATGGAAATTTAGCCACATTAAGATCAAGCAACAATCTATCAGGTGGCTGGTCATTAGTAGTCCCGATAGGTAATAATATCCTTTTTTACAGGAATAATGGTACTGCTGTTATTACAGATGGAAATTTCAACACGGTATGGACTGGCACTAATTTATCAGGCGGTTGGACACATATCATGCCAACTTGTAATGGAATTTTGTTTTACAATAGTGGGACTGGCGCTGCTACTTTGACAAACTCGACCAATCTTGAAACTATTAGAACATACAGTTTCTCAGCAGGGTGGACGCATATAGAAAATATAGAATCATACATTATCAATTGACAGGTAAATCGTCAAACTCGAATTCAACCCGATTAGTATTACACAGCGGTGAAATTCCAACGCTAAGGCGAAGTGGCATTCGCATCATCACCAAAAGCAAGGGAGGTAACATTTTTAGACCACTTCCGATATAGAAGCATCACATGATCGTGGTATTGCGGTCGGGTATGATTACCGCCTATCTTTGTTGGGTGCCCCAAAAAACCAAAGGAAACAGTTTCTTACAATCATCACATCCCTGATATTTCAAAAAAGGACTCGTGCCTGCTGCGACCATGCTGTGGGAAGACATTCCTATGTTCCATACCAGGAGAAAATGAAACAATCATTTTTTATTCAAAACCAAATACAATGAAGCGAACACGTTACTTTTTTTTAACAGCTTTTCTGCTCTTTTGCTGTCTGCGGAGTTTTCAAGCTCTTTTTGCACAAAATATCGGACTCAGCGTAGTTGGCTCGGCAGGCGATACACAACAGCACCCTGATTTCGGTACTTTGTACTGGACGGTTGGGGAAGTGGCCGTAGAAACCCTGGAACAAAACCCCATCAACCTTACCCAGGGGTTTCATCAGGTGTTTTATATCCTGGTAACCGAAGAGGAGCCTGCAAAACCGGATTGGGCGCTTAAGCTTTTTCCCAATCCCACTACGGAATGGGTGACCCTTGAAACAGCCTACACCAGCGACCTCCTGGTTTCAATTTACAACGGGAACGGGCAGTCGCTGTACGATCAAAAGATCAACGGTGGTGGTGCCCATACTTTTGATTTAAAGGACTATCCTGCCGGAACCTATTTGCTGAGCGTCCGGGACGCTGAGCAAAATATCCAAACTTTTAAGATTTTGAAAATCAGGCTTTAAGATTCTCGTTTCGCGGCTTTAGCCCTACGGTTGGGACACAAGTCGGCGAAACGATGCACGACGGGCGCTATGTTTCGCGGGCTTTAGTCCGCCGGGATCATGTTTTTAGGCGGACTAAAGCCCGCGGAACAAAGAAAGCCCGCGGAACGAAGCCAGGATTTTAACCTTAAACAGCTAATAATCAAAATGTTATTCACTCAAATACCTCTTCTGCAATGAAAAAACAACTACTCTTCCTCAGCTTTTTCATGCTGCTCTTTTGCGCAAGCAGCTACGCGCAAGCACCTCAGGGTTTTAAATACCAAGCGGTGGCACGGACTGCTACCAACCAACCTTATGTCAACACATCCATGCGGGTGCGCGTCGGTATCGCACCTCCGGGCAGTTCGGCGGTTTACACCGAAACACACAGTGTTATCACGACAAACCTGGGCATCATTAACCTGAATATCGGCCAAGGCTCACCAGTATCAGGCACATTCGCAGGCATTGCTTGGGCCAGCAGCGAATATTTCCTGCGCATTGAAATTTCTTTAGACAACGGCTTTACGTATATTGATTTGGGCACCAGCCAACTCCTGTCAGTCCCCTATGCCCTGTATGCGGCACAGGCTGGCGGCGGCGGCACCGGCGACGCCGACAACAACCCCTCGAATGAATTACAACAACTGACCAAAAGTGGCAACCAAATCACACTTTCTCAGGGCGGTGGCAGCGTGACGGATGAAGTGAATGACGCCGATGCAAACCCAACGAATGAGTTACAAACGCTGTCGCTCAGCGGGTTACAATTGTCTATTTCCAATGGCAACGCTGTCACCCTTCCTGCGGGTGGCTCAGCCGACAACTGGGGCAACCAGGTAGTACAAACCGGTGCATCGCTCAATGGGGAAGGCACCTTAGCCAATCCGCTCAACATTGCGCAACAAAATGCTGCTCCAGGGCAAACCCTGAAATGGAACGGCACTTCATGGGTTCCGCAAAACGATGCGAATACCGATGCGCAAACGCTGTCCGTCAATGGCGCGCAGTTGTCTATTTCCGGCGGCAACTCAGTGACTTTACCTACCGGCACGACCTACACGGCAGGCACAGGAATCAACCTCAGCGGCAACCAGATCGTCAACACCGGCGATACCAACGCCGCCGATGATTTGACTCAAAGTACCGGCTTTAGCGGCGATGTGAACGGCACGTACAACAACTTGCAAATCAATTCCGGTGCAGTGGGCAACAACGAATTGGCCAACGGCGCGGTTTCCGGCGATAAAATTGCTCAGTCGGGCGCTTCAAACGGGCAAGTGCTGCAATGGAATGGCAGTGCATGGGCACCCGGCACGGTTTCTACCGGAAGTACGCCCGACAACTGGGGCAGTCAGGTGGTGCAAACCGCGGCAACCCTTAGCGGGAATGGCACGGCGGCAAACCCGCTCGGCGTGGCCACAAATTCGATTAATTCCAGCCATATTCAGGACGGCAGCATTCAGGCTTCGGATCTGGCTGCTGGTGTTGTACCCAATTACACCGCCGGTAGCGGC
>JBBQGV010000122.1:0-15514 GCA_038323375.1 Chitinophagales bacterium
GGACACCTTCGAAGGTGTCCGACGCCTATGCCAGCTCCGCATTCAAAAACCCATATTCCGCCACGGTTTGCGCGATGCGTTTATCCCGGAGCGCTTCTTTCAGGATTTCCACGTGGCGGAGGTGGTGGACGTCCGTGCCGAGGTAATCAATCATGTTGTTTTTCAAGAGTTTCCAGGCCATGTGTGCTACCGGGGCACCGTAGTGGCCGGTCAGGGACATGAGGTTCAATTGAAACCGGACGCCGTATTCTTTCAGGCGTTCGTATTCTGAAAAATTCTTTTTCAAAAACAGGTAGCGTTCGGGGTGCGCCAACACAGGCTGGTAATTTTTGGTTTGGAGCCGGAAAATAAAGTGGTACAGGTTGGGCGGCGGCGACACGAAAGACATCTCCATCAGCACCTGGTTGCCGGGCAGGGTCAGCACCTGGTCGTTTTCGATGACCGCCAAAAACTGGCTGTCCATGTAGTACTCTGCTGCAACGCCGATTTCTACGCCAATGCCGGCTTTTTTTACGGCGGCGACCAATTTTTGGTGACTATCCAAAATGAAATCGCGGCTATTGGGGTAATAGTCCGACATGACGTGGGGCGTGGCGGTCAGGCGTCGGTAGCCCAGCGATTCCAGTTCCCGGATCAATTGGAGCGACTCTTCCATCTCCTTCGGACCATCATCAATGCCCGGAATGAGGTGGGCGTGGATGTCCGTGAGGATGCCGGAGTAGTCGGTGGCGAGGGTATGTTTTTTTCTGAGGAAGCTTAGCATTGATTATCAAGCTGGAGAAGGAGAAGGAGAAGAGGAAGAAGCCACAATTACTGGATGATCAAATCTTTGAGCCACATATAAAAGGCAAGCTTGAATATCTTTAGATTCAAGATCCGGTAATTCCTCAAGGATTTGCGCTGCGCTCAAGCCATGACCAAGTAGTTCCAAAATATCAGTAAGCCGGATGCGCATTCCACGAATAGTGGGGCGTCCTCCACACAATAATGGATTTATGGTGATGCGCTGAAGCAATTCATTTTGAGCGATCATGATCACTAATTTTTGCCTGTGAGCTATAAAACAGCTAATTTATGGTAACTATCTAACCTAATTTATCCCGCGCAACGGGGTAGCTGTGGTAAATAAGTTCCATGCTACAGGAAGCGGACTGAAGCCCGCGAAACGAAGCAGCGCGCACCCTACGCCTCGTCAGCACTTTGTTTCGCGGGCTTTAGTCCGGCCTAATCCATAGCCACACTTAGTTCCACTTACAAGTGGTAAATAGCCACTAATTTGGAACTAATGTACATAATATTCCCGATACCACTTTACAAAATATAAAATCCCATCCTGCACCGTCGTTTCCGGTTTATACCCCAAATCTCGAACTAAGTCCGACACGTCTGCGTAGGTAGCAGCCACGTCGCCGGGCTGCATCGGGAGGAATTCTTTTTTCGCCGTGATGCCTAAGTTTTGCTCGATGGCGCTGATGAAATCCATCAGGCGAACGGGGTTGTTGTTGCCGATGTTGTAGATTTTGTAGGGCGCTTTAGAGCCGGACGGGTTTGGCGCCTTGCCGCTCCAATCGGGGTCGCTGGCCGGCGGGTGGTTCAATACCCGGACAATACCTTCTACAATGTCGTCAATATAAGTAAAATCGCGCACCATTTCGCCGTGGTTGTATACCGAGATGGGCTGGTCTTCGAGGATCGCTTTGGTGAACAAAAACAAGGCCATATCCGGTCGCCCCCAGGGGCCGTAGACCGTAAAAAAGCGCAGGCCCGTCGTCGGTAGTCCAAACAAATGGCTATACGTATGCGCCATCAATTCGTTGCTTTTTTTGCTGGCCGCGTAGAGTGAAATGGGGTGATCCACGTTGTCGGACGTAGAAAAAGGCATGTTTTCGTTCAGGCCGTAAACGCTGGAGCTGCTGGCAAAAACCAGGTGTTGGACACCGGTATGCCGGCAAGCTTCGAGCAGGTTGGCAAACCCGACGATGTTGCTGTCAATATAAGCCCGTGGATTGGTGATGCTGTAACGCACCCCCGCTTGGGCGGCCAAATTGCACACGGCGTCGAAGTGTTCGTGTTCCAGCAGGGCCAACAGGGCTTCGTGGTCTTCGAGCGCTAATTTGACAAAGCGGTGGTTTGGATATTTTTGGCTGGTAACGAGGGTGTTGTATTGAAAATCCATCACTTCGAAGCCGGCTTCCTGCAGGCGGGCGAGTTTCAGGTTGACGTCGTAATAGTCGTTGAGGACATCAAGGCCGACCACCTCATCGCCGCGCGCTGCCAGGCCATTGGCCAAGTGATACCCAATAAAACCCGCAGAACCGGTCACTAATATTTTCATTGTTTACTTTTAAACGGATGCGCGCTCAGGGGCAGGGCAGCCATAGGGTGATACGCGCCGCTCAGGCCAACCGGCGTTTTTTCGCGGATCTCGTGTACGATTTGCACGGCCGGGGCTGCTGCTTCCAATCCAAATCCGTGTCCGTCGAGGATGTCGCGGTAACTCAGGGTGTGTAAATCGGTGAATCCTTCGCTGAACTCCACCGAGTCGCCGTCTACGGTGATGGCGCGAAACGTGCGCCCGCCGGCTGCTTTTACGGCATCGGGCAGAGTATCCGCGTTGATGCTGAGAAACCAGCGGACCCGGGCTTTTCCGAGGCGCAGGTAACCGGCTGCCCGGTCGTGGGTGTGCACGTGGACGACATTTTCCTGTACCGGCCCGAACACCCATTGCAGCATGTCGAAAAAGTGGACGCCGATGTTGGTGGCGATGCCGCCGGATTTGCTGACGTCGCCTTTCCAACTGGTGTAGTACCATTTGCCCCGGGAGGTGATGTAGGACAAATCCACCTCGTAGATTTTATCTACCGAGCCTTCCTCCACTTGTTTTTTCAGGTTGATGATCACGGGGTGCAGGCGGAGTTGCAGGATGGTGTAGACTTTTTTGCCGGTTTCGGCTTCCATTTCGCGCAAAGCGTCCACATTCCAGGGGTTGAGCACGAGCGGTTTTTCGCAGATTACATCGGCACCGAGGCGCAGTCCGAACCGGATGTGCGCGTCGTGCAGGTAATTGGGCGAACAGACGGCGACGTAGTCAATGGGCATGCCGCTGCGCTTTAGTTTTTCGATGTGGCGGTCGAAGCGCTCGAATTCTGTAAAAAAATCAGCATTTGGAAAATAGCTGTCCATAACGCCCACGGAATCGGTTCGATCCATGGCTGCGAGCAGTTGGTTGCCGGTATCCTGGATGGCGCGCATGTGGCGTGGTGCCACGAAACCGCCAGCGCCAATGAGTGCGAAATTTTTCAAGAATGATGAGTTGTATCGTCACCTAACATCAACAAGGAGCATTTTTTAATTGATGATTGATTAATGAGGATTGATGATGGGAATACGGACTTATGAATGCTGTAAAACACTTCCTTTGCTGGCGACTGTTTCCCGCAAAGGACGCAAAGGTCTCGCAAAGGGCGCAAAGAGGTTAGTTATATGTTTGAAGTCATTCGTTTTCAAGTAATTAATGGTTGAGTTCAGGTTGATTATCAATCGTCAATAACCATGGCATACATGGCTTCGCCGCCGATATGTCGCAGGGACTTATCGCTGGTGTGGCGCTGTGTGGCGCGCTGTGTGTATGTCGGCTCCTCTTTGAGCCGTATTATCAAAAACATCATGTTCTTTCACCGCGGCACCTCGGAGTTTTCGTTTCACAGAGGTAACACCTTTTGGAAAGGTGTCACCTCAGGCCCATGTTCCCTCTCTCCCCCTCTTCCCCTCTCCCCCTCTCCCTCTCTCCCCCTCTCCCCCTCTCCCCCCTCACACCTTCATCAACAATCCCGGTGCAATATACATACGCAATGACAACCCCGTATGCGTTAGTTCGATCAACAAATTTTTATTTTCCTGGCCATCCAACAATTTGCCGCGAAGGCCGGTCAGTTTGCCGCCAATGATTTCCACTTCATCGCCGGTACAAAATTCATTCGGATGCACTTCTACTTCGGCACCTTCGCCAACAATGCGCTGAATAATTTTGATTTCGGCTTCGGGGATGGCGATGAGGTTGCGGGCAAATTTTACAAAATTGATCACGTCTGGGGTTTCCAGCACGGGTACGTATTCTTTTTTGGTAATCTTCACAAAAATATACCCACTGATCAGGGGCAGCTCTACCGTCCGTACTTTTCGTTCGTAGCGCCGGACGTATTTCAGCAAAGGCAAATAGGCTTCGACCGCGCTTTCCGTCAGCCGCTTGCTGACTAACTTTTCGCGTTTGTATGCCGTATATACCGCAAACCAACGGGCTTCCTGCTCGTCAAGTTGATTGGTGATATGTGCTTGCGTTGCGGCCATTTTTTAGTAAATAGATTTTAGTAGATAGTAGAAAGATAGCATCCGCAAAAGGAATAAGGAAGGTCATTCATCTCCCCCTCTCCCCCTCTCCCCCTCTCCCCCTCTCTCCCTCTCCCCCTCTCCCTCAAAGCCTCCAATAAATCATTCCCTCATCCGTCCTCGGATAAATTCCTTTCAAATCGAACAAAACCGGTGCACCGTTCATGATACTTTTAAAATAATCGAGTGACAGGTTGCGGTATTGGCGGTGCGCCACGGCCACCACAACGGCGTCGTATTCGCTGGAAATCTGGTCTATCAGGGTCAGGTTGTATTCGTGCGCCACTTCATTTGCGGAAGCATAAGGATCCGCGATGTGGACATTGACAGAAAACTGCATCAGTTCTTTCACCAGGTCGGCTACTTTCGAATTGCGGATGTCGGAAACATCCTCTTTGAAAGTAAAACCCATCACCAATACTTTCGCATGCCGGGGATTTTTTCCTTGCTGAATGAGCAGTTGCACCAAGCGTTTGGCGATGAATGCGGGCATGTCATCGTTGATGCGCCGGCCACTGGTAATGACCTGGGGGTTATAGCCCAGTTCTTTGGATTTATGCAAAAGGTAATACGGATCCACGCCGATGCAATGGCCACCGACCAAACCCGGTGCAAATTTTAAAAAATTCCATTTGGTGCCTGCGGCTTCCAGTACTTCCTGCGTATCAATGCCCATGCGGTCAAAAATCAGGGCCAACTCGTTCATAAACGCGATGTTGAGGTCGCGCTGGGTATTTTCGATCACTTTGGCAGCTTCGGCGACTTTTACAGAAGCTGCTTTATAGACGCCGGCGGTAATAATCGTCTCGTAAACTGCGGCAATTTCTTTTAGGGCTTCGGCGTCATTGCCGGACACCACTTTCAGAATTTTATCCACCGTGTGCTCGCGGTCGCCGGGGTTGATGCGCTCCGGAGAATACCCGATTTTGAAATCTTCCCCCATTTTCAGTCCCGACAGGCGCTCTAAGATCGGCACGCAATCTTCTTCTGTACAGCCCGGGTAGACGGTGGATTCAAAAATAACGTAATCGCCTTTTTTCAGGATTTTGCCCACCATTTCGGAAGCGCTCAGCAGCGGGCGAAGATCCGGGTTTTTGTGTTCGTCTATGGGCGTAGGGACAGCAACAATGTGGAAATGAGCCGATCGGAGTTGTTCCGGGTCAGCGGTAAAAGCGATGTCTTTGTGGTCAAAAGCTGAGCTTTCCAATTCTTTCGAAGGATCGGTGCCCTGTTTCATCTGGTCAATGCGGTTCGCATTGATGTCATACCCGATGACGCTGAATTTTTTAGCAAATTCAAGCGCCAGGGGCAACCCCACGTACCCCAGCCCGATGACCGAGAGTTTTTTTTCTTTTTGAATCAGTTCCTGGAACACAATAATTGGCTTAATTCTTCCCTTCAAAAACCATTGCCGAATTCCGGCAACAGCAATGTTTTCTCAATCCTTATCGTTTGTGCGCTCCCGCACGCAATCATTTTTCAATTCATAAACCGCCCCGCTTTCCGGACAAACTGCCTGGTTTGTTGCATCAAAGTGGAGCCGGTGTCCGAATTTGCTCATCCAGCCGGTTTGGCGCGCCGGATTTCCGGTCACCAGTGCAAAATCGGCCACGGCTTTGGTCACCACTGCGCCCGCCCCGATAAACGCATAAGCGCCGATGTCATTCCCACAAACGATGGTGGCATTTGCGCCGATGGTAGCGCCCTGGCCTACCTCGGTTTTGAGGTATTCATTTTTTCGCACCACTGCGCTCCTCGGGTTCATCACATTGGTGAACACCATCGAAGGGCCTAAAAACACATCGTCGCCGCAAGTAACGCCTTCATAAATGGAGACATTGTTCTGCACTTTGACATTATTTCCCAACACGACGCCATTGGCGATGAACACATTTTGGCCAATATTGCAACCCCGTCCGATACGCGCACCCGGCATGATGTGCGTGAAGTGCCAGATTTTGGAGCTTTCTCCAATTGTTGCGCCTTCGTCTATGATCGCGGTTTCGTGCTGGTAGTAGTTCATTTTGTTGTTCGTTCTATTCTTGCATCTTCAAATTTTTCTTGTTGGTGGCTCGTTGAGTGTTTGGGCGACCGCGAGGGTCGCACCCTACCGGCTCTGCCCCGCGCTCACTGTTTGGGCGACCGCGAGGGTCGAACCCTACTGACTCTGCCCCGCGCTCACTGTTTGGGCGACCGCGAGGGTCGCACCCTACTGGCTCTGCCCCGCGCTCACTGTTTGGGCGACCGCGAGGGTCGCACCCTACCGGCTCTGCCCGCGCTCAACTCTTCAACTCTTCAAATCGAACCACGCCCTCACAAACATACGCCAGCGTGTCCTCGTCCAATTCCGTGTGCATCGGCAAAGAAAGCACGGCATGGCAGAGCGCATCGGTAACTGGTAAATGGTCAATTTTATGGGTCATGGCGTCGCGGTAAGCTTTTTGGGCGTACAGCGGCACGGGATAATAAATCATGGTTGGGATGCGCAATTCCTGCAGGTGCGCCTGAAGTGCGTCGCGCCGGTTATTTTTTACCACAAGGGTATATTGGTGGAAAACGTGGGTGGAATTGGGTTGCCGCGCTGGTGTTGTGATGTTTGGGAGGCCAGCAAGAGCCTTGTCGTAAAAATCGGCGGCAGCCTGGCGTGCGGCAGCGTAAGCGTCTAAGTGCCGGAGTTTGATTTCGAGAATCGCGGCCTGAATGGAATCTAAGCGCGAGTTCACGCCGACTAAGTCGTGGTAATAGCGTTTGGTTTGGCCGTGGTTGGCGATCATCCGGCATTTTTCCGCCAAGGCGTCGTCGTTGGTATAGATTGCGCCCCCGTCGCCGTAGCAACCTAAGTTTTTGGAAGGATAAAAGGAGGTACAGCCGATGTGGCCGATGGTTCCCGTCTTTTGGGTGTGGCCATCGCGAAAGGTATAATCGGCGCCGATGGCCTGGGCATTGTCTTCAATCACAATGAGGTTGTAGCGGCGGGATACTTCCATAATTGGCTCCATATCACAGCTTTGGCCAAAGAGGTTGACCGGCACGATGGCCTTTGTGGCCGGGGTAATGGCCTGCTCAATAATTTCGGCGGTGACGTTGAAGGTCTGCGGATCCACGTCTATCATCACCGGCCGCAAACGCAGCAGGGCAATGACTTCGGCGGTGGCCACATAAGTGAATGCCGGTACGATGACTTCGTCGCCAGGTTGAAGGTCGGCAGCCATCATGGCAATTTGCAGGGCGTCGGTTCCGTTCGCGCACGGAATCACGTGTTTTGCTCCGAGGTAAGCTTCCAGATCAGCCTGAAAAGATTTGACTTTCGGGCCGTTGATAAATGCCGCAGATCCAATAACTTCCAGCACGGCAGCATCCACTTCGGATTTAATTTTGTCGTACTGCGTATTCAAATCTACCATCTGTATATTGCGTAGTGCAGTTGCCATTTTTAGTTATTTTATGCTTTAGGATCGCTGAATTACCCTTCAAAAGCGTGCAAAGTTAACGCTTGTTTGGGAATCCCGAACAGGCTCACAAAAAAAAACATCAATACTTAAACTGTTGCAGCGCTTTGAGCGCTATGGTCTCGCCAATCGCCAATGAAGCCGTTGCCGCCGGCGAAGGCGCGTTGCAAACATTGATGACGCCGGGCTGTTCGTAGATCAAAAAGTCGTCCGCCAAATTGCCTTCCACATCGCAAGCCATTGCCCGAACTCCTGCACCGTATCGCTGAACGTCGTTTTCGGTTATTTCAGGGATCAATTGCTGCAATGCTTTTACAAAAGCCTTTTTTGAATACGAGCGGCGCAATTCATCCAGTCCGTTGCGCCAGTACTTCCAGGCCAAGCTCCGGAAACCCGAATAAGCCACCGTTTCCCAAAGTTCCGAAAAATCTACCTGCCACCGGCTGTAGCCTTCCCGTTTGAAGGCCAGAACCGCATTCGGGCCGGCTTCGATTCCTCCATTGATCATGCGGGTGAAATGCACGCCGAGGAAAGGGAAGTCCGGGTTGGGCACTGGATAGATCAGGTTGCGCACCAAATGTTGTTTTTCGGAGACGAGTTCGTAATATTCTCCCCGGAAAGGCAGAATTTTTAAAGCCAACCCGGGGATGGTCATCGTGGCCACCCGATCGGAATACAATCCTGCGCAATTGATCACGAGTTTCGACCGCAGTTCTCCCCGTTCGGTGAGGATGAGCACCTGATTGTTGTCGCGCCGGATGTTGAGCACTTTTGCGCCAAATAAAGCCCGTCCGCCCTGATCGGTCACCAATTCAAGGTATTTTTCCGCCACCTGTTTATAATCTGTAATGCCTGCCTGGGGCACCCATATGGCTTCGACGCCTTTTGCATGGGGTTCAATTTCAGCCAGTTCGGATGGATTAATTTTCCGAATGCCCACTAAACCGTTCGCCAATCCACGCTGGTAAATCTGGTCGAGCTGAATTTGTTCCCGGGCATTGACAGCCACAATTACTTTGCCGCAGATGTCAAAAGGCACCTCGTAGCGTTCGCAAAAGTCGAGCAGCATGCGGTAACCCTTTCGGCAATATTCGGCTTTGGAGCCTCCCGGTGTATAATAAATTCCGGAGTGGATGACCCCGCTGTTGTGGCCGGTCTGGTGCCGCGCGATCCCGTCTTCCTTGTCAATAACGACGATGCGCAAGTCTGGTTTTCGGACACTAAGTTGGAAGGCCGTTGCCAAGCCAACGATTCCTGCGCCAATAATGGCTACATCAATTGATTGTTGTATGTCGGTTATTGGTTGCAATAGTTAGTCCTTTGCCCAAAGTAACAATGGTTTAGGCTTCGTCAATCCCCAGCTTTTGAGGTTTTCAAATTCCTCTTCACTGTAGATCAGATACCGTATTTTTCTTTTGATCAGGGTTTCTACTTTCTCAATCAGGTGTACAAGGTAGTTAATTTCAATGTTACCGATAAAAACGAGGTCAATGACCTGACTGTCTAAGCCGTTCGAAAATTCTCCAATAACATAAACCTTGTTCACTTCGCCGAGGCGTTCGATGACTTTTTCGATCACCTGATCCAAGCCAATCTGCTTGAGGAGGATGTTGTGTACTTCTTTGAACAGCGGATGCTCCGTATTGGCCTGAAAGATCTTTTTATTGCCATCCAATCGCGACACCAGCATGCCGGCTTCTTCAAAGCGGTTGAGTTCGAGGCGAATGGCGTTGGAAGATTCTCCAAACTCGCTCTCTAAGCTTCGCAGGTAAGCAGTAGCATCGCTATTGAGGAAAAATTTCATCAATAATTTAATGCGCGTTTTGGAAGAAATCAGAATTTCGATCATAATCGAGTAATAAAACTACTCAAAAAGCAGCCGTAAAGATAGAAACGGCATTTTAATTCCGCAAATTTTACGCGTTGCGATTTTTTTAAAAGATCTTCTCTATGGGGCAAAAGATTTTCTGCCCGGACGCTGAGGGCAGAAGATTTTCTGCCTCTATGCCTGATCAAAAGTATGAAAGCCGGATCTGGATGGCCCGATCCTGATCGAGGGTAAACAACTGCTTGTCAAAAGCAGGTTCGCTCATAAAGCCGCGAGCATCGTTGGAAAAGCCGTAGCCCTCTTTGGGGATTCCCAAAAAATTGAAGTCCATTTTGCCATTTTTATTTTCATCGTGGAAAAGCTGGACAGCGTATTTTCCTTTTGGCAAACCTTTAATTATCAAAACACTGCGCTTGTTAGCGATGGTTGCAAACTCCTGTTTTACAACTTTTTTTTGTTCATCCAGTACCTGAATGGCTATTTGCCCTGCATTGTTTTTAACCTTGATTGTATTTATTTCGAGGGTGAATCCATTAGCAGGATTTTGTTCCGACATCCCATTAAAAGGAGTATAAAAATTTAAAATTTGAAAAAAAACAAAGAAAAGCGCCATGATCATGTATTTTTTTTGATAAATATGCGTTACCATTTCAACAGTCATCAGACTGTAAAGTTCTTTTACATCCGCATCCATACAACAACCTTGAACAAGCACACACACACGCTTTTTCAAAACCGATTCTTTTATAAAAATTTTTTTTTATGACACGCTTTAAAAATTTTCAAGGTGAAGAAGTGCTGGATGCACAGCAATTATTGTTGATTAAAGGAGGAGGAGAAGGCGATCCGCCACCATGGCCGGACGACGACGACTTCTAAGAGAAGAACAAACTTTAAAAAGGGATTTATTCCCTGAACCGACGGCCACTGCATATCTTTTGCGGTGGCCGTTTTTTTATGTCTGTCTTTATAGTCCGATAGCTGCGTTATGCTCGGCTCCAAAACCGGTCATCCTGCCGAGCGGGGATCCCGTTTTTGGGGTCTTCGCATGCCTTGCTCTCGAGCTCTAAAGAACAGACATGGGGCTAAATGAACATAGTGGAATGCCCTATTTTAACGACCTACCTGACTTTGTCACTCCCGTCAGAGCGTCTGCAAAAGCGCGTACAGCCTTGCTTCTGTTGCAGACTACCTGACGGGAGTGACAACCGATGATGTGTTATGTACAGCCTACGCTCGGCAGTATCGAGGATGATAATTTTGGGCAGAAAAAGTAAGATAAAATCAAGCGCAATGACTAAACGGCTAAATTCCAGCAGAACATCCGGTAAATGCACGGATAAAACATGCACGAACACTAACGAAAAATTGGGGCGATATTTGTAGGTTTGTAATATATGAAGGTCAACCCATCTCTAAAGCAGGATTTTTTTATTTTATGGAACCTACCACAAGGGTATTGGTTTCCGCCGGGAAAACTATTGATTGTCTTTTGCTTCCTAATCGGGATAGTGCCTTCGGGGTTTGGACAAGCTGATTCCCTGAATACCGCCCCGAAAACTCAGCGCTTCGACGCCAATAAAGTCTTCAACCGGGCGAATGAATTTTATAAAGACGAGGTCTACAATAAATCGCTTGGCATCCTCCTGGAAAGCATCGAAGACCTTAGTCCGCAAGACACCACTTATTACCGTTATATCCGCCTGATTGGTCGCAACTACCAAAAGCTGGGCTATTATCAACGAGCCTTAGAGAACTACCTTATTTACCTGAACTGGGCAAAATCCCGGAATTCACTCAAAGAAATTGCCAAAATCAGCGGCAATATTTCTGCCACCTATCAGGCGATGGGCGACTTCAAAAAGGCCTACGATTTTGGGTTGGATTGCCTGCGCAGAAACGAGGAGATGAGAGATTCTTCCGGTATGGCGGAAGCTTTTTATGAACTGGGCACGCTGTTTTTTTATCATAAAAACCCCAAAGAAGCGTTGGCTTATTACAAACAGTCCATGGCCATCAGCCAGTTGCTCAAAGCAACCAAAGCTCTTTATTCCTGTCTCGGCGCGATGGGGTCGGCTTATGAAGAACTGGGCGATCTGGAAGCCGCCCTGAGTTATAACTTGCAATCGCTCGAAATTGCCCGGAAAATGGGTCAAAAGATGCCGGAAGCTTATGCGCTGCATAATGTTGGCACGGTATACATCAAGATGAAATTGTACGACAAGGCTTTAGACTATCTTAACGCCTCGCTGAAACTGAAGGTGGAACTCGACGATGTCTGGGGTCTGGTGGCCAGCTATAAATACTTAGGATTGCTGTACCTTCAAAAAAAGGACTTCAACCAGGCCATCGAACACCTGAATGATGGGTTGGATCTGGCGAAATCCAGCAACAGCAAAAACCGGGAAGCTGAATTATTGACCATCCTGGGTGAAGCGTATGAAAAAGCTGGCAGCCCTAATGAAGCCATCCGGTCGCTGCGCCGTTCTGCCGACCTGAAAGATTCCATTCTTTCTGAAGCCATTGTGCGGGAGTTGGGCCAAAAAAAGGAAAGTTACGAATTGCTCAAAAAAGAGCGGGAAATTGTAGTGCTGACTAAAGAGCGGGAAATTAGTCGCCTGAGAACCAGTATTATTGCCATCATCGCCTGTTTTTTGTTGCTGGCTGGATGGCTGTTGTGGCGTCAATACCGCCTTCAAAGACGCAACAATGCGGTGCTGAAAGAAAAGAACGCCTACATTGACGGCCAAAACCAACTCCTGCAATTGGCAAACGGCGAACTCCAACAATTTGCTCAGGTGGCTTCCCACGACTTGCGCGAACCGTTGCGCACCATTGGATCGTTCAGCACCTTGCTGAGTCGGCACTACGAATCGAAATTTGACGACGAAGCTAAAGAATATCAGGGGTTTATCCAAAGTGCTGTCAAGCGCATGCAGCACCTGCTCGACGACCTGTTGGATTATGCCCGGTTAGACCACAAGGAAAGCGACCGGGAAATTACGGATCTTTCGCGCTTGGTGCAGGAAGCCACACAGAATTTAAAAAGCCAGATCGAAAGCACTCAGACCACGATCGAAGTGCTTTCTTTGCCCAGTTTGCGGGTGTTTCCACGTCCTATGGTGCAGCTTTTTCAAAACCTCATCAGCAATGGCATCAAATACCGGGGGGAGGTGCCGCCGGTTATCCGGATCAAGTCCTCCTTTTCGCCACAGAGCAGCCAATACACCATTGCGTTAAGCGACAACGGCATTGGGATGGAACCGATCAACCTGGAGCGGATTTTCAACATGTTTGTCCGTCTGCACGGGCAGGGGAAATACGAGGGTACCGGCATCGGCTTGGCGACCTGCAAAAAGATCGTCGAGCGCCACGGCGGAAAAATCTGGGCCGAATCTACCCCGGGCAAAGGCAGCACGTTCTATTTTTCAATTCCTTCCCATTGAAAAATCGGCATTCTGCATACTGTTAACACAATTTATTGCTATTTTTGGCGCTGTGTCTGTCTTTATAGTCCGACTCTAAAAGAACATACGCTACCTATAATACTCTTGTCATCATGCCAATACTTGACAAACTCATTGCCCTTTTTCAAGGTGAGCCCTCTCCCGAGGCGCAGGCGAGCCTGCACCTGATCCGGCAGGGCAAATACAAAACGTCTAAACCTTACACTACGAACATGCTGAACTCTATTACGCTTTCTTCAGACATGAAGACGCTCTACCTGATTGACAATGGCCGAGCAATATCCTATTCCCTCGAATCCGGCAACGGCGTCCTGATCGGTGCGTTAAAAGATCAGTTAGTGGTCGCAAGCGCCCTAGTTCCAACTGAAGAAAACCCGACCCCGGATGGCGGTGGAGCAGTGACGAGCCGTGCTGCAAACATCAGACTGCGCCTGCCCACCACCGGTAAAAATCAGTGGACGCTTACCTACAACCGGCCTAATCGAACCTTGTCTGTCATCGGTGTCGGCGATATTGAAATCGGCTTGCGAAGCCCGGATGATTCGAAAGAATGCGACAGCCATACCCTGAATCTTGGAAAGTCCATTATTCACATGATTAGAAAAAATGACGTCATTGAAATTACGTCGCTCGAATTGTTGGTAACGGGATAAACTAAATAACCACAACCTATTTTTTCAGCATATAGCTTACAATGGGTTTACGCTCTATTTTGTGATTGACCCAGGCGAGCAGGAGTTCGTCCATCCCGATAGGTGCCGGTAAAAGCGCTGAGTTTTTGACTTCGAGCAAAAATTTATTCATTGCCCCATAGATACTTCGCGTTTCGCCTGAAGGCGCATTCACCAATTCCCGAATGTAGGAAACCACTGAAAATTCAAATCCATCGGTCTTCCCTTCGTAAATCTGGTGTAAAAACCGAGACGTAGAACGTATGGCATTTTCCAACTTGTCAAGGTCACCAGTTTCCATCACTGCAACCAGGTTCAGCAAATATATCCCTTTCTGGATGTCTAATTTCGGCTTCATTTTAGCCGAACTTTTGATGAGTTTTCGGCACCATACTTCGCATTTTGGGTATTTTTCGATGATGAACAGGCCGATGGCCAGGTTTGCAATAATGGCGCTGACGCTCTCCGGATTGATGCCGTATTTATTCATGCCCGCTTCGATGTCGGGTTCCAATTTTTCCAACTGATCTACGGCTCCGGTATTGATGTAGTACATGAGTTTATTGACGCTGACTTTTTGAAATAATTTGGCGCGGTCGTGGAAATTAACCGGATTTTCCCGGTCGAGTTTGTTCAACAAGTCCGGAATGTGTTGGTATTGCTCTTTTTTGAACAGGGCATAAAGGAAGTTGGATACGTCAATGATGAAGCGGTAGAACGCTTCGTCCTTGTATTTCGGGTTGTTGTCCCACCACTCCATAACCTTCGAGTAGTATAGGAATACTTTATCCGACTGTCCGAGCAATTGGTTGTACATGGCCAAATCCTGGTAATAGCGTCGTTCAGCTTGCAAAGATTTTACCGCTTCATCCGGTTTTTCTAGGAACGCAAATTTTTCGCGCAACCTGTTTTTGTCTGTATCGTGATTGTATTGAAAGCGTTGGGTCAGTTCTCCCAGCAACCGGTAGCAACTGTCTAAGTATTTATACTCTTCCATCATCAGAGCCACTTCTTCTTCTTTTTCGAGGATGAGCGCTTCGATAACCTGCCGGTAGTTTTTCCCTTTTACTTCATAAGCGATTTCCCCTTCTTCCTTATTGATTTCGAGCAGCGCCAGGTGGTCGCCTAATTCTTTGGCCAGCACTTTGGCTTCGCGCAGGCGGCCTTCGCTTTGCCCGTAAAGCCCACGCTCATAAAGATACCGAGCGTCCAAGATCATTTCTTTGATCCGTGCCGAGCGCGAATTGGCGCTGCGGTAATCGCGCATGCTGCGCAGGATGGCATCGTAGAGGTAGCCTTTATCGGACGGCAGGTTTTTGCCGAAGCGCTCGCGGAGTTTTGCCTCGTCGTATTCCTCCATGTCGCTGATGTCTCGAAACAGTTCGAGGTAGCGGGCGCTTTCGCGGCCACTTTTTTGGGCGTCGAGGGTGAAGTAGCGCTTCTCCGCTTTCGACATGGCCTGAACGAGTTGAAACAGATCTTCTTTGCTTTTCATCGTGATGTATTGTGCTGTACGGCCGGACGCTGTTCAGCGCTACCCTAAGGGTCGCTGAAATAATAACTGTCCACTTTTCCTGGTGGTATTTTGCGCCTACCCTTCGTTGGGGAACCGCCTCCCTTAGCTTTGGATATGGTCGGTAACCTCCGCCCCCGAACATTTTTGGTACAGGCTTCGGTTAGCAACAAAATGCATTGCCTGGAAAAAGCGACACT
>JBBQGV010000123.1:0-15287 GCA_038323375.1 Chitinophagales bacterium
AATTTCATTTGACACTTGCCTATGTCAGACATCTTTCGTAATATTGCACCTGTGATTGTTTCGACTTTCATAATAGGTAAAACTGTAGTTTGTTGATTTGGAAAATCAAAATTACATGTTTTGCCTTTTTCTAAACCTTTATTTTTTTAACGAACCATTGATCCGAAAAGGTAACACCTTTTGGAAAGGGGGTCACCTTTGGGCGGCGTTTCCACCCGAAAAGGTAACACCTTTGGGAAGGGGGTCACCTTCGGGCGGCGTTTCCATCCGAAAAGGTAACACCTTTTGGAAAGGAGTCACCTTTGGGCGGCGTTTTGACAAAAGTAAACAAACCCAATCCTTCAGCGATGCAACGAACAAAAAAATGGTACGATTACGTTCCGCACCCGGCTGTTATGCTGTTTGGCATACTGACGCTGGCCGCCATCATGAGCTACCTCATTCCGGCGGGGCAATACGAACGGGTGACGGAAAACGGAATCACCATGGTGAAACCCGGTTCATTCCAATACATCGAAGCGACACCGGTAAGCTTGTTTGACATGTTCCGGGCTTTGCCGAAAGGCTTTAAAACGGCGGTGGACATTGTCTTCATTGTGCTGGCCAGTGGCATCATGTTCGGCTTCCTAGAACATTCCAAAGCGGTGGAAAACGCGGTGGGTACGATGGTCAGGAAGCTGGGCTTGCAACGCCGCTACCTGATTGTGGTGATGATGACTTTTCTCTTTGGCAGCCTCGGCGTTTTTGTAGGTTACGAAAACAACATTGCCATGATCCCGATTGCTGCCGTGCTCAGCTTAGCCATCGGTGGCGATTTGATGCTGGCGGCAGGCATTTCGGTCGCAGCGGTAACCGTAGGGTTCGGCTTGTCGCCAATCAATCCCTACACCATTGGCACCGGGCAAAAAATTGCTCAATTGCCCCTGTTTTCCGGGGCCTGGCTGCGCAGCATTCTTTGTTTTTGCGGATTGGCTTTGTTGGCCTGGTACAATGTGCGGTATTTCAAAAAAATTCGCCGCGATCCAGACAGCAGCTTAGCTACGGATTTGGACACAGCAGGTTTTGAGTTGTCGCTTGCCATTGAAGCCTATCGCCTGCGGGCAAAAGACTGGCTCGTCTTGATGGTCTTTTTTGCCGGAATTTTGGTGATGCTGTACGGCGTTTTTGTACACCATTGGTTCATCAGCGACCTGGCTGCGCTTTTTTGTATGCTCGCTTTGGTCATCGGCTTCATTGACCGGCTCAAGGGCAGTGAATTTGGCAGTATTGCCCTGAAATCGGTCGGCGTGGTGGCGCCCGGCGCTTTTATGGTGGGCTACGCCAGCGCCATCAAAGAAGTGCTGGAAATGGGGCATATCAACGACACCATTGCCAACTACCTCTCGGGCCTGCTCACCGAATTGCCGCTTTACGCTTCGGCAGTCGGGATGACGATGGTGCAGTCGGCCATGAATTTCCTGATCCCATCGGGCAGCGGACAGGCGCTGGCGACCCTGCCGGTGCTGGTTCCGGTGGGCGACGTGCTGGGACTAACCCGCCAAACCACCATCTTAGCTTTTCAAATCGGCGACGGACTGACCAATCTGATCAATCCGGCGCTGGGGGGCCTCATCGCTATGCTGGGTATGTGCCGCGTGCCTTTCGACCGCTGGCTGCGCTTTATTTTGCCGTTGACGGCGGGACTAGTTTTGATGGCGGTGCTCGGTGTGGTTTTTGGGGTGTGGGTTGGGTATCAATGAGCTTTTTGTATTGCCCTCGGAAGTAGTAGCCCAACCGATTCTGGAATCATCCCGAATTTTTCACGCCCCATCCTTCGACAAATTTCGACTGCGCTCAATTACCAGCTCACGCCCCTTCGGGGCGAAATGTCGGTAGAAAAAGCATCGAATTGTCCCGTTTCGTGCCGTAGGTACGTAATGTTGACGCTATATTGCATACTTACGGTACGAAAAACCATACAAAATGCTCCGTGTCTACCGATATTTGGTCCGTACGGAACCGACTTGATGAAAATTCGGGATGTCTCCTATTCGCATAACGCAGCTATCGGGCTATAAAGACAGACAATAGTTAATCCCCCCTTAAAGTACCGTTATCCCCTTGAAGCAACCCTTTCTCCCAACATTTGTCTGTAAATTGTATCAGATAACATCAATCACTGACAAACCCGACTGTTGTATGAAATCACTCCTCGCATGCATCATGCTGCTGTTTGCCGCGCATTTAGCAGCCCAAGCGCCGCCTCCGGCAGAAATCGTCAAGAAAAAATACTTCACCCAGTCCATGGACAGCCAGACCATCCAATTCGACGGCGTGCTGGACGACCCAATCTGGAACACCGTGGAATGGGGCGGCGACTTCATTGAATACCAGCCCGACGAAAATACGCCGCCGAGCCAGCCCTCGCAGTTTAAAGTACTCTACGACGAAAAACACCTCTACATCGCCACCCGCGCTTACGACAGCGCCCCCGACAGCATTGTCCGCCGCATGAGCCGCCGCGACGAATTTCCGGGCGACTGGATCGAAATCAATATTGACAGCTACCACGACCTGCGCACCGCATTTTCCTTCACGTTTTCCGTGAGCGGCGTGCGCGGCGACGAACTCATCAGCAACAACGGCAATTATTGGGATTCCAGTTGGAACCCCATTTGGGAAGGAAAATCGCATGTTGACAGTCTGGGCTGGACGGCGGAGATCAAAATCCCGTTCAGCCAGTTGCGCTACGGCAACCAAGCCGAACCGGTTTGGGGCATCCAGTTGCAGCGACTCATGTTCCGGAAGGAGGAACGCTCGACCTGGCAATACATTCCACAAAATTCAGGCGGCTGGGTGAGCTTTTTCGGCGAGCTGCACGGCCTGCGCAACCTACCCGACAACAAGCAGGTGGAACTGGCACCTTACGTAGTGGCCCGCACTGAACATTTTGAAGCGCAGGAGGGCAACCCCTTTGCCGACGGCTCCTTGAACGCCCTAAATGTGGGCCTTGACGGCAAAGTGGCGGTGACCCGCGACCTGATCCTCGACTTCACCATCAACCCCGATTTCGGGCAGGTGGAAGCCGACCCCGGTGCAGTTCGACTCGACGGCTACGAGATCTTTTTCCAGGAACGGCGCCCGTTTTTTGTCGAAAGCAACAACCTGTTCGACTACCAGCTCACGGGTTCCAATGCAGGTGGCGAGTACGATTCCGACCTGTTGTTCTACTCCCGGCGTATCGGTGGCGCGCCGCACGGGTTCCCAAATCTGGCCGATGGCGAATACGTGGATCAGCCCCAGCAGACCTCCATCCTCGGGGCAGCAAAATTCAGCGGCAAAACCTCGAAAGGGCTTTCGCTGGGCATTTTGGAAAGCGTCACCCAGCAGGAAAACGCCACCATTGACCGCAATGGCGAACGCCGCGAAGAATTGGTGGAACCCACCACCAATTTCTTCATGGGGCGGGTGATGCAGGATTTCCAGGAGGGCAATACCATCATTGGCGGGGTTTTTACGGCGGTGAACCGCGACAAGGGCCTGCCTTTTGTACACCGGAATGCGTATTCCGGCGGTCTTGACTTCCAGCATTTTTGGAAAAACCGCTGGTGGTTTGTGGGGGGCAATGTCATTTTCAGCCGCGTGGAAGGTACGCCGGAAGCCATCTTAGCCACACAGACGGAGTTTGTCCACTATTTCCAGCGACCCAATGCGCCCCACCTCTTTGTGGACAGCACCCGCACCGGCCTCACCGGTACCGGCGGCACGTTTAAAATCGGAAAATTCGGCGGCAAACCTGACGAAAGAGGCGGGGTACTCAAGTTTGAAACGGGCCTCACCTGGCGTTCGCCGGAACTGGAACTCAACGACGTCGGCTTCCTGCTGGCAGCGGATGAGATCAACCACTTCACCTGGGGAGGCTACCATATCCAGAAGCCGTTTTCGGTATTCCGCAACTTTCGCATCAACTACAACCACTGGGCGCGCTGGGATTTTGGCGGTCAGTTTCTGTATTCAGCCTTCAATACCAACGCGCACGCTTTTTTCAAAAACCAGTGGAGTATCGGAGGCGGGGTCACCTGGAATCCTTACGACATTTCCAACAATGCCCTGCGTGGCGGTTCTTCGCTGCGCCGCCCGCCCGGTATGGGTCTCAACGCCTACGTGGAAACCGATAACCGCAAAAAAATCAGCTTAAACGCGAATACTTTTTTCGCGTGGGGTTTTGGCAATACGGTGCGCGTGCAAAGCTACAGCGGTGGCGCGAACTACCAGATCTTAGACGCGATGCGTTTGAGCCTGTCCACTGGTTATGAGCGCAGCTGGCGGCGACAGGATCAGTTCGTGGCGCAAACAGCCTTCGCTGGCGACCTGCGCACCGTCGTCAGCGAAGTGGAGCAACGCAACTTTTTCGTGACAGCCCGCCTCAGCTACAACATCACGCCCGACCTGACGGTGCAATACTACGGCCAGCCTTTCATTTTCAGGGCGTTGTATAAAAATTTTGGCTATGTAACCGACCCGTTGAACGCCGAATACGACAACCGCTTCCACCGCTACGCGGGCAGCGAAATCCAGTCTGGCCCCGGGCATTTTGCCATTGACGAAAACCGCGACGGTCAGGAGGATTACCGCTTCAACAAACCCGATTTCAACTTCATGCAATTCCGCTCCAACCTCGTGGTGCGCTGGGAATACGTGCCCGGCTCAGAGGTCTACTTTGTGTGGTCGCAGCAGGCGTTCCCCAATGCGTTCGATGACTTAGACTCGCCGTTGCACCGGAGCTTGTTCGGCAATGTTTTTGACGGGCAGCAGAAGCCGGATAATATTTTTTTGGTGAAGTTTACGTATCGGTGGTTGATGTGAGGGCATGGGCAGAGCCCATGGAATAGGACACGCGAGGCAGAGCCTCGGCGCGAGCGAAGAATAGGACACGCGAGGCAGAGCCTCGGCGCGAGCGAAGAATAGGGACACGCGAGGCAGAGCCTCGGCGCGAGCGAAAAGACAGCAGGGGTAATCCCATTTTTCACCTGCATCCGAGCTATACGCTGACGGCTCTGTGGATTGCACAAGCCAGTCTTTTGGCCGATAAGGCATCGTTGTTGTCAAGTGCGGTTTATTTTTATGACAAGATGGTTTTTGGGGCGGCACAAGGGGTGGTGGATGCGTTTTTGGCTTAGCGCTTACGACAGCTTAAAAACAACCTTGAAATAGAAGAAGAAAAACACCACGCTTTGGTAATACAAATCAAAAGCAGGTATGCTCGTTTGCCTGAAGATGACTACTATAATTAATCCACGCCTACTCGTTTTTATAAAGTCCCGGGCTTCTCACCAGCTTTCCATCACCCTCAAAAAACCCTCTTTATACGCCCGACCAATGGGAATTTCCAAATCCCCGATTTCAACGTCGTTGGCGGTAAACGCGCTGATTTTATTTCTGGCGACCACGAATGATTTATGCACCTGAATGAACCGATCTTTGGACAGGGTTTTGAAAAAATTGCCAATGGAGATTTTGGTGATGATTTTTTGGTTGGCCAAAACGATCTTCACGTAGTCTTTCACGCCTTCCACGTAGAGGATGTCGTCCAGCGCAATTTTGATGGTTTTTCGGTCGGCTTTTACAAAAATGCAGGCAGGGTTTTCGGTGATGGGTGCAGGAGTATGCAATAGTTTTTCTTCGAGAAATTTTTCAATAGCCTGGACAAACCGCTTAAACGGAATCGGCTTCACCAAATAATCCAGCACGTTCAGCTCGAAGCCCTCGACGGCGTATTCGCGGTAAGCGGTGGTGATGATGATTTCCGGCTTGTGTTGCATGGAGGCGATGAGGTCCAGCCCGGTTATTTCCGGCATTTCGATGTCAATAAAAAGCAGGTCGGGCTGGAGGCGTTTGATCTGGGTGAGCGCTTCCGCCGGTTCAGTGGATTTCCCACAAACTTCAAACTGGCTAAATTTTGACAGGTGCTGTTCGATGACGTTCAGCGCCAGCGGTTCGTCGTCCACGATAAAGCATTTATAAGTCTTCATCCCTGAAATTTATTTCGAGCCTGACGCTGTAGTGATCCGGCTGGTTGTCTATACTCAACTGATGGCGGTCGGGATACAGCAAGGTAAGCCTTTTCCGGATATTTTCAAGGCCGACGCCTCCGTTCACTTCGGTCTTATCCTTGCCTCTTTTTTTGCTGTTTGTAAGATGGAAAACGAGCTTTTTTTGGTCTGCAAGTAAGCGTATTTGAATGCGAAACAGCCCTTCCTGCCCTACCCCGCCGTGCTTGAAACAATTTTCGGCAAAAGGCAGCAGGATGAGCGGCGCGACTTTGACGGCGGGATTCCCAACGGCAATTTCCGACTCGATTTTCAGCTTTTCGCCGTAGCGCAATTCCTCCAGGTCTACGTAATTTTGGAGCAGGTCTACTTCTTTCGACAACGCCACTTTATCCATATTCGCCCGGTAAACCAAATAATCCAGCAGTTCGGTGAGTTTTAAAATGCTGTCGGCGGTCAGGTTCGACTTCATTAGGGCGAGGCTGTAGATGTTGTTGAGGGAGTTGAACAAAAAATGGGGATGGAGTTGCCCTTTGAGCAATTTGATTTCCGCTTCGGCTTTTGCTTTGATCAATTGTTCGTTGAGTTGTTGCTTTTTGCGGTAATCGCCAATGATGTAAATGCAAACAGCCAGCGCGATGATGGAATAATCGCGGATGATGTTTTTGAGCATTTTGTCAACGGGCATTTTGAAATATCGGTCGCTTTCTATATAATTCACCAGTTCTGCCCACTTGATCCGGGCAAAAAAGACAAATGCGGCTACGACTAAAATCCAAAAAACGAACAGTGGCCATTTGCTGGTTTTTAAATAACGGGGAACGACGTACCCGGCAATAAAATAGGTGGCCAGCATCAGCGCTGGCAGGGAAAGGAAGGTAGACTGGAAAAATCGCAGGCTCTTTTCAGGGTGCATGTGAACGAGGTTCGCAAAGTACTCCGACGCCACGTAAAGCATCCAGAACAGCAGGTGGACGGATAACTCTTTGATGTTGATTCGGTAGTGATTTTTCATGTTTTTATACTGCGCTACAAGGCAAACCTAATCACAAATTAACATTCCTATCGCGAAAGTTAAAAGCTCAAGGAGACAAACGCCCGTTTGTCGTAGCGCAACAACCGGATTCGCGCTTTTTCTTCAAAATCGGTCGTTGCTATCCATTGGCCGGTAGTTGATCTTCTTTCCATTTTTTGGGTTCAAAGCGGGGGTAAGTTTGTGGAGATTTTATTCACTAAAAATTAAAAGGTAATGAAAAAAAACATCATGAATTTCCTGCTTTCCGGCGCTGTGTTGTTGCTCGCCTGTTCCTTCACCGCAAGCCCCGTTGCGCACCCTGAAACGACTTCCGATGTATCCGCAATAGACGCTGTGCCTGTTGGCGGCGCCTACCTTATGTTCGCCGGCAAATTCGGCGGAGAAATCACCCGAAAAGAAATCGCGGAACACCAGGAGTTGGAAGTGGATGGCTGCGCCAAAGGCTCCCGGATTTTCAAATTCAACTTAGACATCACCCAGGGCGGGAAAGTGACGTCCCTGCAATCCGAATCCGGCACCCTGACCAAAGCTATGCTGGCCAAACTTAAAAGCCTTTCCTCCGGCGACGCCTTTGAATTCAAAAAAACCAAAGCGTATTTGCCAAATGGGAAAGACGTGGTGGACGTGCATGCGAAGAAGTTTGTGGTGGTGTAGTGTCTGGCTTTAAAGTCCGATAGCTGCGTTATGCTAGCCGTATGATTGGGTGACGCGGAGTTTCACGGAGGGGCTTTACTCTGTGAGACTCCGTGTTCCTCCGTGTCATAAAGGAATCCGTAGAGACTGCCCCGCTACAAATTTTGCCTGCTGCTTTTACCCTGGAGTGGATCCTTTTCCGGTATGCCATGAAATTTCAGGAATAGATGAATAATAGAGGGACGAATTTGCAAACAAAAGTTACGCAGATCCGTTGTTTTACTAATACATAAAAACACCTCTTTCATCTTCCACAATCGCAACGACATGAAACTTTTTATTCGGCTCTGCACGAATTTCCTCAAAAGCAGCAACATCCACTTATTGACCTCACTTTTCGCTTTCTTATTCACGCCCAACCGCGCTGCTGCTCAATCCTGTGATCCCAACGGCAATTTGATCATTTTTAGCAATTATGATGGAGGGGAACTCAACATCAATGTGGATGTTGATATTGCTGACCTCCGAATCGGTATTTGCACTTACGAGCCTGTCCGAATCACGATCAGCGGATCTTTCAGCGGCAATGTGACGGAAGTCTTGTATGCGCGGGTTTAAATTCCAGTCAAAACAACAACAATTGTAATATCGGAAATTTCCCCACTTCGATCAGCGGCGTACCCACCTCGAATTATACGATCCAAACAGCACCACCGGTAACGGTAGCCAATCCCAATGGAAATAACAATGGCATCATTTGCGCGTACAGTTGCAACCTGAATAACGACCAGGGCGGCTGCAATACCATCAACCAGGTTGTTGAGTATTTTACGACCCAGTTAGGCGGCAATTTGTATGCCTTGAATGTGCAATATTGCTGCTGGCTAAACAGCACCACTTATTCCGTTGCTGCATTGAGTGGCCTGTGTTGCCAGTCTCCCAACAATGCTGTTTCAATCGCTTATACCGGGCTCCCTTTTTGCACCAATATCACGACACCCCAAAACGTGAGCCTGACGGGTAGCGGGGTCGGCACTTACAGCACAGTTCCTGCCGGACTTGCCCTTGATCCGGCAACCGGAGCCATAACCCCTTCCGCAAGTGCGCCCGGCTTCTACATCGTTACCTACACGGTGCCCGGTTGTCCCGGCACGGCTGCTACGACAACCCTTCAAATCATCAATGCTCCGGTGGCAACCATCGCTTACCAGGGGCCTTTCAGCGAAACGGTTACGACATCCCAATCGGTCGAATTGATTGGGCCTGCTGGTGGTTCTTTTACTTTAAGTCCGGGCGGACTCAACCTCAATGCCACTACCGGCGCCATTAACCCTTCCCTGAGCTTACCCGGGACTTATACCGTCACTTATATCCCGCCGGCATCACCTGCATGTCCTGGTGTGCCGGTTTCAACGGAAGTGACCATTACCAGCGATCCGGCGAACAATGCGGCGTTTAGCTATCCGGCGTTGAGCTATTGCGATTCGGAGAACCCGCAGCTGCCCGTTATCAGCGGTTCGGTCGGGGGGAGTTTCACCGCCACGCCGGCTGGAATAAGCCTTGATGCGAATACAGGAGCAATTAATTTGCAAAGCAGCCTTCCAGGTACGTATGCCGTCATTTACACGTTACCCGCTCCTTTCACCGCTGCGGATACTTTTACGGTAAGCGTGATTGCGGGACCACAAGTGCAGATTAGTGCCCGGGATACCCTCTGCGGACAAAGCATCACGCTTGCTGCAACCGGAACGGGTGAGTTCCTCTGGAGTTCGGGGGAAACAACCGGAGTGATTGCCGTAGCTCCGGATATCAGTACCCAATATTGCGTGACGAGCACCCTCAACGGATGTTCTGATACGGCTTGTATTCAGGTAACGCTAGACCGATCTTGCTGCAAGCTTTATGTTCCGAATGTTTTTTCGCCCAATAGCGACGGCGTCAACGACACTTTTTATCCATTTGCAACTTGTCCGTTCGCGGCTTATGAATTTTTAATTTTCGACCGATGGGGTGCCTTGATTTTCAAAAGCAATAACCCGCAGAACCGGTGGAACGGCACCTTCAACAATAAAACTTGCAGCGCTGATACCTACCTCTATTCGATCTCGTATCAGTTTACATCCCAGCCCATAGAAAGAATTTCCGGGAGTGTGGATTTATTGCGATAGGCTATTTCGCCAAATCCTCAAATCTTCAAATCCGCCCATCACCCCTTCACTGCCTTCGCCACCTTAAACCCCCGCTTTTTCATCAGCGCGTCCGTATTTGGGTCGTGGCCCCTGAATTTGCGGTAAGCTTCCGCTTCATCCATGGTGCCGCCGACGCTGAAGATATAATCGCGGAGCTTTTTGGCCATCGCCTTGTCGTAGGGGCCGCCCGCTTCGGTAAAAGCTTGGTAGGCGTCGGCGCTCAGCACATCCGACCACAAATAGCTGTAATAGCCGGCAGAATAGCCGTCGTCGGCAAAAATGTGGCCAAATTGCGGCGTACGGTGGCGCATCACAATTTCTGACGGCATGTTGAGGGCCGCAAGGTTTTCTTTCTCAAACGCGTCCGGGTCAATTTTCGCAGAGCCGGCCAAGTGCAACTTCATGTCAATCAGCGCGCTGGCAATCAGCTCAACCGTGGCAAAACCCTGGTTGAATTTAGAGGCGTTGTTGATTTTGTCCACCAAAGCCTGCGGAATAGCTTGCCCGGTTTTGTAGTGGAGGGCATATTTTTGAAGCACTTCCGGCGTAGAGAGCCAGCGTTCGAGGATTTGTGAAGGGAACTCCACATAATCCGTCGCCGTGTTGGTTCCGGAAAGCAGCGGGTAGGTCACTTTTGAACTCAGGCCATGCAGCGCGTGGCCAAATTCGTGGAACAGGGTTTCCGCGTCTTCCCAGGAAATCAGCACTGGTTCGCCCGGTTTACCTTTGATGAAATTGCAGTTGTTGGAGACAATGGTGGTGATGTCGCCGTTCAGGGTTTCCTGCTCGCGGTATGCGGTCATCCAGGCACCCGAGCGCTTGCCTTCGCGGGCATAAGGATCGAAATACCACACCCCGATCTGTTTGCCGGAAGTTTTGTCCGTTACTTTATAAACGCGCACATCGGGGTGAAAAACCGGCACATCCGTCACCTGTGCAAAAGCGAGGTTGAACAATTCGCCGGCTACAAAAAACATGCCCTCGCGCAGTTTTTCCAACTGGAGGTATTGTTTGACTTCGTCCTGATCGAGGTCATAACGGGCTTTGCGCACTTTTTCAGCGTAATAGCGGTAGTCCCAAGGCTCAATTTTGATTTTGTCGCCGGCCTTGTCTGCCAATTGCTGCATATCTTTCACTTCTTCCTTCACCCGACCGATCGCAGCAGGCCAGACTTCTTCCAGCAACGCCATTGCTTTTTCCGGGGTTTGCGCCATTTTATCGGCCAACCGCCAATGCGCATGGGTTGGGTAGCCCAGCAGTTTAGCGCGTTCGGCACGCAATTGCAGGATCTCCGTGACGAGCGCATTGTTGTCGTTGGCATCGCCGTTATCGCCGCGGTTGATGAACATGCGCCAGGCTTTTTCACGCAGGTCGCGGCGGTTCGAGTAGGTCAGGAACGGTTCGATGGAAGAACGCGTATTGGCGATGACCCAGGCGCTGGATTTGTTTTTTCCGGCGGCAGCTTCTGCAGCGGCGGTGCGAAGGTCTTCCGGCAGGCCGTCTAAGTCTTTTTCATTGGTCAATTCGAGGTATTTATTGCTTTCGTCGGCCAACTGGTGCTGGCTGAATTTCGCAAACAACCCGGCGAGTTGCTGGTTGATTTCGGCCACTCGTTTTTTGCTGTTGGCGTCCAATTTGGCGCCAGCCAGAACAAAATTCGTGTGATAGCGCCAAAGCAGGCGTTGCTGTTCGGGGGTCAGATTTTGTTTGGCCGGGTTGTTAAAAACGGCTTCGATTTTCAAAAACAAAGGCGCATTTTGGATGATCGAGTCGTCAAAAGCGGCGAGGCGGGGTTCGATGGCGGTTTGCATGGTCTCCAGTTCGGGGGTGCTCTTATTGTTTTTCCAAACTTCGTAAATGGCCTGAACGCGCTTGAGCGTCGTACCGGTTTTTTCCAGGGCTTCAATGGTGTTGGCAAAAGTAGGCGCTTCGGTATTGGTAGCGATGCCGTTAATTTCGTTGCGATTTTCGGTCATCGCCGCTTCAAATGCCGGCTGGAAGTCGGTGATCTGCACTTTGTCGAAAGGCGGCACGCCATTGTAGGCGCCCTCCCATTTCTGTAGTAGCGGATTGGCCTCGGTGGCAGACGCACCGGCCTTGTCTTCGTTTTTTTTCATACAGTTGGAAAAAAATAAGGAGATTAAAACAAGCAGGAACAAAGCGGGAATTCTGTTGACCATTTTATTTGAATTTTATTTGGAAAGTGGTGTAAAGGTAAAAAAAACCTTCCCTCCTCACGTCACATTTACCCAATTGCAGTATTAATGAATCAGAATGCCTGAAGGGAACCATCGGCGGGGAAGAGATGCTGGAGCATCACCCTGCCCCCGAAGATGTTTTTCTGCTCATCGAAGTGTCTGACACCACTCTCCGTTACGATCAAAAAGTAAAGCTGAAACTTTATGCGCACGCGGGCATACCGGAAGTATGGATTCTAAATTTACAGGGCAGATGTGTTGAGGTTTATCGCAAGCCGGAATCAGGAAGTTATCAATCCAAGGAAATTATTCCCCCGCAAGGCGACTTGCACCTTTCTGCTTTTGATCTTTCTTTTGCGGCAAGCGCAATTATTTAGAGCGCTGTCTTAAGACCTGCTTCATAAAAGCAAAGAATATTGAGAAAATAATGGCAAATAGGGAATCGGATTCTCTATTTGCCATTATTTTTAATTTGCCGGATTTTGGATAGGGGCGTTTTCCTGTCTGGCGGGAAAACCTATTGTCGCGAAGTCTAATAAACCCGTCACAACAGCGCTAATGCGTGATCACAATTTTCACCCGCTCCACAGCATTTGCATCCCGCTGAATTTCTATAAAGTAGATGCCGGGTGAAAATGAATCAACATTCAAACTTGTAATATTTGAAAATGCGGACAGGGACATGCTGTGGACTTCTCTGCCGTACAAGTCAACGAACCGAAGTTGTCCAATTTGTTGAATGTTTTTGGCGTACTCCACAGTAAGTATATCACGGACCGGATTGGGGTATGCTCGCAACCTGGCTGAAGTAGCGGGGTATTCCGTGGCTGGGTCTTGTTCTCCTCTTTCTTCGATCAGATCACATTCCGGTTCGAAGTCAATACCATTTCTCTACAGAATGACCTGGCAGAGATAACCGGCTTCGTCACAGGTTTTGCCTGTAATTTGCAATTGATCTTTCGCCTTGGAGGAGAGTCGGGACAAATAATCTGCTGTCAGGAGTTCCTGTTTGATCAGGGTAAATACGGTGTCGAGACGCCGATATTCCAGTTCAGTGAACGGGTCAAGGTCACATTTCGTCTCGATTTGGAGCCACAAAGCGTCGAATGCTGTGTAATTTTCGGTGAAAAAATAATGACGTGCCAAGCGATAATCCGTGGAATATGTTTCGAGCAGGGCAAGCCACACGAGAATGGAGTCCACCTCAATGACAATGGTATCCTGCACATAATTCCGCAGAATGTTGCCCCCATCTTTGTTCATCTTTAAGCGTAGCTTGCCGATAGCGATTTCTTCTTCCTCTTGTAAAACATAATCGTTGATGAAGCGCAAGCCTTCCCTTTTTGTTATATTGCATTGGGTTAATTATTTATTTTGATTACCACGAACGGTTGCACTCACGCCGTGCCGCCCTGCGTTGGGCTTGCGGGTTGGGCTTTCGGCGGCATGGGCGTGAGTGCTTTGTTCGTGGCATTTTTTAATTATATTCCATTTCAAGAAAAAGGGCTATCAAGAGTATCACTCTCGATAGCCCCCATTCTTGCTTGGAAATCAATATTCAATGATTCTTGTTTGTTGGGTTTATTGATTCAACGGTACTCGCACCTACCTTGAATTTTTCAACAACCCCCTCTCTTATCCAAACTTCAATTGCCAGTCGATTATTAATATTTTGCATTACATACCAAGTGGCAAAATCCCCTTCCCTTATCCCTTGTCCAAAAATGCTCTTTAATTCCTCATCTGAAATGCCAATGAAACACTTTTCCGGGAAAAGTGATTTGGTATATTCGTAAGTTGAATTTATGTAAGGTATTCGGAAACGTCCAGCTTTCAAGGTTTTATCCGAATTACTGTTGATAATAATTGCCTTAAAGAATGCCAAGGTACTATCACAGTTATTGAAATACAATTCTGATTTCAAAAGTGATGAGTTCTTGTTAGAACCATCTGTAGTTATATGCCGCTGGGCATTGCAAGATACAAGTATTGCTGCAAGGCTATATATGATGAAACTTTTCATTGTTGGACAATTGTTTTTTGAGTGAACAATTGACCAACATGGGCTACTGAAATGAAGTAAATACCGCTGATTTGGAAATCTAAAGCGGTTGTAGCGTTGGGCGCTAATCGGAAGTAATTAATTTTTGTACCTAATGCGTTCGAAACAATAAAGTCTATCGGCTGATTTATCTCGTTCATCACAAGTACCTGCTGGTTGACTTTGCAGATGTTGGGTGTGACACTGAACAAAGCAGTTTCACTATCGATGCGAGAAACCGATGATAATGTGCAAAATTTATCATCATTTAGTGCATAGTCTTCTATGCAAGCCGTTGTTACAGTATTTTGTAATAATTCCCTACTCGTTTCGGCGAGGTAATTAGCACCTGCCGCACTACAATCATCAACTTCATGCTTGTCGTCATTCCCATTTGGAATAAAAGGATACATAGTGCGTGTATCATTGGTGCCTTGGCTTGGGTCCAGCGAGTGGTTCAGACCCAACGAATGCCCTATTTCATGCAAAAACATTGAAAACATATCCACCTCATCTCCATCAATAGCTCCCCCACTATTCTTGTCGTACCACTTTTTATCTTGGTTGACCGCAATGTATGAGTCTTTTGCAATTGGATGCCTTTGTACTATATCATTTGGGCTTCCGCTTGTAATCACACTGCACCCAGGCTGTTCCTCAATATTTAGTGAAGTTACCGCTAAAGTGTGAGTTCCCATTGAAATATTTAACACTTCTTCAGCAGTTGCAAAATAAATTACGTTCAGTTCATCATCATCATCTGAATGTTCGTCCGGGTCTATTCCTCCTAAATAATTGAGACTTATTCCGGATTTTTCTTCCCACTCACAAAGAGCCTCTTTAACAAGCATTTCTATCTTGCTAAATGACAATCCTTGGTCGGTTAGGTCATCATTATCATTAATAGTGTTGTCAAGGTAATAGGTTATAGCACCTTGTAAATCATTTGTGCTGTACCTTCTTATATGCTTATCAACATCTGTCTGGACGCCATTTTCATCAGTATCGGTAACAGTCCCCAATTGAAGGGAAAACTTGACATCAACCTCCTTGCTACATGGGAGGTCAAATAATCCAGCCGGGTCAACACGCCAAAGCCCGCTCCCCATAATGCCCGGTGGCGAAATGGCTGTTACATTTACTTCAATCAAGTTGTCGCTC
>JBBQGV010000124.1:0-15144 GCA_038323375.1 Chitinophagales bacterium
ACTCCTATCGAGAAAAAATGCTCGGGTTTTAATGCGTCTGCCCTGGGAGAGAGGGGGAGGGAGAGGGGGGGAGCGTTTTCCCATTTATTCCTGCTATTTTTGAAAAAAAGACTTTTCCTGCTATCTTGCCATCCTAAACAAAACAAAAATCAACAACATGCGCAGCGAAGACATCAAGCCGGAACTCCCGGAGCAGGAACCGATTATTGAGAATAGAGAACTGAGTATCTGGGAGGCACTGTTTCCTGTGATCATTCTGGTCGGATTGCTCGCTTACAACATCTTCATTTTTGGCGACAGCGCGTTGGGGGGCAGCAACCAGTTCATCTTACTGATCGGCGCAGCGGTGGCGGCCATCGTCGGGTTTAGAAATAAAGTCACGTACAAGCAAATGATGGAGGAAGTGGGGCACAACGTCAAATCCACTTCCGGCGCGATCCTGATCCTCCTGATGGTTGGCGCTTTGGCAGGCACCTGGATGATCAGTGGCGTCATCCCCTCTATGATTTATTACGGGTTGCAAATCCTTTCGCCGACGATTTTTCTGGCGGCTTCTTTGGTCATTTGTTCGATCATTTCTTTAGCAACGGGCAGTTCGTGGTCCACCTCCGCTACGGTTGGCATCGCGCTGATCGGCATCGGGCAATCTATGGGCATCAACCCGGGGATGACTGCCGGCGCGGTCATTTCAGGCGCTTATTTCGGGGATAAAATCTCCCCGCTTTCCGATACAACCAACTTAGCTTCAGCGATGGCCGGCGCAGGCTTGTTCGACCACATTAAATACATGTTCATCACCACCGTTCCTTCGGTGACCATTACATTGATTGCGTTTTTGATCATGGGATTCAGCATTACTTCGTCCGGATCGCCTGATATTTCTGACAAATTAGCGGCCATTGACGCCGCGTTCAACATCAGTCCGTGGTTGTTCCTCGTACCAGCAGTGGTCATTTTTCTGATCATCAAAAAAACAGAACCGCTGATTGCCTTGTTGGCTGGCGCCTTGCTCGGCGGGGTTGCAGCGATCATTGCACAGCCAGATATCCTCGTAAAAATAGCAGGGGGAACAACCCTGGATTTCAACACTGCCTACAAAGGCGTTTTGCAAGCCCTCACCACAAAAACATCTGTAGAGACCTCCAACGCTGAACTAAACGACCTTTTTGCGGCCAAAGGCATGGAAGGCATGCTGGGCACCATCTGGCTGATCATCTGCGCTATGGTATTCGGCGGCGTGATGGATGCCATTGGCGCATTGGCTCGCATCAGTCAGGCTTTGCTGCAATTATTCCACACGACTTTTGGATTGTTCGCAAGCACGGTGTTGTCTTGCTTAGCCATCAACGTCACTGCGTCAGACCAGTACCTCGCGCTGGTTATTCCCGGAAAGATGTACGCCAAAGCCTTTACAGACAAAGGGCTCCACCCGGTTAACCTCAGCCGGACACTGGAAGACAGCGGAACGGTCACGTCCGTTCTCGTGCCTTGGAATACCTGCGGCGCTTACAATGCGGGCGTGCTCGGTGTTCCAACGATGGATTATTTCGTTTACGCCATTTTCAACTGGATCAGCCCGTTTGTAACGCTGACCGTGGCTGCATTGGGGATTAAGATTAAGCAGTTGAAGGCTAAGTAAGAATTTCCCGACGCTTTTTGGTAGTCGAACGGCTTGGCAGAATTCGATTGCCGGATGTCGGATAAATGGTACAAAACGGAGTCATTCAACTGATCGCTATACCCCTGAATCAGGGCATCAATTTTAGCATTGGATGCGGCTAATTGATTAGAAACGTTGTCTATTTCTGCACCGAGTTTCAGTTGATGGAAGGCGCTCAGGTTTTTTTTGTTGGCATCAAGCAAATCCCGAGCTGCAAAAAACTGTTTATCTTTTAAAAGGCTGTCAATGACTAAATAACTATTGAGAGATTGGCTTTGCGCACTAATGCAGCAAACCAAAGAGAAGGCAAGCGCCGGGAAAAAGGCGGTCTTTTTCATAATACTTCGGGTGTATGGGTTTGATAAATGTTCTATAAGGTAAAGAAATACGATTTGGCGTGTAAAAACAAACGATCTTGGACGAATGATTCAATTGTTTAGATAATTGCTTGTTTCCTAAATCATTCACAATGAACAGAAGAAACTTTATCTATCAATCCTTAGGCGGCATCGCCTGGGTTACCCTCATGGCAAATTGTTGAACAAATCTATCTCCAACCAGCAAGCCCGGCAAATGGACGACGACGCGCTGGCGATTCTGCAAAACACCCCCAACTTAGTCCCCGGAGCAGAAGGACTGAAAGACATTCGGGTAGTGGAAGCGATTTATCGGTCGGTGGAGGAAGGGAGGAGGGTGGATATTTGATGGGGGTGATAATTGATGATTGATGATTGAAAATTGAAAATGTTTGGGGGCTATCCAATTAATGTTTTTGGGTTCCTTTCATCGCAATAAGGAACTCGCTGTACCGCTGAACTCCGGTTCAGCGAGCGCATCCTGTTAAAAGACTTGTAAAATTGGCTTAAAGGTCGCTGAATTAATAAGTTATATTGCGTACCTACGGCACGAAACTTTATCCAAAACATAGCAAATATGCAAGCAGTAAGCACAATCCAAAAGCCAATCAACGGCCAATTACTCATATAACTGCCGGAAAGATTCCATGATATAGAATTGGAGATTATCATCCTGCCAGCCCCTATCCTGCATGAAAACCAAAAGGTTGAAAAACAACTCGGACGTCTGGAAACGGTCGCACATTTAAAAGGCTCGCTGCCCAATCGCCCATATTCCAAATATGACCACGACGAGCAGTAAGTTTTTTCCAAAACCCCAACCTCATCCTCCCACAATTCCCTACCTTCGCCCAATCCTTTTCACCAAACCGCAACCACCTTGACGTTCGAGCAAATCATAGGGGAACTCAAGCAAAAAAAATACCGCCCCGTCTATTTCCTGCACGGCGAGGAAGCCTATTTTATTGACGTCATTTCCGATTACATCGAGCACCACGTCCTTTCCGAAGGCGAAAAATCGTTCAACCAAACCATTCTTTACGGCAAAGAAGCCGACCACATGGCCGTGACCGACGTGGCGCGCCGCTACCCCATGATGGCACCTTATCAGGTGGTGGTGGTGAAAGAAGCCCAGGAAATGAAATCGCTGAAAGACTTGCAGGGCTACCTCGAAAAACCGGCAGGAACGACCGTGCTGGTGATTGCCCACAAACACGGCAAATACAATCTGAATTCCAATTTCGGCAAAGCGCTCAAGGAAAAAGCGGTCATTTTTGAATCAAAAGGTCTCTACGACAACCAGATCCCCGACTGGATCCGGAACTACCTGCGCCGGAGCAAGCTGACCATTAAACCCGGCGCCGCCGATCTGATCGCCGAATACCTCGGTACGGAACTGTCGAAAGTCGCCAACGAACTCGACAAAATGGCCATTAACCTGCCTTCCGGAACCGAAATTACAGAACAGCACGTCGAGCAGCACATCGGGATCAGCAAAGACTACAACATCTTTGAATTGCAAAAAGCCCTCGGCCAGCGCGACGCCCTGAAAACCACCCGAATCGTGCAGTATTTCGCCAACAACCCCAAAAAAAACCCGACTGTGGTGGTTGTCAGCTCGCTTTACGGCTTCTTTAGCAAAATTTATGCATTCCACTTTGCTAAAAATTTGCCGGAAGCTGAATTACTTCGTACTTTGCAGCTTCGTTCTGCCTGGTTTCTGAAAGATTATCGCGAAGCAGCGAAAAATTACACCCTCCCCAAGGCAGCGCAAATCATCACCCTTTTGAAAGAATACGACCTGAAGTCGAAAGGCGTTCATTACAACGCTACCGGCAAACCGGAAGGAGAACTCCTTAAAGAGTTGGCCTGGAAGATTTTGCACGTGTAGCCAAGTTGTACAGCCGAACTCCGTTCGGCGAAAATTAAGGAAAATTAAGCCGAACTGAGTTCGGTACGGCACGACTACCCTCCAATTGCATGAAACCGCGTCATCACCATTTTTATACGATTTAAACCATAGTGGACATGCTTGGAAAACTGAACTTTTCTTTACTCATCTGCTGCCTGCTGGCAAGCGTTTCGCTGCGCGCACAATTCGTAGTGACGCCAGTTGACGTTTCGGAATACCGTCCGGAAGACCTGCTGGCTAATTTTTGTCTGGGGAACAATGTGGAAATTCTCGAAATCGCTTTCGAGGGCAATCCGCAGGCCGTAGCCAGTTTCAACAATGCACTGCCTTACCTCGGCATTGAGCAAGGCTTCATCCTTTCCACTGGCGCGGCGGCGTCCCGGGTAGGCTTCAACGGTGCCAACGAACACGTGTCGCAACTGGCTTCCGCCAATAATTTCAGCACGGCATTTCATCCGGGCATCCTGGCTTTGTCCAACAATGCCAATTTTCATGACATTTCGCTGTTCCGCATCACGTTCATACCGAAGCGCGACACGGTTTCTTTTCGCTATGTCTTCGCCTCAGAAGAATACCCGGATTTTGTGTGTTCGCCATTCAACGACGTGTTTGCCTTTTTTCTGGAAGGCCCGGATGAGAACGGATTGCCGGCCAACCGCAACCTGGCACTCGTGCAGGGAACAACCCTGCCGGTCTCCATCAACAGCATCAACAGTGGCACGCCGGGCACGCATTCGGAAGTCAATCCGGACCTTTATTGTGCAAGTCCATTGGGCAGTCTGAGCAATTCGGCGTATTTCCTGACTTCGTCGGATTATCCTGTGTACAATGGCTATACCACGCCGCTTACCGCAAAAGCAGCGGTTTTGCCCTGCCAGCAGTATACCATGACTTTGGTGATCGCCGACATCGGGGACGCTTTTTGGGATTCGGCTATTTTCTTTGAAGCAGGCAGTTTGTGTTCCTACGATTCCGGCATTCAAACCAATATTGACCCGCGCAGTCCGGTAATCATTGAAGGATGCAACCAGAATCCGTTGAAGTTTATTTTTGACGGATACGACGGCAACGACTTCCCGATGAGCTATTCCATCGCCGGCACTGCGGAAAACGGCAGCGATTACCTGGCCATCCCGGCCAGCGGCAGCGTCGCGGGCAACAGCTTCAACCTGCCCATTCAGGCCATTGACGACGGCATCGCCGAAGCGCCGGAATTGGTGCGCATCTTCGTGCAGGTCAATGAATGCCTTGCTGATACGTTTGATTTGTACATCATTGATCCACTCTACCTTGAAGGCCCGCCAGCCGGGGATTGCATTGACGGCCCGCGATCGCTCTACATCCGCTCTTCTGGCATTGACGTTCCTGAAGTGTGGTTAGACAGCCTCACGTACGCGTGGTCAACCGGGGAAACGCGCCGCAACATCCGCATTTTTCCCGGGGGGCCGAACACCTATTCGGTCAACTTTGGGAATGCACTGAACCAGTGTTCGGAATCTTTCACGGTCAGTTCCGGAGCGGTTGTGGTGGAACTCAACAATACGCTCTGCTCCAACGAAGACGGGATTGTCGTGAACGGCACGCTTTACGACCTGACCAACCCGCAGGGCATCGAAGTCATCACCGGTGCCAATGGCTGCGATTCGACCTTCATCATCAACCTCAGCCCGGCATCATCGGCTAACCTGAACACCCCCATTTGTGAAACCGAAAGTCTTTTCGTAAACGGGGTTGCCTACAACGTCGCAAATCCGAGCGGAGTAGAAATCCTAAGTGGGGCAGCAGTGGGCGGGTGTGATTCGGTGGTTACGATTTCACTGGCCTTTTTGCCGGTTTCTACCGGTTTTCAAAATGCTTTCATTCTGGAAGGCGAAACGTATTCGGTTGGAAACGAGTCTTTCACGGCCTCTGGTGATTACGAGGTCGTCCTGCAAAACCAAAACGGCTGCGACAGCACACTCCACCTCCAATTGCGCGTTGCTCCAATCTCTGAATCCCTCACCGACAGCATTGCTATTGGACAAACGGAAACAATTTGCTTAGATATCAGTCATTTAAATACAATAGCCACTTTTGTCAACCTTTGTGGAGACAGCGACGTGGTGGCCACAGTGGAATTGGATACTGAAAACGGCTACTGCATCCATTATACGGGTCTCAAAGAGGGCATCGAGGCAGTCTGCATTGTCATTTGCGATGCTTTTTTCTGTGATACCACTTATTTGACCATCTCTGTCTTTGAAAACCTGCTCGATGCGGTAGATGACAACGCGAACACGGTGTACAGCGCCAACGTCGTCATTCCCGTGCTTGCAAACGACTGGACGAGCGCGACTACCCTCACTTCGGTTTACCTCACTTCGCAACCGGCCATTGGTACCGCTACACTGAATCCCGACTTCACGGTGACGTACGCTCCGGGAAGTGGCGCCTGCGACGAAACGGTACAGTTCTCTTATGCGATCTGCAACGCCATCGGTTGCGATACCGCGCAGGTCTTTGTCGAACTTTTGGATGCGGTTGACCTCTGTTCGGCAGTCTGGCCGGGCGACGTGCGCGTGGATGGGTTAGTAAATGTGATTGACTATTGGGCGGTGGGTTTGTCGTTTAATAAAACGGGGCCGCTGCGACCCAATGCCACCATCCAATGGCAGCCGGAGCTTGCCCCCGACTGGAGCACAACCTTTACCTTTATTGAAGAAACCAACCGCAAACACGCCGATTGCAATGGCAATGGCCTCATTAATATTCAGGATCATGAAGCCATTGCGCAAAACTGGGGACTAACGCATAGTTTTGTATCGGGCGGCGACAGCCCCGATTTTGCGAAATCTCTCACGCCAATGGCTTTGCGCCAAACAGAAAACGGGGACAACGAATTGCGGATAGCGCTTGATTTGGGAAGTTTGGGTCATGCCGTGGAAGGCTTTTCAGGCTTAGGCTTCCGGGTCGAAATGACGGGTGGAACGGCAGATGATTTTGGCTTTGACGTGAGCGAAAGTTGGGCCGGCGACCTGAACGAAGACTTAGAAACAATGGTCATTCCGCTTGGCGCAAATGCCTGGTACGTTGCGATGGTACGCACCGCGAAACAACCCATATCCGGCAGTGGCGCGATCGGACACCTGGTTTTTCCTTCCGGTTGGCCGGAAAACATCCTGATCACGGAAGCGCTGTTGTTGCGCAACGAATCGGACGTTTATGCGCTTGACCCGCTCAACCTGTCGCCGGAACAAACCGCTACAACCGTGCGGGAACCATCGGGTCAAACATTCCGGGTGTATCCCAATCCTGCAACGACGACCGTGCAATTGGTACTGCCCGAAAATACGGACGGCGGGAAAGTGCAGTTGCTCGATTTGCGCGGCAGTATTTTACAGGAAGCACCGCTTTCGGGTATGACGCACCAATTGGATGTAACAATTTGCCCAACAGGGGTTTATGTGGTCAGAATTCAAACCGAAAAAGGTTTTATGCAGCAAAAATTGGTGATCCGGTGATGCCCTTTTGGATTGAAACATTAAAATCCGAAAAAAAAGTTGAACATCAGGGTTGTTTCATTCATTACAATGCGGCTATCTTTGGGTGCATAATAGGACAAAATCGGCTTCGCACCTGTGTTGGTGCAAGAAATAATTGATAATGAATCACAATTTTCAGCATAATGCATGGTGGGGGCACAATCATTCCAAACATCGGGTGACGTGACGTGCTATGCTTATCGTATTCAACAAAGCGGCCTGTCGGATCACCCGGCAGGCCGCTTTTTATATCACATAAAATATGGAAACCACAGTATCTGGGGCGATTAGCCTGAATGTTCGCACAAAAAAACTGCTGGCCGATACGGTAACGCCCGTTGCTTTATACCTGAAAATCAGGGATTGCTACCGGGAATCGGTTTTGTTGGAAAGCAACGATTTTCGCAGTAAGGAAGATTGCCACTCTTTCATTGGCATGGAACCGATCGCGCAATTTATTGTGCAGGGCGGGTTCATCGTAGAAAAGTTGCCCGGGGGGGTGGTTCATCGGCGCAAAGCAGAACAAGTGCCCGACGCGCTTTGGCAGTTTTTGCAGCGGTTTCAGGTTGATCCGAACCAGGTCGGCGCCAATTTCAACGGGGTGCTGGGACATACCGGCTTCGACAGCGTTCAGTACTTCGATACCCTGCATTTTGATCCGGCCAAGCGCCGGTTCGATGTGCCCGACATGCGCTATTCGCTCTATCGCTTCATCATCGCCATTGACCACTTCAAGGACGAAATGGTGATTTTGGAAAACATTCCGCCAGGGGAAGCGTCTAAAATGGAGGCGTTGGAGAAAATCATTGAAAGCCAGCGTTTTGCAACGCATCCATTTCAACTTAAGGGCGAAGAACACAGCAACCTGACGGATGAAGAATTTATGGAGTTGGTGCGCATCGGCAAACGCCACTGCTATTTGGGCGACGTGTTCCAGATTGTTTTTTCGAGACAGTTTTCACAAAAATTTCAGGGCGACGACTTTAACGTTTACCGCGTGCTGCGCTCAGTGAATCCTTCTCCCTACCTTTTTTATTTTGATTGCGGTGATTACCACATTTTCGGGTCTTCGCCGGAAGCCCAGCTGGTCGTCAAGGACGGTGTGGCCAGCGTCAACCCCATCGCCGGAACATACCGCCGCAGCGGCAACAAAGAAGAAGACGCCCTTCGCGCACTGGAGTTGATCGCCGATCCGAAAGAAAATGCAGAACACATCATGCTCGTGGATTTGGCCCGGAATGACCTCAGCCGCCACGCCACCAACGTGCGCGTGAAAGAACTAAAGGACATCCAGTTTTTTAGCCACGTCATCCACTTAGTATCAAAAGTGCAGGGGGATCTCGTTCCCGGCATCAACCCCATTCAGGTATTTGCCGACACCTTTCCTGCGGGTACGCTTTCCGGCGCCCCAAAATACAAAGCCCTGCAACTGATTGATCATTATGAAAACCAAAACCGCAGCTTTTATGGCGGCGCGCTCGGGTACATCTTTTTCAACGGAGACATGAACCAGGCCATCGTTATCCGCTCTTTTTTGAGCAAGGACAATACCTTGTTTTATCAATCCGGAGCTGGCGTTGTGGCGGCCAGCGTGGAAGAAAACGAACTTCAGGAAGTGAATAACAAACTTGGCGCACTGAAAAAAGCGCTTATTGCAGCTCAAAACCTATAAGGTTTATAAAACCATGTAGGTTTAAACACGGAATATGAAAAAGATATTGGTGCTCGACAACTACGACTCGTTCACTTTCAATTTGGTACACTACCTTCAGGAACTCCTGAAACACCCGGTGGAGGTGCGGCGAAACGACGAAATTACCCTCGACGAGGTGGCGAATTATGACGCCATCGTGCTGTCGCCAGGCCCCGGAGTGCCTTCTGAGGCGGGCATTATGCCCGAACTGATCCTGCGCTACGCCGGCAAAATTCCGATTTTCGGGGTTTGTCTCGGGCATCAGGCCATCGGAGAAGCTTTTGGGGCGCAACTTGAAAACCTGAGCGAGGTCTACCACGGCCTCGAAACTCCGGTGGAAGTACTGGATGAATCGGAATTGCTGTTTATGGGCCTACCGAAAGTTTTCCAGGCGGGGCGCTACCATTCCTGGGCGGTTCGCCGCGAAGCGCTGCCCGATTGCCTTGAAATAACAGCCGTGGACGAGCAGGGGGCAATCATGGCGCTGCGCCACAAAACGCTGAACGTGCGCGGCGTGCAGTTTCATCCGGAATCCATTATGACGCCTTTTGGCAAAAAGATGCTGGAGAATTTTCTGGCTTTTTGCACAAACCCGAATTAGTGTCTGTCTTTATAGTCCGATAGCTGCGTTATGCTCGACCCAAAACTGGCCATTTACGCGAGTAAACTCCCACTTTTGGGTCTTCGCATGCCTTGCTCTCGAACTCTAAAGAACAAACACCGGACTAAATGGACGGACACGAACTAATCTTACCAAAGCAACATTCTTTATGAAAGCTATCTTATCCCGCTTGTTCGAACACGAACGCCTGAGTCGCGAGGAAGCAAAAAACGTTTTGATGGGAATTGCCCGGGCGGAGTACAACCCGATCCAAGTGGCCAGTTTCCTGACGGTTTATCAAATGCGCGCCATTGCTTTACCGGAATTGCAGGGTTTTCGCGAAGCCCTGCTTGAACTGTGCATCCCTTTTGATGTGGAAGGCGCCGAAACGGTTGACATCGTTGGAACCGGGGGCGACGGCAAGCAGACGTTTAATATTTCAACGCTCGCGGCAGTGGTCGTGGCCGGCGCAGGGCATAAAGTGACCAAACATGGCAGCTACGGCGTGTCGGCGCTCGTAGGCTCTTCCAATGTATTGGAGGCTTTAGGCTATCGGTTCACCAATGATACAGACCTTTTAAAACGGCAGTTAGACCGTGCGAATTTGTGCTTTTTGCACGCCCCTTTGTTCCATCCGGCTCTGAAAGAAGTGGTGCCCGTGCGCAAACAATTGGGACTGAAAACCTTCTTTAATATGCTTGGGCCTTTAGTGAATCCAGTTCAGCCCCGTTATCAGGTGTTGGGCACCTATAGCCTGGAGTTGTCCCGGCTGTATCAATACGTGATGCAGGAAGCGGGTCGCCGTTTTGCCGTGGTTCATACCTTAGATGGGAACGATGAAATCTCACTTACAGATGAGGTGCGCATTTATGCCAACGAAGGGCAATCGCTGGTAACGCCCGAAGAAATGGGATTCCGGCGCCTGAAACAAGAGGAATTGGCGGGCGGGAAAGACAGTGCCGAAGCTGCACAGATTTTTCACGAGGTGTTGAACGGTGTAGGCCCTTCGGCCAGGATAGATGTCGTTGTTGCAAATGCAGGCATGGCCATCCAATGCATCAAACCCGCACAAAGCCTGTTAGACAGCATCGCCGAAGCGCGGGAGAGCTTAGTTTCCGGCAAAGCCAAAGCTGCTTTTCAGCAATTATTGGCAAATCAATAAGGTTTCCGTCTATTTAGTGTCTGTCCATTTAGGCCCGTGTCTGTTCTTTAGCGTTCGAGAACAAGGCGTGTTTTGCCCCGAAAGTGGGAGTTTACTCGCGTAATTGACCGTTTTTGGGGTCGAGCATAACGCAGCTATCGGACTATAAAGACAGACACTATTTAGTACCATGTCTGTTCTTTAGAGTTCGAGAACAAGGCGTGTTTTGCCCCGAAAATGGGAGGTTACTCGCGTAATTGACCGTTTTTGGGGTCGAGCATAACGCAGCTATCGGACTATAAAGACAGACACTATTTAATAAGAAAACCGGGCAACAGCCATGCGCTATTGCCCGGTTTTTTCTCAAAGCAAAATCCTGCTTTTAAGCTTTAGGAGGAGCTATGAATTTCTTCTCCTTGATGCGCGCCTTCTTACCAACGAGGCCACGGAGGTAGAACAATTTTGCCCGGCGTACTCTGCCGCGTTTCACGACCTTGATTTCAACGATGTTCGGAGAAGCGAATGGGAAAATACGCTCAACGCCAACGCTGTTGGAGATTTTGCGCACCGTGAACGTTTTGGTTCCACCTTCGCCATTCACCTGAATGACGTCGCCACGGTAATCCTGAATACGTTCTTTATCGCCTTCAATAATTTTGTAGCTCACAATTATGTTGTCGCCCGGACGGAAGTTAGGAAAATCCTTCTTGGGCGTCAGTTGTTCGTGTACGTATTTAATCGCGTCCATTGCCTTAAAATTTAAAAAGTTTACCTCTTAAAAAACGTGGCGGCAAAGGTAAAAAAAATTTCTTCTTTGGCTGTTACAAAAATGAAAAGTTTATTTAAAAATAGATAAGTATCACATTTTCAGACCAAAATAGATTGTCGGGCTTGTATACATAGGTCGGCAGATTAGTTTTTGAAAAAAAATAGTTCCTTTGCAACCTTACTATATGAATGTATGTTCATATATTTGTGCTTAAAGGAGATGACTCATGATTGTATTGACCAAAAAAAGGAACCTCAACCTGGAGAAAATCAACCGGGTTGCTGAAATTTTGAAAACCATCGGACATCCGGTTCGGCTGAAGATTCTGGAAGTGCTGGAAGCAGAAGAACCGCTGGCAGTTTCTGAAATCCAGGAGCGGATTGGCATTCCGACGGAACAATCCCTGCTTTCGCACCACTTGATTAAACTGAAAGACAAGGGACTATTGCGCTCTGAAAAACGCGGCATGAACGTCTATTACTGTCTTGAAGACCGCAAGCTGCTTCATGTCTTCGATTGCATGGAGCAGTGTACACTTTAAACTCAGAAAAATGTTAGAACTACTCAAGCAGCCCTGGCATTGGACCTTTGCCGGGTTAATCATTGGCCTCACGGTGCCAGCTCTTTTGTTGCTCGGCAACAAGAAATTTGGGATTTCATCTTCCTTACGGCACATTTGTGCGGCTTGCCTTCCTGCCAATATTCCTTTTTTTAAGTACAACTGGAAAAAGGAAATCTGGAACCTGTTTTTCGTTGCAGGAATTGCGATTGGCGCTTTCTTAGCTGTCAATTTCCTACAAAACCCGAATGAGGTACAAGTTGCAGAAGCTACCCGTCAGGTCTTGTCGGAATACGGTATCCAGGACTACACCCGGTTGATGCCTGCCGATTTGTTTAACTGGGATAACTTGTTCACATGGAAAGGATTTGTCTTTTTTATCGTGGGTGGTTTTTTGGTTGGCTTCGGCACGCGTTATGCGGGCGGGTGTACTTCCGGCCACTCCATTATGGGACTGTCTACCTTGCAATGGCCTTCTTTGGTGGCGACGATTTGTTTTATGGTTGGCGGATTTGTGAGCACGAATTTGCTGATGCCGCTTATTTTTCAATGGATTAAATAGCAGTTAAGATGGAAAACAGCAATATACAGCAAGATATGCGTCACACAGACGCCATGTGTACCAACGAGTCTGAGTTGCAGCATCCCTGGTGGCATAATTTCAAATACCTTGCCGTAGGGATCATTTTCGGCATCACGTTCGTCAAAGCGGAGGTCATCAGCTGGTTCCGCATCCAGGAAATGTTCAGGCTGCATTCCTTCCACATGTATGGTGTGATTGGTACCGCCGTTGTGGTAGGTGCCATTTCCGTGTGGCTGATCAAGCATTTTAAACTCCGTACCTTATATGGAGAACCCGTACATTTCGAAGACAAAAAATTCGATAAAGGAGTGATCTATGGCGGGCTAATTTTCGGAATAGGCTGGGCCATTACGGGGGCTTGCCCCGGGCCTTTGTTTGCGCAAATCGGCGGCGGCTTCGGCGTGGTAGCAATCACGTTGCTGAGCGCCATTGCGGGCACTTGGACGTATGGCGCCCTGCGGGAGAGGTTGCCGCATTGATAAATTTGCAAGGGGCAAAAGGTCAATTTGCAAATAGGCAAATTTGCAAGGAGCAAACGGGCTTGCTTATTTGCCCCTTGCCAATTTGCCCCTTGCCTTTCGCCCCTTGTCGCCTACCCGTTTTTCTTTGCAACATCCCGCATGACATCCACCAGCACCTGCACGCTCTCAATCGGCATGGCGTTGTAGATCGAAGCACGGAATCCGCCCACCGAGCGGTGCCCTTTGATCTCTAAGCATCCGGCGTCTTTGGCTGCGGTTGCAAAATCGGCTTCCCATTCCGGGGTTTTGGCTAAGAACGTGACGTTCATCAGCGAGCGGTCTTCTTTCACCGTTGCGCCTTCGAAGCAGGGGTTTGCGTCAATTTCGTCATACAAAAGTTGCGCTTTGCGCCGGTTGAGGACTTCCATCCCTTCTAAGCCGCCGTTTGCTTTGATCCAGCGCATGGTGAGCATACTAACGTAGATCGGAAAAACCGGCGGTGTATTATATAAGGAGTTCTCTCCGATATGCGTCTGGTAGTCCAGCATGGAAGGCAGCACGCGGGTTACTTTGCCGAGGAGGTCTTTTTTGACGATAACCAAAGTTACGCCGGACGGGCCGAGGTTCTTTTGGGCACCTGCATAAATCAATCCGAATTTTTTGCCGTCCAGCGGGCGGGAAAAAATATCGGAAGACATATCCGCAACAATCGGCGCATCAGATTCAGGCCACCAGTGGTATTGCGTCCCATAGATGGTATTGTTGCTGGTGATGTGCAGGTACTTGGCATAAGCCGGAACTTTCCATCCACGCGGGATATAGGTATAGTTTTTGTCTTTGGAAGAAGCAATGACTTCTATGGTACCAAACAACTTCGCTTCCTTGATGGCTTTTGAAGCCCAGGTTCCGGTGTCGGCATAGCAGGCGGTTTCACCTTCATTCAGCAGGTTCATGGCTGTCATGAAGAATTGGGAGCTTGCCCCGCCGCTTAAAAACAAGACCGCGTAGTCGTCGTTTAGACCCAGCAGTTCATTTACGGAGGCGACTGCTTCTTCCATTACGGCAGTGAAGGCGGCGCTCCGATGTGAGATCTCCAGCAGCGATAGCCCCATGCCATTGAAATCTCTTACGGCTTGCGCTGCTTCCTCCAGGACACTTGCGGGCAGGATCGCGGGGCCAGGACTGAAATTATGCTTTTTCATGATTGTTGTTGTTCTGTTTGAAGTTAAAAAACGCCGCAAAAATAACGGTTTTAGAATTGCGCGCACCTGCTTTTGGAAAGCCTTTTTGTAAGAGGTGGAAAATCAGCGCTTTGGAAAAAGATTAAAAAAAAGAATAAAAAAGTTCTCAAAAAGCTTGCCGGATAATGATCGGTGTTCTACATTTGCGTCCGCTTTGAAAGAGAGCGCTTAACCAAAGGTAATTTGGAATGATAGTTTGGAAAGAGGCTGCGCAGAATATCTGAAAAAAAAGTGAAAAAAAATCACTAAAAACTTTTGCGCAGAACGAATGAGTGAATTACCTTTGCCGTCCCTTGCAAAACGATGCAAGCGAAAAAATTGAATGTTCTTTAACAGAAGAATATCGCAACGATGCGAAAGCCCTGAATGCAGGACTTTAGCGCAATGCGGAAAAAGTTCATTGACACTGTCGTGGAAGGTAAGAATTTGATAATTGTAAAGCAAACTCTGTTTAATTTTAACAGGCAAACTTTATTGGTCAAGCTAAAATATCGTTCCTTCGGGAACATAAGAATTTGACTATGGAGAGTTTGATCCTGGCTCAGGATGAACGCTAGCGGGAGGCCTAATACATGCAAGTCGAGCGGCAGCTAGAGATTCGTCTTTAGTGAGAGCGGCGCACGGGTGAGTAACGCGTACGAAATCTA
>JBBQGV010000125.1:0-15116 GCA_038323375.1 Chitinophagales bacterium
GTCAATCAACCGAAGTAACGTTTACTAAACTTTGAAAGTTTAGTAAACGTCAATCAACCGAAGTAACGTTTACTAAACTTTCAAAGTTTAGTAAACGTCAATCAACCGAAGTAACGTTTACTAAACTTTCAAAGTTTAGTAAACGTCATGTTGAAAACTTTCAAAGTTTAGTAAACGTCATGTTGACAAAAATATCCAGTAGTATGGGTACATAGCTATATTTTTTTACCATGACTTGTCCCGTGCAACGGGATCGTTCATATTATGTGGTAAAAAATACAAAACCAGAACCTATGCCAAATCCGCTTCAACCGCTGTTAGAGCAATTGCCCAAGCCCATGCGCAACAAGTATTTTGTCGTGCTGGCCGCTTTCTTTTTCTGGATGATCTTTTTTGACAAACAGGACATCATCACCCAATGGCGCCTGCAAAGAATGGTCAACCGGATGGAAACGGATCGGGAGTATTACTCAGTCGAAGTAAAAAAAGCGGAGTTGGAGAGCAAAGATATTCAGGAGAATCGTGAGCGCTTAGCCCGGGAACAATACTACATGAAGCGCCCGGATGAAGATGTTTTTATCATTGTAGAAGAATAGACCTGTTGCAATAATTGCTGCCGAAACAAGTCTAAAATTAAAACAACAACATGTCCGTACTTGTCAACAAGCACTCCAAAATTATCATACAGGGATTTACCGGTAAGGAAGGCACTTTTCACGCAACGCAGATGCTCGAATACGGCACCAATGTCGTAGGCGGCGTCACCCCCGGTAAAGGAGGAGCGCAACACTTAGACCGCCCGGTTTTTAACACCGTAGCCGATGCCGTCAACCAGGCCGGCGCTGATACTTCGGTCATATTCGTTCCCCCGGCATTTGCAGGCGACGCGATTATGGAAGCTGCCGACGCCGGCATCAAAGTCATTATCTGCATCACCGAAGGCATTCCGGTGCAGGACATGGTGAAAGTGAAAGAATACCTGAACAGATACGATTGCCGGCTCATCGGCCCCAATTGTCCGGGCGTCATCACGCCGGATGAGGCCAAATGCGGTATTATGCCCGGGTTTATTCACAAAAAAGGCTCCATTGGCATCGTTTCCCGCTCCGGTACCCTGACTTACGAAGCCGTGGATCAGGTCACTAAGGCCGGCATGGGACAATCCACCTGCATTGGCATTGGCGGCGACCCGATTCCGGGCACTACGACCAAAGAAGCAGTTGAGTTGCTGATGAACGACCCGGAAACGGAAGGCATCATCATGATCGGCGAAATCGGCGGTACGATGGAAGCCGAAGCGGCCTATTACATCAAAGAACACGGCACGAAACCGGTCGTCGGCTTCATTGCAGGCCAAACGGCGCCAAAAGGCCGCACGATGGGCCACGCAGGCGCCATCATCGGAGGAAAAGACGATACCGCAGAAGCCAAAATGCAGATCATGGAAGCTTGCGGCATCCATGTGGTACGCTCGCCTGCGGAGATTGGGGCAACGATGCGCAAAGTGTTAGGAAAGTAAAGGTCTGTTTTAAAATCCGATAGCTGCGTTATGCTCAGCCCAAAAATCGTCATTTATGCGAGTAAACTCCGGTTTTTGAGCCTTTGCAAGCCTTGCTTTCGACCTTTAATTCCAGACCTAAATAAATAGACACAGCTACTTGCAATGGACGTCAGCCCGGCATCTAATATCTGAGGTCTAATATCTAATTTCTAAAAGGTGGATCACGAACGCGTCATACTCAGCCACGAGCGCTTCAATCTGACCATTGAGCGGCTGTGCTGCCAATTGATCGAGACGTTTGGGCGGCTGGAAGATACCTGCATTGTAGGCATTCAGCCACGTGGGATCTGGTTGTCGGATCGCATCGTGGAGCGGTTGAAGGTGTTGGCCGGTCTCCCGGCTTTGGAATACGGAAAATTGGACATCACGTTTTACCGCGACGACTTTCGCACACGCGCCAAACCGCTCAAGGCCAGCGAAACCGTTATGAATTTCCTCATAGAAGATAAAAAAGTCCTCCTGGTAGACGATGTGTTGTTTACCGGACGGACGGTTCAGGCGGCCCTGACTGCCCTCAACCACTACGGTCGCCCCCGACACGTGGAGTTGCTGGCGCTGGTAGATCGGCGTTTCAACCGCGATTTGCCCATACAGGCAGATTTCATTGGGGTCACGGTGGATGCGCTCGATCAGGCTTATGTAAAAGTAGAATGGGCCGAACAATGCGGGGAAGACCGCGTGATTTTGTTTCCTGAAAAAACAAAAGCAGACTGAAGAGCATGAGCGGGACGCAGCAACTCAGCACGAAACACTTATTGGGCATCAAAAACCTGACCGCTGCCGATATTCGCCTCATTTTCGATACGGCGCGTGAATTTAAGGAAGTCATCAACCGACCCATTAAAAAAGTACCTTCGCTGCGCGACATTACGGTCGCGAACCTGTTTTTTGAAAGTTCCACCCGCACCCGGGTCTCTTTTGAATTGGCTGAAAAGCGCCTTTCGGCAGATACCGTCAATTTTTCCGCTTCCACTTCTTCCGTTGGCAAAGGCGAAACCCTGCTCGACACCGTCAACAACATCTTAGCCATGAAAGTGGACATGGTGGTGATGCGCCATCCCGCGCCCGGCGCACCGCATTTTCTGGCCAACCACATTTCCGCCAACATCATCAACGCCGGCGACGGCACCCACGAGCACCCCACGCAGGCCCTGCTGGATGCGTACTCGATGGAAGAATATTTTGGCGAAAGCCTCGAAGGGAAAAAAGTGGCCATTTTTGGCGATATTCTGCACTCCCGGGTTGCCCTCAGCAATATTTTTTGCCTGCAAAAACTCGGTGCGGAAGTCACTGTTTGTGGCCCGCCAACCCTCATCCCACAACACATTGGCGCGCTCGGCGTCGGTGTTTCACACGATGTGCGCAAAACCCTGCAATGGTGCGATGTGGCCAACGTACTCCGCATCCAGCTCGAACGCCAGGACATCAAATATTTTCCTTCCCTGCGCGAATACACGCTTTACTACGGCATCAACAAAGCCCTTTTAGACAGCTTGGACAAACCGGTGCTCCTCATGCACCCCGGCCCGATCAACCGCGGGGTAGAAATTGACAGCGCCGCCGCCGATTCTAACCATTCCATCATTTTGCAACAGGTGGAGAATGGGGTAGCGGTGCGCATGGCGGTGTTGTATTTGCTGGCGGGGCGGAGGTGAATGGATTTGCTGCCGGATTCAATAATTTTCTTTATTTTTGTTCAGGCGCTCGAAACGTGCGCACGTTAACCCCCCTCCTTAACCGACTGAAAATTGAATTTAATTAAGTAATGGCAAACCAAAACCCAGAACAGATAGCAAGAGATCACATTGACTCGGCACTTGTGCGGAGCGGCTGGGTTATTCAAAGCATTAAACAGATAAATTTGAATGCTGGAATTGGGGTTGCCGTAAAAGAATATTTGACCGATGTGGGCCCTGCCGACTATGTTTTATTCGTAGAAGGCAAACCTTGTGGCGTAATTGAAGCGAAGCGGGAAGAAGAAGGACATCGAATGAATGTGCACGGTAACTATTCAGCGTGTGCAGCTCGATATTTTTAGGAAAAGCTAATACGGATGCAGACAACGAAGAAGCTATTGGCAAAGCTTTTGAAGGTGCTGAAAATATGGTTATTGATAAAAGAATTAAAGATATCGCAAAAGGGGTTTTTATTAATGCTGATATTGTTGAACTCGACCAAAGCGACATGGAAGCACATCTTTTAAATGAAAGTAATAAAATTTTAGAGCCATTAGGTGTGCATTTAAACTTTATTACATTGACATTTGACCTTGATGAACAGACCAGGCAAGCCATTGATGTTACAACAGCAATGAAAATTTATGAAAGTAAAGGTTTACAAGAAATCGGAAAACAAGTAATGATACAAAGAGCTGGTGCAACTAAGATAATAATCGAAAATAAGACACCAATTATAATGAGATCGCCAAACGAATAAAATCTGTCTCGCTGGCATAATATGTTCGTTATTAAGTATCTAAATACAATACGTAAGCTGCTCATTAGGGTCTGGAACCCGCAACGTGCCGCCAGCAAGTCTCTGCTCGTCTTCCTCCGAGACGGCAACCAAAGCGCACGAAGTCGCTGCATGGGTACGAAATACGACGATTATGGTCGCCCGACACAAAGCGGTTTTGTTTCAGGCTTCCCAACGGATCCCAATGCAAGTTTTACCTTTTCGGAATTGCTGAGCAAGACTTACTACGACGGCTATGACGGAACCACGCAAATAAGCCTCCGCCACGGCGGAAAGCACCGCCAGCACTTACGACTGGGCCGACAATAAACTGACGGAAAACCGTACCCATAATCCCGGCGCAGGCGCAATTACCGGCATCCAAACCCTGCCGGTAAAGCCATCCAAATCGAGTTTTCGCAAGCCTTGACACAAGCTCTAAACGTGACCGATGCAGCCGGGGGCTTAGTGCTGTCTCAAAACCTGGAAAGCAACCTTGTCCGCGTTTCAGTCAATACCTCCGCACAGGCGGCAGGCGCTTATCAATTCCGGATCATCGGGGAAAGCGGCACCACGGTGCGTCTGATAAGGATCCTGAAATAGGCGGCGAGCCCGTTTCCGCTTCCCGGAGCGCAGCTTTATGCTTTTGATCATTTTTTTTTCAAGGAAGTAGGAAATATTCAAAAGCTACTTCCTATCTTTGCACCCCGTAAGGATCAAACAACAAATTTTTTGTAAAAACAAAGACCAGTATGCTCATCATTGAGATTAAAGACGGCGAACCCATTGACAAAGCGCTCAAGCGCTACAAGCGTAAGTTTCAGAACTCAGGCGTGATGCGCGAATTGCGCACGCGTAAGGAATTCACCAAACCTTCTGTGCAGAAAAGACACAAGAAGCTGAAAGCCGTTTATCGCGAAAAAATCAGATTGGAAGAAGAGAATACCGAAAATTAAATTGGTCTTTTTGGGTCTCGCGCCCTGGTCTTTCATCTATATATAGCTTTTGTTGCAGCATGACAGCTGCACAGCCAAGTCCGGTAATCTGTACCGGACTTGGCTTTTTTTGTGTTGAAAAGAAAACATGGATTTTTTGAATGTAATAAAATGCTTTCTTGGTGGCTCTTGCGAGAGGTTGTTTCCCGCAAAGGCCGCAAAGGATACGCCAAGTCCGCAAAGCGGGACACCCCCTTAGCGTCCTTAGCGAGACCTTTGCGCCCTTTGCGGGAAATTTTAGACGAAAGGGTCAAGACTTGTTTTTTAGCTAACTCAAAATTGAAGCAACTAAGAAATAAACGTTCAATTTATTAATAATCAATTATTTAAAACATAAATTCAATCATATAAAATCTCAAAAAACAGTTCCACGCCTGCATTAAGCCCATAAAGTCCACCCCTGATTTTTTTACCCCCCTGCTCCATTTGCACCCCAAAACCCATGCCTGCCAGGCGAAGAAAGCTAACTTTATCTCTTGCGCAATCCGGCGCCCCATTCAGTCCAAACAAAGCGAATCAAACTATGGCATCACAGGAAATGGTATTGGCCACCGCAATCCTAATATTGGTTTATGCTGCGGTCATTTTGTATTTCGTGTACCGTGGTGCGCGCAAAAACCGCTCGATGGCCGATTATGCGCTGGGCAGCGTTCAGTTTTCACCGGTCACGGTAGGGTTGTCTTTGGCGGCTTCGATTACCAGTGCGGCCACCTTCATCATCAACCCCGGGTTCATTGCCCTGTATGGGGTGAGCGGGATTTTAGCTATGGGGATTGTGCTGCCTTTGGGGTTATTCATCTCGTTGGTCATCCTCACCAAAAGTTTTCGCAAACACGGCGCATCGGTCAAGGCCCTCACGATGGCTCAATGGATCGGCAAGCGTTATGGTAGCCCGGGCTTTTCGCTCTATATGGCCTTTTTATCTTTGCTGCTCATCACCTTTATTGTGCTGATTTGTGTAGGCATGACCAAGGTTTTGGCCAGCGCGCTTAATGTGCAGGAGCTATATGTGCTGATCGGGATCGTCATTTTCGTGTTTGGATATATGATGTTCGGCGGTGCCAACTCGATGGTCTACACCAATACGATTCAGGCGGTATTGATGATTATCGTGGCCTTTATCCTGTTGGGGTCGGGCTACGAACATTTCAGCCAGGGCGTTCACGGCTTTATAGATAAACTCAACGCCATTGATCCGGCGCTGACCCAGGCTACCAACCCCGCCAGTTTTTTATTCCGCGATTTTTTTGAAGTCATTTTTTGCAATTTCATTGTAGGCATAGCGATCGTTTGCCAGCCGCACATCATCACCAAATCCCTGTTGCTGACGGAAGAACGCGATGTAAATAAATACCTCATAACGGCCATTCTCGTGGAAACCCTCTTCTTCCTGGTAGTGATTGCCGGCCTTTATGCCCGGCTTAGTTTCCCCGATTTGAAAGCCAATGGTGCTGTGCTTCCGGTAGACGGGATCATTCCGGCGTATGTGGTGCAGGAATTCCCGGTTTATGTCGGGCTGCTGGTGATCCTGGGATTGCTTTCCGCCGGACTTTCCACGTTGGAGGGCCTGATTCAGTCGGTCTCCACCACCATTACTTCCGACATCATCGAACCGCTGTTTGGCAAACATTACGGTGAAGGCGAAGCGCGGGGCAAGCGGTTGATTTTCACCAACAGAGCCGTCATCATTGCTTTGGGGGGCATTGCGATTTTGCTATCGTGGTACCAGTTGATCAGCCCCAGCCTAAGCGTCGGCATTTTTGCCCAAAATGGCGTTTATGCCTATTTCTCTGCAGCATTCGTTCCGGTTTTGTTTGGCATTTTCGTCAAAGAAGCGCCGCGTGCTGCCCCTGTGTTGGCTTCCGTGACAGCCATTGTCGTCCATTTTTCCATTTATTACGGCGGACTTACGGCGTATATGAAAGGACCGGTTCGCAACCCGGCTATCGCTGCGGCATTGGCTATTTTGGCGTCGGTGCTGGTTGGGTTGCTGGTGCTTGGCTGGTATCGAATGAAAAAAACGCCGGGAACAAAAAGCCTGCTCCTGTTGCCAATTTTTGCTTTGTTTGGAACTGCTGCGTTCGCCGCACTTACCCAAAACAATGTTGACCGTCAACTCAATCCAATCATGACAACCGATTCCCTCACCAAGTTTGTGAAACTATCGAACGGCATCGAAATTGCCTACACCGAAGCCGGTGCCGGCAGCAAAACCCTGTTGTTTATTCATGGCTTAGGCAGCAACAAAAAAAGCTGGCAAAAAAACATCGCTGCGTTGAAAAACCAATACCGCTGCATTGCGCTCGACTTGCCGGGCTACGAGGAATCCTCGAAAGGCGCTTATCCATTTTCGATGCAGTTTTTTGCAGAAACGGTCATCGAATTCATCCGCCACCTGAAATTAGAACGCGTAACGCTGGTGGGGCACTCGATGGGCGCACAGGTTTCCACAACCCTGGCGCTGACGCAGCCCAGCCTGACCGAAAAGCTGATCCTGATCGCTCCGGCAGGGTTTGAAACGTTTACAGAAGCGGAAACAAACTGGTTCAAAGCCATTTATACTCCCGCTGTCGTAAAAGGAACCTCAGTAGAACAAATCCGCAAAAATTTTGAAATCAACTTTTTTGCCTTTCCGCAAGATGCGGAATTCATGATCGAAAACCGCCTTAAACTGCGGGATACACCGGACGCTTACGACTATTACTGCAATATGATTCCGCAAAACGTGCTGGCCATGCTCAATGAGCCGGTATACGAACGCCTGCAAAACATCAAGGTACCGACCCTCATCATTTTTGGTGCCAACGACCAACTCATTCCCAATCAATTGCTCCACAAAGGGCTGACCGTGTTTGAAGTTGCCCGCAAAGGGCATTTTAAAATCCTCGGAAGCAAGCTCGCTTTCCTGCCCAACAGCGGCCATTTTGTGCAGTGGGAGCAGGCGGGCGCAGCAAATGAGGTGATTGCATTATTCGTGGAATAGTTTGCCGATTTTGTCAAAAAAGCCCGTTTTTACCCACCAATCGAAGCTTATTACCCCATCTTTGTTTATAATCACTTCTTGTAACAAGAACACTAATGTTTATGAACAAAGCCCCGCTATTGCGCAGTTGTTGCCTTGTCGTTTTGTGCGCGCTCCTTCAACAGGTACTTCCGGCTCAGGTCACACAAGACAGCATTCCGCCAACTACTGATGCACTTATCTCCATAGACGACGCGGTAGTGAACGGCGATTACCGGGGCATCAGTCTGGTGGATTTGCTCTCCATCTGGCAGGAGCGCTTCGGGGTGAAGTTTTATTTTGACCCTGAAATTGTGCCCCAATACAAAGTCTACATCCAGTTCAAAGACGACCGGTTTTATCCTGCTTTGCGCAAAGCCTTGGATGGCAACAACCTGGCATTTAGTTTATTAAGCAAAACAACAATCGTCATTGCGCCCCGGCAAAGCCTGAATAAAGAATACGCCATAAAAATAGCGGCTGAGTGGGAAGCCGGACGCTACACCTGGCCCGATCGAAACCTTGCCACAGAAATGTCACTGAGTTTTGGTTCAACCTCTGCTTCGGCACTGGATGCGAAAGCATACCGTTTTCGTGGGAAACTCTACGACGAACAAACCGAAGAAGCCATTATTGGTGCCACACTTTTGGTGCAGGCCTTAGCGCGCGGCGCGGCTACCGATGCAGATGGCCGTTTCGACTTATCCCTGCCGCCCGGCAAACATCAGGTTTTGGTACAATCGGTGGGTTACCGCAACCTGACCATTAACTTAGAAATCTTCAAAGACGGGCAGGCAGACATCGCGCTGGCGCAATTTGCAATGAGCCTGGATGAAGTCATCGTCAGCGCAAAATACGCGGATGCCAATGTGCGCAACACCCAGATTGGCGTGGAAAACCTGAGTGTAAAAACCATCCGCGAACTGCCGTCCCTCCTGGGCGAACCAGATTTGATCAAGGGTCTTGAAACCTTAGCCGGCGTGACTACCGTGGGCGAAGGCGCGGCAGGCTTCAATGTGCGCGGCGGAAATATTGATCAGAACCTGGTGCTACAGGACGGCGCGCCTTTCTACAATACGGCGCACGCGCTGGGCTTTTATTCCGTGTTCAATACCGACATCATCAGCAATGTTTCCCTCTACAAAGGCGCTATTCCGGCGCAGTATGGCGGACGCACCTCCAGTGTGCTCGATGTGCAATTGCGCGAAGGCAATTTCCAGGAAGTCCACGGCTCCGGCGGCATTGGCCTTGCGTACAGCCGGCTGAGCATCGAAGGGCCGCTCTGGCGCAACCGCGTTTCTGGCATTGCCGCTATACGCGCTTCTTACTCCAACTGGATGCTGAAGGTGGTGCGGGAGTACGAAATCAGAAACAGCGCCATTAATTTTTACGATTTCACAGCAAAACTCACTTTTAAGCTCACTGATCGCCAAACGCTTACGTTAACCGGATTCCAAAGCAGCGACTACTTTCGCTATTCCAAAGAATTCGGGTACGAGTGGAAAAACCAAAATGCCTCTTTGGGCTGGAACGTTATTTTTTCAGACCGGTTTTCGGCTGCTTTGCGGGCTGTTGTGGGCAAATACACCAGCAGTTTGTTTGAAGAAGCTGCGACCAATGGCTCGCGGCTTGGAAACGGGTTGACGAATATTTCCCTGAAGCAAAGCGTTTTTTTTCAGGCGAATGCCGACTGGGAGTGGATGGCCGGTGTGGAAGCGACGCGATACCTGCCCCGGGATGAACGCTTAGAAGCGTATGGCGAAAGCTCGACCGTGGCACCGATGTCGCTTCCTAAAGATCGGGGCGACGAATGGGGGGCATTTTTGCAAACAGAAGGTAAAATTTCGGAGCGGTTGTTCTTTTCTGCCGGCCTTCGTTATTCGGGCTTTATACAACGTGGCCCGCGTTCGGTTTATACCTATCAAGAAGGGGTACCCAAAGAGATCAGTACCATCATTGGCGTCACCGATTATGATAAAAACGAAGCCATTCAAAGCTACAGCGGCCTGGAACCGCGCTTTTCCATCAAATGGCAATTGAGTCCCGAACGTTCGATCAAAGCAGGTTACAACCTCATGCGGCAATACATCCACCTCATTTCCAATACCGCTGCCGCTACCCCCGTTGACCTTTGGCAGGTGAGCAACACGCACATCCGCCCACAATTAGCCCATGTGTATTCGCTTGGCTATTTCCATAATTTTCAAAAAAACCTGTGGCAGTTATCTGCCGAAGTTTATTACAAAGACTTAGATGGGATTGTCGCTTACAAAGAGATTCCCCGGCTGCTGATCAATGAATATTTAGAAACCGAGTTGCTCAGCGCTGTTGGCAAAGCTTATGGCGCGGAGTTCTCGATTAAAAAAACATCAGGCCGTTGGAGTGGGCAGTTTTCTTACGCGTGGTCGCGGAGCCTGTTGCAAACCCGTGACGCTCTTCCCACGGAAACCGTCAACGGCGGTGCCTGGTTTCCTTCCAATTTCGATCAGCCCCACCAAGTTAACCTGACGCTGAAAAGGCAGGTCAATCCGGTTCATGCGTTCACCGTCAATTTTACCTATCGAACCGGCCGGCCATTTACGACCGCTGAAGCCGGATACAGTGTCGGCGGGGTGGTCATTTCTCACTATTCGCTGCGAAATGAAGGGCGAATTCCGGACTACCACCGCTTAGACATCAGCTATACGGTGGATAAAACAGCAGCCAAAGAAAAAGGCTATCGCAGCAATTTTACGTTTTCAATCTATAACCTCTATGCCCGCAGCAATGCCTTTTCAGTTTTTTATAAACGCAATGTTTTCAACCAGCAACAAGTTTACCGGCTGGCAGTGATTGGTACGGCTTTACCTGCAATATCGTATAATTTTATCTTTTAAAGTGCGACAGCCAACGGCCCACTGAAAAACTGCCTATTAAATAAATAAACGGATTCAAGATGTATACTTACAAATATTCAATCGTTGCAATGCTGCTGGCAAGTGGCATCTTCCTCCAATCCTGCGTGGATGCTTTAGAGTTTAGTCCCACGGAAGGGGAAAAGCTATTGGTGGTGGATGGGAAACTGACAACGTCGGGCGAAGATCAGTTCGTGCGTTTATCGCAGACTGCTGCGGTAGGCCGGAGCGATAATTTTCCGCCTGTGATTGGTGCCAACGTCACCCTCCGCGATGATTTAGGCAATTTCGTGAATTATGAAGAAATCCAACCCGGAAGCTACCAGCTTAGCGGCAGCGCCATCCAGGGTGCTTCGGGTAGAACTTATACCCTGCGCATCGAAGCAGCCGGAAAAGTTTATGAATCGAAACCCGAAATCATGCCTCAAAGCATAGAAGCGGACAGCAGCTTTTTTACCATTGCCAACCAGAAGTTTGTTTACGTAAACACCAGCGTTAAAATCCCCACTGATTTGGTTCAGGGGCCGTTCCTCAAGTGGCGCATTGACAATGTGTATCAGGTGAACGAGGTTTATTGCGGGCCTTTCGATCCGACCAATATTTGTTATATAAAGCAGACATTCGGCAATCAATTGTTGCCGATACTCGACGGCAGCCTGCTCGCCCGGGGGGAAACAGCCAAGCCTTTTGTTGCGGTAAAAGAAGCGGATATTACCTTCGGTGAAGTCGTTTATTTCAATCTGTACATGGAAACCCTCACGCCCGACGCTTTCAAATACTGGAATAAAGTATCCTTGCTGTTGACCCAAAGCGGCAGTATTTTTGATGCTCCTCCCGGCGCGATCCGGGGGAATATCACGAACATCAACGACCCGAATGAATTTGTGCTGGGCTATTTTTATGCCGCACCGGAAGACACGACCCACGTGAAAGTCCTCGCTTCTGATTTTTTGCCGTACACGATCAATCCTTATTGCGGGGTAGCGGGTTTTCCGCCTTTTCCTTTCCCGCCGGAGTGTTGCACTTGTACACTGATTTCGAATTCGACGCTGGTGAAGCCGGATTATTGGGAGTAAAAAGGGGCCTGTCTTTATGATCCGATTGCTGGGGCAAGTGACGCCCTCACTAAGGAGTTTTTTTAAACTCCAACCCGTCAAACTCCAGTTTTTCAACGCTTCCCGTAGTATTCAGGGTGAACTGCGCAGTCGCATTGCCATACCAGGCTTTTTCATAAGGGCCGTAGAAGGTATCGTAATGCCAGTGCTCCAGCGTGGCTTTTACGAAATTATTGACGTTGAAAACGAGTTGGTTGTCTGAAATTGAAACCTGGATTTCCCCGTTAAGCGGGTCGGTATATTTGCCGGTATAGGCTTCCAGGGGCAGGGAAGACCGGGTATTCACCACGCGTTTTGCTTTAAAATCTTTTTCGGCTTTGTCTCCTTGCTCGCGAAGGCCGTCATAGAGTTTCAGGAACTCGGCGCTCCAGTCGCGGTTGCCGCCCAAGGCAAAAAGGTCGAATGCTTTGTACATCAGCGCGTGGCGAACTTCCGCGTGATCTAAATTTCCGAAGACATAAATTCCGATTTGTTCTTCCGGCATTTGCCCGTGAATGGCAATGGCACCCGCCAAGCTTCCAGTGTGGAAATTTACTTTTTTGCCTTTGTAGTCGTGCTGAAACCACCCCAGGCCATAAGTCGTCCAATTGGGTTTGGTGAGTTGTTGGGTGGGATAAAACTGATTGGCCGGAACAAGGGTTTGCGGTTTGAAGAGTTCCTGAAAAGTGGCGGCCTGAAGCAGGCGGCCACCTTCGTATTTACTGCTGTCGAGCATGCACAATACCCATTTGCCCATGTCCCCGATGGAAGACCACACCGAACCGGCAGGCCCAATCTGGTCGGCACTGGTGTTTTCGATGACTTCAATTTTGCCGTTTACCAGGTAGTGCGGGCTGGTTTGGTTGGGATCGCCTGCAGCCGCTTCCCGCGTGGGCCGGGTACGGGTCATTTTCAGCGGCTCAAAAATGCGTTGGCGGATGAAATCTGCCCAGGGTTTGCCGCTCGCTTTTTCAATCACCTGGCCAGCTGCGAGGTAAAAAACGTTTTGATAAACGAAGCTGGAACGCAGAGAGTAGGAGGGTTTCACGAACCGCATTTTTTGGAGCACCTCGTCGGAAGAAATGTTCATTCCTGCCCAGAGGAAGTCTGAATTCCCAACCCCACTGTTGTGGATGAATAGGTCTCTGACCTTTAATTCGCGCGTCACAAAAGGATCATACAACTGAAAACCAGACAGGTAATTGATTACCGGATCATCCCACTTTATTTTGCCTTCATCCACCAAGATACCCATGCAAACCGCCGTCATCGCTTTGGTGGTGGAAGCGCAGGAGAACAGGGTTTGGGTGTCCACCGGATCCGGTTTTCCGAGTTCTTTTAGGCCGTAGCCTTTTGTAAAAATGATCTGGTTGTCTTTGACCACCGCAACGGCAAGACCGGGCACTTTCCAGGCTTGGCGGGCTTGTTCCACATAAGCGTCGAATGCTTTGATTTGTTTGGCATAACCTGTGAGGGGGGCTTTTTGCGCAAAGCTGATTGTTGTTGCCAGACATAACAGGAAAGAAAGAAGGCTTTTCATAGAATTGATTTTTAGGTAAATTCAGGAAATAGCCCGGTCAACCCCTCCTCGGTGGCCTTGCAAACGCCCCGTTCTGTTATCAGTCCGGTCACCAACCTCGCAGGAGTCACATCGAAGCCATAATTGGCCGCTGGGCTACCCGGCGGCGTCAGCAACACCTGTATAAGTTCGCCGTTTTTCCAGCCCTGAATATACTGAACTTCCGTAGCACTGCGCTCTTCGATGGGGATTTCTGCGACGCCGTCGCGCATGTTCCAGTCAATGGTGGAAGAAGGCAGCGCCACATAAAAAGGCACTGCGTTATCTTTTGCGGCAAGCGCCTTGAGGTAAGTGCCGATTTTATTGGCCACATCGCCGCAGCGCGTGGTTCGGTCGGTGCCGGTAATGACGAGATCCACCATACCGTGCTGCATCAGGTGGCCGCCCGCGTTGTCAGTGATGACGGTATGTGGCACACCGTGTTGCAGCAACTCGAAAGCGGTGAGGCGCGCGCCCTGGTTGAGCGGACGGGTTTCGTCCACCCAAACGTGTACGGGAATGCCTTTGTCGAAAGCGGCATAAATCGGCGCAGTGGCCGTGCCGTAATCCACGCAGGCCAGCCACCCCGCGTTGCAGTGGGTAAGGATGTTAACGGGTTGTCCGCCTTTGGCCGCGCTGATGGCTTCGAGCAGTGGCAGACCGTGTTCGCCGATCATGCGGCATTGTTCAGCGCTTTCGTCGGCGATGAACTGCGCGGTTTGACGGGTCTGCGCGATTTTGTTTTCGCGGCCTTCTACTTTGTCCAATTCCCGGAGCATCAATTGCAGCGCCCGGGACAAATCCACAGCGGTCGGGCGCGTCGCATTCAGGTATTCCGCTGCTTGACGAACATGCGCTTCTAATCCATCCCCATCCGGCGCTTCCCGCACGGCAAAATACATCCCCCAGGCTGCTGTGGCGCCAATGAGTGGGGCACCGCGCACGTGCATGTCGCGGATGGCGCGGGCGCAATCTTCCATTGTGCGCAGATTCATGATCTCGATTTCGTGCGGAAAGCGGCACTGGTCGAAGATTTGGACGAGGCCAGACGTGGCGTCCTGGAGCCAGATGGAGCGGTAGTGGTGGTGGTTGATTTTCATAGGATCTGGTTAATTTCTACTGAGTAGATAATTTAAAAACAGCATAAAACCAATCTAAGAAAAGCTTTATAGAACTAGCGTTCAAATTGAAATAACCGGCATTAATTGCCTGCCCAAATGGTTTACCAGGATCGCGTTTCCAGGCTAACCAAGTATGCAAGTTTGCTTTTCCGATTTTTGTGGGACGAAGTTCATTGAAGGATTCATTGACGAGTTCCCCTTTCAAGAACAGCGTTTGCACACCTAAAAGCAAGAACCCCTCGTATGGAAGCCCGTCTGGCTTCAGGCTCCTGGTCATTCGCATCAACAATAATTCCAATATTAGACTTGTTGCGACGGGGTACTGTTTGCGCGAGTTGACCAAATTTGATTTTATACCGCGTTAAAATTTTCGCCGAATCACCCGTATTCGACTGCGAATTTTGCCTTATCTAAAATAAAATTTGCAGTCATCTCGCA